>NC_009767.1:4535000-5185000 GCF_000017805.1 Roseiflexus castenholzii DSM 13941 | reverse complement strand
TTACGCCGCGTTTTCCCTAGAAAGGAGGTGATCCAGCCGCACCTTCCGGTACGGCTACCTTGTTACGACTTCGTCCCAGTCGCTGCCCCTGCCCTCGGCCGCTGCCTCCTGACGGTTAGCGCACGGACTTCAGGCATTGACAACTCCCATGACGTGACGGGCGGTGTGTACAAGGCCCGGGTACGTATTCACCGCGCCATGGCTGATACGCGGTTACTAGCAACTCCGCCTTCACGGGGGCGAGTTGCAGCCCCCGATCTGCACTGAGACGCCGTTTGGCGATTTGCCTCCGCTTGCGCGGTCGCCACGCATTGTCGGCGCCATTGTAGCGTGTGTGTCGCCCCAGGCGTCAGGGCCATGCGGACTTGACGTCATCCCCGCCTTCCTCCCCGAAGGGCAGTCCGGTTAGACACCAGTAACTAACCGCAGGGGTTGCGCTCGTTGCGGGACTTAACCCAACATCTCACGACACGAGCTGACGACAGCCATGCAGCACCTGTGACGGTCCCTCGAAGGCCGCGACGTTTCCGCCGCCTGCACCGTCATGTCCAGCCTGGGTAAGGTTCTTCGGGTTGCCTCGAATTAAACCACACGCTCCGCTGCTTGTGCGGGCCCCCGTCAATTCCTTTGAGTTTTAAGCTTGCGCTCGTAGTTCCCAGGCGGACCACTTCACGCGTAAGCTTAGGCGCGCCGCGACGTCAATAGTCGCCACACGCCGAGTGGTCATCGTTTACGGCGTGGACTACCCGGGTATCTAATCCGGTTTGCTCCCCACGCTGTCGCGCCTCAGCGTCAGCCAGCGGCCAGCCCCCTGGCTTCCCCCTTGGTCTTCCTGCCGATCTCTACGCATTTCACCGCTACACCGGCAATTCGAGGGGCCTCTCCGCCGCTCTAGTCGTCTAGTTTGCCATGACCTCCCCCGGTTGAGCCGGGGGCTTTCACACGACACTGAGACCACCGCCTGCGCGCGCTTTACGCCCAGTAACTCCGGACAACGCTCGCCCCCTCTGTCTTACCGCGGCTGCTGGCACAGAGTTAGCCGGGGCTTCTTCCGGGGGTACCGTCGTAGTCGTCCCCCCGAAAAGCGGTTTACAACCCGAAGGCCGTCATCCCGCACGCGGCGTTGCTCGGTCAGGCTTGCGCCCATTGCCGAAAATTCCTTGCTGCTGCCTCCCGTAGGAGTCTGGGCCGTGTCTCAGTCCCAGTCTGGCTGGTCATCCTCCCAGACCAGCTACCCGTCATCGGCTTGGTAGGCCGTTACCCCACCAACCACCTGATGGGCCGCAGGCCCCTCCTCCGGCGCGCCGAAGCGCTTTCCCCTTGCGGACGTATGCGGGATTAGCGCGACTTTCGTCTCGTTATCCCCCACCGGAGGGCGGGTTCCCACGTGTTACTCAGCCGTGCGCCACTCACGCGCCGAAGCGCGTGCGTTCGACTTGCATGCATTAGGCACGCCGCCAGCGTTCGTCCTGAGCCAGGATCAAACTCTTCATGGTGATGGGCGACGCATCGCTGCGCGATGCGCCGCCGGGAGCCCGACGAATGCTCCACGTCACGATTCAGTTGTGAAGGTGCCGAGCGGGCGACAAAAAACCAGGCGGTCGCACCTTGCGGCTGGACCGACCTGGCGACAGTGGTTGCGCTTCCCCTGTCGCACTCCTGGTTGTCGCTATTCGCTCACGGGCGCGTCTCTCCAGAGACGGGTTGCTTACAACAGGCGATACTATACCACGCTCCAGCGTGCCTGTCAAGCGCTTTATCGCCTGTTTTTTCGACCGCTCCTGCCAGCAATGTTGCTAGAGCGGACCCTGCAACCTTGCCTTTATTGCAGGGACCCATGTTATAGCACGTTTCACACTACCTGTCAAGAGCCGATTCAACGATCATCCATCGGACCAGACTGACAGATCGATGGGATTCGATTTGCTATCAGCCTGTTGCTTGCGAACTGGTAGCAGCGCGAACTTCGGCAGCATGCCGCGGAGCATAGTGCCGGAGGAGTCTTGAACAAATTGGAGCAGACGGAGTTGCGAGATGGTCAGGTTGCGCTCAACCGGGGAAGCAGCATTTGCCAGGCGTCTTCGAGTGACCGTCGCCGCACTGCGGGAGAGCGAGTCGCCGCTTGCGTTTGCGCGCTCAGATCTCACCGTGCGTCCAACATCGAAGCGGCGCATGGCGCCGCTTCAGGGGTCGCCATCAAACTCAACGCTGATTTATGCGATCGCACCGACTTCGAGTTCAGCGAGATGGCGACGACGCGGTTGGAGCGGTTCCCAGACTTCGCCGTGATCATCGACTGCGCACAGGGTCTCGCCATACGCGCCGGACTCGACCAGTTTCTGCGCGACCATGAGCGCCAGCAGCGCATCTTCCGGACGCACCGGCGCAGGACCGCCGCAGCGCGCCGCAGCGGCGAAGGCTTCGAGTTCGGCGCGCAGCGGCTCCTTTTTGTTGACTTTGAAGCGGATCATACGCCCTTCGGTCACACCCATCAGCGCCGCCTGCGGCCATTCCGTTCCGTAGGGCGCCAGATCGTTTTCGTAGAGCGTCAGGTCCTGCGTAATGTAATTGGCGACGAACATCCCGCGTTCGCCGATGACCGACAGTTCACGCACTTTGTTGGGCGAGAGCCAGTTGATATCGAGCATACCGATCACGTCATTCTCAAAGCGCAACACTGCCGCCAGCAGGTCTTCGTGCGCGGTGTGCAGGCGCCGTCCAATCTCGGCATGCAGCTTGACGACGATCGAGTCGGTCAGATAGTGCATGATGTCGAGATCGTGCGTCGCCAGATCGACGACAACGCCGACATCTTTGATGCGGCTAGGGAACGGACCGATACGGCGCGATGTAATTTGATAGACGCGCCCCAAAGCGCCGTGATCGAGTTGTCCCTTTAGGACGATGATCGCCGGGTTGAACCGTTCGATATGACCAACCGTAAGCAACACACCGGTTTCGTGCGCCAGCGCGATCAGTTCTGCCCCTTGCGCGACCGTGGCGGCAATCGGTTTTTCGACCAGCGTGGCGACCCCGGCGCGCAACGTATCGCAAACGACTGCATAGTGCTGCTCTGTCGGCACCACCACCGAGACCAGATCAAGTTGTTCCCGTTCGAGCAATTCACGATAATCGGTGTAGCCGCGCACACGGAACCGCTGCATCAGTCGCGCAACCGTCTTCGGATCAACATCGGCGATGGCAACCAGTTCGACATCATCCATTTCGGAATACACGCGCGCATGGTTGAGACCCATAATGCCCGCGCCGATCAGCGCTGCACGAAGAATTTTCGCCATGGTGTCGCTCCTTGCTCAGTAGGCGCCACGACCGGTCAATATTGCCGGTATGGTCTGAAACAGGATCTGGAGATCAAGCCAGATCGTATGGTTGCGGATATAGTGCATATCCAGACGCACGCGATCCTCATATGACAGATCGCTCCGCCCGCTCACCTGCCACAAGCCGGTCAGACCGGGTTTCACTGTCGAGAGGTTGTGCTGCCATTTGCCGAATTTTTCAAGTTCCTGGCGGGTGATCATACGCGGACCAATCAGGCTCATTTCACCGCGCAGCACATTGAACAACTGCGGCAACTCATCGAGGCTATACTTACGCAGAAATGCGCCAATTCTCGTGACACGCGGATCGTCCTTCAACTTACCGTGTTCTTCGAGTTCGCGTTTCTGCTCCGGCGTCAGCAACCGATCGCCATCAATGTGCATGGTGCGCAGTTTGAGGGCATCGAACTCACGACGCCCCTGACCGACAACCCGCCGCCGGTAGATGACCGGACCGGGCGAGTCGCGCTTGATCAGATAAGCGACAACAAGGAAGAAAGGAATGAGGAAGATCACTGCTGTGGCAGCCAGAGTGTAATCGAGTATGGTCTTGGCAATCAGATGCACGCCGGTGATTCGCGTCTTGTTGAGCACCAGCAGGGGAACGAAACCTTCTTCACGAACGCGCACTCCGGTCGTCAGGAGTTCGAACAGACCCGACGCCAGGCGCACTTCAACGTCCTGAAAGGTATCGAGGGTGCTGTAGAGCGAGAGCAGTTGCTCTCGCATCATTGCCGTATTGGCGACAATCACGGTATCGATGTCGTGCTGCCGGATCTGTTCCGCAAACGCAGTAGACGCACTCAACACCGGAACACCCGGGATTGGTTCACTGCCCACCGGCAGGTAGTCATCGACGAAGCCAACGATGCGCATCCCACAGGTTTTTGCCGACCGTAATTGTTCGACAATCGCCAATCCTTCGGGATTCGCGCCGATGATCAGCGTGTGGTTGACAAACCGCCCTGCCTGACGCTGAGCGTAAACAAATCGGCGCACCGCAAAACGACCGGTAATGCCGAAGATGACCAGCAAACCCCACGACAGAATAAGAAATCCACGCGCAACAATAAAGTTGGGAACCAGGAAACTGACGATGATGACAAGTAAGACCCCAGTGGTGACAGCATTGAACATCCGGGCATATTCAGTCGCACCACCCAGCAGATTCACCGGATTGTACAGACCATACGCCGCAAACAATCCCAGATACACCGGCGTCATCGCCAGCACAACCATCGCATAGAAATCAGGATTGACCCACCCTTCCTCGAAAATCGGCAGGTCGCTCCAGAAACGCACCGCATAGGCGATTGCAAAACTGATAAGCACCGCCAGGGTATCATTGATAACCAGCACACCGTTCAACAGCCAGCGATCGGCGCGTCGAACGATATGTCCTGGCTTTGCGTGCGCTGCAATTCCTTTTGAGATCGCCATCAGCATCGCTCCTGTATGTGTTCAAACAGACTGCTTCTGATCATGTCAGACGGCAACCGTTTGCTGCGATTCGGACAGGGAACGGAGTGTCTGCTCGATAATCCCTGCCGCCCGCGCCGCGTGCGCAACCGCTGCTTCGCCATTCGTCAGTTGCGGGTAGATCTGACTGCTGTTCACCAGGTACAGTCCGGCAATATCTGTGGTGAACGGCGGAATATCATCGGTGCGCCCGATAGGATGAAGCGGTTCGACATAGCGTTCCCGACCAATCCGCACTGCCGCGATGTCGTCGGGACGCACGTCGGGGAACATCTGCCGCAGATAGACCAGGAATGAGCGTTGCAGCGCCTCATCGTTCATTTGGGCAAAGAGATTGTCGGGCGCCACATATTTCGGCAGATAGACCAGGTGATACCCGTTGGTAAACTGCCGGTCGATCAGGTTGGTCGTTTCGATCACACCGGTGAACGGAATGCGCTCATCGGTAATGTTCAGCGTGTAGTAGGGCGAGAGCGAACGGCGCAGCACCAGAAGCATACAAACAATGCCGAGATACTCTTCCAGGCGGCTCCAGCGCGCATTGACATCCGCCGCTTCGGGAGGAAGCAACCGGCGCGCAATCGGCGTTTGCAATGTCAGCACGGCGCCATCGCTGTCGATTTCGCCATTGCTCAGGCGCAAGCCGCACACCCGCCCTTCACTCACATGCACCTGCTGGATGGCGACCCCGGTTGTGATCTGCCCGCCGCGCTCGGTGATCGCCTTTGCCAGAGCATTGATAAGCATTGCGTAACCACCCGGCAGAAAGCACATCTTCTCGACGGCGCCCCCTTTCTCACGGGTGTCGGTTGTGCGCACCAGACGCGACCAGATGTATGTCGCCGGCACGTTGTCGAACCCGCCATCGAACTTGGCGCGCAGCAACGGCTTCCAGATGTGCTCCACCGTTCCGCGCCCGCCAAGTTTCGTGAGCCATTCGACCACCGGCGTCTGCTCCAGGGCGCGCCAGTCTTTCACCCGACGCGCCTGTAAAATGGTCACTCCCAGACGGAACCGATCAATCGGCGAGAGCGGCGGGAAACGCAGAAAATCGAGCGGGGTGGACATCGAATAGAGTTTGCCGTCGTGATAGAACCCCATCGATGTGACGGTCATGCGCACCTCGCTGCGCAGACCCAACTCATCGAACAGACGCATCAGCGTGCGGTCGCTGCTCAGAATGGCATGGTAGTAGCGATCAACTTCCAGACCATCGAGGTCGTCGAAACGAGTACGGCCCATCAACCCGCCCAATTCGCGGCTCCGCTCCCAGATTCGCACGCCAATGCCGCGCTTGATCAGGTCGTAGCCGAGCGCAAGACCGAGAATACCGCCGCCAACGATATCGATTACGGGCATGGTTGATGCTCCTGTGTCTATGGGGTCGCCCCTGTTGTGACTGTACTGTACCAGCAGGCTTTGAAATCGAAATGAACCCCTTCACGCTGCGTATAAACGATTTGTCAGCGTGGGGGGGTGGGTGCGTGTCGGGAGAGCGGCGCTGCCTGGGGCGTAGATGACCATCACCTGAGACAAGCACCTAACTCCGCGCAACCAGGATAACGCCGATGCAGATGACCGCCAGCCCGATCCAACGCAGGGGAGGAACCGCTTCGTGCAGCAACAACCACGATGCCAGCGTGATGAGCACATAACTGAGACTGGCAAATGGATACACGTAGCTCAGATCGGCGCGGTTGAGCGCCAGCAGCCAGAAAAACACACCACCGAAGTAGATAGTCAGACCGATAAGAATGTACGGCGACGTAACGATCCGCATCATCAGCGACGGCAGTGCGGCAATGCTGATCTCGAGTGCGCCCAGTTGCGCCATGCCGACCTTCAATAGCAGTTGACCGGCAACACCGGTAATAGTCGGTATCAGAATCAGTATCAGCGTCAGCATCATCGGGGTCATGGAGGATCCTTTCGTGGCGCTACACTCGCGCCGGTCAGCCTGTACGTTTGTCGCTTGCATACCACATATCTTTCTCGAGCGCTTCAGACGGCGCTCTCTCATACCAATTACCTGTGACCATCCGGCATAGTCACCCCGAGCAGCGCGAGGGGTCGTGCGCGACCCGCGCAGATTCCGCGCTGCGTTTACCCTGAGCGAAGCGAAGGGCTCGGAATGACACGCATGCGGCATCTTCAAGCGTCATTGGTATAACACGTCAACCATCGCTGCGACGGCGCGTTCACTGGCGCCGGTGCGGATCGGCGCCGGCGCGGACCGCAACCGGGCAAGCGCTGCGGGTTGCAACCATCGACGAGCGCCACTAAGAATAGACTCATACGTGTTACCGACCAGCACGTGCATCCCGGCGTCCACCAGGTAACGCCACTCGGTTTCGTTGCGCAGGATGAGCGTTGGCGTTCCCAGTGCGCCCGCCTCCTCTTGCAAGCCGCCAGAATCGGTGAGAAGCGCGCGCGCCTGCTCGACGAGGCAGAGCGTGTCGAGATAGCCAAGCGGCTCACTGACGCGAATATTGCGCGGCATGACAATGCCATAGGATCGCATCGCCGCCGCAGTGCGCGGATGCAGCAGAAACACGATTGTGTGCTCTTCCGCCAACTCACCGAGGGCGCGGATCATGCCGGGCAGCACGGCAGGAGTGGTATTCTCGCTGCGGTGCAGGGTCAGCACCAGGTAGTCGCCGGGGGTCACCTCCAGACGCTGCACGATGGTCGAGCGGCGGGCATGCTGCCGGTTCCGCGCGACAGCATCGATCACACTCGACCCAACCATACGGATCCGCTCAGGCGGCAACCCTTCCGCCAGCAGATTGCGCTCGGCGGTTTCATCGGCAGCCAGCAACAGCGTCGCAATATGGTCGAGAATAATGCGGTTGAGTTCTTCGGGCATCTGGCGATTGAAGGACCGCCCACCAGACTCGAGATGTGCGACCGGAATATTGAGTTTGGCCGCGCACAATCCGCCTGCCATCGCCGTATTCGTGTCACCCTGAACCAGAACCATGTCGGGCTTTGTTTCAAGCAGGATCGGCTCCAGCCGCGACAGCATGCGCGCTGTCTGTTCGCCGTGCAACGCTGAGCCGACGCCAAGCGTGTAATCAGGCGCCGGCAGCCCCAATTCCTCGAAAAAGACCGCGTCCATCTCGAAAGAATAGTGCTGCCCGGAATGCACGAGGATGTGGCGAAACCGCTCACGGAGCAGTGGAATGAGCGGCGATAGTTTGATAATCTCCGGGCGGGTGCCCAGAACTGTCACCACTGTTTTCATAACCGACCTGCTTTGCCGGGTGTGACTGATGTGGCACGAAACAATCCCATCAGACGCCGCCACAGAATATGCGCCTGAAAGCGCAGATGCGATTTGGTGATGCGCCAGATTTTTGCTTTCGACTGCCCGAACTTGCGCACATGCAGCACCGCCGGATATTCGGCGACTCGATACCCCGCCAGCAGCGCATTCACCAGGATTTCCGCCATCACCACATATCCTTCGAGCGTCGGCGGCACAGCCTCGACAACCCGACGGCGATACGCGCGATACATGGCGGTGTAGGTGTGAATGTGACGGTTCACCAGCGTCCGGTAGATCAGCGACGCACCCTGGCTGAACAATAGCCGGTAAGCGGGCACGCCTTCCACACCACCCTGCGGATGGTACGCCGACGAGGTGACAATATCGACGTCCGGCGTGAGCATGTCGAGCATGTCGGGAATGGTCGTAAAGGGGTAGGTCCCGTCACTGTCGGTCACCACAATGACCTCACCGCGCGCATGGGCGAAACCGGTGCGCAGGGCTGCACCGAGACCGCGATTGCGCTCATGGCGAACAATCTGCACCTGTTCCCAGTCAGCGAATGCGGATTTCAATCGCTCATACGTATCGTCGGTGCTGCCATCATCGACCAGCACCAGTTCGAATGGACCACGGCGCGCCAGTTCAGCGCGGATGGCATTGAGTTGCTCCCGCATCTGTTCGATGCTATCCGATTCATTGAAGCAGGGAATGACCAGTGAGAGATGCATGCCAGCGCCTTTCTCCAAGACAGACGAGAGAATGCGGCAGGCAATGAGCGGCATCCAGGAGCGACGCTCATTCACCACATTGCACATGGATTATGGATGGCGATAATGACGGGGTGATGAATGCGAAGCTGGACGATCCGTGACAATCCCGTTACTTCGCGGCATCGCTGTATTCGACCTGCACGCCGTAGTAGCGCATCAGGAAGGTGCGCAACGCATGATGGACGGGATCGTTGCTGCGCGGAGTGCGGTAGGCAATCAGGTCGAGCGGATAGATCGGCGCGCCGGTTGGCGGCGTCCAATCAGGACGAGTCACCAGTGCAACGATGTGACATGCGGGTCCGTTATCGAACGATGGCGGGGCGCCGTCTGAAGGGATGCACAGCAGTCGGTACTTCCTCCCACGATACCGAAAGGCGACCTGCCCATCGCGCTGCTCGACGGCGAGGCGCAGTTCACGCCGCACGCCGAGATCGACGAAGTGATCGAGAATCCGACGCGCAGCCGCATCACGGCGGCGCGGCGACATGCTGCGTTTCAGGCGGTTCATGGTCGTGACCGTTTGCGCCGGAAAGCCCTCGACCACATCGCCGGAGGCAACATCGCGGGTAATGACCGAACGCGAATTGATAAACACATGGTCGCCGATTGTCACTCCTGGATGAATGAAGACACCGGCCGCGCACCAGACATAGTCGCCGATCGTGACCGGTCCGAACTTCACCCAGTAGCCCTCGGTGTACGGGAAGAATGACCCGTGCGTGTAGACCATGCAGCGCGCGCCGAGTGCGGAATAGTTGCCAATGCGAACACATTCATCACAATTGATGAACGTTTGCGGACCAATATACGCATGGTCGCCAATGATCAGGTCTGCGGCGCCATACACCAGGACGAAACTGCTGATAATCGAGTAGCGACCGATGATCACATCGCCGTGGCAACTGATGAAGGTCAACGCCCGAATATCACTTTCGTCACCAATGGCAATGTGGCGCGCCGATATGCCAGCGAACCAACCGACGCGCACATTCCGTCCGACACGCGCGCCGAGCAGCGTCCGCATCAACCAGGGCTTAAGCGGCGGCGGCGCTAGCAGGATTAACACGACAAACAGCGTGTGCATAGGGATAAGAATGCTTCCATGCGCTGAGGAAGACTGCGCGATCATTATAATGGAGCGCCAGCCGCAACGCCACGCTCGACGCCCAGACCGACGCTCGATGTCAGAAGACGCCGGTAGCGCGCATGCCAGTGCGCAGCAATCTCGGCCGGCGCTGCCATCCAGAAGTCGCCGCGCGCGCTCAGATATTCCCACAATCGTCGCAAGGTTGCAACCCAACCGGGGAACAGCGCATCGTCAAATACGTAGTCGTGGACATTAACGAGCAGCAATCCGCCCTGAGCGGCGGTCCGGTCGGCAAGGTTGCGCAACACCTCGTTTGGCTCGCCAGGATTGGCGCCGTGTTGCAAGAAGAGTTGACTATCCATCCACCCCGTCGGTAATTGGAGCGTGCGCAGTTCGCGGCGTTCCTGCTGGATGAATGGAAAGAAGGGCCAGCACGATCCGCGCCGCCAACCGAGGTAGCGATCATGGGTCAATGAAGCGTCGTAGAGGAAACCGAGTTGCTCGTGGATCATGAGAGTCGCTTCAGGGTTCATGGGATCCATGTGCCAGTAATGATGCCGGTTCCCAACGACTGGCACGCCGGCGCACTCTTCGAGGAGGCGTTTTTCACGCGCAAACTGCTCGATGCTGGCATAGGCGCAGTAACTGCTGTGCAAGCCGATCTCGCATCCTGCCCCGATCAGGGAGCGAAACAGAGCGCGAAACTGCGGCGCGCGAATATCGTAGAAGGAGTCAGGCGTACCCAGTGCATATTCGCGCAGTGACCCACGGCGCGCAACAAAGTAGAAGGCAGACGGCGCGCCAAGGTCGCGTTCCAGCGCCAGCCAGGCGTTGAACTGCCAGTGATGTCGCTTCCCGGTCATCACATCAACAGCCGCCGGCAGACCACGCACACCCTGACGCAACAGCACCCGCAATGGTTCCAACCAGCGCACAACTTCCGGGTAATCGACATCGTGGCTGATAGCGGCAGCGGCGCATTTCCCGTGGGGCCAGCGCGGTTCGCCTGGCGGTGCGCCGATGTCGCCGAGCAGTTGCGCAAAGCGCGCACCGATCCCCGATGCCAGCCCTTGTTGCACAATATTGTTATGCAGATAGGGCGTACCTGTCAGATCGACATACCCGTGACGATTCTTCGGAAAGTGCGTTTCTTCCTGCCCGGTGAGCAGCCAGAAGAGATCAAAAACGATGTCGCGGGTACAGATCAGGCGTCCCTGTTCGCCGATGATCATCGCCTCATCGACACGCTCACCCTCGTACAGCGGATGGGTAAAGCCGTCGACTGTGGCGACTCCCGCGAGACGTGGCGCGGATCGCCGCTCCCAGAGGCGCGGCGTGGCCTGAATGACAAGCCGGGCATGCGGGGTGCGCTGCGGGTCGGCGACATAGGCGATATCACACGGTTCATCAAGCCCGCAGACGTGCCAGGCATAGCCTGCACCGGTCAACAGATACCGCCAGGTCCACGCAATTTCTGGCGCATAGCGCTCATCGAGCGACGGATCAAGGGCAAGGCGCACTGGTTGCATATTCAGACAGAGTATCATATCAGGCGCGCCGCATCTTCTTGAAGCGTGCGCTGAACTGTTCGCCGTCGGCAATCGTAATTTTGACCGGCGTTTTGAACGGCGCCAGATGCTCGCGGCACCAGGCGCGCACCCGTTTCTTGAGCGAGTCGAGGTCTTCCGGTTCGATCAGGTTCAAGCGAGCTGCAACAATCTGCCCCGTGATCGGATTTTTCTCGCCGTAGACCGTTGCATCGCGCACGTTGGGCAATTGCATGAGCACACTTTCGACCTCCGCCGGGTAGACTTTCTGCCCGCCGACATTGATGATTTCGGTACGCCGCCCCAGAATCCGTATGTACTCACCATCGACTTCTACCATGTCCTGTGTGTTCATCCACCCTTCCTCGTCGAAGGGGCTTGGCGCATTGAGATACCCGAGCATCGCCGATTTCGCGCGGACATAGAGCACGCCATCCACCACCTTCGTCTCGAACCCTTCGCCGCCGACTTTGACCCACAACGAACCGTCGTCGCGCGACTTCGAGCGGAGAATGCCAAGTTCGGAGAGACCGTAGGTTTGCTGGAGGCGCACGCCGGGAAACGCTTCACGGACACGCTGAAGCGTCGTTTCGGGCATCACTTCGGTGCCATAGGTAATCAGTTTCAGCGACGATAGATCGTAGCGCCGATATGCCTCTGACATCAGAATCAGGTTCAGGAAGGTTGGCGACGTGGGCAGCAATTCGACCGCATAGCGTTCAATCGCAGCGCAAACCTCATCAGGATCGCGGCTGCGCACCGACACGGCGGTTCCACCATTGGAGAGTGTGTAGAACAACGTGTTAATCCCGCCAATGTGGTCGAGCAGCAGAAAGGTCAGCGTCACTTGGCGATGGCGCGGCACTTTGAACTTCTCCAGCAGCGGCACGAAGTCGTGCAACGCCGCTTTGCTCTTGCCGGTTGAACCGGATGAGAAGAGCACCAGACCGGGATGCCCGCGCGTGATGAGTGTGCAGGTCAACGCATGCGTCACCGGGATGTCGCGGCGTTCAATGCGCCATCCATCGCCAGCATCGAAACTGATGACCGCCTGCACTTCGGCGATGGACAGGAACTCGTCACGGTGCGCTGCAACCGACGCCGTGAGCGGCACAATGATGGCATTGCGCGCAATCAGCGCCAGCAGGAGCGAAATCGCGCCGGGTGAATAGTCCCCTTCGATGCTGACCACCTGCCCTTCGGCAATGCCGGCCTCGTCGAGTATCACGCGCCAGCGCGCCACACGGTCGATCAGGTCGCCGTAGGAAACCGACGCCCCCTGCCAGACGATGGCCGTATCATTGCGCAATTGTGCCATACGATCTATCAGCCATTCGATTGCCATGTTCGTCTCCTCGTATGAAAAACGGCGTTTCAGGAAACGCCGCCAAGGTAGATGACCTGACCGGTGACATAATCGCTTTCAGGACGCACAAAAAAGTCGATGACATTCGCCACATCCTCGAACCGCCCCAGGCGCCGGATCGCCAGACTATCAACGATCTTCTGGATTTTATCGGGCGGAACCCCGCGAATGAGGTCGGTTTCAATAGGAGTTGGACCAACGGCGTTGACGGTGATGCCAAGCGGACCAAACTCACGCGCCAGAATGCGCGTCAGGGTCTCAAGAGCGCTTTTGGAAGCGGCGTACAGCGCCTCGCCTTCCAATCGCAAGGGGACCGCCACAGTGCTCAGGTTGACGATCCGACCATATCGACGCCGTTGCATCAGCCGCGCCGCTTCACGACACACCAGAAACGCACCACGCACATTAGTGGCAAAGATACGATCCAGCGATGCAATCGGGGTAAGGAGCGAGTGGTTCATCGCTGCGACACCAGCATTGTTGATGACAATATCGAGTCGACTGTGATGCCGCGCAATCGAGGTCATCATGGCTTTGACCTGCGACTCGTCAGTCACATCCGTGCGATGATGGGTATATCCTTCCAGCGACCAGTCGGGTGGCTCGCGGCTGCATCCCTCAACCAGCGCCCCTTTATGAACGAACCATTCCGCCAGGAATCGCCCGATTCCCTTCCGTGCGCCGGTGATCAGTACGACCTGTCGATCAGTTGTCATGGCTTTCACGCTCAGGCATGGCGCTGCTCGTTGAGCAGCGCGCAAATGTAATCCGCCAGCGAACCAACTGTCAAAAATGGGCTGTGCTTCTGCGACATGGCGCGTTCATTCGCCAGTGTAAGAGCGACATCAAAAATCTCTTCGATCTTCTGTTCCAGATCGACGATCAACGTCACCAGACCGAGCGAGTCCAGTAATGCGCGCCTGCCGATCAGGTACGTGTCTTCGCCAGGCTCGTCACCGGCAGTGATGCCGTTCTGCTCGTAGAGATCGCACAGACTGGCGATGACCAGCGCAAGAACTGTATTGCGGTCAACCGTCGAGAGGGTCGTCATGAGCATTCCTCCAGCATTCGGACAGATGTGCATCCCGGGCCTGCACTGTTCAATCACCGGTATCGTAGCAGAGCATCGTGACATGCACGTAAACCGGGGAAGAAGGGGAATGACATTTTTGCAAGCGGTGGCGTAGGTGACGGTCAGCGCCGGGTGCTCCCCCTCCGCGCGTCCGCCAGCGCGGGTGACGATCATCGCGGGGGCGCTGGCTACGGTTTTTGAACAAAGGGCAGGAAGGCGCGCGGCTTCAGGGGAGAAATGCCAACGATCGGTGTAATCGTTGGGTTGGTAGTCCTTGTTGGTGTACTGGTGACCGTGGCGGTAAACGCAACCGAGGTCATTGTTGGTGTTGCGGTCGGCGTTGATGTTGCCGAAGGCAATGGACCAGAGATTGGTGTGACGGTGCGCGTTGGCGTCGCCGATGGAAGCGCTCCGCTAAACGGTATATCGGCGACATAGACCGGACCGGCGGGTGAACCACCGAACCGCCGCTCGCCAGGGCTGCCGCCATCCGGCGCCGAGTCGATAATTGTCGTGCCGCTTCCCTCGTCGAACCGGTAGAGCGCGACCGTCTGCCCATCCACGGCGTGCGGCGCCGTTGGGCGTGTGAAGACGCCGGTGTAGCGCACCCCATTCGAGATGCGGATATCGTCGAGCAACCCTGCGTATGAGGGGTACTCTGATCCTGCATCGTGCTTCTCGGCGCCGAAGACCAGGAAGGGGTCGCTGTTCGGGTACGCTGTTGCGCGCCCGTCGCGGTAACTGATGTCGCCGGTCGGACCGGTTCCCTGCGCGTCGAGTTGCCCATCGACGAAGATGCGCATCTGCCCGCTGCTCGCGCTGCGCGTCACCGCGATATGTCGCCACTGACCATTCGCCACATTCGTGCTGCCATAGATCGTCGTTCCCGTCGCGCCGCGCTCCACGCCGAAGCAAATCCGCCCCGCCGCCAGCGAGATGCCGTAATCGCCGTAGTCGCCATTGCCATACACATCCCGGTCGATGATCGTCCGTCCGGTAATCCAGCCGGCGCCGGAGCTTCCCGGCGAGCATGCGCCGACGGCGGCCGTCGTTTTCAGCCAGAACTCGATGGTGAAATCGCCGCCGACATCGGCGGGAACCTGCGGATCGATCCGCACCTTCACCCGGTCGATATCACTTACGCCGTTGCCGTAGAACCGGAGCGCGTAGCCGCCCGACGACTGTGCCCGCAACGGACGCGATGCGGAGCCGGCCATTAACGCCAGCAACCATCCCGACGCCACACAGACGAGCAGCGCCAGCAAACGAACTCCATGCCTCATCAGCGCACCACCAGTGGCAGATAGGCGCGCGGTTCGAGGTTCGGCGGTGGTGGAGGCGGCGTGCTGCCAAATGGCGTATCCGTCACATAGACCGGACCGGCGGGCGATCCACCCAACTGCCGCACCCCAGGGCTGCCGCCGGTTGCGTCGCTGATGGTCGTACCGCTCCCCTCGTCGAACCGGTAGAGCGCGACCGTCTGCCCATCCACGGCGTGCGGCGCCGTTGGGCGTGTGAAGGCGCCGGTGTAGCGCACCCCATTCGAGATGCGGATATCGTCGAGCAACCCTGCGTATGAGGGGTACTCTGATCCTGCATCGTGCTTCTCCGCGCCGAAGACCAGGAAGGGGTCGCTGTTCGGGTACGCTGTTGCGCGCCCGTCGCGGTAACTGATGTCACCCGCAGGACCGGTTCCCTGCACGTCGAGTTGCCCATCGACGAAGATGCGCATCTGCCCGCTGCTCGTGTTGCGCGTCACCGCGATATGTCGCCACTGCCCATTCGCCACATTCGTGCTGCCATAGATCGTCGTTCCCGTCGCGCCGCGCTCCACGCCGAAGCAAATCCGCCCCGCCGCCAGCGAGATGCCGTAATCGCCGTAGTCGCCATTGCCATACACATCCCGGTCGATGATCGTCCGGCCGGCGATCCACCCATCGCCAGAAGCGCCAGGCGAACACGAGCCGCCGGTGGCCGTCGTTTTCAGCCAGAACTCGATGGTGAAATCGCCGCCGACATCGGCAGGAACCTGCGGATCGATCCGCACCTTCACCCGGTCGATGTCGCCGCTGCCGTTCCCGTAGAACCGGAGCGCGTAGCCGCTACTCGCAGGTTCTGGCGAAGAAGCGGGTGCAGACGAGGCAAACAGGAAGGACACCACACCGATGAGCGCCATCAGGATAGACGTGAACCGGAAACGACGATTGCGCATCTCAACACCTTCGCGTTACCACACAACCAATTGTACAATTGCAACATTATCAGGAGATGACATCACGTTTTGAATCTATGAATTCCGGGTTATTGCTTATTCTGCCGCAGCATCAGCGCAAGCCCGATACCCGCCAACAGCAATCCAATAGCAGCGACGCCGGCCAGCCAGAGCGGTGGACCGGCAGACACGTAAGGGGCAGCAACTGGAGAAGGAATGACCGGTGCAGCGGTTGGCATATCCTGCGTGGCGGGCACAGCCGTTATCACCGGAGCGACAGATGGCGCAAGCGCGTTTGGCGAAGCGGCTTCCACCAGCACAGGCGTGCCGGTTTCGGCAACAGCGAGAACGCCTGGCGAAGGCATCGGCAGCGCGGTTGACGCTGGCAACAACGTTGGCGCAGTCGTTGGTTCTGCTGCAATCCGCCAGGGAGTATCATTCGACCACTCAGGACCAGGGGGTGATCCGCCAACGCGCAGGAAGCCGTTGCTTGGACCACCCGGAGCGCCCGATGTGTCGTAGACCACTGTGCCCGCACCTTCGTCAAAATGGTACAGCGCAACCGTATCGGGATCGGGAGTGAACGGCGCGGATGGCAGAGTGAAGGCGTCGCGGTAGCGCACAACGCGTGAGATGCGCACCTCATCAATCCATCCGCGAAACGATGGATATTCAGGACCGGCATCGTGCTTCTCCGCGCCGATAACCAGGAACGGGTCGGCAGGATACGGTGTAGCGCGCCCATTGCGATAACTGACATCGCCGGTTGGACCATCGCCGCTGGCGTCGAGGCGTCCATCGACAAAAATTGCCAGCGCACCGTTGGCAGCAGAGCGCGTGACCGCCAGATGATGCCAGCGTCCATCGGTCACCTCAGCGCGACCGCAGAGCGTTGTTCCTTCTGCGCCGTTGTTGACGCCAAACGCAAGCCGTCCGCCGGCCAGAGAGATGCCATAGTCGCCGTAATCGCCAGCGAAGTAGACATCGCGGTCGAACACGATATTGCCATTGATCCAGGTATCGCCGCCGGGTATGCAGGGAGGTGCGGCATTCTCGCCGGGGAGCGCCTTGAGCCAGAACTCGATGGTGAAATCATCGCCGACATCGACCGGGCGCGGCGGCGCATCGAGCGGGATGACGACGCGATCAACACCATCGCGCCCGGCGCCGTAGAAGCGTAACGAGAAATCGCCCTGCGCCCTGCCGGGGTGCGCCGGGATCAGCGTCAGCAGCAGCGTCAGGATGAGGAGCGGCAAACGGAGCAATGTCAGTCGATGGATACAAAAGACGGGCATTGTCGAGCATTGCGCAGCATTACGGCTCTTCCGGTGGAACCAGAGGTTCAAGCATCCTGATCAAGTCAGGAACATCGTGTTGCACAATATCCCACACTTTGAACAGATCAAGACGGAAGTAATCATGCACGATGCGATGCCGTAATGCAATAATCTGAGACCAGGGGATTTCGGGATGAGCCATTTTCGTCTCGTCTGAGATTTTACGCGCGGCTTCACCGATGTTCTCCAGAGCCTTTGCAATGGCGTGCTGGTAGAGGGAATTACGTCGAAAATCCTCCCACGTAAGTTCCTCGCTGAACTGACGCGCTATCCTGGCCGCAATCAACATGTCCAGCAAATAAGCATCATCTCGCCACATAGACGCGTTCCAGGTGACTTAAGATATGTTTTCGACGAATATAGTTCTCACTTTGTTCAACCAGCGACCGCTCAACCAGATCCACCTTGCGACCAAATATCTCCTCCAGTTCGCGCACCATCGCCAACCACTGCTGAAATGTCCACTGCACGCCTGGTTCGAATGTTACCAGGATGTCCACATCGCTATCTGGACGGAAATCGTCGCGCAGCGCCGATCCGAAGATTGCAAATTCCACAACGCGCCAGCGATGGCAGAAGTCGGCAATCGCTTCTCGTGGCAGATCGATCTGTAATGGCATGGCTTCACCTCACTCCCCCCTGCTCACATCGCGCACCGCCTGCCGCCACGCATCGTCGAGCGGGCCTGGCGTGTACGGCAGGTAACTGCCGACCCGGTCGAGGACGCCGTCGTAGCGTTCGCGCAGCGCCTTGCCGATCCGATCAAGCGGCGCCGTGACGGCGAACACATCGAGCATATCGTCGGTAATCAGCGCCCCCATTTCGGACCAGCGCCGCGCGGCTGCCAGACGCGACAACTGCTCGCCGACGTCCTCCCAGCCGTGACATGCCAGCACCACGCGGTAGGTTGGAGTCGAGGCATAGAACGCAATCTGTTCGCGCACAAATGCGCGAGAACCTTCCATACTTGCCTCATCGGGACCAGTAATGAGAAACACGCTGCTCGTCAGATTCACCTGCGACGGATCGCGTCCCGCCTTTGCCGCGCCGGCCGCCACCTGCGGTCGGACAATCTCATTAATATACTTTACACTATGAAAGGGATGGACGTGAAAACCGTCGCACAACTCGCCTGCCAGACGCGCCAATCCTTCGTTGACCCCGGCGATATAAACAGGAATGTGGGGATCGGCAATCGGACCAGGGTTAAAGAAGGGCGACATGAGGGTATGGTTGTAGAACTGACCGCGATAATCGAGTTTGGCGCCAGTCTGGAATGCCTGCCAGATTGCGCGCAGCGCCTGAATATAATCACGCAATTTCGGAACCGGCGGATCCCATGTCATGCCGAAGCGCCGTTCGATGTGCGCCTTCACCTGCGTCCCCAACCCCAGGATAAAGCGTCCCCCAGAGAACGCCTGAAGGTCCCAGGCGATCTGCGCCATCACCATCGGGCTGCGCGCAAACGCAATCGCCACTGCCGTCCCCAGATGAATCTCGGCAGTATGATCGGCTGCCAGCGTCAGCGGCAAAAAGGGATTATGCTGCGTTTCCGGCGTCCAGAGCGCAGCGAACCCCACGGCTTCGGCGGCGCGCGCAATTTTGCCCGCCTCGTTGAGTCGGCGCGCATCAACCACC
Organism: Roseiflexus castenholzii DSM 13941; assembly: GCF_000017805.1. Taxonomy (GTDB): domain Bacteria; phylum Chloroflexota; class Chloroflexia; order Chloroflexales; family Roseiflexaceae; genus Roseiflexus; species Roseiflexus castenholzii. The sequence goes on along the minus strand of NC_009767.1, from coordinate 5,165,880 downwards.
AGCGTTGCATCGAGTTTCATAGGACCCCCTTCGTGCTGGGAACAACGCCGCCAAGCCGCTCATCGATGCGCGTCGCTGCATCGAGCGCGCGACCGAGCGCCTTGAACAACGCTTCGACTTTATGATGGTCATTGCGCCCATACAGGACGCGCGCGTGCAGATTCATGCGCCCGTGGACGGCAATACTCTCAAACAGATGGGCAATCAGATCGGTGCCAAGCCGACCGACGCGCGGTGTCACAAATGCCGCATCGACTACACAGTACGGTCGTCCACTCAGATCGACCGCAACGAATCCAAGCGCCTCATCCATGGGCACATACGCATGCGCCGTGCGTACCAACCCACGGCGCTCGCCAAGCGCTCGATCGAATGCCTGCCCCAGGCAGATGCAGACATCCTCTGCCGTATGGTGCTCATCGACGTGGAGATCACCGTCAGCGCGGACCGCCAGATCGAACAGACCGTGACGTGCAAACAGGTGAAGCATATGATCGAGGAACCCAATGCCGGTAGCAATATCGACCCTGCCCGAACCGTCGATGTTCAGCATCAGCGCCACATTGGTTTCGCCCGTTTGCCGTTCGATCGTTGCCGCGCGTTGCATCACTTTGGTCCTCCACCAAGCAACCGCAGCGCCTCAAGCAGTTGGGGATCATCATCTTCGCTATAGCGCGTCCAATCGACTTCGAGCAACACATCGGGAATGACGCCGCGCCCTTCCAGGTCTGTGCCATTGCGCAACCGAAACCCTTCCTGCGCGAGCCAGAGGCGCGACCCATCGCGCAGCGCGTGAGCATAGATCGTTTCCGTATTCCCTGCCGATCGCGCCCCGACGACGATCGCCCCCGCTTCTGCCTGCAACACCGCTGCCAGCACCTCGGCGTAGGAAGCAGTCTCTTCATCGATCAGGACGACCAGACCGGCGCTGAGATTGCGCATATCCGGCCCGGCAGGCGGATTGACGACCAGCGGACGCACATAGTCGCGCCCGAAAAAGACACCGACCTGCCCGCGCACAAAATGGCTCAACACCCCCGACAACACCTCACCCCAACCACCACGGTTCGAGCGCAGATCGAGGATCAGACCGCGCAACGAACCACCCGCCACCAGATCGGTGAGGGCGCCGCTCACCTGTTCTCCCATATCGTGAACCCAGAGCGTCGGCACAGCGACATATCCAATATCGCCGGGGAAACGGCGATAGTAGGGCAGAATACTGGCGCGCACCTCCTGACGGGTGAGCAGCACATCGCGCAATTTTGCGCCGGGGCGCGCAATCGTCAGACGCACCGACGTGCCGATGTCGCCCTGGAGATCACCATCGGATACCGCATACGGTCGTCCGTCCACTGCCACAATCCGATCACGCGGACGAATCCCGGCGCGCGCTGCGGGGCTTTCCGGAAAGACCTGCTGAATAAACCCGCCATCCGGCTTCGGTTGAACGCTCACACCAATTCCGACACGGGTCTCCTGTCCACTGGCGGTTGCATCTTCCGCTTCGACAGAAGCGGGCGGGACGAAGCGTGAGTGGTTATCGTTCAGTTGGGCGACCATATCGATCATCGCCGCATAGAATTCATCGCGCGATTGCGCCCGCATAATCCGGGCGCGATAGTCGGGATACAGCCCTTCCCAGTCAATGCCGCCAAAATCATCATAGAGATATTCTTCGTTCACAATGCGCCAGACTTCATCGAAAATCTGAAGTCGTTCATCGAGCGCAGGCACATCAGGCGTTGGAGTGAGCGTTGGAATCGGCGTCGGAACAAGCGTGGGAGAAGGGAGCGGTGTTACTGTCGCAGTTGCGGGAGTGGACGCACCCGATGTCGCAATTCCCTCAGTCCATGCAGGCAGCGCATCAGTCGCCGCCGTTGTGGAACGCACCGTCGATACCGGCGCCATGCCACATCCGGTCAGCGTGACAATGCTGACGACAGCCCCTAGTCGAAGCAGGACGTTTCCCAGCACCATCCGCGCACTCACCTGTAGCGTCAGGCGCAACGAACCTCGGCGCGTTGCGGACCTACCTCACGACATCGAATGCAGACCGTAAGACCTGACCTGCCACTTCAGCGCCAAGACGCGAACCTTCACCGCCATTTTCGATCATCACCACGACGGCAAACCGCGGTTGATCGACGGGCGCGATTGCAATGAACCAGGCGTGGGCGCACAGCCGTTCGGGATCAGCCGATGTCGGGCAGGGATATTCAGCCGTGCCGGATTTACCGCCCACCTCCACGCCAGGAACTGCATCCGCCGCCTTACCGAAACCATATGCCACTGCGGCGCGCATATTTGAGCGCATACGCGCTGCGACGTCAACCGGCATCACCCGCCGGATTGGGCGCGGACCGTTGCGCACCACGGTCGTCCCATCAGGACGAATAATCTCCGCCACCAGAAATGGTCGCATCATCATACCATCATTTGCGATCGTTGCAGCAACCATTGCCATCTGCAACGGCGTGACCTGCAACTCTCCCTGACCAAAGCCGGTATCGGCGAGCGCAGCACGGCTGTTCAGAAAACCGGGATTGACATAGAGCAGACTTGGCAGGGTTGGCAAGTCGGTAAAGCCATTGTAGACGTTCGACGCTTCCTGGGGGCGATCGATATCGAAACGGCGGGCAGTTTCAGCGAGCAGGTCCGGTCCAAGTCGCATCGCATACTCGGCAAACGCCGTATTGCACGAGAAGGCATAGACCCGTTCGAGATTCGGTTCAGCGGGGAACGGCGTTGAACGGATGATCCCTTCCAGCCCGGTGCGCACGGCATTGACCACCGGCGGCGCGCCAGGTTCGGTTGGGCGCTCATCGGGACAATCGATGGCATCAGGACGCCCCTGCTCAGGATGGAGCAACACAGCCACGGCAGTCACAGTTTTGAATGTCGAGCCAGGCGCATATCGCCCCTGAGTCGAACGATTGAGCAACGGTTGACCGGCGCCTTCGGCGTTGATGGCGCGCCAATATTCGTCGATCCGCCGATTTTCCGCCTGACGGTCGGGCGCAGCAGGATTGAACGCCAGCCCACGTGGGTCAAAACCGGGGCGCGAAACCATTGCCAGCACCGCGCCGGTGCGTGGATCGAGCACCACAATCGAGCCAATGCGTTCGCCAAGCGCCGCGTGCGCCGCAGCCTGTAACCGCGCATCGATAGTCAGGCGAACCGTATCGCCAACGCGCGGACGGTCGAGCAACGTATCCTGGAGCCGTCGCCACGAATCACGCTCGCCGGAGAGATAGTCGTTGTACGTCGCCTCAATGCCGGACTGTCCGAAACGACTGCTGAAGAAGCCGACGACATTTCCAAACGCTGTCGGATCATACATTGCCGCAAGCGGATAGCGACGCACTGCATACCCGCCTTCGACAACTTCGGTTGCCACAATCACCGTTCCGTTGCGATCAAGGACTGGTCCACGTTGAACCTTCAGTGCTGCTACAACCTTACGCACATTACTGGTCGTCTGACCGGTCTGCTGATCAACAAACACAGCACCGGCAATAGCGTCCGCATACACGAACTGTTGGCGGAGCAGTTGGAGCGACAGCGCAACAAAGCCAATCGCCATCGCCAGAGCGAGATGCTGAACGTGGCGAGCGATACCGGTAGAAGCCGAAGGCAGCGACAAACGCGCAGCGACATACAGCAACGGCAGCGCGATCCACAACGCCGCCATCCAGCGACTATCCTGGTCGATTGGCTGCAGCACGCCATAGATCAACAGCACAGCCGCAGCACCCAGGCTGATCAACCGAAGAACCGAACGCACTGTCAATCGAGCGGCAGCGACACACGCACCGTTACGCCGCCTCCATCGAGTTCAAACACATCGAGACGACCATCGTGCTCGGCGAGACGATACTGCAAGGTGCGCAGGGAGCGCCATCCAGGGCGCTCATACGTTCCATCGAGCAAGCCAATGCCATCGTCCTGAATCATCAAAACCACTGACGACGAGTCGTACCGCAACGTTACATTGACCGACGAGGCATGCGCGTGTTGCTGAACATTGAGCAATGCTTCCTGTGCAAGGCGCACCAGCAACTGGCGTTGGGCATGGCGGACATGCCGCGCTCGCCCCAATTGCGTGACGCGAACCGCGATGCCGGTATGCTGGCTGAACCGCGATGTCAGAATATCAATCGCCGTTCCCAATTCGACGTCGGTAGCCGCCAGCGGCGCAAACAGCAGGCGGCGCAATTCATCCGCGCCATGTTCTGCGGTGCGAATGCGCGTTGCCTGCGCCACCGGCGACGGTTCGCTGGCATCACGCGATATGGAACGAACCCCACCGCTCTCGCGCGGCAGAGATGGCGCATCAGGCGGGGCAGAGCGGCGTGGACGCATGTCTGACCGTTCGGGTGAACGACGCGATGGCGCGCGTCGATGTTCGACGTAGTCGCGCATCATTTCAACCAGAGGATGCACAAGAGCGCCAAACAACGGCGGCGCCATCATCGTCAGCGCCAGCGTCATCCCAGATACCTCGCCGGTCAGGAGGCGATCGGCGGGCGGCGCTCCCGCAGCCCACAGTGCGGCAAGATCGATCGATACAAACGTCAGCCCTGCCATTATACCGCCGCGCCAGCCATACATCAACGCCGGTAATACCAGAGAACTACTTGCACAGAGGAGAAACGCGCTATCCCATCCGCCGCTGAATAGGACCAGTGCCACACCGTAGACGATGTCGATCATCAGGGTCGCCGGATTACGCCGGACAATGCGCAAATACGACTGCGCGAACCGTGTGGCAAGCATGTTGACCAGCAACGCCAGACATAGCGCCCACAGTTGCGTTGCATCGAGCAACCCCTGCGCCAGCACCCAGAGGAGCGTCGCGCCCCACACCATCCAGCGGGACGTAAAAAAAATCACGTGGTCTGCCAGCCACGGGTTGGGCGGAAGGCGTGTCCCGCTCACGCTGCACCTCGCGCATTTACGAATAGGCCGGTCAACAACCGAGCCGCCGGCGTATCTCGACCGAAGTGAACGACATCGTCGGGGCTTACAGGGGTAAGTGTAACAGAAAGCAGCGGCGGCGGCAAGGGTGAAGAGCGCCGAGAACTGAGAACTGAAAACTGAGAACTGAGAACCGAGAACTGAGAACTGAGAACTGAGACTGCAACTCAATTTATCTTTCCCTCTCGCAAGGAAAGACTCTCCGATGCAATTGTGCAAAGTTCCCTTGACGAACGATGGCTTCTTCTGGTTCAATAACACGAGTAGTATCGTTGGGTTACCCGTGTATTCGGAACGGAACAACATGGACATCATTACCATCGTGCTCTTTGTCCTTGGGCTGGCGCTCTTGATCGTCGGCGCAGAAGGATTGGTGCGCGGCGCATCGCGGATGGCGCTGGGATTGGGGGTATCGCCACTGGTTGTCGGATTGACCGTCGTCGCTTTCGGCACCAGTGCACCTGAGCTGGCAGTCAGCATTCAATCGGCGCTCGCCGGTCCGAATGGCGCAGACGTGGCGCTGGGAAACGTTGTTGGCAGCAACATCGCCAATGTGCTGCTCATTCTGGGCATTTCGGCGGTCATTACACCGCTCGTCGTGCAGCAGCAACTCATCCGTCTCGACGTGCCATTGATGATCGGCGTATCGGCGCTGGTGTTCATCATGGCGATGGACGGCGTCATCAACCGAATCGATGGGCTTATTCTGTTCAGCGGGATTGTGATCTATACCGTCTTTGCGATTCGCCAGAGTCGTAAAGAGTCTGCCGAAGTGCAGCAAGAGTACCGTTCAGAATTCGACACCGGTAAGCCACAATCGGTCGGTGATTGGATCAAGAATATACTGCTGCTTATTGGGGGGCTTGCGTTGCTGGTGCTCGGCGCACGCTGGCTGGTCGACGGGGCGATCAGTGTTGCACGGGCATTTGGCATCAGCGAACTGGTGATCGGACTGACGATTGTCGCGGTTGGAACGTCGCTGCCGGAGATCGCCACCTCAATTATCGCAGCACTGCGCGGCGAACGTGATATTGCGGTTGGGAACGTCGTGGGCAGCAACATTTTTAACCTTCTGTCCGTCCTTGGTCTGAGCAGCATTGTGGCGCCGGTAGGCGTGAATGTCGCACCAGCGGCGCTCAACTTCGATCTGCCGGTCATGCTTGCAGTTGCCGTCGCGTGTCTGCCGATCTTCTTCACCGGCAGACTGATTGCGCGCTGGGAGGGATGGTTGTTCCTGGGGTACTATATCGCATATACGCTCTATCTCATTCTGGCGGCGACGCAGCATGAAGCCCTGCCCGCGTTCAGCACGGTGATGGGATTGTTTGTGCTGCCCTTGACGGCTTTGACGCTGCTTTTTCTGGCATGGCGCGCGTTTCACGCGGAACGGCGCACGGTTGCATCGTGAGCGGATATGAGCGCGACACTCAAGTGGATGTGGGTTCTGGCTGTGGCTCTGGCAACCGGATGCGGCAAAGGCGCTACACCATTGCCAACGCGTCTGGTTCCGACACGCATGCCAACCATCGCTCCTTCGCCGACAAGCACAGAGCCGGGTTCCGCCGATAGCGGATGGGTTGTCGCTGCACGCGGCATCGAGGTCCGCAATCTGGCGGTTGCCGGGGTCGTGCCGGACACTGCCGCCCCGATCTATGCGGTGCGGCTTGATCCAGCATTGGTGCGTCTGCGCGTTCGCTATGCGCCCGACACACCGCAACTTCTCCGTACCTGGGTCGCAGCGCACCATCCGCTGGTTGCAATCAACGGTGGCTTCTTTACCGCAGACAATCAGGCAACGGCGCTCATCGTGGCGGATGGCGAAGCACACGGCGCGTCCTACGCCGGTTTCGGCGGCATGCTCGCCGCATCCGCCGACGGGCGAGTCTGGATCCAGGCGCTGCGGGAAGAGCCATATGACCCTGCGGTTCGGCTCGATCAGGCGATCCAGTCGTTTCCGATGCTGGTCTATCCTGGAGGTGTCGTTGCCGAAATCTCTGACAATGGGCAGCGCGCGCGCCGCACTGCGGTTGCAATGGATCGCGCAGGGCGCCTCCTGATCATTGTCTGCCCAACCAGTGCATTTTCGCTCCAGGCACTGGCGACCTGGCTGGCATCCTCAGACCTGGAGATTGATCGCGCACTCAATTTCGATGGCGGCTCATCGAGTGGTCTGTTTGTGGACGTGGGTGATGTGCGCTGGCAGATCGACTCCTTCACAACATTGCCTTCGGTGCTGCTGATCGAACCGCGCACGTCGTAAACGGTGACCGTATTAGCCCGGACCGGCAATGTCGCGGGTGCGAAAGAGGTGCAACGAAAGGACCAAGAACAGCGTCGAGTAGACGGCAACCACGAGGGTCGCCTGGAGTGGCGAGGGCAGTTGGGAGAGATCGAGCGGTGCTGTCGTTTCCGGACGCAGTCCGAAGGCATGGCGGTTCATCAGCGTCAGGGTATTGATATTCTGCCCGATGGTCAAATTGTACACCAGCGCCCAGACGCCTCCGAGAACGCGCAGCAACGCCAGCGCGCCGAAACCTGCTTCGACAATGATGTAGGAGAGGCCGACCGCCAGCCCTCCAAGCAGCGAACGGGTGAGCAATGCGGCATAGACCGTCAGGAGGACGTATGGCAGCAACACATAGAGCGCGCGGAGGACCCCCAGGATCAGGTTTGCCAGATCGCCGGAGGAAATGCGCACACTCGCACCGAGGAGCGGCGCCACAATCACCCCCAGAAGCGACGCAAGCGCCACTGCCAGCAGCGTTGCCGCCGCCAGCGCGAGCATAATCGTCGCCAGCTTCGCCAGCAGGTAGCGACCTCGCGCCGGATCACGCGCCAGATGGGTGCGGAGCGTCCCCCAACTATACTCGCTGCCAATCGCGCCAGCCGCGAAAATGACGGCAAAAATGCCGCCCAAACCATTGACGTGACTGAGAGCCGTTGCAAAGATCCCGGGAAAAAGGATGCCACGCCGCCACTCCTCGAATTGAGCGCTCACCACGCCGCTTCGCACCGGCATGCCGACCGTCAGCGCAAACTGAACCAGCACCTGTACCACGAGCAGCACGAGAAAAATCGTCAGCAGGATCCAGCTCAACGGACGGCGCGACAGTTTGAGCCATTCCGCGCGAATGAGATTAATCATCACCGTTCACGCTCAGCGGTCACTTCGAGGAAGAACTCTTCCAGACTGGTTTCGTAATGACGAATTTCCGCCACCGGCACGCCGCCAGCGGTCAACAGTGCATTGAGATCGGCAGTACGATCACCCGGCGCGTCGATCAGGAATGCGTCGCCATACGTGCTGATGCGCGAAACCCATGGCGTCGAACGGAGAATCGCTTCCGCCCGCTCACGTTCACCGATCGTGCGCACCAGCACGCCGCGCCGCAACAGGGATGCCACATCACCCTGGGCAATAATGCGCCCCTGCTTGAGAATAGCGACGCGCTGGCAGACCTGCTCGACCTCGTGGAGCAGATGACTGCACAGGAACACCGTGCGCCCACTGCCCGACAGCGAGCGCACCAGATTGCGAATCTCGAGTTGCCCGGCGGGATCGAGACCATTGGTTGGTTCATCGAGCATAATCAGGCGTGGTTCGTGCAGGAGCGCCGCAGCAATCCCCAACCGTTGCTTCATGCCCTGGGAGTATGCACTGAAGCGATCACGTCCCCGAGCCGTCAGATCGACTTGCGCCAGCGCCTCATCGACGCGACGGTCGGGAAGACCGGCGGCGCGCGCCAGCACCCGGAGATTATCGCGCCCGGAGAGATAAGGATAAAACGCCGGCGCTTCGATCATCGCGCCTACCTCACGGAGCGCGGCTGCCGCCTCACGCTGAATGTCGTATCCGAGCACGAATGCCCGACCTGACGTGGGACGAATCAGCCCCAAGAGCATCCCGATCGTCGTCGTTTTCCCTGCACCATTCGGACCAAGGAAACCAAAAATCTCGCCGGGACGAATTTCGAGATTAATGCGATCGACCGCGACGCGATCGCCAAACCGCTTGGTCAATTCTTCGGTGCGAATGACCGCGTCCATAGACGATCCTTCATTTACGCCAAACTGGCGAGCGACGACGTTCCAAAGTGAAAGCGAAGCGCATCAGGCAACGTAACCCGCCAGCCGGCGAAACTGCGCCCGCCGGCAAACTCCTGGTACGAAACCACCGCGCCGCCGCTTACCAGGACGCTGCACAACGCCTGCGTCGACTCAACGGCTGCGGGATCATCATATCGCCCGACATCCACATAACAACGCGGGGCATCCTCTCTGCGCACATCACGACGATCCAGCAGCGCGGCAACCCGCCGGATTGGTGGCGTCTGCGGCGATTGCGCCAGGGCGCCGCCAAAGAGGTCGGGGCGTTGGAGTGCAATCATCAATGCGCGAGTTGCATACTCATCGGCGCCGCCAATAATCCGGTCGAGCGGATCGTGGGAGGTGGCGTACCGGGCATCGATCCAGGGCGCCACATCATCAACGACAAAGCGCAACCCGACCACAGACGACACACGCACCGGCGGCGGCTCGATCAACACAGCAATAACCGGCGACATCTCGTTCTGGTCGATCATGAGATCGAGCATCAGGGGCAGCTCTGCCGAGAGCAGATACGCCTCGCCATCGAGCAGATAGAGCGTCGGATAGCGCCGTGCAGCGGGATCGTACTCCGGAGGCAGGTACACCCACAGACGCCGCCAGCAACCCAGGGCGGCGCTCCATAGCCCATGGATGCCGGCAAACATCGGCGTTTCGGCGAGCGTATCGAACCCGGCGATGAGCGACGCAGCGCCAGGCATCTCAAGCACCGACATCATCCGTAGCGGGTTGGTCATCACGATTCGCTGCGGATTCAGCGGATCGGGCACGCACCGGTCGAGCCAGCGTGCGCGCGCCGCAGTCTCGGATGCATCGACCGCAAACGCATAGGCAATGTGCGCATCGAGCGGCAGATGCATCGTCAGGTAAAAGAGATCGCTTCCCTGCAACCGGGTCATCTGCGTCCGATCCAGACGATAGCCCAGAACATCGCCGACGACCGACACCGATTGTGCGGTGGAACTACGGAACAGCCAGGTCACAGCGCCATCGTACTCAATGAGAGGAGCTGGCATATCGCCGCCAGCCGCCAGGAACTCATCGATCAGCGCAGTAATTGTTTCAGGTGATGCGTCATTGGACACGCGACGCTCAACCTCAGCGCGCAGATCGGTAAACGTCGGACGGAACAGAGCGCTACCACTCATTCAGAACCTCCTCGCAACGACATCAGGTTGCTGCAGCGCCCTGGCGAGCGCTACGCGATTTCTGCATACGTACCGTTATCGAGGGTTGATGAGGTACGCTCTCCTACTCTCGCGCCAGTTCCTGCTCCAGCGCCTGTTGCACCGCCTGCGGATTCGCCTGCCCACGCGAGGCTTTCATCACCTGCCCGATCAGGAATTTGATGGCGGTCGCCTTGCCCCGCCGATATTCTTCGACCACCTTCGGATTGCCGGTGATCGCCTGCCGTACCAGATCCGTCAGCGCGTCACCCGCTCCAATGACTGCCAGACCGCGCTCGGCGACGATCGTCGCCGGAGAGCGCCCTTCGCGGAAAGAAGCCTCGAACGCTTCTTTGGCGCTGGTGCGTGTAATCACGCCCTGGTTCAGCAATTCCTGCACTTCGCCAATGTAGTCGGGGCGAAGGCGTTGCGCAGCGATCTCAAGCGTCTCGCCGGTTTCCTTGAGCAAACGGAAGAACTCACCCGTCATCCAGTTCGCCACATCCTTCGGCGTTACGCCACGTATGCGCGCTGCTGCGACTGCCTGCTCATAAAAATCAGAAACGGCACGCTCATCAGTCAACACACCAGCGTCATACGCAGTCAATTCGTACTCCTCGATAAAGCGTCTACGACGGGCATCGGGCAATTCCGGCAGTTCAGCGCGCCGTTCGGCGATCCAGACATCAGTCAGGTGCAACGGCGGAATATCCGGTTCCGGGAAGTAGCGATAATCCTCGGCAAACTCCTTCGTGCGCTGCGCAACCGTCGTCCCGCTGGTTTCGTCCCAACCGCGCGTTGATTGAACGATCGGCTCACCGGCTTTGAGCGCCCGAATCTGACGTTCGATCTCATACGCCAGCGCCCGCTCGACGAAGCGAAACGAGTTGATATTTTTGATCTCGACTTTGGCGCCATATTCTTGCTGCCCGACCGGGCGCACCGAGACGTTGGCGTCGCAGCGCAGCGCACCCGACTCCATATCGCCGCTGTTGACGCCAATCCAGACCAGAATCTGGCGCAGTTTCTGAAAATAGCGACGCGCCTCCTCTGGCGAAGAAAGATCCGGCTTCGAGACGATCTCCATGAGCGGCACGCCAGCGCGGTTAAAATCGACCAGCGACCCGCCATCGTTCGTATGCACCAGTTTGCCGGTGTCTTCTTCGATATGCACGCGCGTCAGCCCTATCCGCTTTGGCCCGTGGTCCCCCTCGATCTCCACCCACCCATCGACGCAGAGCGGATCGTCGTACTGGCTGCGCTGATAGCCGGATGGAAGGTCGGCATAGAAATAATTCTTCCGGCTAATGACGTTTTCGTTGGAAATGCGACAGTTGAGCGCCAGACCGGTGAGCGCTGCGAGTTCGATAGCGCGCCGGTTCGGCACCGGCAGCGCACCAGGCAACCCCATGCACACCGGGCAAACATGCGTATTGGGTGGCGCATGTGCATAATCGGCGCTGCAACCGCAGAACATTTTCGAGCGCGTCAGAATCTGCGCGTGGATTTCAAGCCCAATGGTCACAAGATAGTCCATGCATGTCCCCGCACTGCTGCTGTTCCTGTTTCAGCATTATAGCATCAGCCAAGCTTGTATCCGATCTGACGGAGAAACCCTTTGCGCCAGGCAATATCGTCTTCGCTCTCGACGCCTGCGGGAGGACTGCCGTCGATCACGCCGAGCACGCCACGCCCCTGGTCTGTCACGGCGACGACGACTTCGAGCGGATTGGCTGTGGCACAGAAAATACGGCACACTTCGGGAACCGCCTTGATAGCATTGAGCACATTGATCGGGTAGTATCCCGCTCCTAACACAACGATAAATGTGTGACCGGCGCCGATCGCCAGTGCGTTGCGCCGCGCCAGATCGATCAACGCCTCTTCGGAGCCGCTCCAGCGCACCAGACATTTGCCGGATGCCTCACAGAACGCCAGACCGAACTTGATGCCGGGAACGGTGTTGACCAGCGCCTCATGGATGTCTTCGACCGTTTTGATGAAATGCGTCTGCCCCAGAATAATGTTCAGTCCATCCGGGTTTTCGACCTTTACGGTTGTAAGTTGCATATGCGACTCCTGTCGTGGAGGATGAACGATGGCGTTTCTACCGCTGTTTGACGCTCCCTGCTGCGGTTGGTATAATCGGCGTCATTATAGAACAAGAACGCCCCGCGTGCAGGAGAAGCCCGCCATGGACCCGAGTTACTTTGTCACTCCGAACCCCAACTTTGGCCCCCCGGAATGGGTTTTTTTTATTGCTCAGTTTGTGGTGGCCATCGCCGGCGCATACCTGACTTTTATGCACGCCGATGCGAACCCGGTGCGCGGACCGGCGCTGCGCCGTCTGGGGTATGCGATGCTCATCCTGGGTTTGCTGGGAGCGATTGTTGGTGCGCTGCGGCGCAGCGCCATCGAGCCATTCACGGCGCCGTACTGGATAACGATCATTACGGTGCTGTCCATTGCGCTGATCATCTATGCTATCTACTACGCCACCTCCGTCTATCCGGGGCAGCTTGCGGCGTGGGAAGCGTCGCAGCGCGGCAAGGGCGCACGAGCCGCTGCGCGTCCACAGCCGACACAACGCTCGAACGTGCGTGAAGGCGCCGCGCGCGAAGAAAAAGTTGTCGCCAATGGTGCTGCGCCACGACCATCGGGCAGTCGGCGCGCCGCCCGACGTGAGCATAAGCGGCGGAATAAGTAGGGGCAGGGGTTAACATCACTCATCCTTAACTCCCGACAACCGACTCCTCTTCCACAAACGACGTCTGCCGCAGCATCAGGAAGCCGCCAATCCGGTACGCCAGCGTAGCGTCGATACGGTAGGGACCGCCGGGCACACCCGCGAGCGGCGCTTCGACGAACTCCTGGTCGCCGCCGATGGTAGCGCTGCCCATGGCGCCGTGTGCGCCGACAACGTCGAGGACGACAAACTGCGGGCGCGCGCCCCGCGCGTACCGAAGTGACATGCTCGCCACCGGCGGCATTGCTGCGCTGACATGCGTGACCCGCACAAGACGCAGCCGCGCGGGGCGCGCGCCGGCTATCAATGCCGCCAACGCCAGCACTCCAACACTGATTGCACCCCAGCGTCGCCACCGCATCCCGGCGCCCCGCTACGCCACACCAATATCCCACGCCGCCTTCAGATCTTGCGCCGAATACCGACGAAACGCCAGAATGGTGTTGGTGCGCCTGATACCGTCGATCCGCGCCAGGCTTTCCGGCACAACCTCGGCAAGTTGCTCGTACTCCGCCAATCGAAGCACCGCAATGATGTCGAAGTCGCCGGTGACACTGTAGACCTCCGCAACATTCGGCAGGTTGGCGACTGTCTGCGCGATCTGCGCGATCTTTGCCGGTTCAGCCTGAATGAGCACGAAAGCGGTGAGCATCGAAGGTCCTTTCCATTCTCGTGTATAATTGGCGTCGTTGTCGCTCGAATCGCGTGGTCGTGGAATGGCAACACACTCATTTATGATAGCAGGTTGAGCGGCACACGCAACTCTGCAAAGGGTATCGTCGGTGCGATAGGGCAGCAGGACCAAATGATGACCGAGAAGCGATCAGCAGTGGATGATCTCGTTGTTCCGAAGAACGGCATCGCCTGGTTGTGGCGCTACACGACGGCTCAGTGGAACCGGCTCTTTGGTTTGAATGTCAGCCGCCTCGACGATCTGCTGTACGTCGGCGGCGAATTTCATGCCGGTCAATGGCCTCATCTGCGCGCGCTCGGTATTCGCGCCGTGCTGAGTCTTCAGGCAGAACGCGAGGATGTCTTCGAGGGACCGCCGCCGGATCGCGTGCTGCGACTGGAGGTGGTTGATTTTCACCCACCCACTATCGAGCAATTGCGCCGGGCAGTCGCGTTTGTCAGCGCCGCACACGCCGATGGGCTGCCCACGCTGATCCATTGTCACGCCGGAGTGGGACGCGCACCACTGACAACCGCCGCATACCTGGTGGCGCAGGGGATGACGAGCAGCGAGGCGCTGGAGCAGGTGCGTCGCGCCCGTCCGATCATCGGGCTGAATGAGCGACAGATGCAGCGGCTGATCGAGTGGGAACAGGCGATGCGTGGGTGATCTGCTATAATTGCCGCCCTGATGAAGCCTTTTGATAGTGCGCTGAAGAGCAATGTGCTCCGCTCCGGCGGGGCGACGACGCGATACGCCGTCATTCCGGCGCTACTGGCGGTCGGGTGGCTGGCAGCGATTGCCGTCTTTGGTTCGTCCGACGTTCTTGTCTGGGCGCTTTCGAGCGCCGGAAGGCTGGCATTGCCGGCAGGCGCAGCGCTGGCGCTCTGGATTGTTCCAGGGATGGCATTGATCAGCCTGCTCTGGCGCGACCATACCTTGAGCGTCATCGAGCGCATTGGCGTGGCGTGGGGGATCGGAGCAGCGCTGCCGCCGATCCTGTTGCTTCTGGCGGATCTTCTCGATCTGCCCTGGAATCGTCTCACGACGATCATGTATGTGGTTCTTGCCGTGAGTGTCTGGCTGTTTGCAGTGTGGCGCAACACAAAGGCGTCAGAACGCGCGCCACAGCGTGATCCGGCGAACGGACGGATTGCTCAAGGCTATATCGTCCCCCTGATGATCGGTCTCGTGGCGCTGGCGCTGATTGCCCGTCTCTATACCACGCGCGAGATGCTGGTTGGCTCCAATGTGGACAGCTATCATCACACGCTGATTGTGCAACTGCTGGTCGAGCGACAGGGGTTGTTCCAGTCATGGGAGCCGTATGCGCCACTGGCAACCCTGACGTATCACTACGGCTTCCATGCCAATGCGGCATTCGTTTCGTGGCTCACCGGCATCCCGGCGACACGCGCTGTCGTTGAGGTCGGGCAAATAATGAATGCAGCCACGCTTCTCACTGTCTTTGCATTGACTGTCCGCTTGACCGGCAGCGTGATCGCTGGCGTATGGGCGGCGCTGATTGTCGGGTTCTATAATACGTTGCCGGCCTTTTTGACGTTTTGGGGGCGCAATCCTTTCGTTACGAGCCACGTTATTCTCGGCGCTGTGCTGATCGTCTGGATAGCAGCCATCGAGTCGCCGCGCCACAATTGGCGATTGCTGGCGTTGGCAGGGATCGTGAGCGCCGGGCTGTCGTTGAGTCATTATCAGACAACCATCCTGGCAGCGCCGATGATCCTGGTCTCTCTGCTGACGCTGCGTTTGCACGCTTCACCCGGCATGATGCTGGCGACTCTGGGACACGCCGCGACGATTGGCGCTGTCGCGCTTCTGCTGACGCTGCCATGGCTGCTGCACGTCTCGAGTGGCTATCTGGATCGAAATGTGGTGCATGCCATGCGCCCCGAAGCCGCAGCCGGGCAGATTCTGGCGGCAGCGGTACCCGCTCTTGCACCGCTTTATCTCAAAGGTCCGGTCATTGCAGCCGCGCTGATTGGTCTGGCGCTGGCAGCGCGACGACGCTCCTGGCATGCGCTCCTGCCCGCCGGGTGGGTGCTGGCGGCTCTGGCGACCGCGATGCCGCATCTGCTCGGATTGCCCGGCATCGGAGTGGTTCAGGGAGATGTTGCCGCTATGATTCTCTACCTGATGGCAACGCCGCTGGCAGGCGTCACACTGGCATCGATCGGCGAAGTGCTGGAACGGGTTGCACCACGACTGGCGATCATTCCCATCGCAACCGCCATCATCCTCGTCAGCGCCTGGGGTGTTGGATGGCAACGCGATCTGGTTCCAGCGTATATGCGAATGGTTACGCCAGCGGATATGCAGGCAATGGAATGGGTGCGCGCGAATACGCCGCCGGCTGCGCGTTTCATTGTCAACAGTCATCCGATCTATGGCGGTGATATGATCGTCGGAACGGACGCCGGATGGTGGTTGCCGTTCTTTGCCGGACGACAGACGAATGTGCCGCCGATGACATATGGGAGCGAGTTGAGCGTCGATCCGCAGTATGCATTAGACATCAACGCACTGGCGCGCGACCTGCGACGCCGACCGTTGACCGATGGCCGTCCTGTGGTGATTGATCTGACACTTCCTGAAACGATTGATCGGTTACGTAGTGCTGGCTATACCTTCGTCTATAGCGGCGCGCAATCGATTGCCGGTCCCGGCGGCATTCCGGCGCCAGACCGTATCGATACCGCCAGATTGCGTACAAGTCCGCACTTCCGCCTGGTGTACGACCGGGACGGCGTTGAAATCTTCGAGTTGGTGACGCAATGAAAATTACTCTGATCGGTCCGACTTACCCATTTCGCGGTGGCATTGCGCACTACACCACGCTCCTGACCCATCATCTGCGCCAGCACCACGATGTCCGGTTGATCTCGTACCTCAAGCAGTATCCCAAATGGCTCTACCCCGGCAATACGGCGATGGACCCCAGTCCTGATGAGAGTGCGCTACGTATCGAGTGCGACCGGGTGCTGACCCCGATGAATCCGCTGACCTGGTGGCGGGCCTTTCGCATGATCCAGCGCGATAACCCTGATCTGTTGCTGCTTCAGTGGTGGACGCCGTTCTGGTCGCCGATGTTGTTTGTGCTGACCCGGTTGGTGCACCGGCATACGAATGTGCGCATCCTTTTTTTATGCCATCACGTCATTGCTCCTGATGGTGGTATGTTCGACTGGTATCTGGCGCGGCGTATTCTCTGGCGTGGGCATGCCTTCATTGTGATGAGCGAAGAAGATTTCGCACTGCTGCGGCGCGCGCTGCCGTGGGCGCGCATCAAAGGGGTCACCCACCCACCCTACGATGTGTTCAGCCGCACGCCGTTGCCGCGTGCCGACGCGCGCGCCCGCCTTGGTTTGAACGCCGATGATCCGGTGCTGCTCTTCTTCGGGTTTATCCGGCGCTACAAAGGGCTGCGTCATCTGATACGGGCGCTGCCGCTGGTTCGTCAGCACATTCCTGCGCGATTGTTGATCGTCGGCGAGTTCTGGGAGGATGATCGTCCGTATCGCAGTCTGGTGCGCGAACTCGGTCTCGACGACGTGGTGCATTTCCATAGCGAGTATGTTCCCAACGAACAGATCGCGGTCTATTTCTCGGCATGTGATGCGGTCGTACTCCCCTATCTCGAAGCGACGCAAAGTGGTGTGGCGCAACTGGCAATCGGGTTCGAGAAGCCGATGATTGCAACGTCGGTCGGCGGGATGCCGGAGACCATCCACGACGGTGAAACCGGATTGATTGTTCCGCCAGGGGATAGCGTTGCACTGGCGGATGCCATTGTGCGCTTTTTCCGTGAGGGGCTGGCTGAACCGTTTGCCCAAAACATCCGTGTGGCGCGCGAGCGCGACTCATGGATGCCGCTGGTGCGCCTGATCGAAGAACTGGCGGAACCGTCCGCAGCGCACGCCGAACAACCGGCGCCGCAGACGGCGTCGCCGAGGGTGTTGTAACGCTTCAGACCCTATGAAGAATACGATCTATCGCGGTCGACCGATCCGCTATGGGTACACGGGTATCGAGAAGCGCCTTGCTGCACTGCGGACGATGCGATCCTGGCATGGCGCGCGGGCGCTTGATGTGGGTTGTGGTAACGGCGCCTATACCCTGGCAATCGGGAGTGAAGCCGCGCTGGTCTGGGGTGTCGATATCGATCAGCACTGGCTGAACGAATTTATTCGCCATCCTCAGATCAAGCCAACAATTGGCGTGGGGCAGGCTGATGGCGCATGGTTGCCATTTCAGAACGCCGCCTTTGACGTTGTTTTTTGTATTGAGACGATTGAACACGTTACAGACGAGCGAGCCGTGTTGCGCGAAATCCGGCGCGTCCTGCGCAAGGATGGAACACTGTTGCTGACGGCGCCAAACAAATGGTTTCCATTCGAGACCCATGGATTGCGCGGCATCCCGCATAGTTATTTTATCGCGTTTGCTTCATGGCTGCCCGATCCGCTTCATCATCGGTATGCCAACGCCCGCATCTACACGGCACGCAGCATCCGACAACTGCTCGAAGAGACGGGGTGGCGTGATATTCGCGTCGATTGGATGTCGCCGCCATTCGATATGCTGCGCCCACGTGAACTGCAACCGCTGTTTCGCGCTGTCGCCAACCTTCTTGATCGGACGCCCTGCCGCCGGTTTGGCGTCTCGCTGATTGTCGCCGCGACAAAATAGCATGCGCATCGCATTCCTGTGCACATCCGGTCTCGATTATCCATCGCCGCGCGGGCGCTGGCTGCCGCTGGCGCGCCGCCTGGCGCGCGAGGGGTACGAACCGCATCTGCTGATGCTCCACCCGACTTTCGACCGGCTGAAGGTACGACAGTTCGCCCATGACGGGGTGCATTGCGCCTATGTCGGGCAGATGCACGTGTACGGGCTGCCCGGCGAGCGACGGCACTTCGGCGCGCTGGAACTGGCGTCGGTTTCACTGCAAGGCGCCCTGGCACTGGCGCTGGCAACCGTCCGCCTGCGCCCCGATGCCATCCATGTGGCGAAGCCGCAGCCGATCAATGGGCTGGCTGGCATCCTGGCGGCACGCAACGGCACGGCGCTGTATGTCGATTGCGACGATTACGAGGCGGAGGCAAATCGTTTTGGCGGCGCCTGGCAACGGCGGGTTGTGGCATGGTGGGAGGATCGCCTGCCACAGATGGCGCGTGGAGTGAGCGTCAATACGCACTTCCTCTATGATCGTCTGCGATGCCTGGGGGCGCCCGAACAACGCTTGCGCTACGTTCCAAATGGCATCGATCTGGAACGGCAGACGCCGCCGGACGCGCGTCAGGTCGCGGCACTACGCACGGCGCTTGGTCTAACCCATCATCCGACGGTGGTCTATCTCGGCGCAATCAGCGCCGTGGCGCATGGGGTGCGTCTGCTCATTGATGCGTTTGCGATGTTGGGGAAACATCTCCCCACGGCACGCCTCGTGATCATTGGCGACGGCGATGATCGTCCGGCGCTGATGGCATATGCCCGGGCGCGTGGTCTGGAGCGGACGATCATCTGGGCAGGGCGCATTCCACCTGAAACTGCGCTCACATGGCTGGCAGTCGGCGATTGTTCGGTCGATCCGGTGGAAGCGACGCCAGCCGCCGCTGCGCGATCGCCGCTCAAGATTGTCGAAAGTATGGCGGTAGGGGTGCCGGTCGTGACCGGCGACGTTGGCGACCGGCGTGAGATGCTCGGCGACACTGCCGGGCTGATCGTTTCTCCCGGCGATGCGCGCGCGCTGGCGGATGGCATAACGACCTTGTTGACCGATCCGACGTATCGCGCGCAACTGGCGCAGGGGGCGCGTCTGCGAGCGGAGGCTTACAATTGGAACCGGCTGGCATGCGTCTGGCAGACGCTCTATCAGATCGGCGCATCATCGCTGTGACGTGTGCTATACTGCAAACGAGATAGCGATTTTCCCGGGCATTCGTTGGTATGCCTCGCCGCTTGCCGTCGAGGAGGACGCGTGCGTGTGCTGCGACAGATCGGTGTGATCTGGACCGGCGCTTTGCTGGTCATTGTGGTGGCGTCCCTGGCGCTGCCAGGAGCGCGTTTCCTCATCCTCCCCGCGCTCTCCGCCGTTCCTGCGGTTGTTTCAGTGTCGCCGCCTGATGGCGCGCGCAGTGTGTCGCCACGCGCGGTGCTCACTATTCAGTTCAGTGCATCGATGAATCCGCCGAGCGTCGAGCATGCGTTGCGTATCGATCCCGCGACGGATGTCGTCTATGGTTGGGATTTGGATCGCACAACACTGACGATCACGCCAACGACTGCGCTTCAGGCTGGCGTGCGTTACCACATCACGGTTGCGGAAACGGCGCTGAGTCGGTATTTTCGCCCGCTGGCGCAACCGTTCACGTTCGCCTTCGAGACAGCGCCGCCTGCTGCCATCACTGCCCTGTTGCCCCGCGATGGCAGTGTTGACGTCGCACTCGATACGCTGGTCGGTGTGCGGTTTAGCCGCCCGATTGTTTCGCTCGACGCCCTTGCCCGCTCTGCGACGCTGCCTGCTCTCCGGAGCGACCCGCCGCTGGCGGGAAGCGTCACCTGGCTCGACCCGGCGACGTTGCTGTTCCGTCCATCCGAGCCGCTGCGCCCTGGCGTGCGCTATACCTTCTCCCTCGATCCAGACCTGACCGATCAGAGTGGTGTTCCGCTTGGACGAGCCTATACCTGGTCGTTTACAACGCTGGCGCCGATGGTGCGTGAGGTGTCGCCGCCGCCGAATGCGCGCCTGGTGGGACCGTATGAACCGCTGCGCATGGTGTTTTCGCAACCGGTCGATCTTCAGGCGCTCGAAGCCGCACTTTCGATTACGCCTGCGGCGCCTGGGACGCTTGAAGAAGCGCTTTTGCCCGATGGCACGCAGATTGTGACATATACGCCCACCATTGCGTGGCAGGCAGGAACCGCTTACACCGTTGCGCTTCCGGCGGCGCTGGCGGATGGAACGGCGCTCCTGGCACAACCGTATCGCTGGAGTTTCGTTACCGCGCCAAAACCGGCATTGATCGGACGGTTCCCCGGCGAGGGGCAACTGCTTCCGCCTGGAAGCAATGTGCGCCTGATCTTCAGCACTCCGGTCGATGCCGAGGCGCTGCGCGCACAACTGCGTATCGATCCGCCGGTCGATGCCCTGCGTGTGACCACCAACGATGGTGAAGCGCGCATCGATGCATCGCTCCAGGCGGCAACGCTGTATACCATCACCATCCCGGCATCGCTCACCGATCGTGCCGGCGTTGCGCTCGAACGTGACTATCAGGTGCGTTTTTTTACGGCGCCTGCTGTACCATCGTTGACCCTGCCAGAGGCGACCGGGCGTGTGATCCAGGCGCTTCCCGATCAGACCATTGGCGTGTTGACGCGACGGACGAATCTCTCGGAATTGCGGCTGGCGCTCTATCGGCTCGATGAGGCCACGCTGCTGCGCGCCTTGAGTTTTAGCGACTCGGAATGGACTGCCTTTGAGCCGTCACGCTACGGACTGTCACTCTTGCGCTCATGGTCCGAACCACTCGCCGATCCGCTCAATACAACGGTCGAATCGAACGTGACGGTGACGCTCGACGATGGCTCGCCGCCGCCATCGGGCATCTACTTCCTGCGCCTCCGCACGCCCGAACGCGCAGGAACCGGCGTCATTCTCGTTGTCTCGCGCGCTGCGCTCTCGCTTCAGGTCATTGGGCAACGCGCAATTGTGTGGACAACGGATACGGTCAGCGCAACGGTGATCCCTGATGCGCCGCTTGCACTTTACCGTCAAGGTTCACCGGTCGCCGTCGGGCGCAGCGATGACCGCGGGGTGTGGACCATCGATTTGAGCAGTATGAATCCGCGCGATCTTGTGGCGATCAGCAGCGATCTGTCCACATTCGCTGCATTGGAAACGCCACCACCGACCGCGCCTGCGCCGCGCCTGCGCATTGTTCTGGCAACCGACCGCACTGTCTATTCGCCAGGCGCACAGGTATCGATCCGCGGTTTTGCCCGTCAGGTTGACGGGCAATCGTTCGAACCGCCAACGCCAGGATTGCCGCTCTCTCTTGAAGTGCGCGATCCATCCGGTCGCACAGTGCAGAAGCGGATCACCCTCGATGGAACAGGCGTCTTTGAGACAACGTTGCCGCTTTCAGACAATGCGCAACCCGGTATCTATCGTGTTTCGACACCGCAGGATACAGACAGCACACTTGCATTTTATGTCGATGAATCGATGCCGCTCCGTGTGACGGTCGCCAGGGATCACAACAACGATGTGCTGGTAACCGTGCGCACCCCGGAAGGACTGCCGGTTGCCGGTGCCGATGTCGCCTGGACTATCGACTGCGAACCGCTGTCCCCTCCAATGAATGGCGAGATCGTGTTCGGCGCAGCCGACCCTCCACCGCCGTTGTCGGGCACAGGAGTAGCCGATAGCAACGGCGTGCTGGTGATTGCCACACCCTCTCTATCGCCTGCTTCGTTCTATCGCTACCGCTTCCGCGCCCGGGTTGCCGAACCATATGGACCTGCAATCACTATCGAACGACTGCTCGAAACGCCGCCTGCGCCACTCGTCGGGCTTCGCACGCTGTCGTCGATTGTCCGTGTGGGGACGCCAGCGAGTGTCGAAGTCATCACACTTATCGGCGATCAGCCGCTCGCCGCACAGCGTGTGCAGATCGAGGCGACGCTGCTCAATGGCGAGGCATCCAATGACGCTGCGGCATCGCCTGTGGATCGACCGATTCTGAGTCGTGTGGTCGAGACCGACAGCGATGGAAGAGCGATATTGAGCGTACCGCTTCCGGCGCCTGGCGTCTATCGGGTGCGCGCTTCACTCGACAGCGTCGCTCAGGCGACTCCGCCAACCGACCTTATTCTGCGCGCATACCAGCCTGGCTTTACCGATTGGCGCGGAGGGCAGCAAGGAACGATGCTGCTGACCGACCGCCGTCAGTATCGACCAGGCGATACGGCGCTGCTCCTGCCGCTCACGGCGCTTCCTGAAGGACCAGCATTGCTGACCGTCCACAGCAGTTCGGGAGATGTCCGGGAAGAATTGCGCACCCTGCGCGCCGGTGAACCGATGACATTGACCCTGACGCCTGATGATGCGCCTGGTGTTTGGGTGACATTGACGCCTGCACTACGCCTGCCCGTTCAACACCCCTTGCAGGTCGATCTACCGGTTGTAGCGGTGGACACGTCGCTGTCACTCACGCTGACGACTGATGCACAAACGTATACACCCGATACGAACGCCACACTCACACTTACCGTCACCAATGCAAACGACACTCCGACACCGGTCGATACGCTGGTACGGATTGTGACCGATGACGCTGAGATGCAGCAAACGGTTGTATGGCGTGTAGAACGAACGAACGACGCCGGTGTGCTGCGCATCAATGCGCGGTTGCCGCGTTCTCCCGGCATCGTTCCGGTGGATGTGTGGGTTGCCGGTGAACGCGGTATCGGCAGAGTCAGCACGCGATTGACCGTCGTTCAACCGGTCGCCGCACAGATTATTGCGCCGCCGTTTGCGCGCGCTGGCGATCAGATCGATACCCGCATTCGTCTCACGACAACCGACGGCATAACGCGAGAAACCAGCGTCGCACTGCGCCTCCCTGATGGAACATCGAGCGTTCAGATCGTCACAATTCCAGCGACAGGCGTGACGTCCCTCCCGTTCACGCTGCGCGCGCCTGATGCTATTGCCCTGGAGGTGCAGGCGACGGTGACAACCGGCGCAGCATTCAGCGAGACAGTGCGCACGACGCTTCCTGTACGCTCGCCTGCCGCAACGATCAGCAGCTCAGGCGGCGCTCTTGTGACCGATCGCTTCGAGACGCAGATCGCAAGACCCGGTGATGGTTCGGCGGAGTGGGGGTGGCTCGATCTCGCCGTTGCACCGTCGCTGAAGGGGCTGTCGCTGGAACAGTCGCGCGCGTTCATGGCACTTCCTGACCGACATTCGCTCGAAGATGCGGCTATCATCCTGATGGCAGCGTCGCTGACAGAGGCGCGCCCGGATGTGCAGGCAGCAACCAAACACCTGGTAGAACGGCAGACAAACGATGGGGGATGGTCATGGCGCTTCGGTGGCGGGTCAAATCCAGCCGTCACTGCCATCGTGCTCGAGGCGCTCGCCGACGCAAAGGCAGCCGGTGTCCCGTTGCCCGACGGGTCGCTTGAACGCGCGACAACCCTGGCGCTTCGTCTTGTGCGTGATCCTGATGTTCCGCTCGAAACGCGCTTCTGCCTGAGTTCTGCGCTGACCCAACTCGGTGTTGTTGAGTCGTTGCTTCCGCGTGACTGGGACGAGGGTGAACTGGACGTTCACGGGATGGCATGCCATCTGTTCGTGTTGCCGCCGGATCAGGCGCGCGTCAGCCCGACGCTGCCCCGGCTCATCAGTCTGGCGCAGCGCGCAGATGGAAAGGCGTGGTGGAGCGCACCGCCCGATAGTGCGTTCCCTTATGACGACGTAGCCACAACGGCGCTGGCGATGCGTGCGATCCATCACGCATCCCCGCGCCATCCGCTGGCAACCGACGCCACGCGTTGGCTGATCGCTCGGATGACGCCAACCGGATGGGGCGACGCGCTGACAACTGCGCGCGTTGTGCAGGCGCTGCGCGTCATTATGCCAGCAGATGCGTCGGCATCCGTTACCCTCTCCCTGAATGGCGCACCCATCACCCTGCCCGATACGCCGGATGCCACGCTGCGCCTGGTTCCCATCCCCATTGCCGATCTGCGCCCAACCAACACGCTGGTTGTCACCAGTAGCGGCGCGCCGGCGCTGGTCGCGTGGCAGACGACACACGCGGTCAGCGCTCCCCTCTCATTCGAAGGCGTCGGTCTGCTCCGCGAATATCTGGACCCACGCACTGGTGCGCCGATCAATCCGGTGGGGTTGAAACAGGGACAGTTGGTGCAGGTGCGGCTGACACTCGCAGCATTCCATGAACGACGCTTTGTGTCGGTGCGTGATGCGCTTCCCGCAGGATTTGCGCTGGTCGAGACCGACGCCGGTTCGATTTTCCAGATTGACGCTTTTGACGACCGGATTGAAATTGCCGCTGAAACATTGCCGCCTGGCATTCACCAATACACCTATCTGGCGCGTGCGTCTGTTGCGGGAGCATACGCTGCACCGCCACCCAAATTGATCCTGCCTGGAGGTCGCGCATTCACCGGCGTGGCGACGGCAAACATGGTGCGGATCGATGCGGCCGCACGAGCATGAATGCCCGCGCGAAGTGCACGCAGCCCCCGCTTGCGCGAAGTGCACTTATACCAATGACCGATGCACATCCAGCATTGTCACCCCGAGCCGCGCGAGGGGTCTTGCGCGACCCGTGCAGATTCCTCGCTGCGCTCGGAATGACAAGTCGCTGCGCTTGGAATAACACGCATGCGGCATCTTCAATCGTCATTGGTATCACCCCTCGCCTCGTCCCTCGCGCCTCACGCCTCGCCCCTCCCGCCTCACCCCTCTCACCTCTCATACCAATGACCGGTGACCATCCGGCATGGTCACCCCGAGCGGCGCGAGGGGTCGTGCGCCACCCGCTTCGATTCCTCGCTGCGTTTACCCTGAGCGAAGCGAAGGGCTCGGAATGACAAGTCGCTGCGCTCGAAATGACAAGTCGCTGCGCTTGGAATGACACGCATGCGGCATCTTCAATCGTCATTGGTATCACCCCTCGCCTCGTCCCTCGCGCCTCACGCCTCGCCCCTCCCGCCTCACCCCTCTCACCTCTCATACCAATGACCGGTGGACATCCAGCATCGTCACCCCGCGCAGCGCGAGGGGTCTTGCGCGACCCGCGCAGATTCCTCGCTGCGTTTACCCTGAGCGAAGCGAAGGGCTCGGAATGACAAGTCGCTGCGCTCGGAATGACCCGTCGCTGCGCTCGGAATGACAAGTCGCTGCGCTCGGAATGACACGCATGCGGCATCGTCAATCGTCATTGGTATGACGTTGACGCCGTTTTCAGACAGATGCGCGCACGCAGCCCCCGCCTGCGCGGAGCTGGCGGCGGGCATCCGCGCTCTCTGTGGCGCGCGGTTGAGTGCGCTCTTTGTTCCTGTCAGGTTGATGGGTTGCCGGTGGATGACGGTTATTTGATATAATTGCCGCACCATGCGCTCGACATTGCCGTTCCGCATTGACCGCATTCTTTCCATTGTGGTGACGACAGCACTGCTGCTGGCGATGTTGCCGGCAGTTGCGCCGCCTGAAACCTCGCTCGTTGTCCAGGAAACGTCCCGGGCAACGCTGCGTGATTCGCCCTTCGGCGTTAACAGCCATCTGGCAACACGCTACTGGGACCCTGCATCAATGCATGTGCCGGCCGACGTCGTCGCGCGCCTGGGGGTCGGTTGGGCGCGTGAGGATTTCCACTGGTTTCGAATCCAGCCAACGCCCGATGCCCCTTACGACTGGACATTCACCGATGAAGCAGTGCGCGCGCTCAATCGACGTGGAGTGAACATTCTGGGAGTCATCGGGCATCCGCCGGGATGGGCAACCCCGTTCCCCGGCGACATTCCGCACGGCGTGTCGTTCTACGCTCCCGATCCGCAACGGTTTGCCGCCTTTGCCGCCGCCGTTGCGCAGCGCTACCGCAACTATATCTCCCATTGGGAAATCTGGAATGAGCCGGACAATCCGTTGTTCTGGAAGCCTGCCCCTGATCCTGTCGCCTATGCCACACTCCTGCGCCTCACTTCCGCCGCGATCCGATCGGTCCATCCAGAGGCGACCATTCTGATCGGCGGGGTCTATTCGTTCGAGCCATCGTTTCTGCGGCAGGTCGCCGAAGCAGGCGCATGGCAGAGTTTCGACATTCTTGCCATCCATCCGTATGTCAGCCCAAGCGCGCCAGAGATCGGCAACCTGGTCGCCGGCGTCGAAGCGGCGCGTTCCGTCGCCGAGCAGTACGGCGCGCGCCCGATCTGGGTCACTGAGATTGGGTGGTCGAGCGGGCGCGGCGACCGCGACCCCGTTGGACTGGTGAATGAGCAGGATCAGGCCAATTTTCTGGTGCGCTCAATGTTATTGCTCTGGAGCGCCGGTGTTGAGAAGGTTTTCTGGTATACGCTCAAGGACGACCCCGGCAACCCCTATGGTCTGGTAGGGACTGGCGTTGGTTATTTCGACTATAGCCGCCTGAAGCCGTCGTTTACCGCATATCGGGTGATGGTGGAGAATCTAGCGGGCGCCGACCTGGTGGTCGTGCGTGATCTGTTCAACCGAACTACCGTGCTCGACTTCGAGCAGTTTGGTTCATGGCGGCGCGGCGATCAGGCGTATGGCGATCTGACGCCGACCGGTGAGCGCGCGCGCAGCGGGCGCGGCGCGGCACAGTTGCGCTACACATTCGCTTCGCGCACCAATGAGTTCATCGTCTTTCGGCGCGAACGCCCGGCGCCCATTCCCGACGGCGCTTACGCGCTGGGGCTGTGGGTGTACGGCGACGGTTCAGGAAACACGCTCAAAGTCTGGGTGCGCGATGCAGAAGGGGAAGTGTTGCAGTTTACCCTGGGTGCAATCGGACCGCCGGGATGGCGCATTCTGGAGGCGCCAATCGTGGGCGTTGCGCCGGAATGGGACCGGATCAGCGGCAATGGCAACGGGCGGGTCGACTTTCCGGCTCGCCTCGACGCGATTGTGCTCGACGATGCACCGGATGACCTTGCCAGCGGAGGGACCATCTATCTCGACGACCTGTTCGCCGTCAGCGGACCGGAAGCGTATGACGCACAGTTTCAGCGCGGCGATACAACCATCGACGTGTTGTGGGCGCCGGCGCCGGTACGCGCCAGCATCCGCACCGGCGCATCGACCGCCGCCCTGATCACACGCGATGGCGGCTCATCGACGATTATCGCCAGCGAGGGTCGCCTGGTCATCGACCTCGGACCGGCGCCGGTGTACGTGGTTCATCGGCGATGAGACAACGATCAAAGAATCCGCGAACCCGTCGGTACGGCGGCGCCACGTTCCTACGCGCCACCATCTGCCACGCTCCGATCTTCCGATTGCAACTCCGCACTTGCCACCCCCAACCTTTCCACAACCGGCGCCAGCGCCTCGCGCTGGAGCGCCAGCAGGCGATGGATGCCATCACTTGCCAGGTCGATCAGGACGTCGAACTCCGCGCGACTGACCGCACGCGCCTCAGCGGTGGACTGAACCTCGACAATCGCGCCATCGTCGGTCAACACCAGGTTGCAATCCATATCGGCGACACTATCTTCGCTATAGTCGAGATCGAGCAGTGCGTTTCCACCGACGTACCCGGCGCTGACGGCGGCCACCGCGCGCCGGATCGGGTTGGCGGCAAGGCGTCCGGCGGCAGTCAGGCGATGCAGCGCCAGCGCCAACGCCACATATCCGCCGGTGATCGATGCCGTGCGTGTACCGCCATCCGCCTGGAGCACATCGCAGTCAATCGTGACCGTGAAGCCATCGAGCGCTTCAAGGGCCACCGCAGCGCGCAGCGCCCGCCCGATCAGGCGCTGGATCTCCTGAGTGCGCCCGGAGAGACCGTTGCGTTCACGGCGGGTGCGCTGTGCCGTCGAGCGCGGCAGGAGCGCATATTCGGCAGTGACCCAGCCGCGCTGTTGACCGCGCAGCCATTGCGGAACCCCCTCTTCGACGCTGGCAGTGCAGAGCACCCGAGTATTTCCCATTTCGATCAGCGCCGAACCTTCGGCGTAGCCGTAGGTGTCGATGCTGATCCGCACCGGACGCAGATCAGAGGGCGCTCGTCCATCATTTCGAATCATACGCACTCCTGTGAACCGACAATGGTATAATCGGTGTTGTGCAAGATTTCACGGTTTGGTCACCATGACAGGAGCTGCCAATGACGACTGCCCCTCCCCAGGTTCCTTTTAACGCCACGCTGCGCGACGGACGAGCGGTACACATCCGCATGATCGAAGCAGGAGACAACGAGCGGCTGATTGCCTTTGGCGCTGCACTGCCCGAAAACGACTGGCTGCACGCCGAGAACGACCTGCGCAGCCCGGAAGTGGTGGCGCGCCTGGTCAATGCGCGCGATGCCGAGCACTGGCGACAGATCGTCGCCGTCGCACCCGATGGCGCCATTGTAGCCTATGCATCGGCGCGCCAGTTGCCAGGTCGTTCGAGCCACGTGGCCGACATTCAATTGATTGTGGACAAAGCCTGGCGACGCTGCGGGCTTGGCTCCGTCATGGCAGGTGAAATCGTCGCCCATGCGCGCAAACTGGGGGTAGACAAAGTGTTCGTCGATATGGTCGAGGAACAAACAGCCGGCCAGGCCATTTTTACACGCCTGGGTTTCAAACTCGAAGGGCGTCTCATCAATCACATCCGGGACCGCCAGGGGAAACCGCACAATCTAGTCGTACTGGCCCATCATGTTGAATGAACGTTCAGCGTTGAACATTCAACGCTGAACGTTCAACGCTGCGTTTACCCCTCCAGCGTCGAAAGATCGCCGGGATCCTGACCCAATGCCTGCGCCTTGAGCACCCGCCGCATGATCTTGCCTGAGCGCGTCTTGGGGAGCATCGAGACGAACTTGATGCTCTCCGGGCGCGCAATCGGTCCCATCTCGCGGGCGACGTGCGCCTTGAGTTCGTCTTCCAGCGCCGGCGTCTCCTCGATGCCAGCCCGCAGAATGACGAAGCAGTGGATCGCCGTCCCTTTCACCTCGTGCGGTAGACCGATGGCGGCTGCTTCCGAAACCGCCGGGTGCGACACCAGTGCGCTCTCGATCTCTGCCGTGCCCAGGCGATACCCCGACACCTTAATCACATCGTCGATGCGCCCGATGATCCAGAAATACCCGTCCTCGTCCTTGCGCGCCGAGTCGCCCGCCGTGTACATGCCACGCGGGTCGCTGTTCCAGTACTGATTGACATACCGATCCGGGTCGCGCAGAATGGTGCGCATCATGCCGGGCCACGGCGACTTGATCACCAACAAACCGTCCTCATTGGCGCCCTTGCTGTGCCCTTGTTCATCGACCACATCCGCCTGGATACCGAGAAACGGACGGGTGGCAGAGCCGGGCTTGAGCGGCGTCGTAGGGTTGGGCGTAATCATGAAACCGCCGGTTTCGGTTTGCCACCAGGTATCCATAATCGGGCAGCGCCCCTTGCCAATGACATTGTAGAACCAGCGCCAGGCTTCGGGGTTGATCGGTTCACCGACCGATCCGAGGAGGCGCAGACTCGACAGATCGTGGCGGTTGGGCCAGGCATCGCCAAAGCGCATGAGGCCGCGAATGGCCGTGGGAGCGGTATAGAGAATGTTGATGCCGTACTTCTCCACCAGGCTCCACCAGCGATTCGGGTAGGGATAATTGGGTGCGCCTTCGTACATGAACGATGTGGCGCCCTCGATCAACGGACCATACACAATGTACGAATGCCCGGTGACCCAGCCGGGGTCGGCAGCGCACCAATAGCGATCCTCCTCTTTGATGTCGAAGGTAAAGTACAGGGTCGATGCAATATAGACAGCATAGCCGCCGTGGACATGCACCACCCCCTTGGGCTTGCCGGTGCTGCCGGAGGTGTACAGAATATAGAGCGGATGCTCAGCATCGACCGGGACGGTCTCACAGCGCGCGGTCGCAATCGGCAGGCTCATCAGATCGTGCCACCAATAGTCGCGGCCCGCCTGCATCTCAACATTATGCCCGGTGCGCCGCACGACAATGCAGGTCTGGATCGAGGGGCTATGCCCCATCGCTTCATCGGCGATTTTCTTCAGCTCGACAATCTTCCCGCGCATGTAGCCGCCATCGGCGGTAATCAGCACTTTCGACTGCGCATCCGCGATCCGCTCGCGCAACGCCTCCACCGAGAAGCCGCCGTAGATCACCGAGTGTGCCGCGCCGATCTTGGCACATGCCAGCATCGCAAAAACCAGTTCGGGGATGCGTGGCATGTAGATCGAGACGATGTCACCCGGCTGAACGCCCATGCTCTTGAGGACATTGGCAAACTTCGACACTTCGCGGTTGATGCCAAAATAGGAGAAGGCGCGATAACTGCCATCCTCGCCTTCCCAGATGAGCGCCTGTTTGTTGCGACGGGCAGTTTTCAGATGGCGGTCGATAGCATTGTGGACGATGTTAAACTTACCGCCGACGAACCATTTGTAGAAGGGCTTATTCGAGTCGTCGAGCACTTTTTCCCACGGTTCATACCACTCCAGGCGGTTCGCCATGTCCGCCCAGAAGAGGTGCGGATGTTCAATCGACCACTGGTACAATTCTTCCCAAGTTGAGAAGCCTTTCGAGCGCATGTACGCCGTGATATTGGCTTGCTCAACAATGTGCGGCGCGGGCTGATAGATGCCCTGTTCGTCCTCGAACTGACTGATCGTTTTTGGTTCGACTACATCGATCGACATGCAGGTTCCTCCCTACGCATACTGACACTATCAGGAAATCGATCCGGTCACCCCTCCATCGTACTGAGGTCGCCGAGCGGCTCGCCGAGCGCCTGAGCGCGCAGCACACGGCGCATAATCTTGCCCGAACGGGTCTTCGGTAGAGTCGGCGGGAACGAAATCGTCTCCGGCTTGGCGATAGGTCCCATCACCTTGCCGACGTGCGCTTTCAATTCATTCGCCAGTTCTTCCGAGGGCGAATATCCGGCGCGGAGCAGAACGAAGGCATGAATCGCATTCCCGCGCACCGGATGCGGCAAACCGATGACTGCGGCTTCCGCCACTGCCGGATGCGACACGAGGGCGCTTTCGACCTCCGCAGTGCCCAGGCGATAGCCGGAGACTTTGATGACATCGTCGGTGCGACCAATGATCCACATATACCCATCAGCATCGCGCTTGGCGGCGTCGCCGGTGAGGTACTTCCCCGGATAGCGGCTCCAGTACTGATCGATGTAGCGCTGATCGTCGCCATAGATGGTGCGCAACATCGAGGGCCATGGGCGAGTGATGACCAGTGCGCCTTCGACGCCGGGCGGCACGCTCTGCCCCTGCTCATCAACAATGTCGAGTGCGACTCCCGGAACCGGGAATGCGCAGGAACCGGGTTTCATCGGCAGCGAAGCAAAGTTCGAAATCATCGGGCGCGAGGTTTCGGTCTGCCACCAGTTATCGATCACCGGACAGCGGCGCTGCCCGATCACCTCGTAGAACCAGCGCCAGGCTTCAGGGTTCAGCGGCTCACCCGCGCACGCCAGCAGACGCAGGGTGCTCAGATCGCGTCGTTTGGGCCAGGCGTCGCCATACCGCATCAACCCACGCACACCGGTTGGCGCCGTGAACATCAGCGTCACGCCATGCCGCTCGATCAGGTGCCACCAGCGATCCGGGTAGGGGTAGGCGGGCGCGCCTTCGTACATCAGCGTGGTAATGCCGTGCATCAACGGACCATACAGCACAATCGAGTGCCCGACGATCCATCCTGCGTCGGAGGTGCAGAAGAGCGTATCTTCTTCCTTGAAATCGAGCACGTACTTCAGCGTTGTATACACATCCACCATATACCCGCCGAGCGTATGCACCACACCCTTGGGTTTGCCGGTGGAGCCTGACGTATAGATGATGAAGAAGGGGTCTTCTGCGTCGAGCGGCTCACTCTCGCAACGCGCCGAGGCGATAGGCAGGCTCATCAACTCGTGCCACCAGTAGTCGCGCCCATTCCGAATATCAACGTCGTGCCCGGTGCGTTTGATGACCACACACGTTTCAATCGACGGCGCATGATCGACCGCCTGATCCGCGATTTCCTTCAGTTTGACGATCTTGCCGTTCAGCAGACTGCCATCCGCCACCACCAGCACTTTGGCATGCGCATCTTCGATGCGACTGCGCAGCGCCTCGGTCGAAAGACCGCCGTAGACGACCGTATGCACGGCGCCAATGCGGGCGCATGCCAGCATTGCAATTGCCTGCTCCGGACAGCGTCCCGTGTAGATCGCCACCCGGTCGCCTTTGCGCACGCCAAGCGATTTGAGCACATTGGCAAACTTATTGACGTCGCGGTACAATTGCCAGTAGGTGTAGGTGCGAACAATGCCGTCTTCACTCTCCCAGATCAGCGCCACCTTGTTTTTGCGCCAGGTCTGCACGTGGCGATCAAGAGCGTTGTACGCCATATTCGTCTTGCCGCCGACGAACCATTTGTAGAAGGGCGCATTGCTTTCATCGAGCACGGTGTGGAACGGCTCGAACCAGTGCAGCGCCTGTGCCGCCTCTGCCCAAAACCCCTGCGGATCCTCAATCGACCGACGATAGACCGACTCGTAATCGGTCAGGTTCGCATTGCGCGCAGCATCCTCCAGTGGACCCACAACAACGTCGGTGGCTTCGACGTTGTTGGTCGAACCAATCGCGTAGGTGAGTGTCATCCGTTCACCTCCTGGCATCAGTGCTGTGCGAACAGAGCGACTCGCGGAGAGCGCCCTTTGCCGCACGACATTGTGCTGTACAGGGCTTACACCATACTTTTGGCAGATGCGGGGATGTGTATCCTGATTGTAAACATTGTATGCGGATGATGTCAAGTCATCTTAAGGCTGATATAAAGATTGTGTAAAAATAAGGCGCTATGCGCCTGCTTCCGCTCACCGCAAACATCCGCCGGCACGCAGGAGATCGCGCAGACGCGGCGTGCTCTGCGCCTCGAACATGCTCACCTGAGCCAGGAAGAGTTGCGCCGTCGTCAGAGCATCGTTGAAGGCGTTGTGTTCGGGGTAAACGGGCAATCCGAGACTTTCCGCCAGTGCGCGCAGTTGCAATGCCGGTTCCTGCTCTGATCCCAATCCTTCGATCAGGCGCTGATGGCGCTGAAAATGCCACGCCAGGCGCGCCGTATCGATGGCAGGACCGCGCGGATCAACGCCGTACAACCGCCGCATTGCCTGACGCAGAAAGCCGATGTCCACATCGGCCACATGCACCACCAGCACCCGTCCGGTCAATCGCCGTAACACGTCGGGGACGACCGCATCGAGCGGCGGCGCATGCTCCACGTCCTGCGGCAGCAGACCATGGATACGAATAGATTCCGGGTTGATCGGAGCATCATCCGGCGGATGAACGAGGGTGTACCAGCGCCGATCCATACGAATGCGCCCTTCGTCAATCTCCACCAACCCGATTGCCAGCAGCGCATCGCGGCGCGGGTTCAGTCCGGTGGTCTCGACATCCATGACGCTGTAGGGCGCAGCGCGCCAGGGCAGCGCCGGATCGGGACGCTGCGCCTCGAGATAGGCAACGACCGACTCAGGGAGATGAGCCGGTCGGCGGCGAAACAAAAACATGGCAGCACCTCACGCAATCAGGCTGGTCTGAAAGGTGACTGCCACTGCCCGCTGCGCCACAGCGACGGCGCGCAACGCCTCTTTCAGTTCACGCCGTTCGAGCGGAGTGAGTTTGTCCACTTCGACCTGATTGCTCGGTTCGAGACCCTGGCACAGTTGCTGATACTGCCAGCGCAGGCGCAGCAGTCCGATCAATTCAAACGCTGCAATCAATTCCTCGGCGCTGGTTTCGCTCAGGCTGCTGTGATTCGCCGATTTGCGCAGGCGGGCGATGGTATTGGTATCGGGCACGCCAGCTTCCAGCGCAAAGAGGCGCGCCAGATCGACGATCATCGCCGTACCGCGATATTTCAGATCGATCAGACCGCGCTGGTCGCCGCGACGCTCCAGCACCAACTGGCGGAAGAAATTGATCGGCGCCGTCTGACGCAACGCCGCACGCGCCAACCGTCCAAGAAAGATGCGATTATCGCGGGCGCGGAGAATGATCGGGCGCAGGGAGGCCTCTGTGTCCAGCGAGCCATAGACGGAGCGATGGTCGAAAAAGATGGCGGTCTGGAGCAATGCTTCTTCGTTGGGCACGCTGATCCACTGGCGAAAATAGTTCTGCCAGACGGATCGCGGCTGGCGCCACTGCGGGTTGGTCGCCATCACATTGCCCGGGCAGCGCGGAAATCCGCAGCGCACCAGTTGCTCAACCACTCGTTCCGCCAGCGCCGCAAAGTAGGGTTCAGCATCCTCAGGCGCGTTGTCGGCATAGATCAACGCATTATCCTGGTCGGTACGCAGCGTTTGCTCATAGCGTCCTTCGCTGCCTAACACCAGCCAGGCATACGGACATGGCGGCGGTCCCAGCGCTGCTTCAGCATCCCGAATGATGTGGACCAGCAAAGCATCATGCGCTGCCGCCACGGCGCGCCCAATGTCGCTCACTCTGGCGCCGGCGTCGAGCAACCCGCCAACCGTAGCAGTCACCTGTTCGGTGTAGGCGCGCAGGTCGGCATCGCTCTGCGCGCGCGCCAGACGCTGTGGCATAAGGAGCGGGTTATGGCTTTGCAGGCGCAGAAAATCGCGATAACTGACTACGCCGATGATCTGTCCGCCATCACTCAACGGCAGGTGGTGCACCCCGTGTTCGATCATTTTCAGCAACCCCTCGAACACCAGGCTGTCGGCGGGCACCGTGATGGCCGGCGCCGTCATCACCTGCGCAATCGGCGTCTGGTGGTCAAGCCCTTCGGCAACGACCCGATTGCGCAAGTCGCGGTCGGTGACAATGCCGCTCCCTGCGTCGAGCATGCCATATGGCGGCAGATCGACGATCAGCGCCGATGCCTGCGCCTCGCGCATCCGGCGCGCCGCCTCGCGCACCGTGGTGTCGGGAGCAACCGTCACCAGCGGTTCGGTGATCAGATCGCGCAGGCGGGTCTGAAACAATTCGGGAGCGGCGGTTGCGTGGCGCTGTTGCAACGCCTGTTCGAGTCGGTCGGTGATCGAGCGCGCAAAGAACTGCGCAAATGGAGGATAATCCCGTCGTAACTGATGAAACAACGCTGCCGGAATGAGATAGCAGAGGGTCGCTTCGTGAGCGCGCACCGTGCTGATCGGTGGTTTGCCCTGAATGAGCGACACGTAGCCAAAACATTCGCCTTCGCTCAGGGTATCGGTCAATTCCACCACACCATTGCGCTCTCGCAGGAGATCGACGCTGCCACGCCGGATGACATAGAGGAATGAGGACGGCTTTCCTCCCTGCGTGAGAATCTGAACCCCCTGCCCAAAATACTCGATCTGCACAGCGCTCGCAATCCGTTGAATCTGGAGCAGCGGCAACTGACTGAAGGGCGGGTGTTCGAGCAGAAAGCGAACAATCTCTTCCATCGCCTCGTCACCTCATCGTGCGCTGCGGAAATCCTTGACATTCAACTGCAACGCATCGCTGCCATTCCACTCATCGACTTCGAGAGTGTATACCACATCGATCCAGCGTGGTTGCTCGAAATAGCGCGCCAGGTGGCCCAAGCGAAACGCAATGGCGTTGAAAGGACCCCTGCCGCCAGCGTCGGTCAGGCGCAATTTCAGGTGCTGCCCCTCACTCCCGCGCGTCCACGCGCCGATCACCTGCACCCGGCTGCTCATCAGCACGGGTTGTGGATTACCCTGACCGAACGGTTCCAACTTCTTCAGTTCATTCAGCAGATCGTATGACAACTCGCCAAGCGGAACCCCGGCATCGATCCGAAGGCTGGGGATCAGCAGATCGTCAGGCAGGCGCTGATCGGCATACCGCACCAGACGATCTTCAAGCTCCGGCAGGCGGTCGGTGGCGATGGTGAATCCGGCAGCCTCAGCATGCCCGCCAAAGCGTTCAAACAGATCGGCGCAGGCGGTCAGCGCTTCGATGATGCTGAAACCGGGAACTGAACGCGCTGAGCCGCGCGACCACATCTCACCGCGTTCGATCAGAACGGTCGGACGCCCATACTCCTCGACCAGATGGGCAGCAACCAACCCCACCACACCGGACGGATACCCGGCGTCGTCGAGCACGATAATCCGCTGCTGATGCTTGCCCAACGCCCTGATTTGCGCACTTGCCTGCTCCTGGACACTCTTCGACAACTCCTGGCGTTGACGATTCTGCGCATTCAATTCGCGCGCCAGGCGTTGCGCCATTGCGAGTTCTTCGGCAAGCAACAGTTCGTAGCTCAATCGCGCGTTATCGATCCGTCCCGACGCATTCAGGCGCGGTCCAAGCCCAAAACTGATGTCGGTCGATGTCACTTTCCCCGGCGTCAAACCGGCGGCTTCGATCAGCGCGCGCACTCCGGGACGTTGCGCGGCATTGATCGCCTTCAAGCCATGCGTCACCAGCACGCGATTCTCGCCGATCAGCGGTCCCATATCGGTCACAGTACCAATGGCGACGACATCGAGCAGATCATCTTTCTGGAGCGTCGAGCGCAAGCCGCGGCGCACCAACGCGCGCGCCAGTTGGTAGGCGATCCCCACGCCGACCAGATGTTTGAATGGATACGGGCACCCCGGTTGTTTGGGATTAACGATTGCCAGGGCATATGGGAGGCGCGCCGGTGGGGCATGGTGATCGGTGATGATCAGATCAAGCCCGGCAGCGCGCGCGTGCTCCGCTTCACGCAGATTGCTGATGCCACAATCGACCGTGATCAGCAGGCGAACCCCTTCACGCACCAGCGCATCGATTGCCGCGATGTTCAAACCATACCCTTCACGAATACGGTGCGGCACATAGGGCTGGATCATTCCGCCCATAGCGCGGATGACCTGCACCAGCAGCGTCACAGCCGTTACGCCATCGGTATCATAATCGCCATAGACCGCCATCGGTTCATGGTTCTGGATAGCCGCGACGATCCGTTGCACTGCTGCTTCCATACCGCGCAGGCTGAAAGGATCGTGCAGCCGATAATCAGAAGCGAAGAACTCCCCGATGGCGCTCTCATCCCGCAGCCCACGCTGATAGAGCACCGCAGCGATCAGCGGCGGAAACTGGCGCCAGGCAGCAATAAACTCGCGTGGCGTTTCGTGGATGAGCCAGCGTTTGTTTCGCGCGGATAACCGGGGAGTGGACATATCGAGATTCCTGAGTATTCAACGTTGAACGTTCGATGTTGAACGTTCAACCGGCAACCTTCCCATTTTCAACCTTTCCACCGTGCTCTTGTCGCTCTGCTCACCCCTGGACCAGAATCAAGAGAACGATGTAGATCGCCGGCGCACTGAACAACACGCTATCGATCCGATCCAGGATACCGCCGTGACCAGGGATGAGACTGCCTGCATCTTTCAGCCCGGCCTGACGCTTGATGAACGATTCGGACAGGTCGCCGATCGGTCCGGCGACGCCGGCGATGATGCCGACCAGCGCCGTCGCCCAGAGCGAGAGCGGCAGACCAAACAATACCCAGGACAGAAAGGCGCCCGCGAGAGCGCCAAGCATGCCCCCGGCAGCGCCCTCCCACGTCTTGCGCGGACTGAGCGACGGCGCCATTTTGCGGCGGCCCCAGCGTTTGCCGACGAAATAGGCGAAGACGTCCTGCCCCCAGGTTGCCATCAACGCCAGCGTCATCCAGGCAGCGCCGGGTTGCGGTTGGAGTGGAGCGAGCAATCCGCCGGACAGCGGAGGTGTTTCCAGGGCGCGGAGCAGGATGAGAAACCCCATGAGACTCCCCATGTAGAGCGCGCCGCCAAGAGTGAGCGCCCATTCCGCCACCGCGCCATGCAGGGTGTGACGGGAAGCGCACGCCGCCAGACTGATCATCACCATCAGCGCCAGCGCCGGCGCCAGCAGATCGACGCCGGTCGTCGCCCGAACAATCATCGCACCAAGCACCAGCGCCATAAGAACAATGCCAAGCGCCTGGTTCGCTTGGTACCCGCCGTGGTGGAATGCCGCATATAATTCACTCAATCCGACGACAGCAGCGGCGACGACCAGCGCCGTAAAGGGCCAGAAACCCCACCACACGCAAACCACCACGAGCGGCAGCAGCACGACCGCGCTCAGCACCCGTTGGACCAACGCGCTAGGATTCCTCTGAGAGTCCGCCGAAGCGGCGTTGGCGTTGTCCATAGTCGTGAATAGCCTGACGCAGATGTTCAGGACTGAAATCGGGCCAGTATACCGACGTGGTCCAGTATTCGCTATACGCCGCCTGCCAGATCAGAAAATTGGAGAGGCGCCATTCGCCACTAGTGCGAATAATCAGATCGGGATCGGGCATACCACGGGTCGAGAGGTGATCACTGATCATCTTTTCCGTCACGTCATCAGCGTTGACGCCAAGCGCAATCAACTCGCGCACTGCATCGACAATATCGGCGCGTCCGCCGTAATTGAACGCGACTGCCAGCGTAATCCGGGTATTATGGCGCGTCAGTTCAATCGCATCAAGAATCTTCTGCCGCAACTCGGCAGAAATATTATCGAGGCGCCCGAGGTGGCGCAGGCGCGCACCCTCACGATGCAAATTGATCGTCTCGCGGTCAATAAAGTCGCTCAAAATGCGCATCAAGCCATCGACTTCAGCCGACGGTCGCGACCAGTTTTCGGTCGAAAACGCATAGAGCGTCAGGTACTGCACCCCCTGCTCTGCACACTCGGTCACAATCCGGCGGATATTTTCCGTACCGGCGCGATGACCGGCGAGACGCGGCAAATGGCGCTGGCGCGCCCAGCGCCCATTCCCATCCATGATGATAGCAATATGCCGGGGAATGCGTGCGCGCTGCGACATGTCAGCAGTATCCTATCACGAAATCGAACTATTGAGCCGGGCATCGGCGCCGAAGAAACCACACAGGCGGCGCACAAGGGGTTACGGATGTTCGATAGCGTGCGCCGTCGATAGCGCACCGATCAGATTTCCATCACTTCGGCTTCTTTGGTGGCGCCAATGTGATCGAGTTCTCGCACATAGCGATCGGTCAATTCTTGCAGCTTCTCCTGAGCACGGCGATGCTCGTCCTCCGAGATCATCTTCTCGTGCTCCAGGTCGCGCAAATCTTCGAGCGCCTCACGACGAATGTTGCGCAGCGCCACCTTCGACTCTTCAACGCGCGCGCGCACCAGTTTCGTCAACTCCTTGCGCCGCGCTTCCGTCAACTGCGGGATCGCCAGACGGATCAGGCGGCCATCGTCCGTCGGTGTAATCCCGAGTTCAGAGTTCATAATCGCTTTGGAAATCGCCTTGACCGTATTGGCATCGAACGGCTGGATCACCAACATGCGCGGCTCAGGCACGGTGATGGTGGCCAGCTGATTGAGCGGCAGCGTCGCGCCATATGCTTCGACGTGCAGATGCTCGACCAGCGCCGGCGACGCCCGCCCCGTGCGAATCGTCGCCAGATGGTTGCGCAGCGCCTCAGTTGCTTTCTTCATGCGGCTTTCAGCCTCACGCAGGACGTCGTTGACCATACGTTTCCTCGTTTCCTTCGCTACTGTGACGGATGGCTGCTGACCAGCGTGCCGACGTGCTCCCCCAGGACGATCCGCTCGATATTTCCCGGCGTCAACGGATCGAACACAATGATGGGGATATTATTATCCATGCAGAACGTCAGCGCGGTGCTATCCATCACCGTCAACCCGCGGCTCAACGCCTCCATATAACTGATGTACTCGAAGCGTTTCGCATCCGGGTAACGACGCGGATCAGCGCTGTAGACGCCATCGACGCCATTCTTTGCCATCAAAATGATCTCGGCATGAATCTCCGCCGCGCGCAGCGCCGCTGCGCTATCGGTCGTGAAATACGGGTTGCCGGTGCCGGCAGCGAGGATAATGACGCGCCCCTTTTCGAGGTGGCGCGTCGCGCGGCGGCGGATGTACGGCTCGGCGACTTCATCCATTTTAATCGCAGTCATTGCCCGTGTAAAGACGCCACGGCGCTCCAGCGCATCCTGGAGCGCCAGTGCATTAATGATCGTCGCCAGCATTCCCATATAGTGCGACTGCGCTGCGTCCATACCACGCGCAATCGCCTGATTGCCGCGCCAGATATTCCCCCCGCCCAACACCACCGCAACCTGTACGCCAAGCCGCAGCACGCGCTCGATCTCCTGCGCATAATACTCGAGCATCTGCGGATCGATTGAATGCGCGCCACCGCCCGCAAGCGCCTCGCCGCTGAGTTTGAGCAGAATGCGGCGATATCGAGGTTCGGCCATGATGCCTCCACATATCAGGCGCGATGGTCACTCCAACGACACGCCGGTCATAGCGTATCCCCGCCCGTTACCCGGCAGACTCTTCCCAGAATCGCTTCCCCGTTCTGGCGAGAAACGCGCGCGACGACGCATCTTCGGTCGGGAAGAGTGATTGCTTCGCAGAGCCTACCGCAAACGAAGCATGGAGGAAGCGCGGCAGATCGCCATCACCCCTGACCTCTGACCTTCGGACAGGTCGCTAGCCGCCAATTTCGTAGCGAACGAAGCGTCGCACAACGATGTTCTCGCGGATCTTTGCAATCGCAGCCTGAACCTTTTCCTCAATCGTCTGCGACGAGTCCTTGATGAACACCTGTTTCAGCAGCACGTGCTCACGGTAGAACTGTTCTGGCGACATCCCGCTGGCGACGATCTCGCTCTCCGGCACGTCTTCGACGCGGACGTAGCGCGGGTTCATGGCGGCAACCTGCATCGCAATATCGCGCGCCAGTTGAATGAAATCATCGGTGCGCGCCACGAAATCGGTTTCGCAGTTCAGCTCGACCATTGCAGCAACCCGCGCACCGTGGTGGATATAAACCTCGATGCGCCCTTCCTTCGCCTCACGCCCGGCAACCTTGTCACTCACACGCAAACCACGTTTGCGCAACTCCTCGATGGCCTTCTCGAAGTCGCCGTTGGTTTGCTCGAGAATATCTTTGCACTCCTTGACGCCTGCACCGGTGCGTTCGCGCAGTTCCTTCACCATTTGAGCAGTAATTTCAGCCACGATGACTCCTTCTCTCTGACATAAAAACAGGGAAGATCGAAGGCGGCGTTGCTGCCTTCAGTCTTCCTTGCGTCTCTTTCACCGCCGCGTTACTCGACCGCCTCGGCTTCCTCGGCGATCATGCGTTCTGCCATTGCGTGATCATGCGATTGGCTATATGCCACGTCCGCCTGGAGCGATTCACGCCGATTCCGCCCCTCGATGGCGGCATCGGCAATCTTCGCAGCAATCAGGCGAATACTGCGAATAGCATCATCATTACACGGTATGACATAGTCGATCAGATCGGGATCGCAATTGGTATCGACCATCGCTACGATGGGGATGCCGACCTTGTTGGCTTCTTTGACTGCCAGGTCTTCTTTGTGCGGATCGACGATAAACAATGCACCCGGCAGGCGATCCATCGTTTTGATGCCACCGAAGATTTTATTCAGTTTCTCGATCTCCGCGTCGCGCTTGAGCGCTTCGGCTTTCGTCAACTTGTTGAACTCACCACGAGCGCGTTGTTCTTCCAGATTGATCAGGTAGCGCAACCGCTTGCGAATCGTCACGAAATTGGTCAACGTCCCTCCCAGCCACCGCTGGATCACATACAATTGATCGGCGCGCGTTGCTTCTTCGGCGATTGTTTCCTGCGCCTGTTTCTTGGTGCCGACGAATAGCACCTTGTTGCCTGCGGCGACCGTCTCGACGATGAACTGATACGCTTCCGTCAGGCCCGTAATCGTCTTTTGCAGATCGATGATGTGAATGCCGTTGCGCGCCGTAAAGATGTACGGCCGCATCTTTGGGTTCCATCGCTTGGTCTGATGCCCGAAATGCGCTCCTGATTCGAGCAATGCGCGCATCGAAACGAGCCGCTGCGCTCCCTGGGTCATGCCTGGGTTCCTCCTTACCCTTCAGACTGGCAGGCGCTCGCCTGCCCGACGAATACCTCCATCACTCCAGAATACGCCGCACAACCGGCACGCGCCAGCAGGAGAGGCGGCGATAGCGTGATGTGTGTAATGAAGCGCGCCGCAGCGCGCCGTCTGGTAGTATAGCATACAAGCAGGGGGTGGGCAAATTGGCGGGGGTGCGCAGAACGCGAGGATAGCGTATAATCCCAGCAATCTCGCTCTGCGCTTATTGCTCTGAGACTCGCAATGGCAGACATCCGCATCAAAACCCTGACCCCTCTTTGGACCGGCGGCGTGGACGGCAAAGCGGACCGCATCCACAAAACCGGTCTGCTCGGCAGTCTGCGCTAGTGGTACGCGGCCATCGTGCGCGGGCTGGGCGGGACGGCGTGCGATCCGAGCAAAGGCGAATGCCGATTCGAGAGAGAAAAGTTCGGCACATCCACGGCAACTGACGATCATCAGCGACTGCGTGACGCCGGGTTGTGCGACGTCTGCCAGCTCTTCGGCGCCACCGGCTGGCGACGTCGGTTTCGGATCGCTGTCGCCAAGGATCAGACCGTTCCGCTCTGGCAAGGTGATCAACCCTTGAACATCTGTCCGCCGGGGCGCAATCGCGGCTGGTTTCTGCCGCCAGGACGAATGGGCGAGTTCACTCTGCGGCTCGATGGCGACGGGGAGAGCATCGCGCGTATGCTCGCGTTGCTGCGCTTCGTCGAGCGCTCGGGCAGCCTGGGCGCAAAGCCGCAACTGGGGTATGGGGCGGTGGAAATTCAAAATTGGAATGAGATCGAGATGCCTCCAAAAGAACTATGGCGTGAGGAAGCGCAACGGTTGGCGCGTAACGGGCATGGGCGTGATCGCAACCTGCCCAACCTGTGCAACTCTGGCTTTTTCCGCTACCGGTTTCGTCCAGACAGCGCGGCATGGTGGAGCCAGATCGACGGTCTCGAGCGAGTGGTGACACAAGTGCGCTCGTTTGCCACACAGTATTGCTCAGAGCCAGAACCTGAGTGTCAACGGTGAAGCATTGATCAAGAAAGTCACTGAAGAACTTCCGGCACTCTTGCAAAGAAATGGCATTTCTCTCACTAAAGCCAAGGACTACGTGCGCC
The DNA here is from genome assembly GCF_000017805.1 of Roseiflexus castenholzii DSM 13941. GTDB lineage: Bacteria > Chloroflexota > Chloroflexia > Chloroflexales > Roseiflexaceae > Roseiflexus > Roseiflexus castenholzii. The sequence continues at coordinate 5,122,383 of NC_009767.1, read as the reverse complement.
TGTATGTCGCAATTGTTAAGGCGCATACATCGCCGCCGGTGTTTGCTGAGAAAGTTCTCAACCGTAGCGAGGGCAATGAACATATGTCGCCGCGCCAGGCTGGAAGGGCGCGCTGCGCGCAACAATGCGCCGGATGCGAGGCTACGACGCGCCTGACCAGGAAACGCAAGACCGGCAGATGGTGCGTCTGTTCGGCAACGTGAGGGGAGAGGAAGCCACCTTTGCTGCTGGACGCCTGTATTTCTTTCCCACCTTCTTCGACCGGCTCGGTCTAGAGGTGATCAATCCCCACGACCGCGTGAAGGGCGTCGGTGAGCGGGGACCGATCCTGTTCGAGTGCGCACCAACGAGAGCGCAGGGGACCTTCACGCTTCTGGACGTTCCCCTCGGCGTCCAGGTGGACGGTGTGGAGATTGCCGAAGACCTTGCAGCCGTCGCCAGTGGCATCCACCGAATGCTTGTTGAGGACGGCTTCGGTGCGAAGACCAGCAGCGGGTTTGGCACAGCGGAGGAGACATTGCCGGATGCGGGTCAACTGGCTATCGCGGCTGACCCGCTGCAATCACCCCAGCAGAAAACGTTCCGCTCCCTGACTAAACTGGTGGAGCAGGCAGCAGCACAGGATGCGCGCTAACGCGCGATGAGTTACAATGTGGAAAACCCTGGGATTTGTTCGACGAGGCTCAGGCGCGCGAGGCGCTGACGCTGGCGAAAGAGGCTCTGAGGATTGCACAGCGCTTTGTGCAGCGATTAACTACGGAGAGCCGTGAATGAGCACAACTGCTGTTACCCCGTCGCTCGACCGTCGCGCCCTGCTGGAAGCGGAACTGGCGCGATTCGTGCAGATTCTGCGCGAACAGTATCAGCCTGAGCGGATTATTCTGTTTGGCTCGCTGGCGGAGGGCGAAACGCACGAGTGGTCGGATATTGATCTTGTGATCATCAAACAGACAGATAAACGATACCTGGACCGTATCCGTGAGGTGCTTTTGTTATTACAACCCAGAGTCGGGATTGATGTCATCGTGTATACACCCGACGAGTTTGCGACGCTGAGACAAACAAACATGATGGTTCGTGAAGAAATTGCCTCCAAAGGGAGAGTGATCTATGAGCGATCCTGAGCAGTGGCTCGCTTTTGCACGACAAGACGCGCAGATAGCCGATCTTGCGATGCGAGAGGGCATATTCAACCAGGTGTGCTTCCATTCTCAACAGTGTGTCGAAAAGTCGCTCAAGGCGCTGATTGTTCATCAAGGACAAACTCCGCCGCGCATTCATAAATTGACCGATCTCCTCGCTCTAGTCAGCGCCGTGCCATTGTCAGCAATGGCAAGCGAGATATACCTGCTGGATCGCTTCTACACCGTCACTCGTTACCCGGGATTTTCTCCGCTCACGTCGCAGACGCTGCCAGATCAGCATGATGCAGAGGAAGCGCTCGATATCGCACGTAAGGTTCTGGACATTGTGACGAATATCGTGACATCTTGAGGGCAATCATGTACCAACTCGATATTCTCGCGCAACACTGCAATGAACTGCTGCTGGTGGAAGTCGCATGTTGGGTGCATGACTGGCAGAAGTGTATCGATATGAAGCCAGCGTCGGATTGGGGGAAAGGTTCGAAGGCAGATCAAAAGAAGATACAACAATGGCGACAAAAGGATAGTAGCCTAAAGCCAGGAGATTTCGCTTTCTGTCTCCAAAATCTGATGTTCAATCTTTGTGCGAGCATGGAGACGGATCGGGATGGATTCTCACGGATCAGTTGAGAACGCTTTAGTTGCCCGGTGAGGTGAAAATGGCGAGTCAAGGGGCGACTAATCTGGACTATCTGGCGGCAAATCGCGCTCAGGAGATCATCAAGCGCGCCTCAGCAAAAGCCAGCGCCAGAGATGTTGATACCGCCGTTACCAAAGCGCTCGGCGTGTTGCAAGAGAATGGCGTGTACGCCTGTTTTCTCTACCTCCTGGCGAAAGAAAAAGACATCGGCAAGATCGTGGTTGAAGAGATGCTGAACGTGTTACAAAACCCGAGAAGGAACAAGCCGTCAAGCCTGACACCAGATGTTGTATTAAGACACATAAGTGAGAACGTCACTCACGATCTTGAGCGCCTGTTGCTGGCGAAAGAAGTGCTGGAGCAGACGCTGATCTACGCCCGTTACGGCGCGAAGGCGCGCGATGCGAGCGAGTCTTGAAGGTTTTCACAAAAAAGCAGACGCGAAGACAATAAGCAGCAGCGATAGATTAATTGCGATTCTTTGCGCTTTTGCGTCAAAAACTCCGGGAAATACGGCAATGAGTTGGCAGGCATACGAGGTTATCTTCCGCCTTCGCGCGCCGCTCCATGTCGGCTGGCGCAGGGTGAGCAACCTGCAAATGACGCGACACTACCTCACCGGGCGCAATGTCTGGGGCGCGCTGCTCGCCATTGACCATTTTGGCGACGGTGCGCGCCACGCCTTCAAACTGCCGGCGGCGTTATCGGTTGTCAGGGGGAATGTCGTGACCGGCTTATCAGCAGCGGACGCAACCATCAGCGAAATCCAACCTGTTGTTGATGCATTGCTCAGGCGTTGGGCGATAGCCTGGTCGCGCTGGCGCTGTTTGGCTCGCGCGCCCGCGGCGACGCCTTTCCCGACAGCGATTGGGATCTACTGCTGATTGCGGAGCATCTGCCGGCATCGCCGCTTGCGCGCCATGAATGCCTGACTGCCTGTTTGCCGGCGGAATGGCGTGGTCGGGCAGCGATCATAGCCAGAACGCCATCCGAATTCACTGCGCATCTGGCGTCGCTCTATCTGGACATCGCCATCGATGGCGTCATGCTCTACGATCGTGATGGGGCGGTCACGCGATGCCTTGCCGCCCTGCGCAGTATGCTCGACAGGCTGGGTCTCTATCGTATCCGGCGGGACCGTGATCTCGTCTGGGAATGGCGTACATTTCCGGGTTACGGATGGCGCCTCGGCTGGCAACAGGCTCGAGAGGAAAGCGAGCGAATGAATCAGAGCGCAGTGTATCGTCTCAAACTGGCCGGCGGCTTCATCGCGGAAGCGCGTCAGGATATCGAGCGCCTGGCGACGATTGCCGATATCCTGGGAATGGAGGTACACATAAAGACCGATGACGGCGCCGAAGAACAGAACCTTACCCCCTGGGATTTGTTCGATGAGGCTCAGGAGCGCGAGGCGCTGACGCTGGCGGAGGAGGCCCTGGCGATTGCACAGCGTCTGGTACAGCGATTAACTACGGAGGGCTGCGAATGAACGCAATCGCCTTGTGCGACACTGCAATGCGCTGTTGGCGGAATTGGCGGGTTGGGTGCATAACCGGCAGAAGTGCATCGATATGAATCTGGTATCGAGCAAGTCCGGCAACCATCGCGCGCAATCCCTATCGATGTGCCCGGTGGGTGCCTTACCCTTGCCTCTCGCCTTTCCCCGCCACTGCCCGACGCACGACGCGCGCCGGGTGGCTGGCGAGCAGGTTCAGCGCCTCATCGCGCTCCGGTGATGCCTGAAGGTTACGGATCGCCTCTACAATGGCGAGAGCCTGAACCACATCAACCGGGTGCGCCAGTGCGCATTCAGCAAGCGGAACTGCCGCTCGCGGCTCACGGCGGTTGCCCAGCGAGATGATAGCACCCATGCGCACTTCGGGGTTCGGATGCCGCAGCGCATAGATAAGGCGGTCGGTGTAGTCGCGTCGCCGCCATGCATCAGGCGTTGCACCACACACGGGACACGGGGCATCCTGCTGATCCTCACCGATCTCGGCAAAACAGAGCGGGCAGTATAAGTGCACGTTCGCGCCTCTCTTGCTCAGAACCCTCGCTGTCATTGCCAGGCGCATCAACACCAGGGCAAGATCGGTGGGATGAGGAGATTGCTTCGCTGCGCTTGCAATGACACCCCGCTGAGACCCTCTGCCAGGCAGAGTATCTCAGATGAGGAGATTGCTTCGCTGCGCTCGCAATGACACCGAACCAACATGCGTTCAGATGGTTATGGTCGATTGGTCAACACCAGCGTTTCGGCTGGCGGCAAGTTGCGAATCTCAACATACGACGCGCCGTTGCGCTCTCGAACCGGCAGACGCTGACCGACCGGGTGTGGTCCGACGTACCCCAGCGGATCAGCAGATTGCGCTGTGTTTAAGATGATGGTCAGCATATCGCCAGGACGGTTCAGCGCCGCGTCGACCACGACATCACCGCCGCGCGCGGCAACGCCGTGTGGGTTGATGACGCACAGCGCTTCTTCGTCGTCGAGAATGCGCGACCAGGCGATGATTTCTCCGGCTGGCGGAAAAGCGAATGGCTGGTTGAAATTCGAGATCGGGCGCAGGTACTGGCGCCCATGGCGCAATACCGGATAGGCGGCACGCAACGCACTCAGCGCTGCAATCCGCACATAGACCGGGAACCGCTCATCGAAGCAGTGACTCCCGGCAGTGCCGAACGGACCAAACCCCGGCAACGACCCATCACGCGCCTGTGGATCGAGTCCAGCGCGTTCCGATGCACGCGGATGCAGCGGACCAAACATCGCCTCACGCAGGTAACGATCGGCACGCCCCCACTCCGGCAGCCAGCGGCGCTCCGACAGCTCTGGACCACCGAGCGCCTGTTCTGTGCCGTAGTAGATGCACGGAATGCCGAGCGTGAACAATTGCAACGCCGCCGCAACCGCAGCCTGATGCTGCGCCATAACATCGGTCGAAAAGCGCAGTTTCGCACCAAAAACGTGATCGTGATCGTCGAGGATCGAGATGTGCCGACTGCCGAGGTTGCGGTGTGACCCCATAATGGCAAGCCCGGGAACAAATCCGTCGAAATAGGCGCGTGCTGGCGCCAGACCTTTCGCCACGTCGCTCAGCGCCAACCGCATTTCGCCAATGTCGAGTGCCGCGTTCAAGTTGCGTTCCAGCGCATCGAGGTAGCGCGTCGCAGCAAAATCGCCGCCCGCCACCTCGCCAACCAGGAAGAAGTTGGTCTTGCCCAGGTTGGCGGCAAACTCTTTGATTGTGCCACAGAAGTTGCGCGCCTGCTCGAACGAGACGTGTTTGAGCGTGTCGAGGCGAAACCCATCACAGTCGGTGAGCGCAATCCAGTATTTGTAGCAGAGCGCCATGTCTGTCAGCGCGCCGGGCGCGTCGAGATCGATGTCGCGCAGCGTAAAGAAATCGGAGCGCTTGTGCTCTGCCGCCGGATCATTGAGATCGCCAGCGCCCAAATCTCCGGCGCCAGCCCGCGTGTAGTACCCGACATTGCGCATCTCATCGGGCCAGGCAGCATCATCGACATCGGGAACGCCCAGGAGCGGCGCGCCGGTCGCGTCCAACCAACTGCCGAACGGATAACGTCCAGTCGTGTAGCGCGGCATCTCCGCGCCGCCAGGAACATCCGGCGGGTAGCGCCAGTTGGGACCGGAGTGCTGGAACACAATGTCGAGTAGCACGCGCATTCCCTGTTCATGCGCGGCGCTGACGAGATCGACGAGGTCCTGGCGCGTGCCAAACCGCGGATCAACATCGAGAAAATCCTGGATTGCGTAGCCGTGGTAGGTGTTCAGGTGACCGCGTTGCTTGCAGACCGGGCTGAGCCACAGAGTGGTGACGCCGAGCCGGTGCAGGTAGCCGAGTTTTGAGACCACGCCGCGCAGCGTTCCGCCTTGAAACCGTTCACCGCCCGACACTGCCCAGCGGTCCCAGCGCCACGGCTCACCATTGGGCAGTGTCGGGCGCGCTGCCGCCAGATAGCGCCGGTCGAGCAACGGGCGGGTCTCTTCCTGACCATCGCTGAATCGATCAACGAGGAGAAAATAGATCACCTCATCGCGCCAGTCGACCGGAGAGGGGTAGTACGTCACGCGACGCGGCAGTTGCACCGAGCGCCTGACACTTGGCGGGCGTGGCCGACTCAGGGTGTCACGGATGAAGTTCATGGGCATGTCCTTCATTATTAAAATCACCGCCAGGACCCTTGAGATCATGCGACGCACCTGCCACGGGCAGGATATGTTCCGCTTGCGATAGTCCATCGCAACGCGCGGTCGACGGCAAAGACATCAAGGGTCGGGTATGTCTTTACCCTCAACTTCTCGCCTTCGCATCTGCAACCCTCCCGCGCCCTCTGTTCAATGCGTCCAGGAACGTGGCAATGCAACGCTCCTTCGCGCCACTACTTGCGACCTTAACTTCCTCCACCCCACCTTCAACCTTCACCCCCCTCTCACCTCTTGCCTCCCACCTATGGTACCATGCCCCGCAACTTGCTGGAAGGATGTGTGATGTCCGAACCATTTCTTCGTTCATTGTTCGGTCTGGAAGGGAAGGTTGCCGTGGTCACCGGCGGCAGCGGCGCCCTTGGCGCTGCGATGGCGCAGGGACTGGCACGCGCTGGCGCGCGGATCGCCATTCTTGCCCGACGCATCGAACCGGCAAACGCAGTCGCCGCCGCTCTCGCAGACGCTGGCAGCGATGCGTTTGCGCTCAGCGCCGATGTGCGCGACCGGACGCAGATCGAACACGCCTGTAACACAATTCTTGAACGCTGGGAACGGGTCGATATTCTGGTGAATGCCGCTGGCGGGAATATGCCGGGCGCAACGCTTGCTCCCGATGCTGCGCTGCGCGATCTTGACCCCGACGCCTTTCGCACCGTCGTCGATCTGAATCTGATCGGCACACTGCTGCCATCGCTCATCTTTGGCGCAGCCATGATCGCAGCCGACAGGCAGGGCGTGATTGTCAACATCTCCTCCATGGCAGCGCAACGTCCACTGACTCGCATCGCCGGTTATAGCGCCGCCAAAGCCGCTGTGGACAACCTCACACGCTGGATGGCGGTCGAACTGACGCGGCGGTATGGTCCGGGATTGCGGGTCAACGCAATTGCGCCCGGATTCTTCATCGGCGAGCAGAACCGGTCGTTGTTACTCAATCCCGACGGATCGCCGACAGCACGTGGTGCGAGCGTGATTGCGCACACACCTGCCGGACGCTTCGGCGTTCCGGATGATCTCATCGCCACGCTGATCTGGCTCTGCGGACCTGGCGCCGCTTTCGTCAACGGCGTCGTCGTCCCGGTGGACGGCGGATTCTCTGCGTGGAGCGGCGTGTAAACACGCGCGTCGGGGTTTGTTTGTTCCCCTGGCGTAACGATTTCTTCCCTTCCTGTCACAGGGACACAGGCTATACTAGTGATGCGGATGGGTGCTTCCCTTCCAGAGGTGCAGCTGGCGATCTTCCTCGACGCCAGCTTGAGGATAACGGCGCCGGTTCTCTTCTTCGTTACGCCCTCCTTTTCCCCCCTCACAGAGTCGACCGGCGCGCGGCGCGATGATGCGCAGAAAGGACGCTACGATGCGACGCATAGTTTTCCTCGTTCCTCTCCTGATCATCACAATGCTGACGGCGGCAATGCCCGCTTCCGCTTCGGCGCTCCCCTTCGGCAATGATGCGTTCCGCCGTGTCTGGGAGCGCCAGGATCGCCCCGTTGCCGAGCAGATCAGCGGACGGTCGTGGACGTGGGGACCCGCGCCCAATACCCCGGCGATGCGGGAACCGCTGGTTGAAGGCTACGAAGGAATGCGCGTGGTGCAATACTTCGACAAGAGCCGCATGGAGATCAACGACCCAACCGTTAACCCCTTCTCGCCCTGGTACGTCACCAATGGGTTGCTACCCATTGAGATGATGACTGGACGGATGCAGGTAGGGTACAATCTCTTCGAGTGGCGCCTGCCAGCCCGCATCACAGCGATTGGCGACCCGGATCAGTTCCCAACCTACGCCGATCTGCTCCGCTTCTACCAGAACCCTGGCGCTGTCAACCCGAACGATCTGAATCGCCCGGCGACCGGGTTCATCAACCCGGATGGCAGCATCACCGGTTTCAACGACTACGCCAATGACCCGGCGACAATGCTGGTGCTCGGACCCAACAATCACGGCGTCGCCCGCGCATTCCTGGACTTCATGAACCAGAGCGGTCTGGTGTACGAGAACGGGCGCTATGTCGTTGCGCAGGTCTACGATCCGCTCTATGTCTTTGGACTGCCGGTGACGGGCGCGTACTGGGTCAAAGTGAAAGTTGGCGGCGTCGAGCGCCCGATTCTGTTCCAGGTATTCGAGCGGCGCGTGCTGACCTACAACCCGGCAAACCTGCCTGCCTTCCGCGTCGAGATGGGGAATGTCGGACAACACTACTACTGGTGGCGGTATGGGCGTTGAAGGTTGCACGTTGGAGGCAGGAAGGTAGCACCGTTGCACCGCAACGACGACGCCAGCCGCTGCACCCGTGTACCGGATGAGCATGGTATACTGCCATCATCACAAAACCATCCAGTGATGGAGGCGCATATGCCGTATCGACGCAACTGGATTGCAGCGGCTTTGTTCGTTGGCTTGCTGATCGGGTGCGGTCAGTCAGTCCCTCTCAGCATTTCGCCGACGGATACGCCGCTCTCGTCAGCCCACGCAACGGCGGCGGTCGTGCTGACAGCAGTTGCAGAAGGCAGTGACGTGCGTGTCGAACCGGCGACAGCCGCTCAACTGCCCGGCGCAACCGTGACCCCCGAACCTGTCGTCGGGATGCTCTCCGATACCGGTGCGCCGATGGTGGCAAATGTGACCGCCGCAGAGCAGGTCGTGCGCTCCTATTTCGCTGCATTCGGTGAACGTCGCGCAGCAGACGCCTGGGCGCTACTCGCGCCGGCGATGCAGGCGAACACGACCTTCGAGATGTTCGAGAGCACAACACTGGCAGTCCAGTCGCTGAGCGTCACGCGCATCGAGTCGGTGATCGCTGCCGACGAGCGCCTGATCTATGGCATCAACGTTGAGGCTGTGCCGGTTCCCGGTCTGCCCACGCGCTGGAATCCTGGTCCAAACCAATTGTATGTCGTGGTCGTCCCCACGCCGGAAGGGTGGCGCATTGCCGCGATTACCGATGAGCCGCCATCGTATTAGGACCGCTGGCGACTCATCAGCGACGATCATACCCTCTCGGAGGCTTGCAGATGCCGATGGTGCGGCAAACCCTTGCCCTGCATCCTCCGTATCATACCAATGACGATTGAAGATACCGCATGCGTGTCATTCCGAGCCCTTCGCTTCGCTCAGGGTAAACGCAGCGCGGAATCGGCGCGGGTCGCGCACGACCCCTCGCGCTGCTCGGGGTGACCATGCCGGATGGTCACAGGTCATTGGTATTACTCGCCCGACATCACCGCCTCGTCGGGTTCGTGTTCCTCGTAGTAGCGCGCAAGACCACTGACGAGCATTTGCACCAGCAACGGCGTCGCCGCATCGCTCATCACAGTCATATAGCAATTGTGCTCGATCGTCAGCGCCTCTTTGTACTGCCCGGCAGCCACATACTGTGGCAGGAAGCGTCGCGCCTGCTCCGCCATTGCGCGCCGCACGCGCGACGAAGCAACAACTCCCAGCGCGCGCAGCAGATAATTCGTGAACGATGGATCGTGGTCGTCTTCGACGACCGGCGGTTCACCGATTTCGTCGAGGATCATCTCGATCAGTTCATCGCTGAAGTGTAGCGGCGCGAAGCGTTCATCGCGGAAGACCTCAAGGCTGAACCGATTGAAGGCATCCTGATCGGCGCCGAGTTGCAGCGCCTGCATCCGAAAGCGGCGCAGGATTCTGCCTGCCGAATCGATCTTCGCCTGCTCATCGGCATCCGGCGGACGTTCGAGCCACGTCCCTGCACAGTTGCTGACGGTTGCCAGGTATGTTGCGTGCGCGCGACGCTCGCGTTTGGCGCGTGACTGTTTGCCCATAGGTGCGCATGCTCCTTCGAGATATGATCGCGATTGCTTTCGTGCTATACTTCATTGTACCCGAAACGAAAACGCTGGCGGCATCGATGACGGGAGACGCCGATGAGTGCGCGTGTGATTGACAATCTGCGCAAAGTCGAAATCTTCGCCGGGTTGAGCGATGAGGAGTTGGCACAGGTCGCCCGGCTGTGCAAGGCGCTACGCGCGCCTGCCGGGCAAACGATCTTCAACGAGGGCGACACCGGCGACGAGTTGTACATCGTTCACGACGGGACCGTGCGGGTCATGATTACGACTCGCCTGTCGGACGGGACAACCGCGCCCTCGACAATCAACACCCTCTACCCCGGTCAGTGCTTCGGCGAACAGGCATTGCTTGGCGGCGCAGCGCGCACCGCGACTGTCTCCACAAACGAGCCAACCGTCCTCATTGTTATGCGAGCGTTGGATTTTGACGCCCTGGCAGAACACAACCCGCGAATCGGGTTTGTGGTGATGCGCAACCTGGCGCGCGATCTGGCGTACAAACTCAACGCTTCCAATCTCCTGTTGCGCGGCAATATTCGCTGGCGCGGCGATGAACTGGGAAAGCGAACCGGCGGATGACACGTGCATCCCGCGCCATAATACCAATGACGATTGACGATGCCGCATGCGTGTCATTCCGAGCGCAGCGCGGAATCTGAGCGAGTCGCGCACGACCCCGCGCGCTGCTCGGGTGACCATGCCGGATGGTCACAGGTCATTGGTATAAGCCGGCAACGTCTTCCCGCCCTCACAAGCGCGCCTCGATCCCCAGGCCCAGTCGTTCCGCTTCACGCAGCGCCAACTGCGCAACGGCAATGTCCTGCACAGCATTGCCGACTGATTTGAAAAACGTAATCTGCTCATCACTCGTGCGTGCCGGCGAGCGACCATTGAGCACTGCACCTAACTCGACGGTTTGTGACTCATCGAGCAACCCCAGATTGCGGGCATGCTGGAGATCGCCCGCTTCAGCCCATGCCGCCGTTTGTTGATCCACCACCACATATGCCCGACCGACGGTTTCCGGCGGCACTTCGACCATACGCGGCGTGAAGGAGCCAATGCCGTTGATATGGGTCCCAGGGCGCAGATCGACATCGTCGAACACCGGCGTCGGCGAGGAGGTCGCACAGCAGATAACATCCGCCTGTGGAACAGCAGCCGCAGCAGACGCGACCATCTCAACATTGGCGACAATGGCGCGTTCGCGCAGCGCCGCTGCCAGACGTTCGGCGCGTTCACGATTGCGATTGACGATGATTACCCGCTCGATTGGGCGCACGGCGCACACAGCTTCAACCTGATGATACGCCTGCACACCAGCGCCGATGATCACCAGCACACGCGCTTCCTGCCGGGCAAGCGCGCGAGTCGCCGCGCCCGACGCAGCGCCGGTGCGAAGCGCCGTCAGATACGAACCTTCAAGCACAGCGGCCGGTCGTCCAGTCGCAGCATCGAGAATCGTCACGAGGGCGTGAATGCGCGGCAGAGCGTAACGTGCAGCATTGTGCGGAAAGACCGACACCACCTTCAAACCCAGGCCGCCGCTTTCCTCCAGCAACGCTGGCATCACGAATGTGTGCGACTCATGGGCGCGTTGCTGAAGATGGGCGCGTAGCGGCACAACGGCACGCCCGCTCGAAAGTTGCACGAATGCAGAGGCGACCGCCTCAATTGCGGCGGGCATCGTCACAGCGCGTCGCACATCGTCAGCGCTCAGGATTCGCATACGGCACACCTTTCCCATCAGAGCCTCTCCAGACAAATAAACGCGCCAGCAACCAGTCGGCCAGTCGTGGGAGCAGCAACGCCGTTCCTACCGCCAGGCGGTCGCTCCACGTAACATAGGCAACGCGCGGTTCACGGCGGATAGCGCGCACTATGGTTTCTGCCACGCATTCGGGCGCAATGCCGGGTGGGTTGAAGCGACGAAGATCACCATGGACGCCGAGACGGCGCGTGTTGAACGCAGTACGGGTCGTTCCGGGGCGCACCAACGTCACCGTGATGCCACTACCGTGCAACTCAACCCGCAGCGCCTCGCTCAACCGGTCGAGCGCCGCCTTGGTTGCCGCATACCCGCCCGCGTAGGGCAGCGCCCGCAACCCGACAACCGAGGAAACGAAAATGATCTGTCCCCGCCCGACATTTCGCATATGAGGAAGTGTCGCCTGCGTCAGAGAAAGCGGACCGAACAGGTTGACATCCAGTGCAGCGCGCAGGTCGTCCGGCTTTAATTGCGCCACCGGCGACGCCAGACCGACGCCTGCGTTGTTGATGACAACGTCAATGCGCCGGTAGGAGTCGATAATTTCTGCGACGAGGCGCTCTACCCCAATTGGATCGGCGACATCCACAGGGATAGCGCGCGCGCGCCCCTTCAACTGGCGGGCAAGGTCATTAAGGCGAGCGGCATCACGCGCGGTCAGCACAACGTGCGCTCCGGCAGAAACGAGGGCGCGCGCAGTCGCTGCGCCAATACCACTCGATGCGCCGGTCACGAGGACGACTTTTCCCACCGGATCCATTGGGATGCTCTACCGATCAACTGGAGCGGACACCGCCTCATCTGCGTCGGTCAGCGCGGCAGCGAGGCGATCTTCCACCACGACAGCGGCAATGGGCAGGATCGGCACAAGCGCGAGATTATAGCGCTCGGCAATCGAACCCTTCAGTCGCAGCCCACGCTGCCCCAGCCAGATCAGGCCCGGCAGCAGCGCCGGTATCACGCCAAGGGTCAGCGCGCGCGGCAGCCAGCGCGCACGCGGCAGCCGCCCGATCAGCGCCTGCCCAACGGTGACAACTGCCAGGGTGTTGAAGAGCAGCCGGGTATGTTCGCCAACGCTCTCGTCGCGCAGGCTGAGATAGGGGATTTTGGGCCACCACTGACGTGAATTGCCGTGGAGAATGATCATGACTATGACATTCGCGGCGACGAACGCCATTCGACTCAATAGAGCGCCTATCATAGCCGTTTCCGCATGACACAAGGGAACAATGTTCCTATACAGTAGAACGAAATGCGCCGTATGTCAACCTGAACCACACCTAGGGCTTCTCAGTTCCTTAATGGAAGATGCATCCAGCGTAATGCGATGCCGAGGTCGGTGGTGATGGCGTTGCGCGCGGTTGGGATGTAGCGACCCGGAAGATGTCGCCGGATGAGATTGATCACCACATTTCGGCACACGGCGAGGATGACCCCAATGGCCCGTCCGTGCAAGCGATCTTCCTGCATGCTGCCATCCCGTGGTCGGTGGACTTGATTTTCGATCGTCCAGTGGTTGCGGATGCTCGCCAGGAACTGTGCGGGCGTGCGTTGGCGACTACTGACGACCGTCACTTCCTCTACCGTCCACAGGTCCGCATGCCGCCGCCGACACCAGCGTCGGAGCCCGCCAATCTGTGTGACCTGCCGCCACCCATATGCGGTCATGAGAGACGGCCCCACGTCTCCCGCATCCACGACCCAGAGCTCGCGGATCTCCAATCGCCCCCGCGATTGCTCGATCGTCTGCGCATCCGGCGCCCGGCGGGGTTGGAGTTCACGACGGAACCCGATCGGCTGGCGCTTCCGCCGGGGTGGCGCAATCTGATCCAGCGCTACCGGCAACGGGGCTGGCGGCGTGTCCGGGGGGGGGAAAAGCACCTGCGGGGCGACCCGGTCATCGAGGAGCGCCTGCACTCAGCCTGATCGCCTTTGACACCGCCCAGGCAATTGCCGTGTTCCTGCACAATGGTTTGGGTGACGGCGGCATTCAGGAAGCCCGCATCCATACTGACCATGCGCCCGTCCAAGGGCGCTTCCGTGAGCAGCGCCAACAGGGCCGCCGACGGCCTCGCGTTGGGCGAGCGCCATCCCCGTGGTATGGGTGACGAGTTCGACGCCATGCAGGGCGGGCGCCCCGGCGCGTTTGCTCCCCCCTAAGACCTTGCCATCGGCCCTGATCCCGCCCACGGGCATGCCAAGCAGTCGCTCCATCCAGGGACGCAGCCGCCGATCCAGGTCGTCCGCATCCACGCATGCCAGCAGGTCCCGTACCGTATTGTAGGCGGGGAAATGCGGACTGTGGGCCCCAAGTGGACGCCAGCGCGCGCCCCAACGCCCATGCGCCCATGTCCACGCGCTATGCAGCGCGTCTTGTCCATGCAACATGCCGAGTATGACCACCCCCAGCAGGCTTGGCAGCGGATACCGTCGACCAGATCGCCGACGGGGATCGGGCGCCGGCGCCAAGTGTCCCAGCAAACTGTTCGGATGATAGGCAATCATTGCGTACTCCCACGTGGTGTTGCGGCACGAGACTCCTATTCTATTCTCTTTCCTTAGAGAACTGAGAAGCCCTAACCACACCTCCGGCGCCTTGACAGTACCACAATGATCGGGTACGATTCCGTTCAGTGATTGGGGCTATCACTTAATCAATGGAGGCTGCCGGGCATGGCTGAGAAGAAATCCAAAACCGACGTTACCGCCCGTGACAAGACGGGACGGGCCACCAATCGGTACTGCAATCACTGCGGGCAACGGATTATGAATGACCGTGAGATGATTGTGATTATGGACGGGCGGAGGCGCAACAAGACGTATTATCGACGGGACTGCTTCAATCGGTTAGCCGGCGCGGATCGGGAATTGGGACTGGACGGATCGCAACCATGTCCGTTGCGCTGACGCTACGGATTGGTCAGGGAGAACATCATGGCAAAGTGTGATCTTACCGGCAAAAAAGTCGCTTTTGGGCGCAACATTCGCCACAAGGCGTCAGGGGGATGGGCGCGCCGCGCGCCAAAAACCAACCGCACGTTTCGTCCGAATGTTCATCGTCATACCATCTATGTGCCCGAGATTGGGCAGAGCGTGACCCTCAATCTCTCGACGAAGGCGCTCAGGATTATCAACAAAAAGGGGTTGCTGGCGGCTGTCCGCGATCAGAGGCTGTCGGTCGAAGCGTTTCTCAAGGAGCACACACGATGACGTTTCGAAACGGAGGACGGTTGATGCGTGGACGTGGAGGGCGCAGGAAAGTCTGCGAGTTTTCGCGTCTCGGGATTTTGCCCGATTACAAAGATCCGGAACGGCTCAGACGTTTTCTTGGACCGACAGGGAAAATCCTGCCACGCCGTCGCACCGGTCTGACGGCAAAGATGCAGCGACGACTGACCATTGCGATCAAGCGCGCGCGACATATGGCGCTCCTGCCGTTTGTGGAGCGCTCTGTGACCGATCGGCGGCGCTGAGATCATATCTCTGCACCGCTTGCGCAAACTCCTTGAATGAGTGGAAATGCCTCGTAGAATCAGGATATCGGATGCATCTGAAGCGTCTGCCTGATGAAAGGAGGCTTTCCATGACACACACTATCCACGAACCGCATTCCCATGTTCACAGTGAACACTGCGGGCACATTCGCATCCTCCATGAGGGGCATGTGGATTACCTGCACGACGGGCATCTGCACCACCCACACGAGGGGCACTACGACGAGCACGTGATCGCTGTGAGCGCCGACAATCCCGATGGATGCGCGCCAGTAGCGTGCCAATGCGGACACGACGGGTGTGGCCATCCGCTTGTGCCACACGGCGATCATGTCGATTACCTGGTCAACGGACGATTGCACCATCGCCACGGCGATCACTGTGATGATCACGGTCCCGTAACAGTGCTCTGATCCATCGGCGTGCCCTTATGCTCCAGAGGCGCGCCCTTCGTCCGCAACTCGACAGCGCCGGCAGCGACCGGTCAATTCGAGAAAGTGGCTCTGCACCGCAAATCCGTGCGTTTCGAGGAGGGCATAGAGCGTCTCAAGCGCGGCGCATCCCTCGATAATGAGGGTCGCGCCGCACCGGAGACAAATGGCATGGTGGTGGTGTCCGGGGAGAGTGCGCGCATAAGCGTATGAGCCACGCTCGGTGCGTATGGGCGAGAGCCAGCCGGTCTCGCGCAATTGCTCCACCATCCGATATGCGGTGGCTCGCCCGACGTGTTCGGGTAAGGCTGCGACAGCAGTCGCCAGCGCCTCCGTGCTGAACAGAGTCTGCTGTCCGGCAATCCAGGCAATAATCGCGCGTCGCGGTTTTGTCAGGCGGATGTGTTCGGCGCGACACGCTGCGAGAACCAGACGTTCCCAATCAACGGCGCTGACAGTGACAATGCTATTGTCTGAGCGTCTTGGCACGATTTGTGTCCTCATATCCTGATGCCCTTACCGACATCGCCGGGGAGGGGGATTGTGGGCGTCTTGATGCTCAAGATAGGCGATATAGCGTGATATTCGTCCATCGAGGGTCGCCCCCTGTGTATGCGAAGGCGCCAACCAAACTGGAGAGGCACGGAGTCCCACCCCGATGGGTTACGGAAGGATAGTGTGGTTGGTGGCGATCTCTTTGAGAAAGACCCCATCCAGACAGGCGGTGAGCGGGTATGTATGGGAGCGAGCAAGCCAGATTTCCAGCGAGGATGCTGCTCTGGCGCTGACGCCCCACGATACCCGCAACACCGGTTTCGGCTCTACACCAGATCAAACGTTCGCGCGCGAGGTCCACGATCGCTTGCTTCGACTGTCACCGAAATCTGATCGCCTTCCTGAATTGATCGGCGCACCTGACTGAACAGTGATCCATGGACATACACATCAAACTGTGGGTTATCGACACGGGCAAAGAGAAAGCGCCCGGCAGGATCAATGCGAACAACCGTTGCGCTGACCGGACCCGACGGCAGCGGACCGGTGTACGGTTCACGCTCACGCCGCGATCGGTCGCTCGACCAGCCACGCGACTCGCTGCGCGGTCGGTCATATGAGCGCGCCCAATCGTCCGAGCGCCGGGGACGCGCGCTGCTGCTGACTTCGGCAGCCTCGTCGGTGATACGCCCCTGCCCCGACACATCGTGCGGGCATGCGCGACCACCCGCCACATCGATCAGACTGCGCCCTTCCTTGCGTGCTCGACGCCCTGCCGGGCAACGGGTGGGATCATTGGTAAATCCCTTCTGGGCATAGAACTCCTGCTCGCCTGCCGTGAATACGAACTCGCCGCCGCAATCCTTGCACGGAATGTGCCTGTCCTTGAAACTCATAGCTGGGTGTCCTTGTTGCTCCTTGTGGTTCTGATCGTCCCGGATGCGGTTGCCTTCCTGTGCGACGAGCGAGGAAAAGGTCTATGCGCCTGTCGTCAGCCTGCCCACGATGAGCGGATAACCGATGCCGGGTGCAAATGATCTTATCTATCAGTTGCATGGAATATGATACTGTATTGAACACTCCTCTGTCAAGGATGTGGAGTGAGGAAGGTGTGGGCGCTGAGGTATCTACCAATGACGATTGAAGATGCCGCATTCTGGTCATTCCGAGCGCAGCGAGGAAGGTGTGGGCGCTGAGGTATCTACCAATGACGATTGAAGATGCCGCATTCTGGTCATTCCGAGCGCAGCGAGGAAGGTGTGGGCGCTGAGGTATCTACCAATGACGATTGAAGATGCCGCATTCTGGTCATTCCGAGCGCAGCGAGGAAGGTGTGGGCGCTGAGGTATCTACCAATGACGATTGAAGATGCCGCATTCTGGTCATTCCGAGCGCAGCGAGGAAGGTGTGGGCGCTGAGGTGTCTACCAATGACGATTGAAGATGCCGCATTCTGGTCATTCCGAGCGCAGCGAGGAAGGTGTGGGCGCTGAGGTGTCTACCAATGACGATTGAAGATGCCGCATTCTGGTCATTCCGAGCGCAGCGAGGAATCTGAGCGGGTCGCGCAAGACCCCTCACTCTGCTCGGAGTGACCATGCCGGATGTTCACAGGTCATTGGTATCGGGACGTGCCGTGTTCCTTCCAGATGGCGCGCTGAGCGCGAACGCAGCCCCGCCTTCGCGGGGCTGGTGCGGGACGCCGAAATGAGGGCGCGGCAGCGCCCCTGGTTGGTTTAGCCTGCTGCTGAGGTATCGGGCGGAGGCGCGGCGGTGAATGCTCGGCGCACTCCGACGGGCGGACGGCGCGTGGAGGGAAACGCCCGCGCTGAGCGCGAACGCAGCCCCGCCTTCGCGGGGCTGGTGCGGGACGCCGAAATGAAATGAAGGGGCGGCAGCGCCCCTGGTTGGTTTAGCCTGCTGCTGAGGTATCGGGCGGAGGCGCGGCGGTGAATGCTCGGCGCACTCCGACGGGCGGACGGCGCGTGGAGGGAAACGCCCGCGCCGAGTGCGAACGCAGCCCCGCCTTCGCGGGGCTGGTGCGGGACGCCGAAATGAAGGCGCGGCAGCGCCTCTGGTTGGCTCTGCCCGCCGCTGCGGTGTGGGGCGGGGGCGCGGATGAACTGTCTACCGTCTTACTTGAGGAAGAACGTAGTATACAGCCCCACCAGGATGAAGAAGGCAAACCACGCGCCCAGCATACCGGTTGCAATCGAGCCAAGACGTTCAACCCGCGGCGAAACCTGGGCATCACGCTTCGTTCCGCCCGACTGATACAGCACCAGCGCCAGGTACGTCACTACGGCAACGCCAACCACGGTTGTTACTCCAAACACCAGGATCGATCCCCAATCCATCATGTATGGATAGTTGGAGACGCTATACCCGAAGCGCGCGAGTGAGACGGCGCGAATACCTTCACGCACAATGCCGACGACAACCAGGGCGATGATCCAGACCAGCAGTGTGCGCGGTGCGTGCTGCATTGGCTGCTTCAGAAAGAAGAAATAGCCGGTCAATGCCAGACCGACGGCAGCGAGCGCGATGCCAACCGGCATGCCAACCCCAAACTCGGCGCCTTCTGTCGCTGCCCAGAGCAGCCCGGCGAGCGCATACAGCGGGCTGACCGCCAGACCCAGCCATCGCCCTCGATCGGCGACCCACGTCATAAACGGCGCATCCTCTTCGATTCGCCGAAAGTACCAGGCGAACAACGTCAGCACCACTGCCAGGCTCAACCCGGCCTGGAGCGGCAGAAGGAACGCCAGGCGCGGGATATTCCAGGAATGGAACACAACGCCGCGCGTGTCGATCACCCCACCTGGGGCATACCACTCCATCCAGCGCTCTGGGCGAATCGACACCGATGCCAGCACGTGCATCACCCATCCGGCAAAGAAGAGCAAGATGAACGATGCGACCGCCGACCAGAGCAGCCTTCCGTCAGCGCTCCCTTTGAGATAGAAGAGGTACGCCAGGCTGTACCCGCCCATCACCACAAAAATGAAACTCACCGACCAGAAGCCGCTCAGCGTATTGCTCGCATACCAGATAGGATCGTAGATCGTTTGCACGAAGAGCAGCGGCGCAATTCCCGTCACAATGCCGAGACCGACGGCGTTGGGCGTCAACCGCGCCGCGACGCGCGCCAGGCGCAGGCGATACTCATTCGGTCGCAGGAATCCCAGGATCGAAAATGCGCTCGATCCAAGCGCCAGGGTGACGAAGAAGATATGGAACACCCACGTGACGACCAGCAAGACCTGCAATGCCGGCGGATAAAACGGCGCACCCAGCGGGTCGCGCATACGTTCGAGCATATCACCGATATCCATGGTTCACCTCCTGGCTTGCGCCTGTGACTGTGGTGCGTGCTGTTGTTGCAAGAAATACTCCAGGTATAGTGCCATCGCCGCCCGCTCTTCGGGCGTGCCGACGACGGGATGCATATATGGGAACGCCCCAATGCCGTTCAGGTAGGTCTCAATTTTTGGCGCGGTCGTCATTTTGCGTCGTTCGAGCAACTGCGCCAGCGAACGCAACGCCAGCCGCTGATCGAAGACGGTGATCGCCGTCTGGTTGCTGACATTGTGGCAAGCCGCGCACTGTTGAATGACCAGCACCCGTCCCATAGCAACCTGATGGCTGGAAGCGCCCGTTGCTGCGACTGAAATCTGATCCGGGCGCGGCAGAAACGGCAGTGCGCCGAGCATGCCGGTTTCGTTCAACGGTTGCTCTTCGCGCTGAATGCCGCGAGCGGGAAGATCGTTGAATACCAGTTGATTCGACGACATATAGCCGGCAATAATGTCGGGCTTGCGAATGACCTCACGAGTGCGTTCGGCGCCGAAGATGGCTGCAAACAACACCAGCATTGCGCCCAGGGCGATAATCTGATGCTGACGGCGCGGCATGACCAGCGCAAACAGAAGCCCCAGGAATGTCGCAATCAGACCGCCGATGATGACCGTGAAGGTGATCGGTGGAATGGCAGGCGAGCGCAGAATGGTCTTCGCGTGAGCCGGCAGAGTGGGGTCGTACCAGAAGAACCAGATGCCCAGCGCAACGATCAACCCGCCCAGTCCCATGACTGCCGCAATGCGAATAATGCGCTCACGCGCAAAGTACCCGTTCGGCAGTCCGGTGACAATCAAAAGCGCCCAGGCTGCCGTGATGGTAAACATCAGGGCAAATCGCATGAAGAGTTGGGGCCAGAACGTGGGATTGAAGAATCCGTTCAGACTCGCCCCCGTTTCGAACCAGAGGCCCGGCGTCAATTTGAACGACAGAATGCCAACGATGATTGTCAGTGTACCGGTGCCTCCCAATGCCAGGATCCATGCCAGACGCAGGTGCGTCTTCGGGCTGACGCGCTCGAACGTGTAGTAATACGCAATGATTCCTACCACGTCGATCAGGAACATGTACCACTCTGATCCCCAGTAGAGCACGAAGTTGTGGATGAGGGTAGAAATGCCGCGCGGGTTAGCGGCGGTGGTTGTTTGCCAGATGCCCACTCCGGCCATCGCTCCGAAGACATACGCGAACACCAGCAATCCCAGGGCGCTTCGCTTGAGATAGACGTATAGTTCCGGGCGATTCTCGTATACTGCGCGCCGCTCCAGGTACAGGTTGAACCACGCGGCTGCGACCGTCAGGTGCGAAGCGAGCACGTGGAAAGCGGACACGATGGCAACGAACATTGCCGAGTGGATGAAGAAACCTTCCCAGACCGGATACATAGGCACTCCTCGTGGTGTAATGCGGCTGCCAAAGATCGTGATATGCTTCACGATCTTGATGTTGTAATAATAATCACAAAGTATCCGGCTGTCGTTGCGCTGGCGCAAGTTCGCGGCGTTATCGGACGCCGTGGACGGTTGAGGATTATTAACCGAGGAAACACGCGAACATAAGAAGGGTCTGGCGGGATGTCGAACGTTTCCAGCGCGCAACAGGGGGATGGGTCCACGCTGTGTTGGCGTCGTTCAAAAAGACCGAATCCATCTCCGGCGCCGACACGTAGCGAGTAGGTCTGCGCGTGTTGCACAGGGAGGACAATGAACGATGCTATCGTCATTGTCCTGCAAACCGGTAGGCGGCGGACCTGTGCGTCTGCCTCCAGGCACATCGGTGCATGCCCGATGCGCCTCCACAATGACGATTGAGCATTGCGCACGCTTCTGAGGAGAGGAGGATGATCTCTCCGCCGTCTTATCCAGGTGAGGTTTCCGCCAGCGCCAGCAACCGTTGCCGGTCAACGATGACAATGCTTCCCCGTTGCGTCTGTACGATGTCCCGCTGCTGCCAGAGGTGCAGCAAGCGGTTGACGGTGTAGTGGCTCACCCCGATCAGGTCGGCGAGATCGCGCTGCATCAGCGGCAGCGCCAGATGGTTCGGCGTGTCCGTCGGCGTCCCGTAGTGATCGGCCAGACGGATCAGCGCATGCGCCAGGCGCTGTTCAACATGCTCGGTCGCCAGCTCAAGCAGTTGTTGTTGCAACGCATCCCGATATTCAGAGAGCAACCGTACACTGTTGCCCTGAAGGATCGGGTAGCGGTCGATCAAACGGTGAAGATCATCCTTGTGCCACATCAATAAGCGGCACGGCGCAATGGTTTGCGCCGAGAGGGTATATTCCATACCCGGCAGAACCGCGCTGATCCCTACCACCTCGGCAGGACCGGCCAGGCGCATCACGCTCTGGCGGCCATCGGCTGCGAGTTTGTACAGACGAATCCAACCGTTCTGGACGGCGTATAACGCTTCTGCCGGCGCGCGCTCTTCAAACAGTATCACACCGCGCTTTGCGTGAAGCGTTCGTGCCGATGACGCAATCTCATCGAGCGACTGTCGATCAAGTCCCTCGAAAAGCCGGTAGTGTTCAAGGTGGTGCATACGTTATCTTTCAGAAGACACAATCATCTCCCTGCTGACGGTCAGCAGGCGAGGACAACGCTCCTTGCACGCTCAGGAGTGAAGTGGTTTCGGTAACAGGAAGTTCAGAGTGATCAGCAGGATTGGAGTGAAGAAGACGCCATACCGCGCGGCGGGGGAGTGAGCGGCGGTTGAACCTGATGCCGGGGATTTATCTGAACAGTCACAATGATACCGGCCATCCGCAGCACAAATACGATCATCAGCATTGCCGCCGGCGCCACCGGTTGAATAACTTCCGGCAAGATGTCCTCCGACACGGTTTGCTGGGCAGCATTCGATGCGCGTTCGCTCAGGTCGCACACAAGGAGTGGAAGCGGCTGCACAATGTATTGCTGTATCCACGGTGCAATCTGACAATGCACGATGCAGGCGGCGGCGGCATGAATTGCCGTGCACCAGATGAGGAACAGGATAGCAGCGCGGAAGGCAACGCGACGCATATCGCGCAACGAAGGGAGCATATCTGATGCAGTCAGCCGATCCACCAACATAGCGTCTCAAACGATCTTTATCTGCAACCAGATGATCGCCGCAGACCAATGCGCAGCAACGTCGCAACGCTATGATAGGATATGGCGGAAAAAGGCGCAAGGTCGTGCCGGAGACGTTGCAATTCACTATCAACCGGCGCTGCCATTGTGCTACAATGGGGAACAGAGACGCAGCCTGCACTGAAGGAGCAATCTGATGAGCCGTTTTCTCGATGAGCGAAGGCATATGCTACCGCCGGCAGTGACGTCCCTCGCCGAGCAACTGGCGGCCGCAGGATACAAAGTGACCCAGCCGCGCCTGGCGGTGCTCAAGGCGATCACGGCGCAGCCAGGCGCATTCAGCGTGCAGGAAGTCGAGCAGTGGCTCCTTGAGCGCAATGAGTCGCCGGGGATCGCCAGCATTTTCCGCACCGTCCGTCTCTTGTGCGACCTGGGCATGCTTCAGCGCCTCCACGGGCTTGACGATTGCCATCGCTACTGTCTGGGGAGCGGGCACACCCATCATCTGGTGTGCACCTTGTGTGGCGTGATCGAGCAGTTCGACAACTGTGGCATTCAGGGAGTCATTGCTGCGCTTGAACAATCGACCGGCTATCGCATCACCAACCATGTGGTGGAGTTGTTCGGCGTGTGTCCGCAATGCCTGGCGCCCTCAGCATCGTCGGCGACGTAAAGCGTGGTCTGCCGCCAACAGTTCTTGCCGGGCACACCACAGCCACAATGTGAGCAAAGCGTGGCGACGCGCCTTGATCTGAGCGCCTGTGCCCGGCAAGCAATGCTGTACGCCTCAGGCAAACAACCAGTTGAGCAGCAACCCCAGGAGCGCCACATAGGTTGCATACCAGAGCACGACTTTGATCGCTCCCGCCTTTCCAATCAGACGATTGAGCATCGCCCACTCCGGGATTGAGGAGACGGTCGTTGCCATCATTGCCGCCACCAGTGTTCCAATCGGCACAATCTGGTGCAATGCCACCAGAATCGGCGCCGTTGAAGCGGCATTAATGTCGAGCGGCAGACCGAGCACGGTGGCGATGAGCGGTCCCCACCACGCAGCGCCCGCCTGTTTCAGACTCTCTACCAGCGTCAGGTTAAAATTGACCAGAATGCCTGCCAGCAACCCACTGAACAGGACAACGCCAAACAATCGCTTAAACAATGCCCACGCCTCGCGGTGCGCACGAACCAGAATGCTCTCCCGGGCAATCGTACCGCATAAGTGCGGTGAAACGACCTGCTGCACAAAACGCGCCGGATCCAGCCCCAGAACCGGCGCAAGATACGCGGTCGCCAGCGCGGCGGCAAAACCTGCCAGCACATAGACCAGCCCGCCGAACGGTCCGACGATCACAAACATAAAAAGAATGGCGAACTCATTCAACGCCGGGCTGGCAAACAGAAACGCCGACGAGGCGCGCTGGCTTGCGCCGCCGGCAACGATGCCGGCGTAGATGTTGGTGACGGTGCAGGAGCAGACCGGTGTGAATATGCCCAGCAGCGCACCACCCGAAGCCCCCAGCAGATCATTCCGCCCGATGGAGCGTTCAATCCATCGGGTGCTGATGCTCAGGCGCAACAGTGTCATGCCGTAGGTCGTCAGAAAGAGAATGATTGGCAGTTTGAACCATTCATAGATCGTGTACGACGCCGTATGCTTGACATCGAGTGGACCAAACGGTGTGGGAATGCTCCAGGCGGGCATCCAGGAGGTGAGAGCGGCGCCCAATGCTTTGCCTGCACTGGCGATTGGCGCCTCGAAGACCGGGACGATATGCTTCGCTTCTGCGCCGGAAAGCCAGGCGCTGACGCTTTGCACCACCGACTGACCGATGATCAAGGCAAGCACAACCAGCGAGACAACCGGCACAATGCGCTCAAACGAGGCGCGTGACATAGGCGGAACGGTGCGGCTAAACATACCTCCTCCATAAATGATAGTTACTATCACTTATGGTGAATATATGGCATATGTTCCGCTCTGTCAAGAGAGGAGAGCGCTCCGCTGCGCCAATTGTTGCCATTCCTCAACCAGACGCTCTACCGGAATACGGAACGCGGGCTTTGTCGACTCTGCGGTGCACTGTCGCCGGTAGTCAAGACCGCAGGTTTCGCGCACCCACATTTCGTAGTGTGCGATCCATGCGAGCAACGCAACGAACTGCCGATGCATCTGTTGCCGGATGCCCGGTTCATCAGGAAGCGCCGAAGGACGAATCTGGTCGGGCAACCATGGCAACCGTTGTGGCGTGAGTCGAGTGACAACCACCGGTGAGAACTCATAGCGCTTGAGATAGACGCCGCCCTGTGTGGGATCGCCATAAAAGGCGCCAAAGCCCCAGAGCACAACAACGGTATCCGGCGCGCACGATGCCAGATACGCACTACTCCCCGCCGCTCCGGCAGGCGGCCGCTGGCGACTGAACCCGTATTCGAGCAAGAGATTCCCTTCCGGGCGGCGAATATCACATCCCCAGAGCCAGCACTGGAAATGCATTAGTTCCGCGCCGCGCTGCTTCAGGCGCGGCGGAAGCGTCAGCCATGAGCGAGTGGTCATCAATGCGCTCCTGTCATTACCAGAACGTGTCACAATGTACCAGATGATAGTTACTTTCAACGAGTTCGTCAAACGAACAACCAACGCCACCCGTCCAGTGTGCAGCTACCTGACCCATCATCTTCAAGACAGGTGACGTAAGGGCGGGTCTTCCTTACACTCTGGATGTCGATGTGCTGGTGGTACCAATGACGATTGAAGATGCCGCATGCTTGTCATTCCGAGCGCAGCGAGGAATCTGAGCAGGTCGCGCAAGCCCCCTTGCTCTGCTCGGGGTGACCATGCCGGATGTTCATAGGTCATTGGTAGGTGTGGACGATTTTCAGCACCGAAGCGTACATGGGGAACGCTGCACGTATTCTGGGCGTTACTGGCGCTGCGAGCACGGAAGCGAACGTGATTGTGGCCGAGAGGGAGCCATCTTCAGGATGAGGCATATGCACTAATGACTTCTTCGTACACCGCAATGACCTGACGAACCAGGCGCTCTGGTGCGAAGCGCTCATGCAATGCGCGTTTGCCGCCAGCGATCAGGCGTTTGCGCATCTCCTGATCTTCGAGCAGGGTCAACATTGCCTGCGCCAGTGCATGGGTGTCGTCGTAGGGGATGAGCAACCCGTTCTCACCGTGAATCACAATTTCATTAACCACCGGAATATTGGTCGAGATCACGGGCACTCCGGCAGCCATACCTTCGAGGAGCGGCAACCCGAAGCCCTCGTAGCGCGAGGGAAAAGGAAGCAAATCACTGGCGCGCAGCAACGCCAGTTTCTCTTCTTCGCTGATTGTACCGAGGAAATGCAGGTTGTGTTCGATGCCCTGTTGAGCGGCGCGACGCATCAGATCGGCGCGCTGTGCCTGGTTGTGCGTTACGAAGACGAAGGATGCCTGCGGATAGTGGCGGACAATCACCGACATAACATCGATGATCATGTCATAGCATTTGCGGACGGTTAACTGACCAATGTATGGAATGATCGGGCGGGTTAGCGGCGGGGGTGCCGGAGCAGGTCCGTTCATGAACTCCATATCGATCCAGAGCGGCACAATCGGTCCCATTCGGTTCCCGAAGCCGAGGTTGGTCAGGACATCGGCTTCGTGGCGTGAACAGGGAATGAAGCGGTTGACCTGTCGCAATGGCGCATGGATCGCATAGTTTCGCCAGTGATCGCGCGCACGCCATGGTTCACGCATCACACGACGCACCAGGTCGAGTGCGCTCATGATCAGGCGCTCAGGATGTGGCGGTCGTTCATAGGGACGCTCGCGGTCGTCCACCAGCCAGCGATCATGAAATGGTCCCAGCCATGTCCAGCAGATCGGCACACGACTCTGCCGCATCCGGCGCACGGTTTCCCACGCCAGAACATTGCGCGGATGCATCAGGTGAACGACATCCGGGCGTGGGATGCTGCGCAGAACAGACACAAGATCGCGGTTTGGCACGATGCGCGGGCGCACACGGATGACGCGCACACCATCGATGGTGTCGGCGCGCTCGACGAGACCGAGGTGCGGCGCGTCAGGTTGCCAGTATGTCAGTGCATAGACCTCGTGGCCGGCGCGCACCAGCGATTGTCCCAGGGTTCGTTCGGGCCAGTTGCGAAAATGGCGGCTGATCCCGCCAAGACCAATAATAAGAATACGCACAAATGTCTCTTGCGAAGAACCAGCAACTGAGAACTGAGAACTGAGAACCGGGAACCAGATGCCGGAGCAGGCGGCAAACGGCGACTGAAAGGTATGGAGCGCCGATCCGCATATTATACCAATTCCCTGTGACCATCCGGCATGGTCACCCCGAGCAGAGCGAGGGGTCTTGCGCGACCCGCTTAGATTCCTCGCTGCGCTCGGAATGACAAGCATGCGGCATCTTCAATCGTAATTGGTATTACGTATTCCTGTCGTTGCGAGGCGTATCAGCGTCGAAACGATCTTCTCCCCCCACGAAGAGATGGCTTTGCTGCGCCTGCCGTGAGCGAAGCGCGTCGTTGGCACTGATGCCACTCCCTCGATGATAGAGACATGCGTGGATCACCTGATGATTGGCGTCGCTACATATAATCGCTTATGCGCCGCTTGATACGCCGCTTCCACACGATCAGCGACGGCAGACCAGGCGAACTGCGCAGCCCATTCCGGCGCGGCGGCAGCCATCGCGCGCCGACGGGCAGGATCGTCGAGGAGCGCGCGTACTGCGGCGGCGAGCGCTGCCGGGTCGCGTGGCGGCACGAGCAGACCGGTGCGCCCTTCGTCGATCACTTCCGGGAAGCCGCCGAAACGTGATGCAACCACCGGCAATCCGCACGCCTGCGCTTCGACCAGACCGATGCCAAAGGTTTCGCTGGCAAAACTGGTTGCCAGCAGTATGTCGGCAGCGGCATAGAGCGCCGGAAGGCGTTCGCGCGGCAGCGCCCCCAGAAAGCGCACCCGGTCTGCCAGTCTCATATCCTGCGCCAGACGCTCCAAGTCGGCGCGGGTTTCGCCATCGCCGATAATGACAAGGCGGGCGCGCGGAATCTGTTGCAGCGCGCGAATGGCGACATCAACCCCCTTCCATGGTTGCAGGCGACCAACCCACAGCAGAAGCGGCGCACCGTCGGAACGGTCGAGCATCGGATCGGGCGCCACCGGGCGAAACAGGGTGGTGTCGATGCCGTTGAACACGACCGTCGGCTCGAACCCATAGCGCGTCGCCACGGTGCGGGCATTGAAGTGACTGCACGACACAGCAGCATCGACGTATCGCGCCAGGAAGGTATCGCCAGGATAGAAATCTTCGCCGTGACACCCGAGCACCACCCGCGCTCCGCCGAGACGCCGCGCCAATAGCGCCGGTCCCAGATCATACGGCTTCTGAATGTGGATGATGTCGTAGCTGCCGCGGATCAATTCGGGCAGCGCCGCTACCGCCAGCGAAAGGCGTTCGAGGAGTTTGGCTTCCGCATAGGCGCGGCGCAAGAGCGGCAGCGCCTGAAAACGATGCCGGTTGATGAAGGGAAAGGTCAGCACCCACACTCCCGGCGCAGGTTCACGGCGCTTCCCTACTCCGCCGATGATCGTCACAGTGTGCCCGCGACGCGCAAGCTCACGCCCAAGGTCCCACACAAAGCTTTCAACGCCGCCATATTTTGTCGTGGTAGTCAGGTTGTAGAGTGCAATGCGCATGTGTGATTTTACCGTCGGTTGTGCGCTTTGGAAACTGCCTTCATTGCTCTTACTCCTGTCGAAACTCACAACATCCGCAATAGCCAGCGTCCTCCCGGCAGGCGCATCGTCGCCAGTTGCTCACGGTCCTGCGGCTCTAGCCCGCCGGTCGCCCGGAGTGCGCCGATGAAGACGCCAGCGCCGATGAGTGCAACACCCGCCAGTAGCGCCGCTTCCCGCAGGCGTAGCGCGACGCCAGCATGGGGCGGCAGTTCGGGCAGCAGCAGCGCCATGCCGACAACGATCAGCGCCATGACTCCGCTCGCCAGCAGGACGCGCAGCGTAAAGCGCCAGGGCCAGCGCACTCCCAGCAACCGATACCCGTTGAATGTCGCCCATGCTCCAGCCAGCACACGCGCCAGCCCAAACGCGAGCGCCACCCCGACAACTCCGAGCAGCGGCGCGAGCAGAATCAGCAGCGGAACAACCGAGAGTGTCAGCAGGCGCGAAATGACGATCACCCGCAAATGCTCATAGACAATCAGCGCATTGTGCGCCGTTGTCAGCATGCTTTCCAAAAAGAGGCACGGCACAAGCACCCACACGAGCGGCGCTGCGCCGACGTATTGTGGCGTGAGCACCGCCAGCACCGGGCGCGCCAACAGGAGTAACCCCACCGCGCCGGGGATCAGCAGCAACGCCTGAAGGCGCGCCAGCGACTGATAGGCGCCCAACAGCGTCCCGCCCTCGCCGGCGCGCACGCGGGTGAACAATGGCACCTGCACCCCCACCATCGGCGTGTAGAGATATCCCAGCACCATCCCAACCACCGACGCTCCCGCCCAGAGCAGCGCAACATCGCTGATGTCGTTCGTCAGAAACACCGCAAACGACTTGCTCGCCAGAAAGTCGGTCAGGGTCATCAAGAACGATACTGCGCAATAACGCACAAAACCTGTCGGAATAGCGCGCCACGATGACGGTGCAGGAGCGTTCGATGTCCAGTAGCGCGCATCCGATGCCCACAACCGGTAGACGTTCCACCCCGCCAGCGCCACTGCCAGTGCCGGCGCAACGAACATAGCGATCAATACGCCAATGATCGCAGTGCGATCAGGATTAGGCGCCAGGCGGCTGAGCAGAATGACGGCGGCGCTCAACAGCGGCGGCAGCAGACCTGCGGCAAGCGCCACGCTGTTCCATGCGCGCTGCTTGAAAAAACTGTTCAGATACGCCATCAGCATATCGTAGCAGATACCCAGGAACAGCATAATCAGAATAGTCAGGATGATCAGCCAGCCGAACTCGTCGATGAACCGCACCAGGGTCGTTTGCTCAACCGGTGGAATACGCCCGTCGGCGAGCACCTTACCCTGCAACTCGCCGATATAACGGTCGTATCCGATGATCAATCCGACCAGCGTTAGCGCCAGCATGGCAATCTGCGCCGTGAGGACGACCGTGAGCAACCGCAGCACGGCTCGTGGTCCGCCGGTGCGGTTGGTCTCTGGAATATACTTTGGTAGTGCGCGGGTTGTGCCCAGATCGATCCAGGTGCCCAGACCGCCGGCAGCGCCGCTGACCAGCGCCAGCAGACCATAACTGGTCAACGGCAGCACCGTCAGCTTGAGAAGCGTCGCCACAATCTCGGCGACCATGCGCAGCGGCACGAAGACCGCATTCCACACCACGGCGCGGGAAACCTGGGTGGCGAGGGAAGGAGCGCGGCTGGTTGTCGGTTCGGTTGCCATCTACTGTTTGACCAATCCCAGTTCGAACATACCGGCATACCAGTCGCGTTGCAGGCGATACGCGGCGCGTTCCAAACCCAGGCGATGCAGCGCCGCGCGCGCGATACGGCGCGCCGGTTTCGGACTGTAGAGCGCGCCGCGCAGCAAGTCTTCTTCGCGGAGATCGCGCATGCTGAAGCCGTGGCGCGCCGCGAGCGCAACAAAGGCATGGTACGTGAAATAGTGCATGTCGCTCAAGCGTTGCATGTCGCGAAATGCGGCGCCCTGCTTGACGCGCCCGCGGCGTGCAATCAGCCATTCCGCCCATGGACGCGGCAGCCAGTTGATGCCGCGCATATGATAGTGTGGATCGATCCACGCGCGCCGGTTGATGACCGTCACGAGCGCCACGCCACCGGGGCGCAACACTCGCGCGATTTCGTGCAGCACCTGATCCGGCGACTGCACGTGCTCGATAACATCCCAGCATACCACGGCATCGAAGGTGGCGTCGGGCAATGGCAACGCCTCACCAGCCGCATTGATCACCGGCAGACTCAAGCAATGACGTGTCGCGCGCAACGTGGTGATCCGACAGTATGCCGGATTATACTCGCTGGCGACGACCTGCGCGCCGCGCAACGCCGCAGCAACCGCAAATCCGCCCATACCGGCGCCCAGGTCGAGCACGCGCAATCCTTCGAGATGCCCGGCGATCTGCTCCAGGCGCGCCAGCCGTTCGCGCTGATACGCTTCCTGATTGATGCGTCGCTCACGCCAGCGTGCAAAGTCGCGTCGCCAGCGCATATGGGTCAACCAGGGATCGATGGCACGTTCGAGGTCGGATGAAGCGGCAACCGCTGGCATTACCGTTTCTCCTCCGTTAACGCAGGATAGGCGACGCTCACGCGAAACGCAACGATGCTGATCATCCGGTTGCTCGCCGGGTCGGGCGCGGTCGGCGCACGCAAGATGATCGGATTGACACCGTGGTTCACCGGCAGGAGCAGTCTGAAGGTGCGCGGTTCAGGCGATATGCCCAGGACGCCCCACAGTCGATTGTCAGACCATAGTTCGGTGGGGCGTGTCGTCTGATATGCTGCAAGCCTGAGCGATACCAGCGCCGGGACGGATGTCGTGTGCGGGCTGGCGATGATGACCTGGCTCTCGGCATCCGCCCAGCGGTAGAGGACCATCTCGGTGTTTCGCTCAACGGCGTGCCAGCCTTTGCCTGGATACATAAACGGGTGGCATGCATCGACGAACAACGGCAATTCATACCAGCGATAGGCAGCATCTTCGTATGCTGGCACAGCTGGACGCCCGATGAGACGGGTTAGCGTCTGCTCCAGGTTGTTCTGCTCGCGCTGCGTCGTCAGGTCGGTGCGCACCACCACGTGGCGCACTGGCGCAAAGCACTGCATCGCCATCAGGGTGGTCCGATCAAGCGGCGTAATGTCGTCATCCGGCAACTCCTGCATTGTGCCGATTGCTCGAATAAGCGGAATATCAAACGATGGATATGCCGGTCGACGAGCAATGAAACCGCCAATAATCGGCTGACCATGGATCATCTGGTTGCGCAGTGTGCGACTCGTTTCGAGCACATCGAGCGGCAGGTCGGCGACAGCGCCGGGGCGCGCTGCGATCTGTTCGTACACTGGCGGGCGTTCCAGCGGCAGAAAGACGCGCCCTGCCGGAAGCCAGAGTTCAAAAGTCCCCAGCGCCGCTACCACGACGACCGGCGCAGCGCGCCAGAGAGATGGTAGACGCTGACGCAGCTCCTCGAGTCCTATCGCTGCCAGCACGCTCAGCAGCGCCAGCACCGGCGCGACAAACAGCGCCGGTTTGCGCGCCGCGCCGAACAGCGGAATCCGGTCGAGCAAGGCATAGGGCATTGGAATGTTGCTATCGTATCCGAATATCCACAGCGTCGGTCCAAGGGCTATGACCCACAAGCAGACGCCGACGATAAGAAGGTGCAGCGCGCGCTGCCAGGAAGACCAGACGCCAATGATTGCCAGCGTTGTCAATGTCCATCCGGCAGCCACATACCAGACGCTTGGCGTAAACGGTGCGGCAATCGGGCGCAGTATCTGTTCGACCTGTGCGCCCCACAGCGGATTGTAGACGTTCGGAAAGAACAGACCGAACAGATCTGCTGACGAATAGCGCACATATGCTTCCCAAATCTCATCACGAGCGCTGTGTCCTACCGGTAGCAATGTCCGACTGGCGATCATTCCAGCCAGAAAAGGCAACAGCATCAGCGATGCACCTGCCGCGAAGAGCGCATAGCGCTGCACCAGCACCCACCGTTCACGCACCAGCGCAAGCCGCGCGATGACCCACACGATAGTAAGCACGCCACACACCGATGCCCAGTACCAGTCGGAGAGCACGACCAGCGCCGCCATGCCCGATGCATATCCGATTCGCCAGCGACTTCCGCGCTCATCCAGCAGTGTCAGAGCGTGGAGGTAGAACGGGATCCACTGCATACTGAACAGATGGTTGTGACTGTTCTGCAACTGCCCGAGGTGAAACGGTCCCAACGTGACCAACACCCCACAGAGCAGCGGTCCCCAGAATCCGCCAGCATACTGGCGCGCCAGCAAAAAGATGCCGAAGCCGGTCAGGGCGAACCCCAGCACAATGACGGTGTTGAACGCCGCGACCGGTCCTGCCAGGAGATAGATCGGCAGCGTTATGACGGCGTTGGGTGCGCTCAACGTCTGCACATACAATTGCACGCCGTCAGGATAGAACAGCAGGTCGGTCCAGAATGGATGAACGGCGTGCAGGAGCGCCTCGCTTACCCACCAGACGCGCCACAGGTGCAAGCCGGCTTCCTCATAACCGGCAAAGCGAAACCGACCAGGGATGTTGTCGATGCCGCCGAACAGTTCAGTATTGAAGCGCAGCGCCAGGGGCCAGGTAACGAGCAGCGCCAGCGCCAGATAGCAGGTGAGCGCGAGCAGATCAACAGCAACAGCGCGAACCCGAGCGCCTGCGACCGTGTATTCACGAAACAGGTGTTGTGCTCGGATCATGGATCTCCCACTTTTTCTAGCAATGCCATTCACACCGATCCGCCAGCATGACATGTCCTGCGTCACCCAATGCATCACCGTTCGACACGCACCTCGTACACTGCCACGCCCGTGTACCATGGCGCCCGCTCCAGATCGAGCAGTCCCGTTTCGCTGACGATATGCACAGTCAGTTCGGGTCCGAATTCACATTCGCGAATGCCGGAGAGCGCAAGGCGCACCTCCTGTTGTTCGCCGTTCATTATCATCCGCTTTCGAATACCCCAGTCGTCGATGCTGATGTCTACCCGACGCCCGGATGGTCCGCGCAACTGAACCGCTAAGGCGCCGCAGCCGCCACGCACCCGCACCCGTCCTTCTCCCAGGGTCCAGCGCCCAACCGCGAGATCAGGCGTGGCGGGCGCAAACCCGGCATACAGTCCCAGCGCCATCGGATCGCCGGGAACGACGCGATCCGGTGCAGGACGTCGCCGTGTGGTCCATGCCCATTCGAGCAGATCGTTGCCTGAGCGCCAGTAATCATCGATCGCTGCCAATCCTGCTGCCGCTTCGTCGGGCATGGCAAGATACGCGCCGGTGATGGCGCGCATCGCCTGCGCATACAGGCTGCGACGTTCCATCTCAGCCGCGCGCCGGTACAGGCTAAGCGCCGCCCGATCATCGCCCTGCGCCAACCGCAGATCGGCAAGATCGATCACGCGCAACGGGTTATCCGGGTGAGCATCGTGCGCCAGCGCCAGCAGCGTTTCAGCCTGTCGCAAATCGCCCGCTTCGAGTGCCGATCGTCCCGGCACAGCATACCACATACCCGCACCCCACGGAATATACCGCATGCTGACGATCAGCGCCAGGAAAACCATCACTCCGCTCAGCGCCATATAACTGCGCCGGTCGCGCGGCAATTGACGGATGTGTCGCCATCCTGCGGGCAATCTGACCAGCGCATACGCAGCGAAGGGCAGGACAGACGCAACAATCGGAAGGCGCAATCGCGGGTGTCCAATGGTCAATACCGCCAGCAGGGTCGCCAGTCCCACCCAGAGCAACGTCGGAATGGCACGGGCAGGGTGCGGCATAAAACAGACGCCGCCAATTGCCAGGATTATGAGCGCCACGTACTGCACGTCCGCCAAAAGCGTCATGCTCAGGCGATATTCGCCTGCATTCTGAACCAGTGGCGCACCACGCGAGTCGATTGAAATAACATCGCCGACGGCATAACTGCGTGTTTGCAGCGCGTAGAGCGACGCAATCTTGAAACGCATGCGCGCCAGGAACCGTGCCGGATCATGACGAATGTTCTCCCACGCCATCTGAATTGCAAGCGATTGCCGGTCGGCGAGGTTGGGCACAGCCGCCAGCCGCGCTTCGCCTGCCTTCTCTTCGGCATCGTCGCGCACTGTGCCGTACCACATACTGATGCCGCCATTGGTATCGCTGAGGATGACGCGCCCGTGCGCCAGATAATTCCGCGCTGCCCACGGTCCAACCACCAGAAGCGCTCCCAGGATAAGGGAGATTGCCAGTTGATAGGAACGTATCTCCAGGCGGTCGCTCTTGTCACTCATAATGTGCTGTTCACTCTGCGAGGCGTCTTTCCCTGTATCCTTCCACGCTCCTTCTCCTACATCGGAAGAAGGGTGAATGTGGGCGCCGTGATCTTTGGAACGGGCAACGCGACGCAGGCGCGTGTCAGACAAGCCCATCCCTATCGACAGGCTACCGCCGTGTCGCATGCGCCAGGCAATCCACACGGCTGCTAGCGGGATCAGGTACAGACCCACGGCGCGGGTCAGTGCCGCCAGCGCCAGAAGCACGCCGGCGCCACATGCCGCTCGCGTGCTGTTGCGAACCAGCGCGCGGTCGATCAGCGCAAGACCAATGACCAGGAGTGTCACAAACAGCGCTTCGGCATAAAGCGAACTCGCATACGATGCCAGCGGCACGAACAGTGCTGCGAGCAATGTCGTCACCATTCCTGTGACGCGCCCGAACAGTTGCGTGCCGGAGGCATAGAATACCAGCGTTCCGATGCCTAAAACACACGCCTGAAGCAACAGCGCTCCGGCGACATTCATTCTCGTCGGTGGCAAGAGCAGCGCCAGGAATGCCGGATAGACCGGCGGGCGCAGCCATTTGCCGGTATCGTGGTACCCGCCGTGCAGCATATGGATGGCAGCGCGATAGTACTCTTCCGGATCGCCCGGCGGCACGGCGCCGGAACGCGCCTGCACCTGCCAGAACCAGAGGCGTGTGACCAGCGCCAGCGCAACAATAGCAGCCAGCAAGATGAGATCAATCGTCGTCACGGACCGCGCACTGCGCAGCGTCTGTTGAGCCTGCATGGACGTACAATCTACGGCGCCTGGTGCGCCTGGCGCAGCACCAGCAGGTCCTCCTCTTCGGCAATAACCTGCCAGCGCCTCGATTCGCGCAGACGCTGAATAAAGTCGCGGTCGCGTTCGGTGTGCAACGCCGCAGCGCGCATGTCGATGAAAAGATACTCGGCGCGCTCGAGCGGTGGAAATGACTCGTCCGGCGGCACATAGTAGATGAAGCGACGCGGCATCATGCGCGGCGCCAGAAACGACGTCACCCCCAGCGGAGCATCGGGCGGGATCAACGCTGCCAGGCGCTCCATCGCCGCAAGACGCTCCGGCGACTCACGGTAGAGCACGGTCGTTGCGACGGGATTGCGGTATGCCAGATTGGTGACCGCTGCAATGCCAATGGCGCCGATCATGAACATTGCTGCCGGGCGCGAGCGTGTTCGGCGTTCCTGAATGCCAGAAACGTGAGCGCCGCGCGTCCGCTCACTGCGCGCCTGCCACCACGACCATACCCGCGCCGCGCCGATAATCGCCGCCAGAATCAGACCGGGAATGACAAGCGCCTGATACTGTTCACGCACCGTGATCTGAAACGGGCGCAGCGAGAGGAGGTTCATTGCCAGCGGCGGGGCTGCCAGAATCGCGACATCGGGCGCGAGCAACGGGAGCAGCGCCAGCGGAAGCAGCATCAGCGCCAGATAAACCAACTTATCCGGTGTAAACATCAGACGCAGCACATCAATCGGTCGGCTGACAATCGTCCACAGAATAGCGCCCGCACTGTCGCCGAGATGCGAATAGTACGCCAGTTGCGGGCTTTTGCCGGGCCAGACCTCGGTGTAATCGCCCTCCGTCACCGCGCCGATCTCTCCCTCGCGCACCTGATAATCGGGAAGGTAAAACGATGGCACGATCACATTCGTCGAAAGATAGAACCATGCCAGTCCCATCATGAGCGGCGGGAGCGCCCAGCGCCAGCCGACGCGCCACAGCGCCGCCAGAATGCCGAACGAGACCACCACCAGCGACACATCGGTGCGTGTGGTCAGCGCCAGTGCCAGTAATCCCAGATATGCGCCCCACTCCCGGATGCCTGCGCGCTGGAACGTGGCGCGTTGCAGGAAGAAAAACGCGCCGAGCAGCGCCGGGATCGCCAGTGTGCGCGGTTGCCATGGTGCGCTCATCGTCACAAACCAGAGCGATGGATAGAGCAGATAAACAAGCGCCCATCCGAGACCCGCGAGGCGCGAACCATCGAAGCGGTCGCGCGCGATCCCATAGATCGGCAGCGCGCCAAGCGCCATAAAGAGCGCCTGGAAGAAATTGAGCGTTAGCGCCGATGGAAAGAGCGCATAGAATGGAACGATCAGCAGGATCGCCGGAATGAAATCCATGCCCCACAGGTGATCGGTGTGGCGGTAGTGCGAAATCTCGAGGAAACGACCCTGGGTTGTGTTCCAGATCGACTGCTGATAATCAATCTGATCATACCCCTGCGCCCAACTGAAGTACTTGAATGTCAGTCCAAAGAAAAGGACTGCGACGTAGAGCATGATAAACGCTGCCAGCGCCAGACTCGCCTGCCGCTCGATTGCGGTGAGCATGTGCGCGATCCAGGTGTTGGAACGTTCGCGTTGTGATGCAAGCGCTTGTGTCATATGTGCGAAACTCGTGCCTTGCCACACGATCCACGAAGGCTTTCGTGCCGCGACATTTATGTCGCACCCTAGATTGTGCAAAACTCGTGCCTTGCCGGACGATCCACGAAGGCTTTCGTGCCGCGACATTTATGTCGCACCCTAGATTGTGCGAAACTCGTGCCTTGCCGGACGATCCACGAAGGCTTTCGTGCCGCGACATTTATGTCGCACCCTAGATTGTGCAAAACTCGTGCCTTGCCGGACGATCCACGAAGGCTTTCGTGCCGCGACATTTATGTCGCACCCTAGATTGTGCAAAACTCGTGCCTTGCCGGACGATCCACGAAGGCTTTCGTGCCGCGACATTTATGTCGCACCCTAGATTGTGCAAAACTCGTGCCTTGCCGGACGATCCACGAAGGCTTTCGTGCCGCGACATTTATGCCGCACCCTAGATTGTGCGAAACTCGTGCCTTGCCGGACGATCCACGAAGCGTGCGAAGGCGCGCGAAGAATTGCCTGCGACATCGGCGGCGTATCACTCTCGGCGCCCTTCCCGGGTGCAACGTTCAACCCGCAACGCGCAACCTTCGCCCCTTCAACTCCTCACGCCTCGCGCCTCGTGCTTCATGCCTTCATACGACCGGCGACCGCGCAATCCGAATGATCCACAGATCGAGCGCCGTCGCCAGCGTGAACGCATAAATGGTGATGACCAGCACTCTGCCCCACCATCCACGCTGCCAGAATCGTTCGGCATAGACTCCCCAGCAGAGACAGATAGCCGGCACAATGTAGAACAACTGCTTGTCCACCATTGAGACGCGGTACCCGATAAGCATGAAGAGCGTCCCAACCGAAAACCATGCCGCGAGCATCACCCACAGGAGCGCTCGTTTCCGCAGCGCAAGAAACCCCGGAACGACGAATATGAGAGGAATGAGCAACCCATAATAGAGAAAGCCATCCGGTCGCATATCGTATCGCAAATGCCGCCAGAACGAGAACATATACTCGCTGAACGGCGGACGATCCACCCCGACGCTTTGCGGTCCGGCGGTCGCCAGGTTGAGCGCATAGGGAACCGTGCGTTCCAGAATCGGCGGGATATACTGCCCATAGTAGATAAGCGTTGCCGCTATCAGCGCCGCACCCAGCGACAGCACAATCGGGCGCAGCGGTTTGCGGTCGATCCCCACCGGAGCGATAAGCGCCAGTCCCACAAAAAAGACGGCGAAAACGATGTGGAAAACCGCCATGACCGTATAGAACAGCAGTGTGACGGTTGTCAGCACCGTGAGCAGCGCAAACGGACCACGTTCGTGGAGGCGTGGGTAGAGGGCAATCATGACCGTCGAGGTCACGAGCGTCCACCACATACCGGATGTTGTCGGAACGTTCCCCCACGAGTGCAGCAGGAACGTCACCGGTGTCACCGCATAGATCAGCGCGGCGAAGAGGGTCACGCGGTTACTCAATCCTGCTTTGCGCGCCAGGAGCGCAATCAGGAAAACACGACTATTGTCGAGCAGGGCGCTGAAGAGGTTCGCGCTGGTTTCGAGTGGCCAGGGGAACAGCGCAAAGAGTGTTGAAAACAGATGGAAGAACGGCGAATAGGGGATCACCGGACGGTTCGGACCCCACTCGTTGATCGGCATCACCGACTCTGAGAATGCGCCAGGGAGATACATCTCCGCCCAATGCCCATCGAGAATCCAGCGCACGCGATCCATATGCCAGCCGATATCGATAGCGCGCATATAGGGGAAGAGCAGCCCACCGCCTTTCACCCAGAGACCGGCGAGGAAGATGATGAGAAGCGCAGCGCGCACGCCGGGATCGAGCGGCGCGTCGAGTTTGCGAAAGATCCATGTCACGCCGCGATCCATGAGCGGTGTCAGCGCCAGCGTAAACAGCATGAACCACGCCAGCGGTTCAAGAAACAGCCCTGTTGGGTAGCGATGCGCAGCCAGCGCCCAGGACCCCAGGATCGCTACCGCCACTGCCGTCACACACGCGCCCCATGCCGGAACACGCGAAAAACGGAGCGCGCCGTATGCGCTCAGCACAATCGTCAGAGCTGGCACAAACGCGCTCCATGGCGGCAACGCAACCGATAGCGCATTGCTGAGCGGCGTCACCGTTACACGCTCCAGCGAAATTCCCAGCGGGCGCGGATCGCGATACGGATTGGCAGTGATTTCCAGGGTCAGGTCGCCATGATCGATGGCGTGCGCCGGCGCCATGACCTGATACCGGCGCATACCGGGCGTGTCAGGCAGGTTGGCGATCAACTCGCCGTTGGCGAAGACGCGCGCATCAACGGGACTGCCATCCGGGTGAGCGACGAGCGCCTGCAACTCCACTCGCCAGTCACCGTTTCCCAGTGCCGGGAATGTGATCGCAGTGCGTTCACTCGTCCAGCGGTATGTCTGCGCTTTAGCAATCTCGGCGTCAACCATGCTCACCGACGGCACATCGAGGGTGCGATCCGGGATCGCCTCGATGCGCAGACGCAACCCGCCGGACAGATCGACGTCATCAGGAATCAGTACCCGAAAACGGCGATCGCCGCCGCGATCATCGAGCGTATTGATCCGTCGATCATTCGCATACACAGCAATCAAACGGCGGGGATGCAATCCATCGGGCTTCCAGTCGTCCAGGGTGAGTGTCGCCATAAAGACGCCGTTGTGGAGCGGTTTGTCGATCACAACTTCGTTGGATCCTGGCGTCGCAACCGCCCGAACGACTATCGTCTGGGCGGTGAACTCGCGGGCATGCATGCCGCGAATGTGCGGATAATCGAACGGCGCGCCGACGTCGATGACCACGAACGGTTGAGCAGCATACGCTGTCGCCAGCGCAACGAGGACGCTGAACGCCGCCAGGATCAACGGCAAACCAGGCTTCCAGCGGCGCAGATGGATCAACGCGCCAGACCAGGCA
Organism: Roseiflexus castenholzii DSM 13941; assembly: GCF_000017805.1. Classification (GTDB taxonomy): domain Bacteria; phylum Chloroflexota; class Chloroflexia; order Chloroflexales; family Roseiflexaceae; genus Roseiflexus; species Roseiflexus castenholzii. The sequence continues at coordinate 5,082,527 of NC_009767.1, read as the reverse complement.
ATTGGAGCGCGTGTTGCTTTCGGAGCAGCCAAACCGAATACCCTTATGCCGGTACGATAATCCGCCGCATTATAGCACACCCAAAACCGGGGTATACTTGGAAGTGGTTCTCGGTTCTCAGTTCTCGGTTCTCCCATGGAACTCGTCTGGCATTCATCATTCGCATCACTCACCGGCTACAGCGGCTCATCGCTTGCTTTCGTCCTGGGGCTTGATGCGCGCGGCGTGGCGGTTCGTCCGCTCTACCTGTACGGCGCCGACCGCGATGAGCATGTGATGATGGGGCGCATCCATCCGCGCATTGCCGAGTTACAGCGCGCTCCGGTGCGTTTTGATGCGCCGCAGGTCGTGTATGCGCCGGGTGACCGATTCTCGAAGAACAGCGGGCGCTACCGCATCGGCTTCACCATGCTCGAATTTGATCGTCTGCCGCAGGAATGGGTGCAGCAGGCCAATCAGATGGACGAAGTCTGGACGCCGACTGCCTGGGGCGCCGACGTGTTTGCGGCAAGCGGCGTCACCCGCCCGATCTTCGTTGTGCCGCTTGGCGTGGATTCAGGACGCTTTGAACCGGGAGAACCGCGCGCGCATTTGACCGACCGCACGGTATTCCTCTCGGTCTTTGAGTGGGGACCGCGCAAAGGATGGGATATTCTGCTGCGCGCCTACCGCGCAGCCTTTCGTGCCGGTGATCCGGTTGTGCTGGTGTTGAAGATCGACTGCCGCGCCCCTGGCGAGAATCCTGTGCGTGAACTGGCGACGCTGTTGCCCATGCCATCACCGCCGGTTGTGCTTCTCTACAACCGTTCCCTGGACGCGCAGCGTATGGCGGAACTCTACCGCAGCGCCGACTGCTTCGTGTTGCCGACGCGCGGGGAGGGGTGGGGCATGCCGATCCTCGAAGCGATGGCGTGCGGCATCCCTGCAATTGCAACCGACTGGAGCGGACCGACGGCGTTTCTCAGCCGCGAGAATGGCTATCCACTGCCGATTCGCGGTCTCGTTCCCGCCGATGCTGGCGGCGCCTACGGTATTGGCGCGCAATGGGCAGAGCCGGACGCCGATGCCCTGGTTGATCTGCTGCGTCAGGCGGTGCAACACCCCGATGAGCGCCGCCGCAAAGGGCTGCGCGCTGCCGCCGACGCCAACCGCTGGACGTGGGATCGCGCAGTGGAACGGGTCTGTGCGCGTTTGAAGGAAACCGGAATCTGGTGAACAGTACGGAGCAATCTGGTGGTATAATTCTGAAGTGGACACAAACGGATAACGCCCTGCGTTTCTGGTAGATTCCCATCTTTCTTTTTTCCATCGCTGCGCTTTGAAGCAATCGGCGCACTACGATGCGTTTCATAGAGATTCTGACGATCCACGCCTGATCGTTCTGCCATCATTGCTGCAAGGCGAGGGTGCTGCACTCTATGAGTCTTGCTCCGTTTCTCTCCGTGTTGCTGATTAGCGGCAGTGTCGCCTTCGTTCTGGCGCTTCTCTTTGTGCAACAGCGCGAAGATAATGGCAGTGTCGCGTTTGCGCTGGTCATGATCGGCAGCGCCATCTGGTCGTGGGGATACGCTTTGCAGATCGGCGCCCGTTCGCCTGAACTCGCCCTGATCGCGTTACGCATCAAGTACATTGGCATCCTCATCGTTCCGACGTGCTGGCTCTGGTTTGCGCTGACCTATACCGATAGCATCGCTTCCCTGACCAGAAAACAGGCGGCGGCGCTAGCGTTCTTTCCTGTGCTGACATTTGTTGCCAACATCACGAACGACTGGCACCGTTTCTTCTACCGGCGCGTCAACCTCGCACCACCCGGCGCACTACCGATTGTGACCTTCGACTATGCTCCCTGGTACTGGATTAATATCGTCTACTCGTACAGTCTGGTTCTGATCGGTCTCTGGCTTCTCATACGCTTCTGGGGGCGCGCGCTTCGTCTCCACCGCATCCAGATCGCCGTGCTGATCGGCGCCTTGCTCTTAATGACCGCCATCAGTCTGACCTTCTACATCAACGAGCAGTTTGTCAGCATAGTGGACGTGACTCCGGTGTTGCTGGCTCTCAACGGAGTGCTCTTCTACCTCGCACTGTTCCGCCCCAGGCATCTCGACGCCCGTCCAATCGCCTATACGCATCTGTTTGAACAGTCGAGCGACGGAGTGCTGGTGTTTGATATGCGGGGCAAGGTGGTTGATTGCAACCCGGCGGCGCGTCGCATGCTCGGTCTGACACATCCGGTGGGACAGTCGGTGCAATCCGTGTTGCAACAGTATCCTGAGCTGGCAGCCTCCTGCACAAGCGGCGTTGCGAACCAACCCATTCGTATCGAACACAGCGCACAGGTGATCGATGCGCACATAGCGCCGTTGCGCGACCGTCGCGGACAGCAGACCGGCTCGGTGCTGGTGATGCGCGATGTGACGAACTGGTGGCGGATGCAACAGGCGCTTGCCGAAAGCGAATCCCGGCTGCGCGAGGAGCGCCGCCTGTTTATTGGAGGTCCGACGGTTGTCTTTCGCTGGGAAGCGCGCGAACGATGCCCTGTTTCGTATGTGTCGCCCAATGTGCAGGAGCAGTTCGGGTATGCGCCCGAAGCATTCACTGAGGGCGGGTTGATGTATCTCTCCCTGATCCATCCTGATGATCGCCAGCGCATCCAGAACGAAATCGCCGACTATATTCGCCGGAGTGTGAGCTGGTATCGTCAGGAGTATCGATTTCGGCGCGCCGATGGCGAGTATCGCTGGATCGATGACTCGACGATGGTGGTTTATAACGATCAGAACGAACCGATCTATTTCCTCGGCTACATTCTCGATGTCACCGAGCAGAAACGCGCCGAAGCCGAGCGGCTCGAAATCGAGCGTCGGTTGCAGCAAACGCAGAAACTGGAGAGTCTGGGATTGCTGGCAGGCGGAGTTGCCCACGACTTTAACAATCTGTTGATGGCGATCATGGGAAACCTTGATCTGGCATTGCTGGCGCTGCCCAAAACCTCAACCGCTTTCCAGCACATCCGCAATGCCATGCTGGCAACCCGTCATGCCGCCGGGTTGACCCAGCAATTGCTGGCGTATGCGGGAAGAGGGGGCGATCGGCGAACCGACGTCGATCTGACCAGGATCGTCGCAGGCATGGCAGATATGCTGCGCGTGTCAGTTGGCAGGCAGACGCGCCTTGAATTGCATCTTGACCCGTATCTTCCGGTTTTCCAGGCTGACCCTTCGCAAATCCAGCAGGTCGTGCTCAATCTGATCCTTAACGCGGCTGATGCGCTCCCGGCGCATGGCGGGATTATCAGCGTGCGCACCGGCATGCGCTTCTGTGATGAGGCGCTACTGGCAGCCAACCGCACAAACGAACGTCTGTCGCCTGGCGAGTACCTTGTGCTCGAAGTCGCCGACACCGGCTGCGGCATGGACGAAGACACCCAGCGTCGTATGTTCGATCCCTTCTTCACGACTAAAGCGATGGGAACCGGTCTGGGCATGTCGGCAGTGCTGGGCATTGTGCGCAATCACCACGGCGGAATCGTGGTCGACAGCGCTCCCGGATGCGGCGCTACGGTCACCGTTCTGTTCCCGCCTTCCTCGCCAGTACGGGAGAGCGAACCGGTCAAACCGGACGTATCGGCGGCGCCCGAACCGATCACTGTTCTCGTGGTGGACGACGAAGCCGATGTGCGTGATGTGACGGCGCGCCTTCTCACCCACCTCAACTTTCGCGTCATTGCGGTCGCCACCGGCGCAGAAGCCATCCAGACCCTACAAGCGCATGCCTCCGAAGTCGCATGTGTGCTGCTCGACGCCAACCTCACGGATATGAGCGGCCTGGCGGTGCTGAAGGCGCTGCGCGCAATCGCGCCTCATATCGCCATTGTGGTGTCGAGCGGGTATTCGCAGCACGAGGTTCTGGCTCGCTTTGCCGAGATGGCAATCGAGGGATTCGTTCAAAAACCATACCAGATAACGGAATTGTACGCTGCCATCCGACGCGCATTGCAACGGTCGGTTATGGCGACCGCCCCTGAGATACTTTCAGACGCTGATGCAACCCCTGAAGTGCAATAAATGCCGGACGAGGACTCCAGTCGGGATTCAGCAGACTAAACGATGCCTGCTCGTGGTTCGGGTTGCCCTGTGCACCCCACAGGACGGCAAAGTTCATATTCCATAAAAACATCGCCCCGACCCACGGACGCCCCTCTTCGTCACGATACTGCTCATAGACTCGCGTGATCGCCCGAACGATATAGTCTGCCTGATCGTCGAACGTCATCAAGTTGCCAAACTCGAATCCCGGTGTCGTATTTGGCGTCGCCCATCCGTATTCGGTAATCCAGATCTGCCGGTCGCCGAGACCGTGTTCGATCATCAACGCGCGCACATTTTCGACGTGGCGGAAGTAATGGGTCGGATGGTCGTTCCACGCCGGACGATTGCCGGGAGATTCGGGATAGAGCCAGTCGGGGGAGTTCGCTGCGCCGCCGGGGTGCGCTGCCTGCGCATCGAAATAGTCACGGATCATGCCGTTCTTGTAGGTGTACATGGCGCGCAGGTACTCAATATCGGGAATGGCGCGCTCCGGGTCGAACACGCCGGTCGATGCCGGCGCTGCCGCCAGCACGTAGATATTGGGGTTGATCGCCTTGATGCGGCGATAGCACTCTGCCAGAATCTCAACGTACCGTCCCGGATCCTCAGGCGTAACGCGCCCGCCATTCTCGACCGCCAGGTTTGGCTCGTTCCAGATCTCGATAGCCGCAATGCGATCTCCATATCGTTCCACCATTGCTGCCACAAAATTGCCCATAACCTTCGGGTCGCGCGGCTTGCCGCCATTGCCGGGAGGGTAGAATGGCGGCGATTGCACGATGTTCACCAGCAATTTCAGGTTGCTGGCAGACACATCGGCGACGATGTGGTCCAGTTCATCCCAGTAATAGACGCCCGGCGCCGCTTCGATATCTTTCCAGTGTACCTGTTGTCGCACCCAGTCGAAGCCAGCGATCTTCGTCAGCATCAGCACCCGGCTGCGGTCGGTATAGTACAGATGCGCCACTACGCCGAATTGCAGCGCAGATGTGCGCAGAAAGCGCGGTTGCGGCGTTCCAGAGACCGGCGCTCTCGTCGGTGTCGGCGCTGTGGTCAACGTCGGCTGCGCTGCGGTGGTGGGGCGCACTTCATCAATATCAGGGCGGGTAAGCGGGTTGGTCGTCGCCGATCCACAGGCGGCGAGGAGTGCGATGATAAAGCCATATCGCGCAATCCAGGACAACACGCACATATTGGAACGATGCATAGCCGATGACGCTTTCCTCACCGAATCCTTATCTCAGCGGTGCATCACAACGGTTGAAGCGCGCGTATTATAAGCAATGCGACAGTTCTGGCAAAACAGATATCATAAAGATAAACGGTCTGGAGAGAGCCGGGGATTCCGGCGGATTCAACACCAGCATCGGAGTGGCCACAGCAACTTCCCGGGTATAATTCATAGAGAAAGAGCAAGTTATGCAGGCGACCGGTGAGTTCATGACCGAATCGACCGCCACCGAAGTGCAGCAACTGATTACCGAAGGGCGCGCTGCTGCGCTGGCAGGTGACACCTTTACTGCGCGCGCTCGATTTCGCCGTGCTACCGAACTTGACAGCGAGAATGTCGATGCCTGGATCGGTTTGAGCAGTGTTGCGCCCATCCTTGCCGAGAAGCGTGAGTACCTGAGGCGCGCGCTGGCGATCGACCCGATGAACGCTGAAGCAACGGCCAGCCTGGCGTATGTCGAGAAATTGCTGGCGGACGGGCTACAGATTGCGCCGTCGCATCGGCGTCAGGAACGGCAGGCGAGCGGTGATGCTTCACCGCTGCTCTCTGCCCCAGAGCCGCCGGCGGTTGAAGTCGCCTACTGCTATATTCACCCCGACCGTGAGACCGGCTTGCGCTGTGTGCAGTGCAATCGTCCGATCTGCGGTTCGTGTGCGCAAATGACTCCTGTCGGGCAACTGTGCCCGGAGTGCCGCAAGGCGCGCCGTCCACCGCATTATCAGGCGGACCTGTCGCATATGCTGATCGGCGGCGTCACCGGGTTCTTTGCCGCACTGATCGGTTCAGTGCTGGTCGTTGTGCTCGGCGGCGTGCCGTTTCTGGGGTTATTTCTGGCAATGATGGCAGGACCACTGACCGGCGCACTGACGGCGCGTATTGTAGAGCAACTGACCCGCAAACGCGGCAAGGCGATGCAGGCGTCAACCGTCATTGGCCTGGCACTCGGCGCACTGCCGCTTGTCGGGTTTGGTGTCATCGCCCTGCTGAACGGCGCCTTTCTGCAATTATTGCTCATCGGATTGTGGGTGACGCTGCTGATTGTGACGGCAGTAGCGCGGCTGCGGTAGCGTTGGAATAGCACACGGATAGACGCGGATGGAACGGATTGCCACGGATGATGATGAATAAGTTCTTAATCCGTGCTAATCCGTCGTATCTGTGCCAATCCGTGTGCTATCTGGAATAGGACACGGATAGACGCGGATGGAACAGATTGCCACGGATGATGATGAATAAGTTCTTAATCCGTGCTGTTCCGTCGTATCCGTGGCGATCCGTGTCCAAATCAACCCGTGCTGTTCCGTCGTATCCGTGGCGATCCGTGTCCAAATCAACCCGTGCCGATCTGTGTGCTATTCACGTCATGCCCTGCCATACACCGGGATTGCCGCGCCGCTAATGATGCGCGCGTCGGGACCGACGAGGAACAGGATAACGCGCGCAATCGCCTCCGGCGCGACCCAGCGACTGTGATCGGCGTTCGGATCGGCGGCGCGATTGGCGGGCGTATCGATCACGCTAGGCAGAATAGCATTAGCGGTAATGTTGGAGTCGCGCAGCTCGGCGGCAAGCGCCTCGGTCAGTTGCAGCACCGCGCGTTTGGCGGCGCCGTATGCTGCCACATTTCTGGCGTTTTGCGTTGCAGTGCGGCTGCTGACATTGACGATTGCGCCGCCGCGCGTCAGCATGTGTGGCACGGCTGCCGCACAGGAAATGACCGCAGTCTTAAGATTGATATCCAGTTGCTGCTGCCAGAGCGACCAGGGAGTGCGATGCACCGGTTCGCCGCCAGCGAATCCGCCGGCAATATTCACCAGAATGTCGATGCCGCCATATGTGCCTGCAACCTGACCATATGCCTGGTACACTGCCGCTTCGTCGGTCAGATCGAGCGGCGCGCCGTCCAATATGGCGTCGGTGGGCAGCGTGATCCGCTTCCGCAGGCGGTCGAGGTCGTCTGTGCCAACATATGGTACCCACACTGTCGCGCCGGCGTTGAGTAGCGCCTGAACCACAGCGCCACCGAGCGCTCCTGTACCGCCGGTGACAATGGCAATCTTCCCTGCCAGCATGATTCTCTGCTGCTTTCTAGCGCTCTGTGAGCGTTGCAACTGCGGGATGCGCGATCAGGACGCCATCGGGACGATTATCCCCCTCGATGCGCGCGAAAATCGTGATGAGTGATCGTTACGACATTGGCACCTGTGGGACGATCATCCCCTCGATGCGCGCGAAGATTTCCGGGATCGAATGACCGGTGATGGTCAACCCGTGATTCTTCAAACCAATGACCGCGCGCGACGGATCGGGCGCCTGACGCACCAGTTCCGCCACTTCGGCCGCCAGTTCGTAGGTGCCGCATGGGTAGTTCACCTGCGTTGACGGAATAGGGTCGCGCCACCAGGCATGGATGTGGATGATTGCGTGCACCTGTGGATGTTCGCGGTAGATCATGTAGTGCTCGATGGCATCGACCGAAACGCGACGCGGTTCGATATGCGGCGGAACGCTCAAGTTAATCTGCAAGTTCTCCGGGTCATACCCCGTCACCAGCAGAATATCACGTCCCACGATGTCAAGGCGGCTCTTATCCACTCCCGATGCCGACATCCAGAAGTACTCAGGGTTGTGCGGCGCCCGGGCGCTCAGGTTGCCATAACTGAGACCGCCAATGCCGTACAGCCGCTTGACGTGGCGCAGTTCGCGCTCCGACAGATACTCCTGAATTGGAATGGCTGCCGGGAGCAACCCCAAGCTGTCGAGTTGCCTGCCCGCCCAACTGATCTGGCGGGTAGCCTCATCGCCGTTCCAGAGATAATCCGGCAGGTCGGGCGTGAACTTATTGTTGATCACCAGATGGCTGCACGCCAGCGGTTGAATACGCCGGTAGATCTGGTCGAAAAAGTCCTGTTCGTCACCATCGAGTCGCACGGTATAGTGCCCTTGTTCGATAGTGACGAAATGGCTTTCGAGTACGCCATTCACGCGCGTATTGTAGATGACCATATTTGCCAGCGAGCGCACAATGAGCGGATAAGCCGCCTTCATCACATCCCGCTGATTCTCTTCGCCTTCGACGATTGTCACCACGAATGTTCCCTGCCCGCGGCGATGGATTGGCCGTGGCCGGTCGATGTCGCACAGGTTCAACACCAGGCGCGCCGGAGGCGATTCAATCGTTTCATCGTCGCTCGACGCATCGGCGGAAATGAATGCGTGTCCGTGGCGTTCCAATGCCGCGCACAATCCTTGCGCAAACCAGGGCGCAAAAGCGTTTTGAGCGTTTCCGGCAATCGTAAAGGTCAGATGTTCGTCCGGGGCGAGTCGCGGCCCTATCAGCGGCGTCCAGGTATCCTGATGCATGGCAGTTCCTCGAAAATGTTGCAACGTGTCGAGCAACCTGCTCGTCTGCCCAAAATCTTCTGCAAGAATAGCCGCACCAGGCGTCCCTGTCAAATTGATAAGGTCTCGGCAACATCCTCCTCGGCGCGTTCGCGCGCGGATCCGATCGAAAAGTATTTCGCTTCCGGGTGATGAATGACAATGGCTGCCGTGCTCTGCTCCGGCACCAGTTGCCAGGCTTCGGTCAGTGAGACGCCGATCTGATCGGCTGGCAGTACGCGGAAGAGTTTCTCGTGCTCTTCGAGGTCCGGGCAGGCGGGGTAGCCCCATGAGTAACGTTTGCCCTGTGTTCCTTTCAGCCCTAACTGCTGGCGGATGAGACGGTTCGTATACTCAGCAAGCGCCTCTGCCAGCGACACGCCCAAACCGTGGATGAAATAAGCGCGCGCGTAGTCGCCGGCATGTTGCAGCGTCTCGGTCAGATCATCGACTTTGCGCCCCATCGTGACGATCTGTAGCGCCACGACATCATACTCGCCACTTTCACGCGAGCGGAAGTAGTCGGCAAGACAGAGACGTTCGCGCTCTGGCTGGCGTGGAAAGACAAAGCGCGTCAATTCGCGCGGCTGCGCGCCGTTCAGGGTTGAAGGCGGGTCGTACACGATCACCTCATGCCCGTCGCTCTGGCATGGGTAGTAGCCGTACACTACCTGCGGCTCGAGCCAGCCATCGCGTTCCGCCTCGCGCACCAGATCGCGCACTTTTGCGTCGAACTCCGCCTTCAGGCGCTCCCACTCCTCGCCTTTGGCATTCTTTGCGCCCCATTGCAGGCGATAGAGTGCATTGCGGTCGAGGCACTCGACCACATCCGCCAGTTTGATGCGCCGCACGACCTTTGCACCCCAGAACGGCGGCGTGGGAACAGGCACATCGGTGCGCACCGCCGAGCGAACCTTTGCAGCGTCGCTTAGCGTTGCACGACCGAGTTCCGCCAGCGCGACGCGGCCACGCTGCTTCTTGCCGAGCGCCTCGGCTGCCTCCGCCTTTGTGCGCTCGACAAATGCCGCACGGGTTGTCGGGTCTGCCAGCGCATCGACCGTCTCCAATCCCTCAAATGCGTCCTTGCAGTAGAAGACGCCTGGTTCGTAGGGGGTGTTATCATCGACGAACAAAATGCGCTGCCCGTACTGTTTGTTGATCGCCGCACCGCCCACCAGCACCGGGAACTTCAGCCCGCGTCGGTAGAGTTCCTGAACGCAGAGGGGCATCTGCTTTGAGGTGCTCACCAGCAGCGCCGACAACCCGATGGCATCGGCATTGACCTCGACGGCCTTCTCGATGATGGTATTGATCGGCACCTGCTTGCCGAGGTCGTAGACGGTATACCCGTTGTTGGCAAGAATGGTATGCACCAGGTTTTTGCCAATGTCGTGGACATCGCCATAGACCGTCGCCAGCACAATTTTGCCCTTGGTGACACCTTCAAGTTTTTCCAGGTACTGTTCCAGGTGCGCGACGGCGCGTTTCATCACCTCGGCGCTCTGCAACACGAAAGGCAGGATCAGTTGCCCGGCGCCGAACAGATCGCCGACTTCCTTCATCGCCGGCAGCAGGACGGTGTTCAACACATCAACGGCAGCAGCGTTGCGGAAAGGTGACGCAACGAGCGACTCGTGCGAGCGTCGATCGGGATTGCTCACTCCATTGCCTGCACGCGCCTCCATGTCACCGATTCGCTCAGCGATCACCTGATCGATATCCGCTTCGATGCCTTCCTTCTTCCGATGGACGATCTTCCAGTGGATACGCTGCGCCGCTGTCATGCCCTCGGTTGGATCGGCGCGTTCGGTTTTTGCGTCTGCCGCGTGCTCCTCGAAGAACTGAATGAAGCGCGCCAGCGCCTGATCGTCGCGGTCGAAGATCAAGTCCTCACAGACTTTGATGTGTTCCGGCGGGATCTCGGCGTATGGCGTCACATGCGCCGGGTTGATGATCGCGGTATCGAGACCGGCATCGACAGCGTGCTTGAGGAACACCGAGTTGAGCGTTGCGCGCGCGTGCGGTGCAACGCCAAAACTCAGATTGCTGACGCCGAGGGTTGTGAAACATCCGGGAATGTGCTGTTTCACCAGGCGAATGCCCTCGATTGTTTCGATGGCAGCGCGGCGCAGTTCCGCTTGACCGGTGGTGATCGGGAACGTCAGCACATCGAAGATCAGCGCTTCGTTTGGCACGCCATACTCGTCCTGCGCGATCTGCGCGATGCGCTGTGCAATCGCCAGTTTGCGTTCGGCGGTATGCGCCATGCCCTCTTCATCGATTGTCATGGCGATGGTTGCCGCGCCATAGCGCGCCACCAACGGCATCGTGCGGTCGATCTTATCGCCGCGCCCCCCTTCGAGCGACACCGAATTGACCACCGCGCGACCGGGATAGATCGCCAGCGCCGCTTCGAGCACATCGGCTTCGGTGGTATCGATCACCAGCGGCAACTCGACGTTCATGGTCAGTTTTTTAACCAGTTTGACCATCATCTCGCGCTCATCAGAACGCTCGGTCATTGCCACGCATACATCGAGCAGGTGCGCGCCCGAATCGACCTGTTCGCGCGCCACTTCGAGCACGCCGTCGTAGTCCTCGTTCAACAGCAGGCGTTTGACCTTGCGCGAACCGAGGGTATTGACTCGTTCACCGATGATCGTCAGCGTGCCTTCCTGCCGCAGCGCCGCTGCGCGCACCCCTGATGAGACGCTCGGAATGTATTCAATATCACGGACTTTCGGCGGCACGAAGCCAACCACTTCACGCAGGCGGCGAATGTGCGCCGGTCGCGTGCCGCAGCACCCGCCAACGACTGCCACGCCATACTCGTGGACATACTCACCCAAAATGCGCGCAAACGGTTCTGGTTCCATTGGATAGACCGTTTCACCGTTGACCTCGATCGGCAGACCGGCGTTGGGAATGCAGGAGATTGGCTTGCGCGAGTGGCGGGTCATGTACCGGATCGCCTCACGCATATGCTCAGGACCGGTCGAACAGTTCAGCCCGATCACATCGACCGGCATCGCTTCGAGGGTGGCGATGATCGCGGGCACTTCGGTGCCAAGGAGCATCTTGCCGGAGAGATCAAGGAACACCTGCGCCTGCACGGCGACATCAGGACGGTTGAGGTCCGCCTTTGCGCGGCGAATGCCGTCGAGCGCCGCCTTCACCTCGAGAATATCGACACTCGTCTCGACCAGCAACACATCGACGCCGCCTTCGATCAGCGCGGTCGCCTGCTCGTAGAAGATGTCGGACAACTGATCGAATGTTACATCGGAGAGCGCCGGATCATCGGATGACGGCAGTTTCCCGGTGGGACCCATCGAACCTGCCACGTAGCGCGGCCGTCCATCGCGCGCCTCGAACGCATCGGCGACGCGCCGCGCCAGGCGCGCAGCCGCGACATTGATGGCGTGCGTCTGATCGGCCAGTCCCCATTCCTCAAGGCGCGGGCGGGTTGACTGGAAGGTGCAGGTTTCGAGCACATCTGCACCTGCTTCCAGGAACGACGCATGGATCTGTTCGATCACGTCGGGGCGTGTAATGACCAGATAATCGCGCGCGCCAAATGTCTGTTCGCCGCCGTAGTCTGCGGCTGTCAGGTGGAATGTGTCGATGCTGGTGCCCATAGCGCCGTCGTAGATCAGAACGCGCTCGCACAGGGCTTCGAGGTACGTTGGCTTCTTCAAGGAAACACCTCGTAAGAACTGATAGCAGGAATGCGATGAGCAATGACGCTCACCGGATTAACAAAGAACCCCACGCGCGCGCGTGAGGTTCCGGATGCCTCATCACCGCTCATCTTCCAGCCTGCGCTGCCGGAATTGCCACCCTCTAGCCGGAGCGCCGGTGCGGCGATTGCACGACCTGCGGCCACGGGTTGGCGGAGCTTCGTCGGGCCGGTCCCTCCACTCCTCTGGATGAGCATCTTTATGTGGTAGTATAGCATAGCGAAGAAAAGTGCGTCAATGTCAATTGATTCATAAGTCCACTGCACACCGGCTGAACCACCAAGGACTCGAAGCGCACGAAGGGGAATGAACATGCAGCGCATGTCCTTCGTGTCTCTTGGTGACCTTCGTGGTTGCTTTGTGCCGTGAAGTAAACACCAGGGACCCGAAGCGCACGAAGGGGAATGAACATGCAGCGCATGTCCTTCGTGTCCCTTGGTGACCTTCGTGGTTTCGTGGTTACCGCTTTGCGCAGTGAAGTCATTCGTCCATCGCTTGACATCCCCCGTCTGGAGTGCTACCATATACTTCGCAGAAGGGCGGTTAGCTCAGTTGGTTAGAGCGCCACGTTGACATCGTGGAGGTCACTGGTTCGAGTCCAGTATCGCCCACCATCCCGCAGGACGAGAATTGTGAATTGAGCAGTCTGTCTCAGTTCCAATTCTCGTTTTGTTTAGGGATCATAAAGAATATCTTAACCCTCACCCGTCACCGCCATGCAGCGCGTGTTCCGTGTCTTGTTCTTCAGTCTGCTCCTCACCTGCCCGGCATGCCAGCGCGGGCGCATGTTTCGTTCGCGTTTCACCATGAATGTGCGCTGCCCGGTGTGCGGTATCGTCTTTGAGCGTGGTGCGGGTGAATTCAGCGGCGGGATGGCGATCAATACGGTCGCCACCTCATCGGTGGCGGTCAGCGGCGCGGCGCTCGCGTTTTTTACCGATATGCCGGTCTGGACCCTGATCGTGGCATTGACGCTTGTTTCGGTCCTCTTCGCCCTCTGGTTCTACCGCTACGCGCGCGCTCTGTGGGCGGGCATTCTGTATTTGACCGGCTCGATACGGGAAGATTGATCCATGTCACTTCACGAGATTCTGCGCGATGTCATCGTGCGTCTGGCAGTAGAACGTCCAGCGACGAGTCGCTCCACGACGGAGTGGGCAGAGACGCTTGCCGCGTCTGGGGCGAAACTCAAGGCGCGCATGACCGCTATCGCCGATACCCCCGCCAATTGCCGGCAACTCCGGCACATTATCGGTCTTGAACGCTGGGGGCAGCGCCGGATGCGTGTGGCGCTCGGCGAGCCGTTCATTAATGATGAGATGGACGAGTATGAACCGCCGGTGGATTTGCGTTTCCCCGACCTGATCGATGTGTTCCTTAACACACGCGACGAAACGGTGAATATCGCGCGGCGCTGCGCTGCCGATCCACGCACCGAGTCCACGCGCGTGCAACACAATCAGTTGGGTCCGCTCAGCATTCGCGGTTGGTTGCGGTATCTCGATCTGCATGCCCGTCTTGAGGCGCGCTGGTTGCATTGATCGATGCCACAAAAGCGTCGAGCCAGCGCCAGACTGCCGCCAGCGCCTCGACATCGGTTGCCAGATAGACGATTGCCGGCGTCAGTCTATCGAAAACATTGGCTGGCGATGGTTGTGCCCGCCACTGCCGGTATGCCTCCCATGCCAGCGTCCAGTGATCGGCGCCTGGGGACCACCTCCACCCCAGCCAGCGCGCAGCGGCTTTTAATCCGCCGCCGCGCTGGTCGCTCTGGCGGGGTGTCGGAAGTACGACGCGCTTGTACAGTTCGCGTTGTGCATCGATCATGAGGGGGATGAGTTCCTGGTATGTGTGCGGATCCGCACTCTGCTCGAGCATCAGGCGCTCGGCTTCTCCCCAGTGTGCCAGCGCACCTCCTGTCGCGCGCACGGCGTGGAGCACGCGCTGCCAACCCTCATGCGCACTGTGCACCCCAATGACAGGGATGCCGTTGAGCCGAACGTCGCTGCCTGCCACGAGGGGTTCCACGACAATCACGAAGCGGTCGCCGGGTGCGCCGGCAAGCCCGAATGCCCACGGCTCGCGCGTCTGCGGATCGCTCTCGATGTCAAGAAAGAGCCGGACTTGCGGCAGAGACGGAATGGCGGCGCTGACCGGTAATGGTTGATCGGTCAGCAATGCCTGCGCCTGGCGTCGGAGACGTGCCTCCGTTGCGGACGAGTGGTCCGGCAGTGTCGTCATGGTTGCAGGATCGAGCGTTATGACCTGATCGATGCGATGGATGCCAAGCCGCCGTAGGGCGCTCCCTTGCCGCCGACTCAGTCTGGGGATCAGGGCGATGTCGTGGGTGTCATGCGCTGCGGCATCACACGAGGTGCGCCATGGACAAAACGGGCAATGGTCGCTATCGAACCAGATCGGTGGGGCTTCCCCGGCGGCAATCGCAATGGCGCGCCGTATCTGTGCAGTGAACGCAGCGAGCGATGCGGTCTGGCGTTTGATACATACTGGTCTATAGCCGTTCGCGCCGAGCCACAGTTCACCCGGCGGGTCATGATCCCATCCCTGCGTTTGCCGGACGAGCCAGCGCCACGAGTCGAGCAAGAGCCGTTCCCAGCGGGTGGGTCGGGTATGCAGCACAATGGCAATCGGCTCGTAGATCCATGCGCCTGATGCGGCAGTAGTCTGGCGTTGCAGAAGGTCGGGAGCGCCATGTAGCAGGCGACCGCCGATTGGCGCTTCGAGCGCGGCGCCGCTTATCATTGCTGCGCCGCGTTGCATTGCGAGGCGTGTCTGGGTCACCCGTTCGTTCCATGGAAGTTCTGAGAAATCTTCGACTCCTTCAATTGCAGCGAGGATGTGGCATTTGTGGTTGGCACGCAGCGTCATGCGTGCCCGGGCATCGGCAGTGGGGGCAGTCTGCGGCGGTTGAGCGCTGCGCCCGTCGAGCCAGACACGCCGCTCACACCGCATCACCCATGCCAGGTCGGCGGCGTCGAGCAGTGGGAGATTGGTGCACCGTGGGCGCTCGTTCGTCGGTTATCTCCTGGCAAGGGCTGCAACTTCCGACTCATCGGCGACGCTCTCGATTGGGCACGGAGGCGCTTCACCACGCACACACGACCAGAAAGCGCTGCACCGCCGCCATGCAGCCTGCCGTGCCGTGTGCGCCGCCGATCCAGCAGCGAGCGTGATGCGACCGGCAAGCGCAGACGCCAGCGCCACCTGGTAGTCGTCCACCTGAAGCAGCACAGCGCCATCGATGCCGACCGCCAGCACTCCGACGTCGGCGCCGGGCACAACTCCCTGCTGCGCCAGAAACGCTGCCGCTGCCGGCTCAACGTCGATGGTGGCCACCACGCCGCGCATTCCGGCGGTGCAGGCGGTGAGTGGTTGAGGGGTGCGGTTGATGGATGAACGTGCTTCAGGATCGCGTTCCAGGAAGGCTTTGAGCGCCGCAACCAGTCGCTCCGAGGTGATGTGTTCGAGCTGGCACGCCAGTGTATCGGCTTCCTCTGGATCGATGCCCAGATTTTCGACAAGGAAGATGACCCAGAGACGACGGCGCGAGAGAATGCGCTGTGCCCACTCCTCGCCGTCCGGCGTGAGGGTAACGCCCTTGTACGGTTGGTACGAGAGCAATCCGCGCTCCTCCAAACGATGGCACATTTCGTTGGCGGAAACCTGTGATACGCCGAGTTTGCTCGCCAGCAACGACAGCGGAACCGGTTGATCTGGCGCACTGCGCAGGAGCGCGGTCATCACCAGGTACATTTCGACGCTTTCACTCACGCATCCCTCCTGCCGTGTTTGGGCATGCCATACATCTGTGGGTAGCATACGACGGCGAGCGAGGGTTGTCAACTGTGCCCGATGCCTGCTGTGCACCTTTGCGTCGACCTGGAGCTCCAATGCCGCCGTGCTGATTGGTCCGTTGAGCGGTAAGGTTGATGCAATGACCGTTGATGACATTACCCGCAACGTCCATGCTCGACCAGAACGGTAGGCTGACTGCGGTTGTCCTGACGCCGGATCTTTGGCGTCAGATTCTCAGTGCGCTCGAAGAGGCGGAAGATCGGGCGCTGATCCGGAGGCTCAGGGAGCGGATCTCGGCCCGACCTGCTACTTCCGGGGCGCTACGATGGGAGGATGTCGCGCAGGACTGGATATGCGTGCGATCTCTTCATCGAGCCGGAAGTTCACGCGGCTTGTCGCGATCTGCCTGTATGCGCCGGCGAATACGGCGGATTGTTTCCGACCTCGCAGCCTCACCGCGTCCGCCTGAAAGTGCAGTGATACACACTGAAATCTCCGCGAGGGTGTGGAGAACCGTCGTCTTCGCATTGAGCGCCGGCGCATCATCTATGCAGTCTATGACGTCGAGCACTGGTTCTGGATTCTGGCGCTGCGTCGCCGTCCCCCTGTGATGATGAGGATCTGCCAGAACTTATTGCACGACTGAAGGAATGACCTTTATGAGCCGGTTCCTTCTCCCTGGAGCGCGCTTTCGAACGCCTGGATCAGCGTCTGCACCGCCGTCGTCACCGGCAACGTTCCTTCGACAACCGCCTGTTCGATGGCAGGCAGTTGTCCCTGCACGACCGGATGCCCAAAGAAGCGCGTGCGCAGATGATCCTCGATCAGGGTGTAGACCCAATCGCGCGCCTGATCACGGCGCCGTGCCGCAAACACGCCCGATGCCGTCGTTTCGTCGCGGAAGCGTTCGATTTCGCGCCAAATCTCCGCGATCCCCTCGCCGGTTTGCGCCGAGCAGATGTAGGCGCGCGGACGCCACCCTTCCGTGGCAGGTGTCAGGTAGCGCAGCGCATGGGTGTACTCTGCCTGCGCTGCCAACGCGCGCGCGCGGTTATCGCCGTCGGCTTTCGTGATCAGGAGCGCATCTGCCAGTTCGATGATCCCCTTCTTGATGCCCTGCAATTCGTCGCCGGCGCCTGCCAGCATCAGGAGCAGGAAGAAATCAACCATCCCACGCACTGCGATTTCGCTCTGACCGACGCCAACCGTCTCGACCAGCACAATATCGAACCCGGCGGCTTCGCAAAGGAGAAGTGTTTCCCGGCTTTTGCGCGCCACACCGCCGAGGCTGCCGCCCGTTGGCGATGGACGAATGTAGGCATTGGGGTGGCGCGACAGACGCTCCATGCGCGTTTTGTCGCCAAGGATGCTACCGCGCGAGATGCTGCTGGACGGATCGACCGCCAGCACTGCCACGCGATGCCCGCGTTCGCAGAGCATCATGCCGAGCGCCTCGATGAACGTGCTCTTGCCAACGCCAGGCACTCCGGTGATGCCGACGCGCAGCGCACCGCCGGTATACGGCAGCAGCGCGCGCAACACTTCCTGCGCCAGCGCCATATGCGCCGGAGCGTTGCTCTCGATCAGCGTAATGGCGCGCGCCAGGATCGACCGGTCGCCGCCGCGCACGCCAGCCACATACTCATCGAGCGTCAGCAAGCGACGGCGGGGGGACGGCGGCGCTGCCAGCGCATGCACCTGCTGACCCGGCAACCCGTCGTGCCCGCCGGTCACCCCTTCCACCACCGAAAGACCAAACGGCATCGCTTCTGAGGAAGCAGAGTGTTGCCCGTTACTCATGCTGCGTCCCGTGTTTGAACTGTCGGACCGGTCTCGACGCCATCACCGTGCAATCGTCGCTGCAACTCCAGGAGCAATTTCTCCGCCGCCACGGGAATGATCGTACCGGGACCGAAGATCATGGCTGCACCGTGCTCACGCAGGAACTCGTAATCCTGCGCCGGAATAACACCGCCGATCACCACCAGAATGTCGTCGCGTCCCAGTTTGCGCAGTTCTTCGACCAGTTGCGGCAGCAGCGTCTTGTGCCCGGCTGCCAGCGAACTGATGCCAACCACATGGACATCGTTTTCGACCGCCTGCCGCGCCACCTCGTCCGGCGTCTGGAACAGTGAACCGATATCCACATCGAAGCCGAGGTCGGCGAACGCCGTCGCCACCACCTTGGCGCCGCGGTCGTGCCCGTCCTGCCCGATTTTAGCCACCAGAATACGCGGACGGCGCCCTTCGCGCGCAGCGAATGCATCCGCCAGCGCGCGCACATGATGGATCTGCTCGACATCGCTGAACTCGCTGCCGTACACCCCCGACACTGCGCGGATAGTCGCTTTATAGCGCCCAAAGACCTTTTCCATTGCCATTGAAATCTCTCCCAGCGTCGCGCGCGCTCGCGCTGCTTCAACCGCCGCTTCCAACAGGTTGCCTTCGCCGGTGGCTGCCACGCGGGTCAGCGCATCGAGCGCCGCCTGCGTGCGCGCCTCATCGCGTTCGGCGCGCAGTTTCTTCAACCGCTCGATCTGCGCCTGGCGCACCGCCGTGTTGTCCACTTCCAGGATTTCAATCGGCGCTTCGTAGGGCAGGCGATACTTATTGACCCCGACGATCGTCTCGCGCCCGGAGTCGATATGCGCCTGACGCCGCGCCGCCGCTTCCTCGATACGCAGTTTCGGCACCCCGGCTTCGATGGCTTTCGCCATGCCACCTAGTTCCTCGACTTCCTGGATGTGCGCCCAGGCGCGCCGCGCCAGCGCATCGGTCAGCCACTCGAGGTAGTACGCGCCGCCCCACGGATCGACGATCTTGCAGATGCCGGTCTCTTCCTGGAGATAGAGTTGCGTATTGCGCGCAATCCGCGCCGAGAAATCGGTCGGCAGCGCAATCGCTTCGTCGAGCGAATTCGTATGGAGCGACTGCGTATGCCCCAGTGCGGCAGCCATTGCCTCGATACAGGTGCGCGCCACATTGTTGAACGGGTCCTGCTCGGTCAGGCTCCAGCCCGACGTCTGACAGTGTGTGCGCAGCGCCATCGAGCGAACATCTTTGGGGTCGAACTGCTTGATAATCTTCGCCCACAGCAGGCGCGCGGCGCGCATCTTGGCAATCTCCATGAAGTAATTCATGCCGATCGCCCAGAAGAACGAAATGCGCGGTGCGAAGGCATCGATAGATAACCCGGCTTTCAACCCGGCGCGCACATACTCCAGCCCGTCTGCCAGCGTGTACCCCAATTCCAGGTCGGCGGTTGCGCCCGCCTCTTGCATATGGTAGCCGGAAATGCTGATGCTGTTGAACTTCGGCATGTGCTTTGCCGTGTAGGCGAAAATATCGGCAATGATGCGCATTGACGGTTCAGGCGGATAGATGTAGGTATTGCGCACCATGTATTCCTTGAGGATGTCGTTCTGAATCGTGCCGGTCAGTTGCTCCTGGCGCACCCCCTGCTCTTCGGCGGCGACGATGTAGAACGCCATCACCGGAATGACGGCACCGTTCATCGTCATCGACACCGACATCTGATCGAGCGGGATGCCATCGAACAGAATCTTCATGTCGAGCACCGAGTCGATTGCGACACCCGCCTTGCCTACATCGCCGACCACCCGCGGGTGATCGGAGTCGTAGCCGCGGTGCGTGGCCAGGTCGAAGGCGACCGACAGACCCTTCTGCCCGGCTGCCAGATTGCGCCGGTAGAACGCATTGCTCGCCTCAGCGGTCGAAAAGCCGGCGTACTGGCGGATCGTCCAGGGTTGAGTCACATACATGGTAGGGTAGGGACCACGCAAATATGGTGGGATGCCGGCAGTGAAGCGCAGGTGTTCCAGCCCGGCAATATCGTCGGCGGTATACAGAGGGCGCACATCAATCTGCTCCATCGTGCGCCAGACCAGTGCATCGAGCGGTTTGCCCGCCTCGCGTTCGGCGCGCTCGCGCCACTGCGCCAGCGTCGGAGCGGCGGCGCCATCACGATAGGGAAGCGTCGTAAAATCCGGGGTTTTCACGCGACAACTCCTTTCAACTGCTGCAACCGCACCAGGGTCTCGTAACAGTTCGCTCGAAGATGAATAAACTCATCGACCCCGGCCGCCCGATGGGCTTCGACCTGATCGGCAGGATACCCTGCCAGCACCACAGTCATATCTGGACGATTCGATTTTATCAGGTTTGTCAGCGGCGGCACAATCTCCGGGTAGGTGTCGTCGGTCGAACAGATCGTGACAATGCCCGCTCCCGACGCCAGCGCCGCCTGCGCTGCCTCTTCGACTGTGGTGAAGCCATCGTTGCCAATCACCTCGAAGCCGCCTGCCTCGAAGAAGCCGGTTGAAAAATCGGCGCGCGCCTTGTGCTGCGGAATCGGTCCCATATTGGCAAGGAAGACCTTCGGGCGCGCGCCAGTGCGCGCAGCATACGCATCCGCTGCCATGCGCAACGTTTCGAACTGTTCCGCTGCACGATGTGCAGGGATCGACTCGATGGTTGGACCGGTGGTGTCGCCTGATGCCAGCGCCGCTGCGAGATCGCCGAGGGTTGCGCCTGTGCGCGCTGCCGCCAGCGCCAGTTCCACCAGGCGATCCTGCGGCGCACTCACCAGCGCATCGAGCGCATCCTGGCACGCCTGCGAGTCGCGCATCTGACGCACACGTCGCACATCAGCGGCGCGTTCCGCCTGCACGGCGGCGTGGTCTACCGGTCGCACCGTCAGCGGCTTTTCCTTCAGGTTGGGGTACATGTTCACGCCGATGATCACCTCGCGGCGCTGTGCGATGGCAGAGAAACGCTCGTTGCGCGTTGCCGCAATTGCAGATTGTGGAAACCCGGCAGCCAGCGCATCAGCCATACCGCCCCGGCGCTCGATCTCCTGGAACAGTGCCCACGCCTTCTGCGCCACCTGATCGGTCAGCGACTCAATCGCCCAGGAACCGCCGGGTGGGTCGATCAAGCGAATGAAATTGCACTCCTCTTGGAGAATAATCTGCACATTGCGCGCAATCCGACGGGAAAACTCGTCAGGCAGTCCCAGCGCCTCGTCGAAATGGCTGACGTGCAGGCTATCAACGCCGCCCATCACGCCTGCCATCGCCTCGCCGGTGGCGCGCAGCATATTGTTGTAGGCATCAAACCGCGCCTTCGTCCAGGCAGATGTGCGCCCGTGAATGCGCATCTTTTGCGACTCGTCATTGCCGCCGAATGCCGCCACGACGCGCGCCCACAGCATGCGTGCTGCGCGCAGGCGGGCAATTTCCATAAAGAACTGTGACCCGATCGAGAAGGCAAACTGCATCCGCGGCGCAACACCATCGATATCAAGCCCGCGCTCCTGCATCGCGCGCAGATACGCCACCCCGGTCGCCAGCGCGCACGCCAGGTCCTGCACCACCGTCGCGCCGCCATTGTGGTACCCATGAGTCGCTACCATAATCGTCCGCAGGCGTGGCGCGTGGGTTTGCGCCCATGCCGTCCAGCGCGCCATTGCATCGTAGCAACGCTCCAGCAACAGCGGCAACGTCCCAAACATCGCCAGCGCGCCAAGCGGATCGGCGCCAATGCACCCCTGCACCTGATCGTGCGCAATACCGTACCGTTCCGCAGCGGCGAGGATCAGCGTCGCAACCGGCAGCGCATCGGCGCCGGCAGCAACGAGCAACGGCGTGCGGTCGAGCGCCATGCCATCACACAGCGTCGCGGCATCCTCGACACTGGCAAGCGACATGCCGCCAGCGCCGATCCATTCCACCGGTGCAGCATCGGGATCGAGACCATGAAGTGTCGCCCGGTCGAGCGGCACATTGATTGCCGTCAACCCGCGCGGCAGGTCATCATGCGCCGCCTGATTGACTTCACGCGGCGTGGGGTAGGGCAATTCCTGACACACCTCCCAGCGCCCAATGACGTAGCCCAGCGTCCGCGTGCTGCGCACGAATGGCGCAAAGCCGGGGAGCGAGGTGATGTGCGGTAAAGATGCAATATCTTCGGCATTGTAGATCGGCTGAAGGCTGATCTGCTCGTAGGTGCGGGTGATCAGTCGCTTCTCGAACGGCGCGCCCTTGAGCGTCTTTTCCGCCGCTGCGCGCCATTCGTCGTAGGTGGCGGGGGGGAACATATCGAACAGCGGTTGTACTGCTGCATCGCCAGCCATGGTAGTCTGCACCTCATCGCTCATAGCAGTGCTCCTCGCCGGCAGTCTTATGAACGCACACAGGATAAGAGTAGTATATCAGTAAAAATGCGCGTTTGGTTACTCTTCTGACATAATGGATGACGATCTTTCGGTAATCAGGTTTTCTTAAAGCCATGGAAGGAGCGTGTGTGTAAAAATCTCAGTTCCTCCACGTATGTTACAGTCTGACAACCGCAGTGGGAAGTCACGGGCTGCCGATTCGTTTGCAATTTTCCATCCCATATGCTATAATCGTCAGCGTTGATGCGGGAGTGGCTCAGCTGGTAGAGCGATACCTTGCCAAGGTATAGGTCGCGGGTTCGAATCCCGTCTCCCGCTCCATAATGCCGCTCGTTCGAGCGGCATTTCCCATTTCTGCACGTCTGAACCATGAGTGATCTGACCCACCTCGACGAAACCGGCAAAGCGCGCATGGTCGATGTCGGCGCGAAGGACGAGACGCTCCGCGAGGCAGTGGTGCGTGGCGAAGTCCATATGCGCCCCGAAACGTTGCAGCGCCTGGCGGCTGGCGATATGCCCAAAGGCGATGCACTCGCCACAGCGCGAATCGCCGGCATCATGGCTGCCAAACGCGCTCCTGACCTGATCCCGCTCTGCCATCCGCTGCTGCTGACGCATGTGGCAGTGGATGTGCGCCTCGATGCGGCCACCTCGACGGTGCAGATCGAAGCGACGGTGCGCACCGTCGGCAAAACCGGCGTCGAAATGGAGGCGCTCACCGCCGTCAGTGTGGCGGCACTAACGGTCTACGATATGTGCAAAGCCATCGACCGCACGATGCAGATCGGCGCCATTCGTCTAGTGCGCAAAAGCGGTGGGCGTAGCGGCGAGATCGTGTGCGAATAGGCGCGTATGACGCACAGAGACAAGCATCGACAATCCCGATCCCCACGACGGGTCCACCGACCGTGCGAATAGGCGCGTATGGCGCACAGAGACAAGCAGGTGCATAGATGGCATGGAGGCGTTTGTCCTGTGCGCTGTTGCGCTGCTTACCCTGTCAGTGGAGCAGGTGTCCCCCATCTACCGGCAGCGTAACGCCGGTCACATACCCGGCTTGTGCGAGATAGAGCACTGCGCCGGCAATGTCGTCGGGGCTGCCAACGCGCCGCAGTAGCGTTGTGCGTGCGACCTGTGCAGCCTGTTCGGCGCTCCAGTCGTCGGGGAGGAGCACTGGACCGGGCGCGATTGCGTTGACCCGCACTTCAGGCGCCAGGTCTTTCGCCAGCGCCCTGGTCAGTGCGACAACGCCGCCTTTGCTGACCAGATAGGGCGTATGGTTGCGCCAGGGCCGCTCGACGCCAACATCGGCGATGTTGACGATGGAACCGCTCGCTGCGCGTAGCGCATCGGCGGCGCGCTGCGCGATGAAGAACATACTGCGCAGGTTGGTGTTCAGCAACTCATCCCAGCGCGCTTCGGAGACGCTCCCGACCGGCGTTGGTCCCCAGATGCCTGCATTATTGACCAGCAGATCGAGTCCGCCCCATTGTGCCAGCACTTCGTCGACCACGCGCTCGCAATCGGCAGTACGGCTCAGATCGCCAGGGATGGCGATGCAGGAGGCGCCGGTTGCGCGCAATTCCGCCAGGACCTCCTCAGCCGCCGATGCTGACGCATGGTAGTGAATAGCGACGCGCATGCCAGCGCGACCGAGCGCCAATGCGATCGCCCGTCCCAATCGCCGCGCCCCGCCGGTGACCAGCGCCGCCTTGCCGTGAAGACTCATTGCGCTCCCCGCTGTCGAATAGTACTCTCCAGAACGGAAACGAATAGAATTCACATACGTGAGCGAGCTGCTGCGACAAAACGCCGCACCCGTTCAACCTCCACCGGATTTTCGATCCGACCGTCCTGTTTGATGCTCGACCCGACGATCACGCCATCTGCTGCCGCCATAAAAGCGGCAATGTTCCGTTCATCGGCGCCGCTCCCGATCAGGAGCGGACGATCACCGCACAATGCCTTCGCCTGCTGCACCTTCTCCAGATCGGGTGCATTGCCGGTCATTCGTCCAGAGACAATCAAGGCATCTGCACCGAAGAAACGCGTCCATTCGATATGGGTCGCCAGATCGATTCCAGGGAAGCGCACCGAATGTTTCTTATCGACATCGGCGAAGATTTTGATATGTTCGGCGTGCAGTTCTTTGCGCCGGCGCATCAGGTCGGCGGCGCACCCTTCGTCCCAGGCGCCCGCGTCCCACACTCCTGCGCCGGTGAACATGCAGACCCGAATGAATCTAGCGCCTGCCGCCAATGCAATCCCCAGCAGTGCAACCCCGCCGTTGTGCACCAGGTTGATCCCAAGCGGCAGGTCGATGGCCCGATGAACAGCGTGCGCTGCGACAGCATGAGCGGCGATGCTCTCTGGTTGCACGTGCAGACCGGCGCGGAACGGGATGTCCCACATGTTCTCGACGATCACGCCATCGACGCCGCCGTCGGCGAGTGCGTAGGCATCGTCGAGCGCTCGGTCGATGATCCCCTGCATCCCGTAGCCGGTGTATCCCGGCGCACCCGGCAGGGGCCAGAGATGGACCATGCCGATGATCGGCTTTGGTGTACGAAAGATGTCGCTGAGATCGCCGATCCGCAGCGCGTCGAGACGCTGTTTCCAGGGAGGAGTCATCGGGAATGCCGGTCATTGGTAAAGGGTTTTTTACGAACGCTGGAATGATAGCAGGCAGGCGAAGCGATGTCAACCGTGCAGAGGGATAGTCTGGCTGCCCTGATGTCTGACACGTGATGTTGTCTGGCGTAGCGCAATGGTGAAAGATACAGCGGGAGAATCTGTCCCCTTGAGACCTGACACAGACGATGTCAATTCAGAGGCTTGCCGGAAAAATCCGTCTCTGGAAGACAGAACCCTTTGATGCAGCAGGACGATAAATTCTCGAGTCTGAACTGCTCTATCGCAGCAGCTTTCTTCGGGAACAGATCTAATCGCCGCTGCGCATCCGCCGTAGTTCTGCTTCCAAAGCGCGTAACCGCGCCGCGACGGCCGCACGTTCCTCTGCTTCGCGCCGTGCGCGCTCCTCGGCTTCCTGGCGAGCCTGCGCTTCAGCAGCGCGCGCTGCGGCTTCACGCCGCGCGCGCTCCGCTTCGCGTCGTGCGCGCTCCTCGGCTTCCTGGCGCGCCTGCGCTTCAGCAGCCCGCGCTGTGGCTTCGCGCTGCGCGCGCTCCGCTTCGCGTCGTGCGCGCTCCGCTTCGCGCTGCGCGCGCTCCGCTTCGCGTCGTGCGCGCTCCTCGGCTTCCTGGCGCGCCTGCGCTTCCAACCGCGCTCGTTCTTCCGCGTCCGCCGCCTGCCGCACCACCGTCGCATAGTCGCCGAATGCCACGCCATGGTCGTCGTAGCAGACGACGTGATCGCCCTCCACCCCCAGCCACACATCGGCAATCGCCAGATGCACCCGTCCTGCGGCATCCGATGGATGCAGGCGGTACATCCCCGCCTCCAACCGGTAGTCGAGCAATCGCAGCCGCCGCTTCCCCCGACCTTTTCCGGCGTCATCCACAATCACGTACTGCGCCACCCCCGCCCGCGCGTAGTGCTCCACCTTGCGCTCCAGGTCGTTCTCGCGCGTCTCCGGCGAGGTGATCTCGATGATCAGCGCCGGACGCGCACCTTCGACCGCCACCTCGAATGTGCTCCAGTCCTGCCGTTTGCGGATGCCGGGAATGACCATCACATCCGGTCCGTGCGGGCGCAGGTCGGGGATGTCCCAGGCGATGCGCACATCGCTCAGGACGATGGCGACCCCCGCCTCCTCCAGACGGGCGCGCAGCACAGCAGTGAGGTACATCCGGTCGGTCTCGTGGCGGTCGCTATGCACGATGAAATCTCCCGTTTCAGGGTGAAGGACGTCTTCGAGGGTGAGCGGAACCTGTTCGAGGTGATGGGGATCGTCGGGGGTCGGGCGGGGCACAAAGCGCCAGCCGTAGCGGAAAGGATCGGCATCAGGCGACGTATCTGATGCAGGCGGGACATGCATAGTCGTGTTGGTCACAGGCGATGACTCCTGACGTTATGAGTGGGCAACGCGCGGATACTCCGGTTGTCTGTGCCGTATTGTACCACGTCCAGAACGGATGGGGGCGCTAGCGCCTGCGGCGCGCCTATTGCCGGGCGTGCCTCTATTTCGGGGCGCGCCATAGGCGCGCCCCTACCACGCGGGGGGCGGGGGATGCGCCTCTATTTCGGGGCGCGCCACAGGCGCACCTATTGCCGGGCGCGCCCCTACCACGCGGGGGGGCGGGGGATGCGCCTCTATTTCGGGGCGCGCCACAGGCGCACCTATTGCCGGGCGCGCCCCTACCACGCGGGGGGCGGGGGATGCGCCTCTATTTCGGGGCGCGCCACAGGCGCGCCTATTGCCGGGCTGCCGGGCGCGCCACAGGCGCGCCTCTATTTCGGGGCGCGCCACAGGCGCACCTATTGCCGGGCGCGCCCCTACCACGCGGGGGGGCGGGGGATGCGCCTCTATTTCGGGGCGCGCCACAGGCGCACCTATTGCCGGGCGCGCCCCTACCACGCGGGGGGGGGCGGACGGCGTGGTTCTGCGTGCTGCTGATGCCTCAATTGGAGGTCTCTCCGTCGTCGCGGGGCGGTTCCTATGCCACCTCGCGGAAGTATTCGCCGCTGATGAGTTCGAAGATCAATTGGTCCAGGGTGACTTCGGCTTCGTGGTACGTCCGCGCAAAACCAACCAGTTCACCGTCGAGGTACATGGCATAATCGTGCGTTTCGCGGTCGTAGATGATTTCTTTCTGGTACATGCTCGTCCCCCTCTGAGTTACGGCTTGTCGTTGCATTGAGTATAGCACAAGTGTTCTATAATGTCAACCATGACTTGCAGCGCCTTCCACCCTCGGGTATGATGTCGCGTCGCTGTAGTATCAGTTATGATGGAACCTGAAACGTGCGCTGGCTGTCTCTTCAATCCGCTCGCATCACCTCTTCTGTTGTACTCGATAGCGTCCTTCTGTTGTTGCTGGCGATCCTGCCGCTGATCCTCGGCGCACGCCTGGCGCGGCTGGATCAGCGTCTATCGGTCGAAGATTCGAACGCGCGCCGCGTACTGGTCGGTTTTTACGATGTCGAGCGCAATCCGACCGATCTCTTCCGTTGGTCGCGCCCCGAGGCGGCGCTGTTTCTCTTTGGCTTCGACGGACGACCGGCGCGGGTGATGGTGCGTCTGGCCGCGCCGCGCGACACTGCCGATCCGCCGGTGCTGTCGGTCAGTATGCGAGGGCGCCCGGTCGGCGCTTTTGCGGTTGCACCCGGTTGGCGGTGCTATTATCTGCTGACGCCAACCGATCCGGCTGGCGATACGCCGCTGCTGTTGCGTACTGCTGCCTATCGTCCGCCTGACGATGGGCGTGATCTCGGCGTGGCGCTGGCGGAGTTCGCGGCATGGCCGATCACCGGTTCTGCCTGGTTGCCGCCGCCGATACGCACGATCTTTCTGGTTTCATTCCCTTTTCTGATCTGGCTGATCTTCGTCTGGCACGCGCCGCACCGCGCATCCGGCGCAACGCTGCTCTACCGGAGCACTGTCGCGTTGCTGTCGATAGCAGGGGGGGGCGCCGCTGCTTTTCCGGCAGAGGCCGGGTATCTGCTCCCAACCGTTGGCTGGCCCTGGTGGCCCCTGCTGCCGCTGGCGCTGGCACTCGCCTGGCGACCGGTGCGCCTGTTGTTGGCTCGCACGGCGAAGCGTCTGCGCGCAACAGGCATATCGGCTGCGTGGGGGGGCGCTGCGCTGGCGCTGGCGCTGATCGTTGCCCTGCGTCTGGGATTGCCGCCACTTGCTGGGATGAGCGGTCTGGTCGCGGCAGTGGCGCTGACGATTCTTGCACTGTACCGGGATGAGGGATTGACGTTCCCTGCTGAGCAATCGATGCAACGCAATGAAGTGCTGGCGCTGGCAGTCGTCACTGTGGCAGCGCTGGCGCTCCGCCTCTATCGCCTTGACGATCTGCCCTCTGGAATGTGGCGCGATGAGGCGCGCCATGGTCTGCTGGCATTACGGATCTGGAGCGACTCCACGTATCGTCCGGTCTATGTAGTGGCCGGCGCAGATCTGCCAGCGCTTCTCTTCTACCTGATGGCGCCGGTGCTGGCACTCACCGGACCAGGGGTTGGCGCGGCGCGTCTGGTCAGCGCGCTGGCAGGCGCATTGATGCCGCTGGCGCTCTGGTGGGCAGCGCGTCCAATCCTGGGGGGGCGGGCTGCGCTCTACGGCGCTGCGTTCCTTGCCTGGGCATCCTGGGGATTGAGTATGAGCCGCTGGGCATTCCCTGCAACGCTCGATCATCTGCTCGAACTCACTGCCATTGGGGTTATGTGGCGGGCGCTGGGGCAACCTGCACCCTGGCGCGCTGCCGCTGGAATGGCGCTGGCGGGCGCACTGGCGGCGCTGGCGGCGTATGCCTATCACACCGGACGCCTCGCACCGCTGGTCTTTGTGGCGCTGACTGCGGTACGCCTTGGACGCGATGCGGGCGCATGGCGCCGGGCGCTGCCTGCGCTTGGCGCGGCGGCGACGGCTGGGGTGATCGTGCTGTTGCCGCTCCTTGCGTTCATCGCCGGCGATTTCGAGGGGTACAACCGCCGCACCGGAATGGTTGCGATCAGCAACGCTCAGAACCTCGAGAAACGCACGGTGGCGTTGGTGCTGGACAATATCGCGCGCTATCTGGGGATGTGGCATATCGCCGGCGATCCCAACGGGCGTCATCACGCCCCTGGTGCGCCAATGCTCGACCCACTGGCAGGGACATGCTTCGCGCTCGGTGTGGGTCTGGCGCTTGTTGGCCGGCGCTCGAAAGCGTTCGTTCCCCTGCTCTGGCTGGGTCTGGCGCTCATTCCGGGTGTTTTGAGCACGAATGCACCTCATGCCATGCGCTCGCTTGGCGCGCTTGCGCCCTCGTGTATGCTGGCAGGCATGGCGCTCGATACGCTTATACGAGCAACAAACAGCGCTGGCTCTCACCTGTGGCGACGCATCGCACCAGCAGTCGTTACAGGAACGCTGGTCGTCAGCCTGTCATTCAACGCCTGGCTGTATTTCGTCGCAATGCCTGGCAATCCGGCGGTCTACAATGAGTTCGATCAGACCGAGACGGCAGTAGGACGGGTTGCGCGGATGGCTGCGACATCGAATGATCCGCGTTTGAGATCTATCCGGGTGTTTGTAGATCGGCGATTGATCGAGCGGGATACGGTGCGTTTTCTGACTGGCGATCTCATCATTGGCGTCTTCGATGGCGTCCGCCTGTCGGAAACGGTCACCGGCGATGCGCTGCTGATCCTGCCGCCGGATGTGTCCGATGGGGATCGCAAGGCGGCGCTGGAGGCGCTCGGTCTCGCAGCGCATGAACTGACGCCGCCGCTGTTGCCGAATGGTGAAGCGCCGCTCTTCCTGGCGTATGGCGTGGGAGATGGGACCCAGCGGCTATTGAACGAGACCTTTTCGCCAGACTCCCTGCCCGGCGGCAAATGAACGTTGAATCCTGGGCGCTGCGGGCTGAAGCCCTGGCTAAGATCGTGAAAGCCCCTCCGGGGTTGCGATGTCCTGAGTGCGGGCTGTAGCCCGCAGCCCAGAGAACGCGCGACATGACGGCGCAGGTCTACCGCATGTATTTCTGAATGTTCATAAGCCGCAGGCTATGGTTGCGAAGCCCGCCTGCGCGGACTTAACCGGGCGATGCCGGTTTTGATTGCTCAAACTCCATATTATGGCTTCGACAATGCTGCAAGCGCCTGTGCTGCTTCCTGCTCCAGTCGCTCGATTGCCTTGCGGGTCTCCTGCTCGCGGGCAAGCTGGTCATTCAGGCGATCTTCGAGTTGATTGAGCTGCGCGACATACCGTTCGCGCAATGCCCGTTCACTCCCCTCGCGCCCCAACGGTCCCAGGTTTGCCTGGATCTGCTGCTGGCGCGCCAGGATTTTCTGCTGCTCCTGGGCAATCTCTTGAAGCGTTGCACGGCGCTTCGCAACCTGATCATACAGCGACAGAATGCGCTCGAGCGCTCGGTAGGTCGCCTGATCGAGATATCTGTCGCTCAGGAACGACTGCAACCGGTGCATATCGAGTTTGCGCACCTCCTCGTGGCGTGATCTCTTGCAGCGTTCGTTGACCATGAAAACGGTTTCGACGCCAGACGGGCACCGCACTGTCCAGCGCGCGACATTGTGCGCCTCTTCGTCTGGAGCGGGTGTGTCGAACAGGTCGTAGCCCTTCAACCGTTCCTGTTCGATCACAATGTTTACGGCGTCGGGCAGGGTGCTGGTGATGCGGTAGCGCATCTGCTGGACATCCCATTCCTCAAACACCGCATACTCTTTGTGGATGCTCAACCCCGCCATTGTGCGCTGATGATGGCGTTCTTCGCTGATCGTCACCCCAAGTTCGACCGCATACGCGATAATCATTTCAGCCCCTGCGCGCGTGAAGGGCAACACGGCTTCACCGGCGTAGTCGCCATGCTCGACGACCGTCACCGGTCCGCGTTCGAGCGTCAGCCCGGTTTCGTTTTGCATGCGCAGGCTTGCAACCGGGTGGCGAGGCAGTTTGCGACCGTTGTAGAGCAATTCTTTGCGTCCATCGAGGCGTCGGCTGACAATCGGAACCATGGCGGATCGTCCCCGCGCCACACTGACAGGATGCACAACACGGTACTGAAAGAGAGCGCCACGTTCTTCACCGACGCCGGCGGCTTCAATGGACTGTTCGAGATTCTCCATCCTGAGTGCGGACGCCTCGCCGAGTGCAAATTCATCCAAATCCGGAGCGACTTCCATTAAGCTTGGTATCGCTCGGTTTGCCTGGAACTCAATCGGCGCCGCCACCGTGCGCACATCGTCCTGTACCATGGGTCGTTCAGGCGTGTGGGGTTCATACAGGCGATAGCGGAACGACACTGGCATGCCGGCGACCAGCGTCAACTCGATGCTCTCGAGGTCTTCGTCGAGTTGATTATCGAACAGTCCCCACCCCTGAAGGAGAACCGCCACTTGCGCACCTGCGCTACGTCCACCGCCATTGGCGGAGTCGTTGCCGTCGGGTTTCGGCTCCGCCAGCAGGCGATAACTGACGCGCCAGGAGGGGGCAGGAGCGATGTATCCCACCAGCATGTCGTGGTCGCCCTCCGACAGTCGCACAATGGCGGATCGTCGATCTTCCTCGCTCTGTGCCGCGCGCAGGAAATACGCCATATCGGCTGCCGCACGGTCATCGAGAATTACCAGGTGCGCGATGCGCCGCACCGGTATGGTGCGTACGTTGCGCTGTTTCGACAGGTAGAGCGAAAGCAGCGGTTTGTCGAGCGGTTCTTGCTCATCGAGATCAATACCGATGATTGCGCCTTCGATTACCTCATCGGCGGCATCACCATGGCGGCGCTCGTGCTCAATCTGAAGGCGCACGTTGCGTCCGCGCAAATCCCGCAGCAGATCGAGCAGACTGCGCGTATTGGAAAGGTGGATGGAGCCGCGCTCGATCTGCTTTGCGCGATCCTCCGGCGTTTCGATATCGACACCCAAAACCTGACCTTCACCCAGATCGAGGACGATCAGGCTTTTCAGAATGTCGTCCATGGCTTCCCGTGGGAACGTCAGACGCAGTTCTGTACCGGTGATTGGACCCCGTCGCTCGAAGTAACCAACGCCATGCCGGTACACCAGCATACGGCGAATCGGAAGATCGGGCATGTCATCCTCTCTTTCTAGCGAACGCCTGGTTCATAAAGGTCGACCGGCAGTGCATGCAGTGCGTTCGCATCAAGCCCCTGTGCATCTCGTGCCCCGCGCCCCGCGCCTCTGCCCCCGCGCCCCGCGCCTCTGCCCCCGCGCCTCGCGCCCCACGCCTCGTGCCCCGCGCCTCGCGCCCCACGCCTCGCGCCCCACGCCTCGCGCCCCACGCCTCGCGCCTCGTGCCCCACGCCTCGCGCCCCACGCCTCGCGCCCCACGCCTCGCGCCCCACGCCTCGCGCCCCACGCCTCGCGCCCCACGCCTCGCGCCTCGTGCCCCACGCCTCGCGCCTCGCGCCTCTGCCCCCGCGCCTCGCGCCCCACCCCTCGTGCCTCGCGCCTCGCGCCCCGCGCCTCGCGCCCCACGCCTCGCGCCCGCGCCCTGCGCCTCACACCTCGTGCCCCACGCCTTGCGCCTCTGGCCCCGCACCTCGTGCCCCACACCTCGCGCCCCGTGCCTCATCCCTTCACCCGGTACGCCAGCGCGGGTTGCCTGACATGCGTCAGTATAGCAGCAAAAGGGCGCGCCTGCGGTGGCGCCGCTCTCCCGGCATGCCCGAAAGTCGAAAGCATGACGCGGTATAATGGCGCCAGGGCGTTCCATGGCAGAGCGCCAGGACATCGGTGTCTCACGCTCCTACTTGCTTCGTGTGAAATGGAGGTTGGACATGACCAAGCAACCGGCTGGGCATCTCTGGTGGCAGCGCGGTGTTATCTATCAGATCTATCCTCGTTCGTTCCAGGACAGCAATGGCGATGGCGTCGGTGATCTGCGCGGCATTCGCTCGCGCCTCGATTATCTGGTCGATCTGGGTATCGATGCCATCTGGCTGTCACCGATCTTTCCATCACCCATGGCCGATTTTGGCTACGATGTCGCCGATTACTGCGATATTCACCCACTCTTCGGCACACTTGCCGACTTCGATGCGCTGGTTGCCGATGCGCATCGGCGTAATCTGAAGGTCATCCTCGACTTTGTGCCCAACCACACATCGGATCAGCACCCATGGTTCATCGAGTCGCGCAGTTCACGCGACAATCCGAAGCGCGATTGGTACATCTGGCGTGATCCGGCGCCCGATGGGGGTCCGCCGAACAACTGGCTTTCGTATTTTGGGGGGTCCGCCTGGGAATACGATGCCACCACCGGTCAGTATTACCTGCATCTCTTCCTCAAAGAGCAACCCGATCTGAACTGGCGCAACCCACAGGTACAGGCGGCAATGCTCGATGTCATGCGCTTCTGGCTTGACCGTGGCGTAGATGGATTCCGCGTCGATGTGATGTGGCTGATGATCAAGGATGCACAGTTCCGCGACAATCCGCCCAATCCTGCCTGGAAACCTGGCATGATGCCGCATATGCGCATCCTTGAAGCCTGGTCCGCCGATCAACCGGAGGTTCACCAGATTGTGGCCATGATGCGACGGGTGCTCGACTCCTACGACGAGCGGATGATGGTCGGCGAGATCTATTTGCCGTATGATCGCCTGATGCACTACTATGGAACGCCAGAATCTCCCGAAGCACATCTTCCGTTCAATTTTGCGCTGGTTCTGTTGCCGTGGGACGCACACACGATTGCGCAGACGATTGCCGCGTATGAAGCATTGCTCCCACCTCACGGATGGCCCAACTGGGTGCTGGGGAACCACGACCAACCCCGAATCGCCAGTCGAGTGGGTGAAGCGCAGGCGCGTGTTGCTGCCATGCTGCTGCTGACGCTACGCGGCACGCCGACGATGTACTACGGTGATGAGATCGGCATGCGCAATGTGCCGATTCCGCCTGATCGTGTGCAAGACCCGTTCGAGAAAAATGTGCCCGGCGAAGGGCATGGACGCGATCCGCAGCGCACGCCAATGCAGTGGGATGCCAGCGAGTACGCCGGGTTCAGCAAGGTTCAGCCATGGTTGCCCCTCGCCGACGATTACCGGCAGCGCAATGTGGCAGCCCAGCGCAATGCACCGCATTCGATGCTCTCACTCTACCGGCGTTTGCTGACGCTGCGCCGTTCTGAACCGGCGTTGTCAATCGGTTCCTACCAGGCGATTGCTGTAGAAGGCGATGACACTGCGCGCCAGTCGGTGCTGGCATTTGTGCGTGAGGTGAACGGCTGTCGTTTTCTGGTCGCCCTCAACTTTGCGTCGCATCCTGCGCGTCTGAGCCTTACGACAATCGGTGAGGGCACGATTGCGCTCTCAACTCACCTTGATCGCGGTGGTAGCACCGTTCAAGGCGATCTCGAGTTGCGCGCCGACGAAGGGGTGATTATTGCGCTGGCGCCATGATCACAACATGTTCACATCCGCTTATTGCATCCAACGACAACATGCGCGATAATAGAACGAGGAAGGTTTGGTCCCCGTCCCACGCCCGATCCCGCCCCGATCTCGCGGTCCTCGGACGAATGACGCCACTTCCCTTGAGATAAGACGCAATGAGGCATTGTGCGCGCAGCAAGCGACGCTGCGCGCGATCAGGCGCTAGAGGAGACCCTGAGTGGCAGTTCAGGTCTGGATTGGAGAGAAACCCGAGCACGCAAACGAACGTCGCGCCATTATGGCGCTGGCGCGCGGACTCGACCGTCTCGACGGGCTGTACCTGATCCTCGCCAACTTTACCGTCGGCGGGCGCAGCATCGACCTGGTGATTGTCAAGCAGGACGCTGTCTTTATCATCGAATTGAAGCATTGCGACGGCAGGGTCTTCGGTGATGTCAATGGTCCCTGGTTCGTCGAGGGTTCCAACGGCGAACGCAAACGGTTGAACCCCGGGCGCAAGAACCCGTACAACCAGGTTATTTCGTATTACTACAACCTGGTCAATTTTCTCAACGACCATCGCACCGAACTGTTACCGCCGCAAAAAGCGAAGACGGTCGATTTTCGCACCTGCCGACGCCTGGTGGTGATTGCACCAACGCTTCAGGAAGGCTCGCATGTCGAAACCGATTGGAAAGTCGATCTGAAAGGTCTCGACGAACTGCCTGCGTATCTGGTGACCGAACGTTCGAGCGAGATCGATCTGACGGACGAGGAGATGCTCCGTATTCCGGAACTCCTCCACCTGACGCGCTGGACTGAAATTAACGCCCTGCTCGCGGGCGTTCTTCCGAACCTCGATGATTCGCCTGCCGTTGATCGTCCGGTTTCGCGTGAATCGCCGGTGATCACTGGTCCGGTTGGATCGGTAACGGCGCTTGCTGCGCCATCAGCAGAGGCATCCACCCCTGCAACGCAGGCGCAACCGGTTGTTGCCTCTGTGTCGCTGTCGCAGCGCCTCTCGCGTCTGTGGCAATCCTGGGCGGGGCGCATCGCACTGGCGTCGAGCCTGATCGTTGTTGTGCTGATTGGTATGATCTTCAGTCAGGGGCGTGCCCTCCCGCGCTCCGATCAGCCGGCGCAGAGCATGGTGGTTTCGACTAGCCTGCCGGCCGGCGGCGCCGACGCTGGCGCGATTTCGCCGGTCAGTTCCTGCATCTGGAGTGGTTTTCAACCGGTGGGGCGCCGCATGATAAACGGAAGTTGGGAAAATGTCGGCGTTGGTGGCAATGCGCCAGGGCTGACGCCCGATGTCGTGGTGACGCTGGAGGAAGTCGAGTTCTGTGACGGCAGGATCACGCTCAGATGGAGTCTGCGCAATAATTTGAGCGATCAGCATGTCGAGATGCCGCTGACCGCTGAGAACATTGAGGTGCGCGACTCGGTCGGTACGCGCTACCTGGTGACGGATGACCTCTCACAGCCGCGTGGATTACGTGCTCTTCCCGGTGAGCGGGTGCGCGGTAGCGCTGTAATTGATCGCCCGGTTAATTTGAACGCCTCCACCCTTGTCGTAGTGCTGAAGAAACTCCCCTTCGGTGAGACGACCTGGCTCGTTCCAACGCCTGGCGCCGGGTAATCGTTGATCGACAACGGTTTTTGCTGTGGCTGAACTCACAAGACCCGCGAGGTCGGATGGAGGACGGGCAATGCGCAGCACCCACGCCGCCGGTGGCGTGCCACGGTCGAGACGATTGCCTGGCAGAGACCTCACGGGTCGGTGACATGCAACGTGTCGTGTATCACCCTTCGGCGGGGCGTCCCTGGTGGGCGCCCTCTTACGATTGACGATGCCGCAGGCGTGTCATTCCGAGCGCAGCGACTTGTCATTCCGAGCGCAGCGAGGAATCTAAGCGAGTCGCGCACGACCCCTCGCGCGGCTCGGGGTGACAATGCCGAATGGTCACAGGAATTGGTATTACACGGCTCACACTCGTGGCGATCGTCCGGTCAGGTCGATGTCCAGGGCATTGAGCGACGAAGGCGAAGCGAGTTATACCAATGACGATTGAAGATGCCGCATGCGTGTCATTCCGAGCCCTTCGCTTCGCTCAGGGTAAACGCAGCGAGGAATCGGAGCGGGTCGCGCAAGACCCCTCGCGCTGCTCGGGGTGACCATGCCGGATGGTCACAGGGAATTGGTATTACACGGCTCACACTCGTGGCGATCGTCCGGTCAGTCTGGTGAACACCTGATACCCCAGCCAACGGAACGGCTCTGGCGGTATCGGCGGGTAGCGGCTCTGATAGAACGGCAACCACCGCCAGCGGCTATCATCCCCGCCGTACAGGTCGGCAATGAACTCGCCGGCAAGGTTGGCGAGCGTAATGCCGTGACCGGAGTACCCCAGCGCGTAGTAGATGTTCCTCTCCTCGCCCCACCGTCCCCAGAGCGGTTGGCGGTTTAGCGTAATGCCCAGCACCCCGCTCCAGCGGCGAACTATCGGTAGTGTCGCGGTGGACGGAAAGTACCCTGCCAGCGTCCGCGCAATCGCCGTCTGCGCGCGGCGGGCAACAGCGCTCTCTGCCGGCAGGCGGGTGCGATTGTTGAACAGATAGGCGTATGCCTGATTGCTGCCGCCGCCGAATATCAGATGTCCCGTAAGCGTCAGCGACCCATACGAAATGCGATCCAGGTCATCGGCAAAACCGGCGAATGCCCGCCAACCCAACTGCTGCCGTTGCTCTGGGGTCAGCGGCGCAGTGGCGAAGACGCTCGAGTGGAGCGGGAACAGCGCATCACGGAATAGTCCCAGTTTGCTCGTATACCCGTTCGTCGCCAGCACAACGGCGGGCGTATGCACCTCCCCCTGCGGTGTGGTCAGGCGAATGATCCGACCGGTTTGCAGGCGGAGCACTGGCGTCTGCTCATAGACTGCAACGCCGCGCGCTTCCAGAATCGGGCGCAACTCACGAACGAACTGCGCCCCGTTGATCTGCCCGGTCTCTGGTTCGAGCGTTGCGCCATAGACGCCGCGCGCATCGAAGTGTGATGCCAGTTCGTTGCGGTGCAGAAATTGTACCGGAATACCCAACGCGCGCAGATACTCGGCTTCCGCATGCGCTGCTTCGGCGCGCTTCGGGCTGGTGTGCAATGTCAACGTGCCATCGAAGCGATGATCGACCAACAGACGGTGGCGCTCGATCAGGGTGCGTATCGCGCACAACCCGGCGCTGGTCAGTTGATAGACCTTCTGCGTCAGTTCGGGATCGCTGGTATCGATGCCATTGATCCAGTTCAACGCCAGACCGCCATTCCGCCCACTGGCGCCATTCGCCAGCGACGTCGCCTCGAGCAGGACGATGCGCTGCTGCGGGAAACGCTGCGCGATGTGATATGCCGCGCTCACGCCGGTGAAGCCGCCGCCGATGATCGCCAGGTCGGCGGTAATTTCGCCCCTGAGTGGTGCGCGTGGTTGATAGTCCGGCGTTCCGGCGTGCCAGATCGACAGGGTATCGTCAAACTCCATACGTTCGGGAAGTAGCCGCGCCATAAGGGGCCATGTGCTGGCGGTCAGCGCAGCGACGCTCTCTAGCGCGCGAGTGGTGATTGATCGTTGAGTCATAGACGCATGCGAATGGGAAGATAAAGGGAACACGAGACAGCGTAGAACGAGACGCGCTTCCTGTCAAATACCTGCTGAGCAGCGCTATTCCCTTCTTAGCGGCATCAGTCGGCGTGAAGCCTGCGCTTCCAGACGTGCGTGAATAGTGATGCTGAATGGTTGGTAATATTCTGGTGACATTCATTGAATATACTTGCCACAAGTCGCATATGACGCGACCCTGACACGAAAACGTTACCCTGCTACGCCGTCGAGTTGCAGGCATGTTTCCGTCAACCAGCCACGTATGCTCTCAGGAGTAGTGTCGTGGAATTTGACCCGCAAAACCGTCGTGGTGGCATGTGGGTATCTTATCATTCTGGGCATTCTGGCAATCGATCTGATCTTCACCATCATCGAAATCCAGAGGATTGCCGACTACCAATGACGATTGAAGATGCCGCATGCGTGTCATTCCGAGCGCAGCGACTTGTCATTCCGAGCGCAGCGAGGAATCTGCACGGGTCGCGCACGACCCCTCGCTCTGCTCGGAGTGACCATGCCGGATATTCACAGGTCATTGGTAGACGACCTGAACCAGGCTATCATTGACGATATGCAGACCGTTGCGTCCATCAACCTCGTCGTCCAGCAACTTCTCACCGAGTCTTACTCACTCACCTTACGCAGCCAGTTGAACAGGATTGAGTTCCTGCAACTTGGCATAAGCGGCATGAATAGCGTGCAAGTACAGTTTGGATTTGAGCGCACAATGATTGAGTTTGGTGGC
The DNA here is from genome assembly GCF_000017805.1 of Roseiflexus castenholzii DSM 13941. GTDB lineage: Bacteria > Chloroflexota > Chloroflexia > Chloroflexales > Roseiflexaceae > Roseiflexus > Roseiflexus castenholzii. The sequence continues at coordinate 5,043,657 of NC_009767.1, read as the reverse complement.
GCCTTTGAGCAGTTCGAGTTTGATGTAACCGCACAGAGCCGCAAAGAAATGATTGGTCTGAGTTGTCACCGTTTGGGTGGGTGACTTCTCCAGCGAAGCATTCTGTTTGAGCGACTTGTGATAGGGTTCCACGTTCCATCGTTTGTGATAGATTGCGGCAATCCCGTTACCGTCTCGTGTGGTATCGCTGGCGACCAGATATTGGATGCCTGTCGAGCCATCTTCGTTTGTGAAGACTTGTTTGATGAGAAGGAGCGCAAACCCCACGCCTTCCAAATACACCGTGACAGGTTTCATCGGTTCCAGTTCCAGCGTGTCCACTCGCTGATAACGTCCCGGCTGCTTGGCATTCACACTCAGCGCCACTTTGCGATTGCCTGTGAGTGGCATAACGAACTCCTTTTTGAGTGTGAGTTTGACAAAGTTCATGTTTTCGGCGGAAGCAAACCAGATATCGTTGAGCGCATATTTGAACGGAATCTGGTTTTTGACGGCTTGTTGTAGGAGGTCTCGGTACATTTCATTCTTGGTTTTATCCGAGCGACGTTTTTCCTTTCCCGTCTTCGGGTCGGTGTAGCGTTCTGTTTTCCGAACCAGTTCGAACCCAACGGGCAACGATACGCCTTGGCTGTGATATAGGCAGGTCACAAAGTTGATGCCCTTGACGGTTCTTTGCTGGGAATGATCGTAGTGCCAGCAAACGATGTCGTTCTCGTCGGTGTATGGTTTTTCCGCAATACTGTCATCCACAATTACCACGCCGTCTTCGCTTTCAATCTGGCGCACATGTGGCTTGACAAGCCGCCACAAATCCGCCGAGGTTTGTTCTTTCCCTGCCAGCAAGCGTTGCACTCGGTCATGGCTGATTTCACCATCCAATAGGGATGACAGCCCTGTCGCCGTGGTTTGTCCGAAGGCGCTTATCAAATAGTCGCTGTACAGGTCAAGGAGTTGTTTGTCGTTTTTCATACACCAAGTTTACTCAAATCTGCGTAAGGTGAGTTACTCATATCTGCAAACCGGCGATCCTGGAGATCTTGAGGAGGGCGCCGAACTGCTTGAGCGCCTGCAAAGGATGGTGGCTCAGCTGCGCACGTCGGACCATATCTACGGCGATTTCCAGGAAGAAGTCGCCGAGCAGCACATACCGGTTGTGGATCAGGGCAGGGCGCTTCTGCAAGCAGTACAGGACCTGCACCATCGGCTGTCGTTCGGGATCGATACGCCGACCGATGCACAGCGTGAAGCGTTTTATCAGGAGATCGAACGAATCGAAGAGCAGCGTGAGACATTCACGAAACAAGCGAATGCGCATCTTGCAGGCATCCGCACTGTTGCGCAGCAGCATATTGAAGGCGATGTCAGGCTCACCTTCGTTGGCATCGCCATTGCACTGGCAGCGATGGTCGCATTGACCATAGGCGTGCTCTGGTTGATTGAGCGACATATTGTGCGTCCGCTACGCTCGATCACCAACGCGGCAAGCCGCCTTGCGGAGGGACGTCTGGATGGCGAGTTGGCAATTACGAGCAACGACGAGATCGGCGTGCTGCAACAGACGTTCAACCGCATGGCAGCGACGATCCGGCGGCAAACCGGCGATCTTGAAATACACTACCGGCAGGTGACACAGGCGCGTGACGCGCTCGAAGCGGCACACAGGCAGGCGGTCGAACAACTGGCGATTATTCAGCGGCAGCAGGAAGCCATTCGCAAACTGAGCGTTCCGGTGCTGCCGGTGAGCCGTGATACCCCGGTGATGCCGCTGGTCGGCGCGCTCGACAGCGCCCGCCTGATCCAGGTGCAGGAGCAGGCGCTGGAACGGCTTGCAGCAACCCGCGCTCGTCGCCTGTTGCTCGACATCACCGGTGTGCCGATTGTAGACAGTCATGTGGCGCAGGGGCTGATTCGCGTCGTTCAGGCGGCGCATCTTCTCGGTGCAGAGGTGATGTTGATCGGCATTCGTCCTGAAGTGGCGCAGTCCATTGTTGGTTTAGGCATCAGCCTGAGCAATATTCGAACCTGTAGCGATTTGCAGAGCGCACTGGCGCAAAAAGGAGGACGCTTGTGATCCGCTTGACACAACGTCAGATCAATCACGGGGTTTTCGGATTACTCAACGGATTGGCGTTGATAGCGATTGGTTTTTCCATCTTTCCAACACCGCAATGGCATGCAATCATTCCAGTCCTCGCAGGGCTGGCGTTCGGCAGTAGTCTGTGGTTCGCCTACTGGCGCGGGTGGGAGCCGGCGCGTCCTTTGCTTATTCTCTTGCTCACCGTTATTGTAGCTCTGGGCACTGCGGAAACGTTTATTGCGACGCGGTTCAACCATACGCTCTATACCATCCCGGCGTTGGCGCTGGTGTTGACCGGTCCTGTATGGGTTGCAGGCAGTGCGCTGACGCTGCTCGTCGCCTTCGCCATCCGTGGCGGCGGCGGTCCCTATCTCAATCCATTCGAACTGCTGACGTTCGTGTTGGTCATTGGCGGCATGATCTTCAGCCGTCTGGCAGTCGATAATGCGCAACGACTCGAAGCGGCAAAGCGCGAGGCGGAGGAGGCGCGCACGCGCGCTGAGCAGCGCGAACGCGACCTTGCCGCGCAGGCGGAAGAACTGGCGCAGCGCAATGTGGAGCAACAGCGCCTCCTCGAACTGGTTTCGGCGCTGGAAACGCCAACCATTGCGCTGGCAGAGAGCGTGCTACTGGCGCCGATCGTCGGCGCGCTCGACACCCGCCGTGCGCAGGCGCTTACAACGCGATTGCTCAACGACGCCAGCGCCCAGCGCGCGCAGCACGTCATTCTCGACATCAGCGGTGTTACGGCAGTCGATACACAGGTAGCGCAGGCGCTCATTCAGACTGCGCGGGCGCTGAGTCTGATCGGCTGCCGGGTGACGCTCACCGGCATCTCGGCAACGGTGGCTATGACCCTGACCAATCTGGGGGTGGCGCTGGAGAGCATCCATACCGTGCGTTCACCGCAGGAGGCGCTTGCCGCGCGAACTGAGAACTGAAAACTAATGTTCCGGTTCTGTATCAAGCGTCTCAATACGTTTTTGCGCACTTCTCCTGACCGTTTCGCTGCGGTCACGCACAAGGAGTTCCAGAACGTCGCGTCGGCGCGTTTCGCGGGCGACTACTTTGCGAAACTGCATGGCGACGCGATCAGAGCGTAGCAGTGTAGCAATACCCTGAAAAGGTGTGTGCGGATTGCAGCATAACGCAACCCCCGCTTTGAACCCCATCTGATGATTGCGACCATTATCCAGCACTGGCGTCAGTCGTTCCGCCAGCATCTTCAGCGCCTCGACCGGCGTGTGGGGATGTTGCGCGATGGCAGCCGCCAGCGCCTGATCGTTCCACGACGTGACGGTTGCGGGGACCAGCGCTGTGAGCACATCAGGTTCAGTGTTCGGATTCTGTGCAACTGCAACCGCCACGAAATCGTAGGGCGACATCGCCAGATGGCGCAACTCTTCCGGCGTGGTCTCAGGCGATCTGGCGGCGTCCAGATACTCTTTTGGCGTGTGATATGGGGGCATGCACTCCCTGTTCATCACGTCGGCGCGTCATCGGCGTGATGGTTTCATTGTAGCCGCCTTCGGCTTGTTTCGTCAACGACTCAGACGCTGTTGCGGCTTTGTGCATCTGATTGGAGCGGGGCGACTCGCAAAAAAGAACTTGTGCTCTCCGCGCAAGCCGACGATGGCTTCATAGCGATGGATAGCGATGGATGTAATGCCCGATCAGACTCCTGCTTGATGATGATTCACAATCGACCATCTGGGCGTGCAGTAGTTTATCTCGACAGTCGCTCTTGATGTCGTCTGGCAGGGTGTGGTACCGCCAGTCGCGCTCGCATGTACCGCATAGTTGGATGCAGACGTTGTCTTGCTCGTCCTGCGCTCTCTTGTGGTATGCAAACCGGCAATCGCCGGACACGTCACGCCGCCGGACCGTGGGAGGGTTATGCGCTACAGACTCTCTGCCGCTTCACGCCACGCGGTAGCGGGCGATCACCTCTTCGTCGAGCGTGATTCCCAACCCTGGTTCTTGCGGCACGGCGACCCATCCATCCACCACCGGAAACGTCTCGCGGGTAAGCGTCTGCCGCAACGGACTCTGCTCGACGCAATACTCCAGGAGCGGAGCGTTCGGCAGCGCCGCCAGGAAGTGCAACGAAGCGGCGATGCTGATGCCGGTCTTGTACGAGTGATTGACGCACAAACGGTGGCGCTGCATCGCCATCCGACCAATCTGAATTGCCTGCGATATCCCTCCGACCCGCGCCACGTCCGGCTGCACCACTGCCAGACCGGCGTCCAGCAGCGCCTGAAATCCGACCAGGGTGGTCTCCTGTTCTCCGGCAGCGATGCGGATAGGCGATACCGCAGCCAGGCGCGAGTACCCTTCGAGATTATCGGGGTGCAGCGGCTCTTCAAGCCAGAACGGGTTGTATTCCGCGAACTGATGCGCACGCCGGATTGCCGTGGCCGTGTCGTAGCAGATTCCCGCGTCGATCATCAGGTCGAGGTGGTCCCCCAGCCCGCGCCGCGCCATCCGCACCAGTGCAAGATCCGTCTTCTCGCTTGTTCCCATCGGTCCCCACCCGAACTTGACCGCTGTGAATCCCTGGTCGGCGAGGCGGCGGGCAAGGTCATACGTTGCTTCAGGCGTCTCCTGAAACAGAATCGACGCATAAGCGCGCAGACGATTGCGGAAGCCGCCGCCGAGCAGTCGGTAGACCGGCTGCCCCAGCGCCTTGCCGGCAATGTCCCACAGGGCGATGTCGATGCCGCTGATGGCCTGCTGCGCCGCGCCGCCGCGCCCGAAGAAGATCGATCCCTCGTACATGGCGTGCCACAGGCGCGCAATATCGAGCGGATCCTCGCCGATCACGCAGAGCCGTAAACCGCGTGCGATTCGGTGAGACAGCGGCGCCTCGATGATCGCTTTCGCTGCCATTGGCGACGAATCGACCTCGCCAACTCCGACGATCCCTTCGTCGGTGTGGACTTTGACCACCAGCGTATCCTGGGTGCCGTCGGCGCGATCATCCACGGTTGGGAGCTGCAACCAGATGGCTTCGACATCGGTGATTTTCACGATTATCTCCTTCTGCTATGGCAGGTGAAACGGGCGTGCAAGTGTGGCAAGGCAGTCGCCCTGGCGAACGAGGGGAAACGCGCGCCGGCTGATCAGCATGCCGTCTGTTCTGGCGTACACCAGCGTTGGCAAAGCGAAGGGTTGCTCGATAGAATGGATCTGCCCGATCGCCTGTCCCGCGACCATCCACGCGCCCATTTCGACGAAAGGTTCGAAGATGCCGCTTACCGGCGCCATGATGTAATCATCATACTGATCGGCAGCCATAATCTTCGCGGGCGCCGGCGGGTCGGGCGTCTGATCGGTCAGGATGCGTGCCTGACGCAACACATTGCGCACGCCGCGTTCCGTCAGGCTGAGCATATCGACGCCAAACTGCGCGGCGCTGCCCATTTCAGTGCCAAGGGTCAGTTTTCCCAGGCGTTCGGCTTCGCCGGGGAGCAGCCCGGTTCCGCCGACATCCCGGTAGAGCAGCACATATGGCGCACCCCATGCCAGCGCCAGATCGATCATGGATCGCAATTGTTCGTGGTTGGGAACATGGTGCATGCTGACGAGCGGCAGAAAGTGCGCCGACCGTCCGCCGGAATGAATATCGATCACCAGGTCCGCCAGTGGGAAAAGCACCGTCGTTACGTAATGAGCAATCATCTCGGTGATCGTTCCATCGGCGCGTCCCGGAAACACCCGATTCATGTTCTTGCCGTCGAGCGGCGACAGTCGGGTTCCGGCGGCAAGCGCCGGACGGTTCAGCATCGGAACGATGATGACACGCCCGCAGAGATTGTCTGGTTCGAGGGTGTGCGCCATGTTCAGGAGCGTCACCGGTCCTTCATACTCATCGCCATGGTTGCCGCCGAACAACAGCGCCGTTGGTCCGGGTGCGCCATTGATCACGGCAATGGGCAGATATTCGGTTGCCCATCCCGATGTGTTGGTTGATTGTGGAATCGCCAACTGTCCCACTTGCTTGCCGGGCTTCTCGAAATCGATCATGGTCACGATCTGCGTTGCGCTCATAGACGCTCCAATCCGCTGATGGCGGCTGCAATTGTTTGTTCCAGACAACCGGGGAGAAAAGGAGATTGTTGTTCCTGATAGAGACCGCTGCCGTATGCATCGCGGGGGGGCAGGTAGCCGAGCGTGCCATTGGTGCATCCCAGGACCAGCACCGGTTGGTGGTGAAACCGGGCACGGAGTTCGATCTGCATCTGAGCGTAGGCTTCATTTGGGCAGGCGACAAGCAGCGCATCACCCAACCGCCAGAACCAGAGGGTCATCGGATAGACCGGTTCATCGCCGAGCGCCGCCTGGAGCCACTTCCGCCGCGACGCTTTCTCGGCTTCTGCAATCGAGTCGCCGCGATTGGCGCCCGGCGGATCGATCGGTTCCAGCATCGGCTTGCGTTGCAGCGGCACGATCGCACACTGCTGTCGCAGCGTCGCACAGCGCGCCCGGTCGGCAGGATCGAGTGGACGGTACTCCCAGGTGGCCAGGTTGGCGCCGGAAGCGACCACCCCGGTATACACAAAGCGCGACGCTGGCGGCGGCAACGCCTCAATCGCCGCCGCAGCCGCGTATGCCAGTTGCCGTCCGTTCCGGTCGGCGACTGCCGGATCGCCAACGAACCCCTCGCGCGGACCGAGATCGCCAGCAGCGCCATAGAGGAACAGGCAGGGCGCTCCGTAGATCGACTCGAGTGTGTCGCGCATAGCGCCGACATAATCGGGTGAGAGCAAGCGATTTTGCCAGGCAAGGGTTGTCGGGTGGCAGGCATAGTTGACCAGTATGGCTATGATCGCGCCATCCTCTCCGGTAACACGGGCGACGAGCACCGTATCATCGGCAGGCGTCGCAGGATTGTAGCCGCAGGCATACCTCCCGACATCCGGCGCCCAGAAATCGCGATTTGCTGCCAGCGCACAGCGCCCGTACCCATAGGTGATCCACGCCGGGCGCATGGCGTTTCTGGCTTCAATAATCGCCTCGACAAGCGCACCGGTCAGATCGCTGAGGTATGGTTCGATAAAGTGTGCGCCGGGTTTATCGGTGATCTGACTGTTGAGGTACGGACCGGCGTGGGTGTGTGAGAAATTGATCAGCAACGCATCTTCATCCAGCCCGGTTGCGTTCAGGACGGCGCTGCGCATCTGGCGTTCATCGGGAAGGTACGGAAACCAGCCAACATCGAGCGCCACGAGCGCCAGCGTCGGCTCGTCCGCGTCCAGCGAGCGCATCACCAGCGTTGTTGCCGTCAGTGGCCGATGCACTCCTTCAGCGACATCGCGGCGCGCTGCGCCCCATGATCGCGCGTAGATTCCGACAGGCGGAGTCACGTCTCGGCGCGCGATGCCAACTGCGCAATGGGTGAAACCGTGGATCTGTGTCAGGTCCATTCGTTTCCTCGCTTTTGAATGGTACGGGGAGACCTGCATGTGAGGTAAGGTTTTCCCTGCGTTGCCAGGGTGGACATCGCCCCTCTCGCACCCACGCGCGGGTGTCGTCTTTTTCCTGGTGTCCTGACGATTTTTTAGTCCCCCTCGCCCCTTTCTTCCTTATTATCCCTGCATGGCGTTCATCTGCGCAGTTTCCTCAAGACGGCGGCGCAAGAAATCAATCGACTGCTGATCGATCGTGAAGACCACGGTGATAATGGGCAGCGCGGGATTCAACGCCAGCAGACGTTCCCGACAGGATCGGGTGACCACGATGGCGTCCGCCTGCTCGATCATGTCGTGCAGGCGCGTGCGGTTATCGATCAGAACAGGAATGACCGCTGAGTTCGGATGATAGGTGCGAATGATATGGGTCAGACTTTCGACCGTTCCCGGCGAGTCGCACACCAGACCAAAAGTTGGAACGTGCAGACGCGCCAGCGCCAGCAACGACTCGTGTGATGGCGTCGCCAGCACGCCAATGACCCGTTGGCGTGCAGAGGATGGCACAGCCTGGCGAATCTGCCCCAGGTGCTGAAAGGTGGTGACGATCAGATCGTAGCGGTGAACGGGTGTGACCGGATCGCGCAGGACATCATCGAGCAGCGCCCGATCCATTGGCACGTCAGCAATGCTTTCAATCTCGTCGCCGAGCGTTTCGACATCACGCCGGTTGCATTCGACAAACAACACGCGCGGCGCATCAGACCCATACGACTGATGCACCGCGTTGTGGATCAGGTCCATCAACTGACTACGACTCAACCCTGAATGCCGGGCTGTCTGAACAAAGCGTTCGACCTGCTGCTGCAATGTTGACCGGTCATACTCCATTATTGCGCACACAAATGCGCCACGACCGCGTGACACGTCAATCAACCCGCGCTGCTCCAATATCTGGTATGCGCGCGCGGCAGTATTCTTGTTGACGTGATACTGTTCAGCAAGTTCACGGACAGTCGGCAAGCGCATGCCGGATCGGTACGCGCCGGAGCGGATCTGTTGCTCCAGAATGTGCACAATCTCATGCGCTCGCAAAGCACGTTGTGCGTTTCTATCGTGCGGGACAGGATCGGTCATAACACCAGTGTCTTTCATATCTCAGACGCTTTACCAGCAGAAACGAAAAGCATCTGACGTAATGAAGACAGTTTGAGACAAAACACATACAATGTGCTGTTTTGTCTGAAAATATAGCAGAAGCCGTGCAAGAAGTCAAGCATGGAGTCAGACAGAGGTACAGGTCTGATGTCTCAGGAACCGCCGTATTGCAGCGGGATGAGGAACGTCAAGAAATGAATCCGGTAGACGTGCGCCGCCACATCACGCGCATCCTGAGCTGCTGGCTCAATCCCTCGCTCAGAACGAGGAAGCCCCAGAGGGGTTTTCACGATCTCAGCAAGGGTTGCAGCCCGCAGTGTCCAGGAATACCAGGCTATTTTCTTGATCTTCAGCAGTCGCCGGACAGGTAGGCGGATAGCGGAAGGCAAGGTTGCAAAGCAATCCTGCTACCGGTTCTGAACCTGCGGGAAATCACTCGATAGCCAGACAACAAGACTCTCAGCCCGGAAAGCGACGGATGACATTGCCGGAGATGCGGCTTACTGGAACGAACGCGGCAGCGGCGGATGTCCAATTGTCCAGCCGCCGTCGACTGCCAGGTTCTGACCGGTGATATACGAAGCCTCATCGGAAGCCAGGAAGAGCGCCGCTGCTGCGACCTCTTCCGGTCGTCCCATGCGATCCAGCACCGTCATATCACGCCAGAAGCGCATGATGTCCGGATCGTGTTTCAGTCGCTCAATATCAGGCTGCCCTGAATCGATGATGCCAGGACTGATGGCATTGACGCGAACGCCGCTCTTGCCGAAATCGATGGCCAGAGATCGCGTCAGTCCGAACAATGCGCTCTTCGCTGTCACATATGCGGCATGACCGGCGGCGCCCATCATGCCCTCGACCGACGCGATGATGACAATCGCGCCGCCGCCAGTTTTGAGCATCTCCTGAACCGCATATTTCGAGCAGTAAAAGACGCCATCAAGGGTCACGGCAAGCACAGCGTGCCACTCTTCGAGCGTCATGGCTGCGGCATCGTGATAGCCTCCCAGGTGCGCGGCGGTGTTGACGAGAATATCGAGGCGTCCATAGCAGGCGACGGTTTCTTCAACCGCTGCGCGACACTGTTCGGCATTCCCGATGTCGGTCGTCACGAAGCGTCCGCCACAGACCTCAGCCGTGCGGCGTCCGGCCTGCTCGTTAATATCGGCGATCACCACATGGGCGCCTTCATCGGCGAAGCGGCGCGCGCATGCTGCCCCAATACCTGTCGCGCCGCCGGTGATCAGCGTTACTTTGCCGCACAGTCGCATCAGTGTATCCTGTTGCCTCGATTGGGCAAGGATGTTCGCCGAATGAAGGTCAACGCCGCTCTGGCAGCATATCACGCAACAACGTCAGGCTTGCATCAACCAGGATATCGGCGGCTTCAGGCGCGAACGGTGTAATCTCGATCTCATAGCCGCCCAGCGGATAAGCGTCGGCAGTGGGGATGTACGCCCAGCCGATATTCGCGTAACCGGAGAAGAGCGTGTATGGGAAAGGCGAGCCGACCTTCACCCGCCTGCCGATCTCGCAGAACGGCTCGCCGGGTACGGCTGGCAGAGCGATCTGGTTGCCGATGGCGAAGGTTTGCAGGGTCACGCTGCGATAGGTATGACCTTCATTGCGGCGTGCAAGATCGGCGCGCATCCCGGCGCGCTTCGCCAGCATCGTCTCGGTGCGGATGTCCTCAGTATCGCCGCCTTCGGCGCGCAGACGGTTGAGCCGCTCAATATGCTGCGCCGCCGCTGCCGCCAACTCGGCAGCCGGGGCGAACTGTTTCAGCGGCAATTGCACCTCGCGCACGCCAACCCGGAGCGTGGTATCGAGGTCGGGCAGGCGCTCATCTTGGTAGATCGCCAGTGGCGCGCCGGACTCCAGCGTGCCGGCATAGCGCTCACGCCGCCGCCACGGTTCGAGTTCCCACCAGATCCGGCTCACTTCGTGGCCCAGGATGCTCCCCAACCGCCGATACTCAGCCAGACCGCCGCGGGCGACGCCCTGGATCGGTCCGAGATCGCCGGCTGCTCCCTGAAGAAACAGACATGTGGCGCCGGTGGACTGTTCGACGACGCGCTTCATCACCCCTGGATAATCGGGCGTAATCAGGTCGCAATCAGGACCGACCGTAATCGGGTGGCAGGCATAGTTCACGATCACTGCCAGTGGCGCCCCCTCCAGATCGTCGAGCCGCACCACCTGCACCTGATGATCAACAGGACCATCCCAATTGCGCCCACAAACCACCATGCCATCTTCAGGGCGCCGAAAGCGCCGATTGACATTGATCCGCGCCTCGCCGGAACCGGCAGCGATGCGCACCGGGCGCATCCGTTGCAAGGCTTGCCGGGCAACGCCCGCGATATGATGCTCCAGAATCGCATCATAGGCTGGCGTCATCTCGGCGCCCTCCTTCACCCAGGAACTCCAGGTTGCGCCGTTGATCGGACCGGAGTGGGTATGGGTGTAGGCAAGGCGGATATGTGAGGATGGCAGACCGGTCGCCTGCTCCACGGCTCGCATGACGCCGGGCGCTTCGGCATCCCAGAGGTAAACCAGATCGATATCGACGATCACAACCGTCTCGATGCCATCAGAGAGTGCCAGCGCCGTCGCCCAGAGCGGCAGATCGACTCCGGCGGCCCGCTGATGGGTCTGCGCTCCCCAACCGGCATGGGCAATGCCTGGTGGCGGCGTAATATCCGTTCGTGCGACCCCGGCGTGCAGTCGTCGCGCCATGGTTATTCCTCTTGTTGCAAGATCGCTGGCACAAGTCCGGTATACGCCATGACAATCGGGTCATCGGCGTGAGCCTGTTCATATGCTGCGCGCAGTCGCATCGTCTCGCGCTCGATCCGACGGAAAGCCGCTTCATCATTGTTGAGCAGCCAGCGTAGCCAGCGCCCGTTCTTCACGTGCGGCACTTCATCGGCGTGGACAAAATCGTTGAGCAGAGCATACGGGGTATCGCCGCGTGCGCGGGCGGTTTCGCGGGAGCGAATCAGATCGGGCATGCCCAGTTTTTCGCCGCGTAGATGCAGATCGTAGAGCCGGTGCGGAAAGTCGAGGCTCATCCGATAGGCGTAGTTGCCGGGGATGACCGGAAAATCGCCCAGTTTGCCGCCCAGATGCTCCAGGTACCGCTGATAGAGCACGGCGTGGCGCACTTCATCCCAAAGTTGGCGCGCCATATCAACGTGATATTCCCAGGGCATCTCTGGATGCTCATAGAGGTTGCGACCGAGCAGTTCGGCGGCGTGCATCTCATTGTCGGCATCGCGGTGCGCCATCATCAGCGCCATTTCGTGTTCATCGGCGGGTGGATGATCGGCGGCCCGCTCGCCGAAGCGGAAGCGCGCATCGCGGGCGGCGATCGGCGGCGCCGGTCGCACCGTTTGGTCCTCGAAGGAACCGCTGGCTTCGCGCTCAGCCGCAGTTGCCGGATCGGCGAAACTGCCGATTCCATCGCATGCCTCAGCCACAGCGGATTCGTAGTTCTGCGCAACGGCACGCGCCGCAGACGAGAACGACTCGAGCAGCGCCATGCCCTGGCTTATCTGTTCTTCTTCGTCGGCATGGATTCGCGCAAGCAGATCCCATGTCGGCTCATCAGCCAGTGATGCACACGCCTGGCGATGAGCGGCATACGCTGCCGCAAGGCGCGGCTTCACCTGGCGATAGACCGCAGCAACGAATGCAGCGCTGTCGGGTGCATCATCGAGCAACCGCAACATCCGGCAGGTCGCCTCGCCAGGGTTGAGCGGCGCGCGGCGTGGCCAGCGCAGATCGATCAGACGGGACAGCCATGCATCGGCGTGCTGCGAATCCTGCCAGAGATGCCGGCCCAGCAGACATTTCAATTCCCACTCAGGCAGTTCGGCCATTCGTCCTGCCGCAATACGCATCAATTGCGCCTCGATATAGTGATAACGTGCTACCAGGCGGGCCGTCTGAGCCACATGGAACCCCCTATCGAGCCGGTAACCGGCGTAGATGTCGTACATGGCTTGATCCTTCCTGGGAACACAGGTGAACGCGCATAGCCGTGCATGCACCGTATCTACCAATCAGCCACGGAACCGTCGGGATGGAAATAGCGTTGCACCAGTTCCGGCTGCCAGGGGTGGCGCGCCGCCTCGCCCTCGTTCACCTCGACGCCCAAACCGGGGCGTGAGGGTATGGCAATATACCCATCCCGAACCTGATGCTCTGAGTCGACCACATCGTATCGCCAGGGGACATCGTTGCTGATCGCTTCCTGAATCACCCAGTTTGGCGTGGCGGCGGCGAAATGAATGGCAGCCGCCGTCGCAATCGGTCCATTCGGGTTATGCGGCGCAACGGCCATCGAGTACGTTTCGGCGATTGCCGCGATCTTGCGCGCTTCCCACAGACCGCCGCAGTGCGACAGATCGGGCTGAATGATATGGCAGGCGCGCCGCTCGAACACTTCGCGGAATTGATGTCGCCCGACCAGGCGTTCGCCGGTAGCGATCGGAATGTTCGAGGCGCGGGTGACCTGAGCGGTGGCTTCGATATCCTCGCTGGGGCAAGGCTCTTCGAAGAAGAGCAACCCATACGGCTCGAACGCGCGGCAGTAGCGCAGCGCCATCGCCGGAGAAGCGCACCGGGCGTGGAGATCGACCATCAGATCGACATCATCGCCGACCGCGTCGCGCACGGCGCGCACCAGACGCTCGGCATACCGCACCGGACGCATGCCCTCAACAGGTTCCGTCCGCGGCACTGCCATAAACTTGAGCGCTGTATACCCTTGCTCTTTGACCATCAACGCGCGCTCGGCAAACAAGTCGGGGTCGGTCGTTTCGTACATGTGCTCCATCGTACCGCCGCCAAGATGGTTATAGACCCGTATCCGGTCTCGAACGCGCCCGCCGAGTAACTCGTAGACCGGCACGTTCAACCACTTGCCTTTGATATCCCAGAGCGCCTGCTCGATGCCGCTCATGGCGGTCATCCCCTCGATGCCGGCGCGCCAGAAGTACTGACGGGTCATCATCTGATACAGGTGTTCGATGCGCCGGGGGTCTTCACCGATGATCAGGCGACTGACATCCTCAACGGCGCCGACCACGCCTTTGGTCTTCCATTCGAGTGTCGCCTCGCCCCAGCCATAGAGTCCATCCTGATCGGTTTCGACTTTGACGAAAACCCAGTTGCGCATCCGTGCGTGCACAACGAGGGTCGAAACGCGGGTGATTTTCATAAGGTCGCTCCATTGAGTGTGGTTCGTGTAGTCGCACACGGCGGTAGAACAGTAGTCAGAGTCTCATGCGGGGATCGAGCCAGTCGCGCAAGCCATCGCCGAGCAGATTCGCGCCCAGAACTGTGAGCGCAATCGCAGCGCCGGGAAAGAAGCCGATCCACCACGCCAGGCGAATAAATTGTCGACCATCAGCAAGAATCAAGCCCCATTCCGGTGTTGGCGCCTGTGGCCCCATGCCAATGAAACTCAGGGATGCGCCGGTCAGAATGGCGCCGGCGATGCCCATCGAGGACATGACAATCAAGGGGGCGATAGTATTCGGCAGAATATGCCGCGCCAGAATACGTCTGTCGCTCAATCCGATCACACGCGCCGCTTCGATAAAACTATACTCCCGGAGCGACAGAACGATCCCGCGAACCATCCGCGCATAGTACGGAATCCATGCAATGCCGATGGCGATCATAATGTTGATCAGTCCAGGTCCAAGCGCGGTGACAATCGCAAGCGCCAGCAGAATGATCGGCAAAGCGATCCAGACATCCATAACACGCATCATAACGGCGTCCAACCAGCGCCCATAGTAACCGGCAATAAGACCGAATACCCCGCCGACGCCCGCAGCAATCAGAATGGGCGCGACGCCCATCACCAGAGAGATACGTCCTCCGTACAGCACACGCGCCAGCATGTCGCGACCATACTGATCGGTGCCGAAGGGATATATTGGATTGGGTGGCTGCAATCGTTCCCGAATATTCATCACGACCGGATTGCGGTTGGTAAACAGCGAAGGAAACGCGACGCCAAAGAGGATAATAGCGAGGAGCGCCGACCCGACCAGGAGCGACCGATGGCGCCAGAAGGTGCGCTGCCAGCGACGCATGCGCGGAGGCAGAACAGCAGATCTGCCGTCGGTGCGCATCGGTTGTTGAACTGCCTGACTCATGATACGCAGCGCCTTACGAATAGCGAATCCGGGGATCGACCACCGTATAGAACACGTCAACCGCCAGATTCACGAGCACATACATGGTTGCTGCCACCAGAACGCATCCCTGCACCACTGGAAAGTCGCGGTTAATCACCGCCTGCGTGACCAGTGTGCCAAGTCCCTGTCTGGCGAAGACATTTTCGATGACCACCGCGCCTCCCAGCAGGGTTCCAAACTGCATGCCAATCATGGTTATGAGCGGAAGAAGACCATTGCGCAGTGCGTGGCGCCAGAGGACGACAGAATCGAACAACCCTTTCGCTCGTGCTGTACGCACATAGTCCGCATTCAGAATCTCGACCATCGTGGCGCGGGTCAGACGCACGATAATTGCCGCTTCTGCCAGACCCAGCGCTGCCGCTGGCATGATCAGTCCGCGTGCACTGCGTTCTTCGATAATAGGCAACCATCCCAGCGTGACGGCGAACAACTGGATCATCATCAAACCAAGCCAGAATGAAGGGATTGAAACGCCGATCATCGCCAGAACCACCGCTGCCACATCCCAGAGGGTGCCGCGTTTGACCGCTGCCAGAATGCCAAGCGGCGCCCCAAGGGCGATCGCTATCGCCATTGCTGCGACCGTCAACTGAATCGTTGCGCCAATATTGGAGGCAATTAACAGCGCGACCGGTTGATTGCCAAAGAGCGATCGCCCCAGATCACCCTGCGCCAGTCTCATCAGATACCGTCCCAACTGAACATGGAGCGGATCGTTCAATCCAAGCGCCTCCCGCATTTGCTCCATCTGTTGCGCACTCATCTTCAACTGCCCCTGCATCGCCGAAACGGCATCTCCGGGTATCAGGTGTACCAGGAAAAAGGTCAGGATGACAATTCCCAGAAGGATCGGGATCGTCAGCAGGACTCGCTGGATCAGATAGGCGCTCATGAATGCTATCGTGATTGCTTATACCAATGACGATTGACGATGCCGCATGCGTGTCATTCCGAGCGCAGCGATGCCGCATGCGTGTCATTCCGAGCCCTTCGCTTCGCTCAGGGTAAACGCTGCGAGGAATCTGCGCGGGTCGCGCCAGACCCCTCGCGCTGCTCGGGGTGACCATGCCGGATGGTCACAGGTCATTGGGATTACTCAAAGTACGCTGGCGCAAAGTACTTGTAGAAACCCGTGCCATCGACGACGAAGCCTTTCAGATTGTTCGCGTGGGCGACATAGAAGTACAGTTCGAAGATCGGCACCATCAACGCTTGCTCCATGATGAACTTCTGAATCTCACGATACTTTTCGATGCGTTTTTCCGGGTCGATCTCCGTCTCCGCCTCTTTCAGCATCCTGTCCAATCTGGCGCCGTCTTCGCCTTTCAGAAAATGACCGGAAGGAAAGGTTCCGTACCCCTCTGAGTGCCAGTCACGGGTCATCTGGCTGGCAGAAGCGAAAACGTCTCCCATAGCCGGAACGTGGTATTTGCCGCTGGCAATCGCTTCCGTATTCGACGGGCCCTGGGTGGTGAGCACTTTTGCGTCAAAGCCGATAGCCTGGAGATTGGCTTGCAGCACATAGACCCAATCGTTCCAGCCTTTATTCTCAACGATCGTCACTTCAAGGCGCCGACCGTCCTTGACACGAACGCCGTCGGGACCGGGAAGCCAGCCGGCTTCTTCGAGCAATTGCGCGGCTTTCTCAGGATTGTACTCGTACATCTGCTCCAGCGCCGGTTCGTACTCTGGGAAGACGCGCGACAGCGGTCCGTATGCCGGTTCGACCATGTTGAAATAAACGCTCTCGATGATACCTTGCTTGTCCGTGGCATAGATAATCGCTTTGCGCACATTTATGTCATCGGTCGGCGCCAGGCTGGTGTTGAGATAGTTCATTTGCGGCATGCCCGGTAGCAGCACGCCGGTGACGGTAAAGCGCGGATCGGTGCGGACACGCACGACATCCTGGAATGGCAGAAGGTCAACGAAATCGACTTCGCCGGCTTCCAGCGCTGCAAGTCGTGTTTGCGCTTCAGAAGAAAAGCGAAAGACCACTTCTTCGATCAAAGGAGGACCGCTCATCTTGAACAAGGGTGACCCCCAGGTCCATTCAGGGTTGCGCTCCAGCACGATCTGGCTGCCGCGCACCCATTCCTTGAACTTGAATGGACCGGTTCCCACCGGATTGAAACCGGCATCGGCGCCCACCCGTTTCAGGTAGGCGGCATTTCCAATGCCCATCCCCGGATCCGCAAGCTCAATCAGCAAATCGGGACGCGGCGCAGTGAGCGTGAGTTCGACCGTCGTTTCATCGACTGCTTTGGCGCTGCCGATTACGGCTTTGAGCGATCCAGGTCCGCTTCCGACGGGATTATCGCGAATGTAGTCGAAATAGTCCGCCACCGATTGAGCCGTGAACGGCGTGCCGTCGTGCCATTTTACTCCCGAAACCAACTTGAACGTCCACGTCGTCGCATCATCGGAACGGCTCCATTCGCGCGCCAGACCGGGGTATATCTGCTGGCTCTGATCCATGTACACCAGCGTTTCGAAAATCTGTGCGGCGACCTGACGTTCATTGACGTTGCCCGACATTGTGATGACATCGATACTGGCTGGTTCCAGATTGCCGAAGAAAACCAGGCGCGTCCGACCGGTCGCCTGTGGTCTGGCGTCGGCAGGGGTGGCAGGAACCGATGTCGGCGGCGGTGCGGCGCCCGCCTGAGTGGGAACAGGAGCGCTCTGCTGCGGCGTTGCGCCGCATGCAGCCAGAATCAACGAGCCAGCGATCAGCAGGACCATCAGAATCGATGATGGACGGACAAATAAATCGCGCAGCGCCATGGCAGCCTCCTGACCAATCGGAGTTTGCATACAAGTATACGGTGCTTTGATTATATATGGGAGTTAAGGAGTTGTCAACCATTGGCGCAGCGCTGCGAGCAAATATGCACTGACCGCGCGTTTGGATGCTTCGGCTCGCGTCGTGCGTGGGCACGCGCGATTGAATAGACCGACGCCCCGCTTCTGTGCGTGGATGCGTGCGAGTCCGTCGTGTTCGCCAGAATCCGCGCGCACCGTATGCCGGCTTCTGAAACCTTATGCTTGACATCTGCGCCAATCCGGGTATGATTGCATACGGATATGCAAATCATACCGCTGCTGCGGGAAAACCTGCTGAAAAGGCATACAAATATGCTAACGCCCATTGATCATCGATTGTTCGAGAAGGCGATGACCTTTCGTGAAGCGGCTTATCAGGCGATCAAGCAGGCGATTCTGGACGGATCGCTGGAGCCGGGGCAACCATTGGTCGAAGAGCGCCTGGCAGAGATGTTGCAGATCAGTCGCACACCGGTGCGCGAAGCGCTCGCCATTCTCGAGCACGAAGGACTGATCGCGCCAGTTTATCGCCGCGGATTGTTTGTATGCAAACTCACGCGCGATCAGGTGGTCGAACTCTTCACCGCCAACGAAGCGGTTGAACCGTTTCTGGCGCGTCGCGCGGCGCATTATGCCGATCCTGAGCAGATTGCGGCGCTCGATGCTCTGATTCGTGAAGGCGAGGCGTGCGCAGAACGCCACGATATTGCCGGCTTCTTGCGCGCCGGGCGCCTCTTTCACGCTGGCGTCGGGCGCGCCGCCGGGAATCTGATCCTTGCACAGTTCGTCGAGCGCAATGAAGAGCGTGTCGATCTTTTTCTCATGGGGTATCGCAAGGCGGTTGATGTCGAGATGATGCGCACATCCAACCGCGAGCACCGCGCCATCTATCGCGCCATTGTGGCGCGCGATCCCGACGCCGCCGCTCGTCTGGCGATCTATCACCTGCAATCGGTGCGCGAGCGCTTTGCCGCGCTGGTTGGCGATGATGACAGCGATATGATGACGTCCCTTAGTGAACAGACGAAGGAGCAGGTCGAATGACAGCGACGATGACGAACGCAACGCTGGTCGAGCGCGCCCGGCAGGTGATTCCCGGCGGGGTGAATTCCGGCAATCGCGTTCTTCCCTGGCCCATTGCGTTTGTGCGCGCCGAAGGCGCCTATCTGTTCGACGCCGATGACCGCCAGTATCTTGATTATCACGCCGCCTTCGGACCGATCATTCTCGGACACAACCATCCTCAGGTGAATGCCGCTGTTGCCGAAGCGATGAGCCGCATCGACATCATTGGAGCAGGCGTCACAGACCTGGAAGTGGAACTTGCCGACCGCCTCAACCGCCATATTCCCTGCGCCGAGCGCGTCCTGCTGACGAACTCCGGCTCTGAAGCGACGTATGCCGCGCTCCGTCTGGCGCGCGCCGTCACCGGGCGCAACAAGATCATCAAGTTTCAAGGGACCTACCACGGCTGGCACGATGCCGTCTTGATGAATGTCATCAGCCCGCCGGAAAAGATCGGTCAGCATGATCCGCTCTCGCTCGGCATGCTTCCCGATGTGATCCGTCACACGATTGTGTTGCCGTTCAACGATACCGAAGCGGTCGCCGACACGCTGCACCGCCAGGGTGAGGAGATCGCCGCCGTTCTTGTGGAGGTGATCCCGCACAATATCGGGTGTGTGTTGCCACGGCCGGAGTTTCTTCAGGCGCTGCGCGACCTGACGCGCCAGCACGGTGTGATGCTGATCTTCGATGAGGTCATCACCGGTTTTCGCCATGCCCTCGGTGGCTATCAGTCGATTGTCGGAGTGACGCCCGACCTGGCAACGTTTGCCAAGGCGATGGCGAATGGTTTCCCTATTGCTGCGCTTGCGGGTCGCGCAGAACTGATGGATCGTTTTGCGCCCGGCGGCGGGGTGTTCTTTGCCGGAACGTACAATGGGCATAGCATCGGCGTAGCGGCGGCGCTGGCGACGATTGCAGAACTCGAGAGCGGCGAGGTTCATGCACACTGCTTTGCGCTGGCGCAGATCGCCGCAGACGGGTTGATGCAGATTGCTGCCGAACTCGGCATTCCGCTCACGGTCGCGCGCTTCGGGTCGGTGTTCGTTCCCTACTTTATGGAACCCGCTCCGATCGAGAACTATACCGATCTGTTCCGCAACAATACGGCGCGAGACCTCTGGTTCCGCAAAACGATGTGCGAGCACGGTATCTTCATGATCCCGACAGCCCTCAAACGCAATCATGTAAGTGCGGCGCACACTCGTGCCGATATTGATCGCACGCTGGAGATCGCTCGCCAGGTGTTGCGTGCGATGCCGGCGGATCTTGAGCGCAGTGCTCGTTATCCATGAGTCTGTACATTCCATGTTGACATTCGCCGCTTCTCTATGTTAAAGTATGACTCAATTCCCAAATTGTCCAATTTTGTCTGATATATCTCAGGCAATTGTCCTATCCTCTGTTTGATTGTCTGGGATTTATCTGTGACACTGACGCGGTGTGAGAGTTGGCGTGCCCTCCCGACAATCTCACGCCAGGATCCGCTGCTTGAGCACAAAGGAGTTTGGACGAATGAACGACCGATGCTCTGATCAGGGAGAACAAAAGGTGCGTCGAATCGATCGGCGCGCGTTCCTGCGTCTTGTGGCGGCAGGCGGAGGTGCGCTGGCATTGCAGGCTTGCGGTGGCGGCGCTCCACCCGCTGCTGCGCCGACGACCGCCCCCGCTGCACCGACGGTTGCCCCGGCTGCGCCGACGGCTGCTCCTGCCGCGCCGACGGCTGCTCCTGCCGCGCCGACGGCTGCACCCGTTGCATCGAACGCGCGCGGAGGCAAAGTCACCTGGGCGATGCTTGGTGATCCGGTGTCGCTCGAACCATACGGAATCAACATCACGGGCCAGTACAATTACGAAGCGCGCGAGCCGATGTATGACTCGCTGCTCGTGTGGGATCGCGATCTGAAAGTACAGCCATCGCTGGCAGAGTCGTTCGAGACGCCGGACGATACGACCTATATCTTCAATCTGCGTTCGGGCGTGAAATTCCACAACGGCAGGGAACTCACCGCCGAGGATGTCAAATTCTCGCTCGATACCATCATCAATCCGCCTGACGGACGCAACCCCGGTGCAGCATTCTTCGCCAATTTCGACACGATTGAGGTCGTTGACCCATTGACGATTCGCATCAATCTGAAGAAAATCGACCCGACCATTCCTGGGTTGTTCGCCTGGTCGCGCTATACAAACATCTTTCCCACCGACATGCCGTCGCAGATCAATCCCGTGACCCAGGCGATCGGCACCGGTCCCTTCCGATTGGTCAGTTATACGCCCAACGCCGAAATCGTCTATGAGCGCTTCTCCGATCACTGGAACCCCGAACAGCCGAACATCGATCAATTGATCTATCGCGTCATCCCTGAGGAAGATGCCCGCATTGCGGCACTGCGCTCCGGCGATATCGACGGGACGGACGTTACGCCGTTAGGTGCGCGGCGACTCCAGAACGACTCCGACATCACCATTCTGAAAGGTCTCTACTCGCAGCCGAAGGTGCTTCAGTTTACACTGAAGGGCGGGAAACCGTGGGACATCAAAGAAGTGCGCCAGGCGATCAGTCTGACCATCGACCGCCAGGAACTGATCGACAAGGTGATGGAAGGCGAGGCGGAACTGACGGGACCGGTCGTGCCCGGCTATGGCGACTGGCCCCTCAGCCAGGATGAACTGCGCGCCGCGTACCAGGTTGATGTCGAAAAGGCGCGCCAGTTAATGGCGCAAGCCGGTTATGCCGACGGCTTCAAGGTGACGGCGATGACCTTCGCCAACTACTCGAACGATAATGCCATCATTGTACAGGAACAACTGCGCCAGTTGAACATCGACATGCAGATTGAACAGATCGAGTTTGGCACATTCGCGCAGCGCGTCACCAATGGCGAGTTCGAGTGGTGCTTTACGGCGCGCGGCATGCGCGCCGACGTGAGCGGATACCTGAACGACTTCCGTCGTCTGGGCATTGCCGAGAAGAACTGGTTTCCCGCCTGGGAGAACGCTGAGCTTAATGAGGCGTATGATGCAGCAATGGCGACGTTCGATCAGGCAAAACGACGCGAATTGATGCAGAAAGTGCAGCGCATCGTCATTAATGAAGCGCCACACATCTATCTCTACCAGGACTACCGTTTCTCGGCGGTTCGGAAGCGGGTGCAGAATTACTACGTCGCCTTCACGACGTTCCGCCCCGCGCTGCGCGAAATCTTTGTGACCGCGTAAAAGGCTGCAAAGTCGGACAATGAACCGCTATCTGCTGCAACGCCTGGCGCTGGTCATTCCAACGCTGGCAGGAGTGTCACTCATTATTTTCGCCCTGATGCGCCTCTTGCCCGGGGATGTGGTCGATATTCTCTTTGGCGGCGATACGCAGGCCGATCAACGCACGCTCGATCAGATTCGTGAGAATCTGGGTCTCAATCGCCCGCTGGCGGTGCAGTATCTGGAGTGGATCGGCGGGTTTCTGAGCGGCAATTTTGGCGTTTCGATGCGCACGGGCATCCCTGTGGCAGAAAGTATCGCCCAGGGGATGCCGGTCACACTGCAATTGGCGGTGATGGCGATCTTCTTTGCGTGCCTGTTTGCCATTCCGCTGGGGATCATCGCTGCGGTGCGCCGTAACGGGGTCACCGATATGCTGACGCGCATCGTCGGGTTGATCGGTCTTTCTTTCCCCGCTTTCTGGCTGGCAACGATGTTTCTGCTGATCAGTTCGACGATGTTCCGCTGGACGCCGCCGCTGGGCTGGGTATCGCCCTTCGCCGATTTTGGGCGCAACATGCAGATGATGCTGGCGCCGGCGCTCCTGCTGGCGCTCCAACCAATGGCGATCATTATGCGTATGACCCGCGCATCGTTGCTGGAAGTGCTGCGCCAGGATTATATTCGGACAGCCTACGCCAAGGGATTGCGTGATCGCGCAGTTCTGCTGCGCCATGCGCTCCAAAATGCGTTCATTCCGGTCCTGACCGTCATCGGCGTCCAGTTTGGGGTGTTGATGGGAGGTTCGATCATTATCGAGCAGATTTTTTCGCTGCCCGGCATTGCATTTCTGTTGATCAACGGGATTTACAACCGTGATTATCCGGTTGTCCAGAGTACGGTGCTGCTCCTTTCGTTGATCTTCGTTCTTGTCAATCTGGCGGTCGATCTTCTTTACAGCGCCGTCGATCCACGGATCCGTTATGACTAGTCCATCAGCCATTACCGATGCAAGCGCCGGCAGTCTGCCGTTCATGCGGCGCCGCGCGCCGCCGCTGATCGCGGCGCTGCGCCGGAATACGCCCGGTCTTGTGGGATTGATCATTATTACGCTGGTTGTGCTGGCTGCGCTGCTAGCGCCGGTGATCAGTCCGTATAGCCCGACCGCGCAGGTATCGCGGCGCTTGCTCGAACCCGGCGCGCAGTATCTGCTCGGCACCGATGAGTTTGGGCGCGACATCTTTTCGCGCGTGATCTATGGCTCGCGCATTTCGTTGTACGTTGGGGCGGTATCGGTCAGCCTGGCGCTGGTATTTGGCGGCGCGCTGGGGCTGATTGCCGGGTACGCCGGCGGACGCATCGATACCCTGCTCATGCGTCTGATCGATATGCTGTTCGCTATTCCAAGCCTGGTGCTGGCGATTGTCATCGCCGGATTGCTGGGTCCAAGCCTGACGAACGCAATGATTGCGATTGGCATCGTCTATGCGCCAATCTATGCGCGCCTGGTGCGCGGCGAAATGCTGGCAGTTCGCAATTATGCGTATATCGAAGCCGCACACGCGGTTGGAGTTCGTCATATTGGATTGATCACTCGCTATTTTCTGCCGAACATCGCTGCACCGCTGATTGTGCAGACATCGCTGCTCCTTTCCACCGCCATTCTGGCGGAGGCGGCGCTCAGTTTCCTGGGGCTTGGGGCGCAACCGCCCGATCCGTCGTGGGGGGCGATGCTTGGCAGCGGACGTCGCTTTATGGAGTTGACACCCTGGGTCGCAATCGCTCCCGGCATTGCGATTGTGATCACTGTGCTGGGGTTCAATCTGCTGGGTGATGGATTGCGCGACGTCCTCGATCCGAGGTTGCGTGGTAGCACATAAGTGAGTGTAGCAGCGTATCCGTGATCTGGTCAGGAATGTCAGGCGGCAACCTGTCATTCGCCGGGTTCATAGCGGCATCGCCTCGCCAGATGCGGACCTGCGCTTCGACCAGCGGGGCGCTGAACCCATCGAAGTGCAGCATCCGTCGGGCTGATCGCACGAAGGGCGATCACGTGCGCTTTGGGGAGCAATGTCTGGAGTTCCCTGACTGCGTCTGGTAGAGGACTGACTGTTCAGGGTTTCACTGCTGCATTCGTCACCGCCGGGGTGTTATACCAATGACCTGTGACCATCCGGCATGGTCACTCCGAGCAGCGCGAGGGGTCTGGCGCGACCCGCGCAGATTCCTCGCTGCGTTTACCCTGAGCGAAGCGAAGGGCTCGGAATGACACGCATGCGGCATCGTCAATCGTCATTGGTATTACCCAACCGTGTGATGATGAACGAAGCGCGCCAGCAGATCCAGCGTTCAGCGTGCGAGAAGGAAGGTGGGGTGTCTTCAGCAGAACCCTGCTTGTGCGCCGCCGTCTCCCGCCTCTGCCCCCATCCCGGCGCAAGGCGCTCACTTGCAACCCTGTGCGCGGCGCACTGCCTGCTCGACAAACTTCGCGCCGCGTTGTGACTCTGGTACTAGCCGACACTCCTCCTTGCTGTCCGTCGAAAGCGGGACACAAAGCCCTCTTTGATTAAAGAAACGTTAATCCTATACTACCTGCCGTAGGGTGTGCGCCTGACGGTCACACCATCGCCGAAGCGCGGGGATGCCAGGATGCCTCAGCGTTGCGGGGCACACCCGTCAGACCCCAGGCATCACCGGGCGCGCTGTGTGTGAAACAAGGAGAATGTCCCGCATGAATCCGCACTCCGCTCCCGCTGTCTCCGCTGTTGCCCCGATCGGTCATCCGGCGAGTTCCGGCGTCCCCCCCGTT
This sequence comes from Roseiflexus castenholzii DSM 13941, assembly GCF_000017805.1. Lineage (GTDB taxonomy): Bacteria > Chloroflexota > Chloroflexia > Chloroflexales > Roseiflexaceae > Roseiflexus > Roseiflexus castenholzii. The sequence continues at coordinate 5,018,889 of NC_009767.1, read as the reverse complement.
CCTGATGAGCACATCCTGGTCTCGCGGCAGCATCTCGAGCAACTGCAGCGTCACATTCGCCTGGGCTACGAACGCTTCCCGACCCGCCATCTGCGCCAGTCGCTTCTGATCCTTGAGCATATGCTCGCGCGCCGGTAGGGGAGACGTCCGCACAGGTGCAGGTTTTTTCCGCAGGTCCATACATTGTGTCGATTGATGTGTGCATTGGAACGCCCAAATACACCCTTCTTCCGCGTGAGGGAGAAGGGGACGGCTCACAGGTGTAGATTTTTTGGCAAACCCTTGTATTGAATCGCCCGTTTTTGATCATCAGAATGCTGAAAACGACGAACGGGTATAGAACGATAGAAGAACTTGTATTGAATCGCCCGTTTTTGATCATCAGAATGCCTCAACTCCCCCCTCTCCCGCGTTGCTGGAGAGGGGAGATTACAAGAGACCGCTGGTTTATTTGGGATGAGCAGGCTATCGGTTGACGCTCCTGCCACGATGTCCACACCGGGCCTGGAGTAGTTCGCTACAACGGTACGCCTATGACTGTCACCAGATGCTCTGGTACGCGCCCCCGATGCAACAGCACGGGCCGCCGAACGCGCCTTTCCCAACAGCAATTGCTCTACGACCCTGTCCAGGACGCTCGGACCGATTTTTGCCAACCCTGATTTTGCGGACCTGTATGCCCATCGTGGCCGCCTGACCGAAGCGATGTCCCGCCTGGCCCTGGCGTTCGTGTTGCAACACACCGAGCAATTGGACGATGCCGAGGCAGCAGCGGCAGTACGCGCCCGCCTCGGCTGGAAACAGGTCCTCTCCCTGGAGCGCGACGCCCCCGGCTTGATGCCGCCGTCCTGGTCGATGTTCGCACCTTGTTGCTGGCGGCTGGCGCCGAAGAGCGGCTGTTGACGCTGATGCCTGATGCCCTGGTCGAGGCTGGCTTTTGAAGGCTTGTGGCCGCCAGCGTAGTGGCTCCACCCGTGTGCTGTCCAACATCCTTACCCTCACGCTCCTGACCCTGGTGGTCAAAACACTGCGCCACGCCTTAAATGACCTCATTGATGCCGCGCCCGACTGGTTAGCCGCCCGCCTCGACCCGGCCTGGGGCGACCGCTCTGCCGTGCGTGTCGAGGGGGAGCGCTTGCCCGAAGACGCCACGCTGTGCCGGCTCCTCGTAGAGACCGCCGGCCAGGAGGCCCCTGCACGGTTGAACGCCCCCGGTGAGTGCGACGCACCAGCGGAACTGCTGCTGCGCCCTGCCATCCAGACCCTGTGTACGGTCTCGCTTCAGCATATGGTCTGCACGACGTGCGCTGACGCAGCGCCGCAGACCATCGTCCCGCGCCCAACTCCTCACCTCGCCGTATGATGTCGAGGCACGCTTTGCCACCAGGCGTCAGACCGCGTGAATCGGCGACAAGGCGCCGTTGACTGAACCCTGTGACAAAGGCAGCCCGCATCTTTAGGCTCTAATGAACGACAAACGCGAGATCGTGCGATCTCGCGTTTGGCTTTCTGAAGCCCTAAACCCTGGCGCCCCCGAGCCGACTCGAACGGCTGACACGCGGTTTAGGAAACCGCTGCTCTATCCACTGAGCTACGGGGGCATCTTCTACGTTCGATTATACCGGATCGGCAGATTCGTCGCAACCTACGCGGAATCGTCGTAGTGTAACAGCATCGATCACGTTTCGCAATCAGAGCGACTCCCGTGCTGCTGTTCGTATGTGGTACAAATATGATGCCGACTGCGTGTCTGCCATTTGTTTCACCAGCACGTCGCACCAGAGGGAAGATACGCGATGTCACACTATCTCAATATGATCCGGCAACAGCGCCGGCGCTCCACCGGTCTCGAATTCACCGCTCGCACTCTGCTGGCGATCCTGGCGTTCGTGGCGATGGCCGGCTCCGCCGCGTACTGGTGGGGGGTGCAATCGCAACTGACCGGCAACCGCATCGTCGCCGTCGCGTTCACCGCCATCCTGGTGCTCGCGCCGCCAAGCCTCGTCTCGTTCCTTATCCCCTGGTCGCCCGCCGGTATGCTGCTCCAGAAGGTCAATGCGCGCACGTGGGCGTTCCCGGTCATCATCGGCTGCGCGCTCTACCTCCTCTACTACGCCTTTCAGTTGCAGTGGGCGTGGTGGGCGGCGCAACCGGTGGTCGCCGAGACCGATCTGGTCTATCAGCAGGTGCTGATCGGGATGATCGGCTTCATCATCATCCCGGCGCTCTTGTGGACGCCGGTGTCGTCGGACGAACTGGCGGAGCAGGTGCGGCAGGCGCATCTGGTGAAGCGCTATGAGTTGCAGACGCAGGCGGACATTGCGATTCTGCGGGCGACGCTGCTGCGGGCGCAGGAGAAGGCGCTGATCGGGTTCGCCAATCTGACGGTGCAGGAGCGCGAGGAGTTGGCGGCGGTGATGCAGTCGCTGGTGAGCGGGATCGACCGCACGCTGAAGGAGATCGGGCAGACGGTGAAGACCGTCTCCGGCGTGGCGTTGCCATTCGACAGCATGCTCGACGACAACGAGGATATTCGCGATATTCTCGACTATATCGGCGACACGTTGCAAACCAGCGTCCTGGAGGATTCGACACAGGAACACGTGGGAGCGCCGCACCGCAGCAGTGTGCGCGAACGAGAAGAAGCGCCACGCGGTATGCGTGAGCGCCGGCAACGGTAGGAGGACGTGGTGGCAGTGCGCAGTAAACCGCTCAGATCCTCACCGCAGCGTCCAGTGCGGCAGCCGCGACCGCCAGCTGCTGCGCCACGCAAACCGTTTGCGCCATACCCGATTGTCGAGCCGCCAGCGCGCGCGGGTATCGGCGCGCCGGCCGGGATCCTGATGCTCCTCTTCGGGCTGCCGCTGTGGGCGCTTGGCGCGAAATACACCCTCGATGGCGCGGTGATCGGCATCAACATGCTGGCGACATTCCTCGAATTGCCTGCCCGCGTTCCCGCGCCGACCGGTTGGTGGAACCTGTTGCTCATTCCGGTCGGGCTGCTCTTTTCGTATGTTGAGTCGAGTGTGCGTCTGAACCTTTTCGGCGGACCGGCGCAACTCTTCGCGTTACTCGTCCTGCTCATCCTCACTCACGGCATCGACATTTACACCACCTACCTGGGCGTTTCATCGCTCGCGGCGCAGTCCGCCGCCATCGGGCAGTTCCTTAATCTCTTCTGGTGGAGTCCCGCTATTGCGGCAATTGTGTTGACCTACCTGCCCGAACTGCTCATTCGCGGCGGTTGGTCGTTGCTGACGGAATAGCCTGGCACGCCGGGCAGTAGTGCGTTCCCCGTTGCGCAACCACGGTCTTGATAATCGTGGCGCCGCAACGCGGGCATGGTCGTCCCTCGCGGTCGTAGGCGTTGAAATGCTCCTGATTCGTGCCACCCGCGCCATAGGAGTTGCGGTAGTCGCGCAGGGTGCTGCCGCCGTTGGCGAGCGCCTGCCGTAGCGCCGCGCGAATGCCATCGTGGAGTGCGGCAACTTCAGCGGCGCTCAGGTCGGCTGCGGGGCGCAGCGGGTGGATGCGGGCGCGCCAGAGCGCCTCGTCGGCGTAGATGTTTCCGATCCCGGCGATCACTGATTGATCGAGAAGGAGCGGCTTGATTGCGCGTTTGCGGTTACGTAGCAGGGATGCCAGACGCTCGACCGTGAATGCGTCCGACAGCGGCTCATCGCCGTGCGCCGCGTCGAGCGCCGCGAGACCGGCGGAGTCGAGCAGCCGCGCGCGCCCAAACTTGCGCGGGTCGAGGAAGAATATCTGGCGTCCATCTTCGAGGCGCAGCGCCAGATGCGTGTGTTTGTCCGGTTGTGCCTCGGCGGGATGAACCGTCAGACTGCCGGACATGCGCAGATGCAGCGCCAGCGTCCAACCGTCATCGAGAAAGAGCAGAATCCACTTGGCGCGTCGGTCCCATCCGCGCACCTGCCGACCGGTGAGCAGTCTGATGAACTCATCGGGCGATGGGGTTTCCACCATGCGGGTCCAGTCGAGCCGTTCGACGCGCGCAATCCGTGCACCGGCGATCTGTATCCCCAGACTATCGGCGGTGTGTTGAACTTCAGGCAACTCGGGCATCGTGCTGTCGAACGAGACTCTCCTACAACGTTGCCCGGAATTATAGCGCAACTGAACAGCACGGCGTTGCAGGGCGCCGGGCAACAGGTCGCGTCACCGCTCAGGCGTTTGCGCGTTGCGGCGGCGCGCATCAGATCACAGCAACAGACACCATGCTACCATGCTACAATACCGTGTGTTATGAGTCAGCGTTCGCTTTCGATCCCTCAGATTGCCCTGATTGCTCTTGTCGCCAGCGTGGTCCTGTTCATTGCGGGTCAACCGCAATCGCCGATGCTATCGCGCTGGACGCAGGGCAGCCAGACGGTTCCGACGATCGGTGCAGTTGCCGTGCCTGTCGCCGATCCGTCGCTGTTGATCATTGTGGCGAGCGATAGCCTGTATGCAGCCGAACGCGCCCAACTCGATGAAGAGTCGCGCCGCGCCTGCGAGTATGTCGCGGCGCGTTTCGGCGGTTCGCTGGCGGCGCCGCTGACTGTTGCGTTCGTTCAGGACGCCGGATGTTCGCTGAGCGGCATCGCCTTCACCGACATTCGCAAGGTTCAGGTTCACACGTGCAACAGTATTAATCGCGATCGGGCGATTGCCATCCTGGCGCATGAGTATACGCACCAGTTGCAACAGGATCGGTACGGATTGCGCCATCTCAGCGCCGATCTCATGCTGTCAGAAGGGTTGGCGACGTGGGCGGCAGGGAAATACTGGCTTGGCGGTCGTCCCGATTTCCGCAGTTATGTCCAAATGCAGCGCGCCAATGGGATATTCTATCCGCTTGCCACGCCGTATGCCGGGCGCGGTGTTGCGGTGATGAATGCGCTCTATTACCAGTGGGCCAGTTTTGTCGAGTTCCTCATCGATCAGTATGGGCGCGAACGACTCGACGCGCTCTACGTTACCGGCAGCAGCGCGCCGGGTTCGGCGGATTACCAGGCGATCTACGGCAAGGACCTGATAACCCTGGAACAGGAGTGGATTGTGTGGCTGGATGAGGCGCGTTGAATGATGTGCGTTCCGCTTTGAGCGCGGAAAGGGAGGAAGATGGGAAGGTGCGAAGGTTGGTCTTGAAACCCTGACCTCTGAGCCTATGCGCCACAGAAACCAAACAATGCCGGAAACGCCAGACAATCCCGTCAATCGGCGAATGCTGGCAAGGCTGCTCCGCTTCCTCTGGCGCCTGTTCCTGGCGTTCGTCAGAGTGACTCTGGTGAGTGTCATTCTGGCGGTGGCGGCGGCCTTCATCGTGTATCGCCACTACAGCCGCGATCTCCCCGACCCGGCGCAGATCGGGCGCCACCGTTCCTCGGAGACCGGCTACATCTATGCGCGTGATGGGACCGTGCTCTACGAACTGATCGATCCCTTGAGCGGCAGGCGAACCGTTGTTCCGTTCGAACGCATCCCGCGTATTCTGATTGAGGCAACGGTCGCCGTTGAAGACGCCGATTTCTGGGAGAACCCCGGCGTCGATCTGCGCGGTATTCTGCGCGCCCTGATTCTCAACTATCAGGCAGGCGATATCGTCAGTGGCGGTTCGACGATTACCCAGCAGTTGGTGCGGAATGTGCTGCTGTCGCCGGACGAGCGCGATGCTCTCTCTCTGGATCGCAAACTGCGCGAAGCCATTCTGGCAATCGAAGTATCGCGTCGCTACAGCAAAGAGCAGATTCTCGGCATCTACCTCAATGAAGTCTACTACGGCAACCGGGCATACGGCGTTGAGGCGGCGGCGCAGTCCTATTTCGGCAAACATGTGTGGGAATTGTCGCCCGGCGAAGCCACGCTGCTCGCCGGTCTTCCCCAGGCGCCAACGACGCTCAACCCGCTGCTCAATCTGGAAGGCGCGAAGCAACGCCAGCGCGTTACCCTCAATTTGATGGTTAAGTCCGGTTACCTGACCGAATCGCAGGCGCAGGCGATTTTCGACGAACCGCTCCGTTTTGCCTCGACCGAAACCGTCATTGCTGCGCCGCACTTTGTGTTCTACGTGCTGCAACTGCTCGAAGAGCGGTATGGACCGGACACGCTGTATCGGAGCGGGTTGCGCGTCGTGACCACACTCGACCCAATGTGGCAGGCGGAAGCCGAACGCATTGCCCGGCAGTGGATCCGCGCGGGAGGACCGGGATACACGCCGCTGCGCGAGCGTGGCGCTACGAATGCCGGGGTGGTGATGCTCACGCCCGATGCGCAGATTATTGCCATGGTCGGTAGCATCGACTACAACGACCCAACAATCGACGGGCAGGTCAATGTGACCCTCGCGCCGCGCCAGCCGGGTTCTGCGTTGAAGCCGATCGTCTATGCGGCTGCGCTTCAGCGTGGATGGACGCCAGCTACGCTCATATGGGATACGCCGGTTGTCTATCCGGCCGGTGATGGGACCGTCTATGCCCCGCGTAATTACGACAATGCATTCCATGGTCCGCAACGCTTGCGCATGGCGCTGGCAAACTCGCTCAATATTCCCGCAGTCCGCGCGCTGGAATACGTCGGCATCGAGGCGTTTGTATCGCTTGCTCATCGGATGGGCATCACGACGCTGAAAGATCCGGAGCGCTACGGGTTGCCGTTGGCGCTCGGCGCCGGCGAAGTTCGCCTGCTCGATCTGACGGCGGTCTACAATACCTTTCGCAACGGTGGGCGCTATCGTCCGCCGGTCGCCATCCTGAAGGTGACCAATGCGCGCGGTGAAACGCTCGAAATGCCCGGAGACGCTCCTGGTCGCCAGGCGCTCGGTGATCAGGGCGAGCAGATCGCGTACCTGATCACCGACATGCTCAGCGACAACGCAGCACGTCGCTTCATGTTCGGGCGCAATAACGTGATGGAACTCCGTGATGGACGACCGGCAGCGGTAAAGACCGGCACCAGCAACGAATGGCGCGACTCCTGGACCGTCGGCTATACGCCCGACGTCACGGTTGGCGTCTGGGTCGGCAACAACGACAATGCACCGATGCAGGAAGTCGCCGGATCGAATGGCGCCGGCGTCATCTGGCGCGCCATCATGGAACGATACCACGAAGGGCGCCCTATCCTGGCATTCGAGCCGCCAGAGGGTGTTCAAGAAGTGCTAATCTGCGCCGACACCGGCGCGCTTGCCGGCGACCATTGCCCTCGACCGCTCAAAGAGCGATTCGTCGCGGGAACCGAGCCGCGCACCAGCGATGTGACCCTGCTGACCGTTGGCGTGTCCGATGACGGGAGATGCCTGGCAGCATCATACACGCCGCCAGAGCGCGTCCGCCAGGTGACATTCGTCGTGTATCCGCTGGCATTCCGCGCATGGGCGGAGTCGAATGGCATTGCGCAACCGCCACAACAGTACTGTCCGCCGCCAGAAGCCGGTGTTGGACGTGAAGGCGGCAGCATTGCGCAGATCACCCAACCTGCCGCCAATACGATGGTGCGCGATCCGTTGGTGTATGTGCGTGGCGTGGCGCTTGGCATCTATGCGCTTGAAATTGCGCCCGGATGGACTCCTGTCGCAGAATGGCGCACGATTGCGCGTGGTGAAGCGATCCGTGACGGCATTCTGGGCGTCTGGCAGACGGGGGACTATGCAGCGGGAGAATACATGCTGCGGCTGCGGGTGACGACCGCTGAGGGCATCCTGATCGAACAACGGGTGCCGGTGCGGCTCGAACCGGTGGAGTCGCGCACCCCCTGAAGGCGATGGCGATGCGCGCGGGGAGAACGTCGCGCGCACCAGAGAAGGTTTGCGGAAAAGGCGGATATATATTCTTCGTGATCAGGGCGCTGGTGTGCCGGGAATGGAAACAGAGCGCCGGGCAACAGGTGAGAACGGACACTTGCCGGGTCGCTAAACAGACCGACTCTGACCGACGTGGTCCTTCTCATGCCAGACTTCCACACGGTTCTTCCCCGCCTGCTTTGCTCGGAGCAACGCCTGATCCGCCTGTGTAATCAACTGCTCGACGTTCGGTACATCGAACGGTTCGGCAAAGATGGCAACGCCAAAACTGGCAGTCACACTCACATCGCCCTGGTTCGTGGCGACAACCGCCTGCGCCAGTATCAACCGCAACCGTTCGACGCCCCGCACGGCGCCCTCATGGTCGGTCTCCGGTAACAGCGCAATAATCTCCTCGCCGCCATAGCGCGCCAGCAGATCGCCGGAGCGCAGTTCGCGGCGAAACACCGTGCTGACCATTTGCAACACCCGGTCGCCGATCGGATGCCCATAGACATCATTGATCTGTTTGAAATCATCGAGATCGGCAAGGATCACCGCCAGGGGATGCCGATGGCGGCGCGCGCGCTCGAATTCGCGCCGCGCCGCAACAAAGAAGTAGCGTCGGTTGTAGATGCCCATCAATGGATCGGTGATCGCCAGGTGCTGCACCTCGGCAAATAGCCGCGCATTTTTGATGGCAATCGTCGCCTGCTGCGCAAACATGCTGAGCAAGCGGACGTCGTCTTCGGTGAAGATACGCTTGAGATCGCTATCTCCTGCGCTCATCGCGCCGATCAGTTCGGCCCCTGCCAGCAATGGAACTGCCAGCACATTGGCTGTCGATTCCGCTTCGCACTGAAGTGAGCGTTCGCGCCACGAGCGATAGTCGTAGACGACAACCGGGTGACGCTTCAGCGCCGCTTTGCCCATTGCGCCTTCTCCCAATGCCAGCCGCACACCGGTATAGTCATAGTCCATATTGATGCTCAGGTGAACGAGCAAATCATTGTGTTGCGCGTCGTACAGCGCCAGCGCGCCGTGTTTTGCGCGAACGAGCGCAATCATCCGTTCGACAATCGTCGTCAGCACATTATCGAGGTGCAGGTTGCCGGTAATATCCCCCATAATGCTGTAGAGCGCATCGAGTTGCTGAAGGTGTCGCCACAACTGTTCATACAGCCCGGCGCGATCGATGGCAACATTGATATGCTCTGCCAGTTCGGTCATTAATCGCAGGTCGTCGTCGGTCAGCACGACCCCGTGCCGGCTCTCGATGTTGAGCGCGCCGATGACCTTTCCTCTGTCGCGGAGCGGCACACACACTTCGGATACCACACCATCAATGGCGCCGAGAAAATCGGGATCGGCGCTCACATCAGCAACCAGCGTTGGGCGTTCACTCAAAATAGTACGACTGATGATGCCGACGCCGACCGGGATACGTTCGTAGATGAAATGATACCCAACTTGATGTTGCAATACCAGTTCATCATGCGCGCGGAGATAGATGCACACCTGGGTGTATCCGAATGTGCTGGCGAGCGACTCGACGACCGTCCGAAAGATCGAAGGCAGACTGATCTCGCGCGCCAGCGTCGCGCGCACCTCTCCGAGCAGGCGGAGTTCCTGCGCCTGCCGGTGCGCGACAGTGTACAGATCGTGCAGGTGCTGCGTCGTATCCCGCAGTTCCGCTTCTCGGCGAACTCGTTCAGCCAGTTCGGTCTGGGCTTTGGTGTACAATTGTGCATTGTCAATGGCAATCGCAGCCAGGTCAGCGAAGCGCATGAGCAGTGCGGCGATGGAATGGAAATCAACCCCATCCGGCGTATCGTAGGCGACGCCCAGGACCCCGATGACGGCGCCGTTTGATTTGAGCGGCACAGCAATCATCGCACCAAAATCGGTCTCCTCCAGGCGATCGAGGCGCCCTTCCCACATCCGATAGTTCTCCACCATCATCGGTTCGCCAGACTGCCAGACGCGCCCGGAAATCCCCTCGCCCGGTTCGATGACGCTGCCGCGGTTGAGGGCGATCCTGCCGGTGCAAAACCGCATGTCCATCACGTCGGCGTCTGGCCTGCGCAGATAAAGGTAACCATGCGTGGTGTTCGCCAGATGCGCGGCATGCGCTACGATTGCCTCCAGCACATTGTTGAGATCGAGCCGGTTCATGATCGCCAGCGCCGTCTGGTGGAACGCAGTGGCGTCATCTTCGGTGGCACGACGATTGGGAGCAGTGCGTGCTTCCGTCAGGCGGCGTTCCAGTTCGCGGATGCGCGCTTTCAGGGCTTCGTTCTCAGACTGAAGGGCTTCGGCGTCGCTCATGGTGAGAGGTTGTGGGGTTATGAGTTGTGGGTTATTGCGCCACGTGGGCGCCTTACATTTGCTTAATTTTACCAGATGGGCGTGTCCAATGCGTGACCGGATGGCGTCTGTCTCTCCGGCGGCGCACCCCTCTCGTCACCGCTCTACCCTTTCATCTTTCTGATCATTGACAACTTCTTTCTTCATCCGTACCATGCGAATACGCATCAAGAAAAGCCGACGCCTCATCCGTATGCGCTCCGGCGCCTGTGAGAAGACGATCATGAGCGATCCGATCATTCTCTACAATGGTCCCATTTACACCCTCGACCCGGCTCACCCCCGCGCGCAAGCGGTTGCTATACGCAATGGGCGCGTCATTGCCGTCGGCAGTGAGGGCAAGGTGCGCGCTGCCGTCACCGGTCGCGCTGAGGGAATCAATCTCAACGGTCGCGCTCTCATTCCGGCGCTCACCGATGCGCATGTTCACTTGATTGCGCATGCGCTGGCGCGGCGCAACGTCCGGCTCGACGATGCGGCAACCCTTGACGATGCGCTCCAACAGATCGGCGTAGCGGCGGAACGTCTCCCCGCTGGCGCGTGGGTGCAGGGGCGCGGCTGGGATCATTCGCGGTGGGGGCGCTGGCCCACTGCTGCCGACCTCGATGCCGTCATCGGTGATCGACCGGCGTACTTCTCGCGGAAGGACGGGCATTCCGCCTGGGTCAGCAGCGCCGCGCTGCGCCTGGCAGGGATCACTGCCGAGACGCCCGATCCTGTCGGTGGCGCGATCCAGCGTGAGCGCGGCGAACCGACCGGCATTCTGCTGGAAACCGCAATCGACCTGGTGCGACGCCATATTCCTGAACCCGGGCAGGAGGAGCGCCTGGCTGCGGTTCGTGAGGCAATCGAAGAGGCGCACTCGTATGGGATGGTTGGGATGCATCTGCCCACGAGCATGACCCCTGGCGATGGTCGGATGACGCTTGATGACCTGCAAACGCTCCGTGAGCGCGGTCACCTTCAGTTGCGCTGCCTGGTCTATCTTGGTCTCGACGGTCTCGATGCAGCGCTGGCGCTGGGGTTGCACAGCGGGCTTGGCGATCGCTGGATCCGTCTTGGGGGCATCAAGATGTTTGCTGATGGGTCGCTCGGCTCGCAAACCGCAGATATGCTTGCCCCTTATGAGGGGAGCAGCAATCGCGGGATTGCAGTGCTGTCATCTGGGGAGTTGCGCCATGCTGTGCGCCGCGCGATCCACGGCGGTTTAGCGGTGATGGTGCATGCCATCGGCGATGCTGCCAATCGCAAGGTGCTCGACGCCATCGAAGCGGCGCTGCCCGGTGCGCCTCCGTTGTCCATCCCCAACCGCATCGAGCACTGCCAGGTGGTGCATCCGGATGATCTGCCCCGTTTTGCGCGCCTCGGCGTTATTGCCTCGATGCAACCGATCCATTGCACTGCCGATATGGAGGTGGCGGATGTGCTTTGGGGGAAGCGCTGCGCGTATGCATACGCCTGGCGCTCGTTTCTCGATGCTGGCGCAACCCTCGCGTTCGGCTCTGATGCGCCGGTCGAATCGCTCAATCCCTGGCTCAGCGTCCATGCTGCGGTCACCCGCCAGCGACCGGAGGGCACGCCGGATGGCGGTTGGTATTCTGAACAGCGCCTGACAGTCGAAGAGGCGTTGCGTGGTTTTTGCTATGGGTGTGCGGTGGCGGCGGGCGCTGCCGCTGAACAGGGTGTGATTGCGCCTGGCATGCTCGCCGACTTTGCGATACTGTCCGCCGACCCCTTCAAACTCGATCCATCGGCGTTGCACACGATTCGTGCCGAGATGACCATCCTCGAAGGCAAGGTTGTCTGGGAACAGGAACGCCTGTAACGGCATCATCGAAGGATGCGTCTATGAATGCCGATACTTTGCATCAGGCAATCGCGGCGGCGCGTGATGGTCGCCGTGACGATGCGCGTGTTCTGTTGATGCGCACGCTGGAAGTGGACCCGCGCAACGAACGCGCCTGGCTCTGGCTGTCGGGAGTCGTTGATGATCCCAACGATGTGAAAATCTGCCTGGAAAACGTGCTGGCGCTGAACCCGTCCAATGTGCGCGCTCGCCAGGGTCTGGAATGGCTTCACGCCCGGATTGGTCTGCCGTTGCCGCCTTCCCCGTTGCTGGAACGCGGCGGTAACACCGAACGTGAGATCGATGCCGGCGCCTTCGCGCTCACCCGCCTGCGCGCATATCGGGCGACTCTGGCGGACGTCGCGGTGATGCCGGCGCCTGCCCGCCAGAATGTTCAGGCTGCGCCGGCGCCTGCTCGCCAGAGCGTTTCGTCCGTGCCGGCGCCAGGGCGCGCTGCCGTGCAGAGTGGCGCTCGCGCGCCCAATCGGGCAGCGGCAACATCCGCTGCGCGTCTTGCGTCAATCGAAACGGACGACAACACGATCCCCTGCCCCTACTGCGGCGCGCCAACCGTCGAAGCACAGCGCCGCTGCACGCAGTGCAACGAAAGCCTGCTGGTACGGGTGGCTCCGTCGGAAGAACGATCACCAATGGTGTCGGCGCTGGTCTGGCTGTGGCGCGGCGGCGCGATGGCGACAGTGCTGATCGCGCTCGTCTTTCCTGCCCTCGGTTTGCTCCTTTATCAAGAAAATCCGGCGCGCGGCTTTCTCATCGGTATCCTGATACCCGCCGCACTCCTCATTCTAATGGCTCTGATCGGGTTGTCGGCGGCGCAACAACTGGCACAACGCTCCGTCTGGGGGCTGTACCTGGCAACCGGGTTGACCGTTGCCGGGTTGATCGGCGCCCTTGCGCTCGTCGGTCGCCCCGATATAATGCCGGTGATGCTCGAGCGACTGATCGGCGCGACGACCCTTCCGCCGGAGTGGACAACGCGGTTGCTATCCGGCGCCAGAATCGTCGCAATCAGCGCGATTGTTGCGCATATTGCCGCTCTCGCGCTGACTATCGCCGGGTATCATCATATTGTCGGCAGACTCGAACGTTTCCGCCATATCGTGAAGCCCTCTGACCACGTGACGCACTATAACAATGGTGTTGCGCTCAAGAACCGTGGGATGTGGTATGCTGCGGCGCTCGAATGGGAATGGGCAGTCAAAAAAGCGCCCTACGACGTGACCTGTCTGCGTGCTCTGGGGCTGGCGTATGCGCGGTTGAAACAGTTCGACAAGGCGCGGACCATGCTCGATCGGGCGATGCAGACGGCGCCTCACCAACCCGGTCTGGCGGACGATCGCGCGCTGGTCGAACGTCTGGCATCTCAGAAAGAACGGTGAATGAAGATAAAGGACGTCCATGCCTGGAAATACCTTTGGACAGGTTTTTCGGTTGACTACCTGGGGGGAGTCGCACGGACCGGCAGTGGGGTGCGTGGTGGATGGATGCCCCGCAGGTCTCGACATCTCGGAAGACTATATTCAGCATGAACTGAATCGCCGACGGGTCGGGCAGAGCCGGGTGACATCGGCGCGTCAAGAATCCGACCAGGTGCAGATTCTGTCTGGCGTCTTCGAGGGCCGCGCGACCGGCGCGCCCATCAGTATGCTGGTGTTCAACACCGATGCGAAGCCGGGGCACTACGAAAATATCAAAGACCTCTACCGCCCCGGTCATGCCGATTACACCTGGGATGTCAAATATGGCTTCCGCGACTGGCGTGGTGGCGGGCGTAGCAGCGCGCGCGAGACGATAGGGCGCGTTGCCGGCGGCGCAGTTGCGAAACGCCTCCTGGCGCAGCACGGCGTATCGATTATTGCCTGGACGGCACAACTCGGCGATCTGAAGGCCGAGGTGATCGACGAGAGCGAAATCGAGCGTAATATCATGCGCTGCCCGGATGCGCGCGTCGCAGCGCTGATGGTCGAGCGGGTCGAACAGGCGCGCCGCAGCCTTGACTCGCTCGGTGGTATCGTCGAAGTGCGAGCGCGCGGCGTTCCCCCCGGTCTCGGCGAACCGGTCTTCGACAAACTTCAGGCGGATATTGGCAAGGCAATGTTCAGCATCCCGGCAATTAAGGGCGTTGAGTTCGGCGAAGGGTTCGGTGTAGCGCATATGACCGGCTCTGTCCACAATGATCCTTTCGAGCGTCGCGCCGATGGCACAATTGGAACATCGTCCAACCACCACGGTGGCATTCTCGGCGGGATCAGCACCGGTGAAGAAATTGTGCTGCGCATTGCTGCCAAGCCTCCCGCTTCGATTGCTCGACTGCAACGCACCGTTGACCGTGAGGGAAATCCGACGGAGATCGAAATCCACGGGCGCCACGACCCAACGGTGCTCCCGCGGTTGGTTCCAATCGCCGAGGCGATGCTGGCGTTGGTGCTCGCCGATCATCTGCTGCGTCAGCGCCTGGCACGGATGGAGAGATGACGAAGAGACGGATGATAGCGTATGATTGAGCATCCTGTCCGCGAAGGCGACTTGCTCTGGTCGCCGTCCTCGGAAATGGTGCGCGCCAGTGTTATGCAACGGTATATCGACTGGCTGGCGCATACGCGCGATCTGAGGTTCGATGATTACCACACCCTCTGGCAGTGGTCGATCACCGATCTGTCGGCGTTCTGGCAATCGATCTGGGACTTCTTCGACGTGCAGGCGACCACGTCGCCGCAGGCAGTGCTGGCCGACGCCAGCATGCCCGGCGCGGTCTGGTTCCCCGGCGCTACCCTCAATTATGCAGCACATGCCTTCCGCTATGCCGATGCAGAACGCGCCGCGATTATCTTCCAATCCGAAGGCGGATCACTCCAGACAATGACCTGGGCAGATGTGCAGCGTCAGGTTGGGGCGGTCGCTGCCGGTCTTCGGGCGCTTGGCGTTCGCCGGGGAGATCGGGTGGCGGCAGTGTTGCCCAATGCGCCGCAGGCGGTTATCGCCTTCCTTGCCTGCGCTTCGCTTGGCGCCATCTGGTCGAGTTGTTCGCCCGATATGGGAGTTGCCAGCGTTGCCGACCGTTTCCGCCAGATCGAGCCGCGTGTGCTGATCGCCGTCGATGGTTACCGCTATGGCGGGCGTGCTTTCGACCGCCGCGCAGCGCTTACCGAACTGCGCGCTGCGCTTCCCGGCGTCGAGCGTGTGGTGCTGGTCCCATATCTTGATCCCGGTGCTCAGGAGGCGGATGCGATTCTGTGGGACGAACTGCTGAACTATGATGCTCCGCTTCAGTTCGAAGCGGTTCCTTTCGATCATCCGCTCTGGATTCTCTATTCATCCGGCACGACCGGTCTGCCGAAGCCGATTGTTCAGGGGCATGGCGGCATCCTGCTCGAACATCTGAAATCGCTCGCATTGCACCTCGATCTTCGTCCGCAGGACCGCTTCTTCTGGTTCACTACCACCGGCTGGATGATGTGGAACTTCCTGGTCAGCGGTCTGCTGATGGGTAGCACCCTTCTGCTGTACGACGGCAGTCCTGCCTGGCCCGATATGAATGCGCTCTGGCGATTCGCCGCCGATACCGGCATGACCCTGTTCGGCACGAGCGCTGCCTACCTGACCGCATGCCGCAAAGCCGGGATTACGCCTGGCGAATCGTTCGACTTGACCCGTCTGCGTGCTATGGGCTCGACCGGTTCCCCACTGCCGGTTGAAGGGTTTCACTGGGTCTATCAGCGCGTCAAACGCGATCTCTGGCTCGTTTCGCTTAGCGGCGGCACCGACGTCTGTACGGCATTCGTCGGCGGTTGCCCGTTGCTGCCGGTGACTGCCGGCGAAATCCAGTGCCGCTGTCTGGGGGCGCGCGTCGAGGTCTTCGACGAACAGGGGCGTTCCATCGTTGGCGATGTCGGTGAACTGGTCATCACTGCGCCGCTTCCTTCCATGCCGCTCTTTTTCTGGGGAGATGCCGATGGATCACGCTACCGCAGCAGTTACTTCGAGGTCTATCCCGGCGTCTGGCGTCACGGCGATTGGGTCAAACTCACGGAACGAGGCACACTGGTCATCTACGGGCGCTCCGATTCGACGATCAACCGCCATGGCGTGCGCATGGGGACGAGCGAAATGTACCGCGCTGTCGAAGGGGTCGCCGAGGTGCGCGACAGTCTGGTGATCGATCTGGAGCATCCCGATGGGACCGCCCGCATGTATCTGTTCGTTGTCCTCGAATCCGGCGTCGCCCTGGACGATACCCTGAAAGAGCGGATTCGCACCCATATTCGCAACGTCCTTTCGCCGCGCCACGTCCCCGATGACATCATCGCCATTCCCGATGTGCCACGCACGCTGAACGGCAAAAAACTGGAAGTGCCGATCAAAAAAATCCTGCGTGGCGTCCCGCCCGAAAAAGCTGCCAACCGCGACGCTATGGCAAACCCGGAGACGCTTGACGCATTTGTGGAACTTGCTGCACACCTTCAGAGGTAGCGTGTGGTCATTGGGCTGATCGGTATGGCGGGCATTGGCAAGTCGCGCTGGGCGGCGCGATTGACCGACGTCGGATTTCGCGCGCTGCACTGCGATGACCTGATTGCAGAGCGGTTACGAACCATCTACGCTGCTGATACCGTCACGGTCTACGACATCGGGCGCTGGATGGGATTTCCCTACGAAGCGCACTATGCCGAACGAGAACGTATCTATCGTGCATGTGAACATGCCGTCATGGAGGAGATTGTGGAACGAATTGCCGGAGAAAAGAATGTCGTCATCGACACGACCGGCAGTATTGTCTACCTCGACGCCGCGCTCCTGGAGCGCCTCAAACGCTGCACGACGATGGTCTACCTGGCGGACGACGCCGATCTGCGGGTACGATTGCTGAAAGAATACCTGGCGCGACCACGCCCGATTGTCTGGAACGGCATGTACCGTCCGCGCCCCGGCGAAACTCCCGAAGCGACCATGGCGCGCTGCTACCCGCAACTGGTACGCAGCCGCGCTGCGCTCTACAGAAAGATCGCCGATCTAATGATCGAACCGCAACGTCATCGCAACCCGGCATTCACCGTTGCCGATGTGCTGGGGATGATCGATGTGAGGAGGAAGGCGGCGTCATAGCGACGTTGCACTGCTGCCGTGGGTCAATTCACCGCCGAAGACATCTGCACCGTGTTGAGCGACGCGAGTACGCCGCTGACCGTATTCTTCAGCTCCGCCAATTCTACCGGCTTGGCAAGATAGTAGCGCACACCCAACCGCTTCATCTGCGTGCGAAGGCGCGGCGTATCGTATGCGGTCAGCACCACGACCGGAATGTGAGGGCGTTCGTCGTGCAGCGCCTTGATCAACGCGGCTGCCGCGCGACTTGGGGGGCTTGGATCAACAATCACCAGATCGACTGCCTCGCGCATACAGCGCAGCCAGGCCGCCCCCGGCGATGGCGCCAGCGCGACTTCGACATCCTTGCCGAGCAGTCGTTGCAGTCCCTGCTGCGTCACCATCGCGGCAACCGGATCGTTGTCGACAACCAGAATGTGCTGCAAGTTCGACACGATACCTTTCCAGACACGTTTCGACTGACCGTCAGAGGGGAGATCCGTCTACAACGCATCATCTGCGCGCTATAGGCGGCTGCTCCGTTGCCACTATAGCAAAAAGCGGCAGTATCAAGGAGAGTGAGGTAACAACTTCGCGTTGTAATCACACAACATCAATATGATACGATACTAGAGTTTCTTTGTGATGCTGGTTGCAATGTTACAACGTTCGGTTGAGAAGGGACAACTGAAGCAAGAGGCGCGCGGCACGCGGCAAGAGGGGTTGCAGGTGGGAAAGTGGCAGGTTGCGGGTTGGTGGCAAGACGTCGAGCGCCTTCGCGTCCTTTGTGGGTCGTCGGCTGCGTTCACCCTGGCAATGACACGCGATCGGCGGGTCGTTCAGATTGCAGCGATCAACCCCTAATCCGTGACGCCTTCTTCCTTTTCCCCGCGATCCACCGGAAGCAGGACCGTGAAGGTGCTTCCGGCGCCGGGTTCGCTTTCGACCTGAATATGACCACCGTGCTGCGTCACAATATGGGCGCTGATCGCTAACCCAAGGCCGGTGCCTTGCGGCTTTGTCGTATAAAATGGCTCGAAGAGGTGCGGCATGTGCTCCGGGTTGATCCCCGTACCCGAATCGCGGATTGAGATAACGACATACTGCGCGTCAGCATCATTCTCGCAAGAGAGTTCGGTGGTAATGTGCAACTGCCCGCCGTGCGGCATGGCGTCGCATGCGTTGAGCATCAGATTAAGAAACACCTGGCGCAACTGATCAGGATGCGCAATCAGGCGCGGCAGGTTGGGACAGAAGTCGACCGTCACCGTCACCTGCCCGTGCCGCAGGTGGGTCTGCACCAGTTCGATCGTTTCCGCCAGCAGGTCGTTGATCTCCGTTGGCTCCAATTCATCGCGCGCCGGACGATAGAAATCGCGCATGCGGGTAATAATGCGGGCGATGCGACCAAGTTCGTTTTGGGCAATTGTAAGGAAATGGCGCTGAGGCGTATCGGGCGGAATATCCTGTTCCACCAGGTACAGACTGTTGCGCGCCGCGTAGAGCGGATTGTTGATCTCGTGCGCCACCGATGCCGCCAGTTCGCCGACGGCAGCCAGTTTTGCGCTTTGCAACAGTTGCGCCTGCGCCGCATTGAGCCGCGCCTGCGCCTCGGCATGGAGTGACTGCGTCTGATCGAGGTCCTGCTGGAGCGCCGCTGCGCGTGCGCGCTGACGATGTTCCGCAATGGCAACGGCCGTCAGGTCTGCCAGCGCCTGAATGAAGGGAATATCACGCGGATGGGTCAGGTGTGGATTTTGATTGCCATACAGCACGAGCGCGCCCAGTCGCGTATCTTCGATGCGCAACGGCGCCATCAGAGCGCTGCCAGGGGGCCAGAATCCCAGAACTTTTTTCTTCTGAGCCAGCTGCGCTTCACTCAACTCACTCAGTGTTGCTTCAAGTTCTGGACCGGCGAGTAACATCGCACGTGGCGAAAGGAAGGCGCGCCCTGCCAGACTCTGACCGGGTCGCAAGGAGAGTCCCGTCGTCTTACCGCTGCTGCTCGCAACAAGCCGCAGGCGTAAACCTGACTGATCGGCAAGAAACAGGAGTGCGCCGTGCGCGCCGGGGAACAGTTGCACTGCTTCGCGCACCACCAATTGCAGGATAGTATCGATCTCGTGCGTGATAAGCAATGCGGCGCTGATCGTGAGAATGGCATTCAGGCGCTCATTTGCCAGGTTCGCGCGCTGTACGGATACTGCCATCTGCGCCTCGAGTTCGGCAATTCGCGCATATGCTGCCGTCAATTCAGCTCGCAGATGCGCAATATCGTCCGGTTGACCATTGACAGAACGCCTGGTGTGCCGTGTCGGAGAGACAGACTTTTGTTTCATTGACCTTATTCGCGCACATTACTACAGCAGCATGACAATCGTATCATACCTTTGCGCCGCTCGCAAATCGAATGTTGCGAGACAACAACAGTTGGTCAAGAAGATTTCTCGTGTAGGAGGGCACAAAAAAAGTACACTATCGCCATGCTGTATCGTTCTTCTATCTGTAGGGGCAAGCCTATGCCACGCAGAAAACGCCAACATCCGCTCATCAAAGTCGCGCGCGCATATCTGAGCGAACATCAACCGGTGTTGAAAGATGCACCATTGCGCATCCATATGCTCGATGGGCCGCCTGGCTCGCCGAGGTATGCGGTCTCGATAGAGCAGTGTGGCGCCAATGGATGCCCATACGACGTGCCTCCTGAGGATGCCGCTAATGGACGTTGCCCGATTATCGACTGTCCCGTGCGGCATTCAGTGCGCTTGCTCTTCGACCGCAACGGCAAACTGGTCAACGCTTCCGAAAGCGGTATTCACTGGGGTTAGGATGCCCACGAACAGGTTTGCAGGTGGCGACCGTCGTCCTGGGCTGGCTAAAGCCTGTGTATCACCGGTGGCTGGGTCTGCCGGGTAGCGTCAGGCGCTCGTCTTGCGCCAGGACTATCGCATACCACTGCACAAGCATGGATACAGTACGTGACTGGATGAGCCGGCCACCAATCTGCATTTCAGAATCCACGACTCTCCCTGAAGCGCGGCGATTGATGCAACGGCGCCGGGTGCGTCGCCTGCCGGTGCTTGACAGCGACGGTCGCCTGGCGGGGATCGTCACCGAGGGTGATATCAATCGAATCTCCGACTCGCAGGTCCACGATATGCGTCAATACAACCTGTACCATCGTGTTGTCGATCTGCCGGTGCGTGATTTTATGACTCGTACTGTGATCACGGTAGGACCTGATGAGCCGGTCATCGCTGTTGCTCAACTGTTGCTCCGCCATCGTATCGGCGGCGTTCCGGTCGTTGAAGGTGAACAGGTGGTTGGGGTCATTACCGAAAGCGATCTGTTTCGCCGGATGGTACAGCAGGAGGCGAGGGAATGGGGAGTAGGGAGTGAGACGTAGGGTTTAGCAGAAGCGGGAGCCAGGAACGGAGAACTGAGAACCAGGAACTGGAGGAGGGGTGAGGGTCTTAACCCATACCGATTTTCCATCTCCCTGCAACCTTCCATCTTTGCACTTCCTTGCGTTCAACGCGCAACCTTTCCTCCTTCCCCCCTCTTGCCCGCCGCCTCTCGCTGCGCGTCTCCCATCTCATGCCGCGAGCGCGCCTATGCGACCAATCGCCGCTTCGCTCCAGCGATTGATCAAGATTGGCGCATGCTGTTGCATCCATTCCGAGAGGCGCCTGCCCTGCGCCAGCACGGCTGCGTGGTAATCCGGCGCTCCCTCGGGTGTTGAGATGACCCGACCGAGTTCGCCGCGCAACCAGAGCACTTCGATCAGCGCAGGCAACGCAGCGACTTCGCCTGGCAGCAGCGGCGCAGCGCGACTATAACTGCACACCAGGTTAACTGCTTGTGGAATGTCCAACGGCCCGCGAAACACACCCCATGAAGCTGCTTCCGACGGCAGCACCCTGGTGGTAAATCCAACCAGCGCATCGGCGAGATCGACAATGCGCGCATCCCGTTCGACCTGATCGAAGTCGAGCAGCGCCACGACCCGGTCGCCGGCGAATCGCACATTATCGGGATGCATATCGCCGTGGATCAGGACTCGCGGCAACGCCTCGTAGGTGTGATCGGACAGGATGGCGCGTAATGCCGCTGCTCGCCCGTCGTACCAGGCAAGATCGGCATGCAATTCTCCCATCACGTCGCGTTCGTACAAACCTTCGGTCAGGGATGTAATGCGTGCTGGCGCATACCGGGGTAATGTTCCATCCTCTGGCGGCGGCAGATCCAAAACCGCCTGGTGATAGCAGGCAAGGGTCGCGCCAACTTCCATGACTTGTCCGGGACAACCCGGATCGAAGTCGGTCCCATGCACATACTCCTGGACTTCGTAGATCCGTCCGTCGATGATCGTCACTGTTGAGCCGTTCTTGTTTTGGATCAGACGGGCTGTCGGAAACGACCGCTGACAGAGATGATCGATCAGGCGATGACGATAGCACACCGAAGCCAGTGAGAAGCGATAGTGGTTGCGGCGCACCACAAACCGGCCCTGCCGGGTGACGACAATCGCGGTCTCATTGACGAACCCATGACCTGTAGCAGCGATTCCTTCGATTGATCCCAAATCGTAGCATGATAGCACACGTGTGATGTCGGTTGATTTCAACATTGTTTTATCACGTGCCGGGACGCGCATCATCGCGCTGGATCGCGCCATGGAGCCGCACGAGAGCGCCTGGCGCGCGCCGGGGGCATTGTGCCGTTGCACCTGACCGGTGTTTGCTCAACTCCGTGCCCTTGCTCGTTTGAGCGAACGGCAGAACCCGCGCTGCCTCTGCCGTGCTGATCCCAGCAGGTATTCCTTATCGACCAATCAATTCCGTTTCCAGTTGATGTACCAGCGCCTGTACGAACGCATCAATTTTAGCGCGTTCCGCAGACGTGATCTTCGACCATGGTACGAAATCCGGCGCTGGCAGGATGACCCTGAGCGGGGGAACAACCAGCCGCGCGCCGCGCTCTGCCAGTGCGTTGACCAGGTCGTCGATGCCGCTCGGTCGTTCATCGACCGTTTGTGTGCCAAAGACCGCTATAGCCATACGTTTGAGGCGGCGCTCTGGAATGGTTGCGACCAGATGCCGCATGCGCCAGCTGGCGTGATGGGCATGGGTGAAGCTTCCCAGCACCAGCATGTCGCACCCTATCGTATCGCTGGCAGTTACAGAAGTTACCGGTGCGCAGATGACATGGGAGGCATACGGCGACAACCGGTCGGCGATGATTCGGGCGACTTCGCGGTTGTGACCAAACCAGGATGCGTAGACCATCAGGACTCTCATAGCACGCACCTCATCGCACCTGCACCTCATTGTGCTCGCTCTGAGCATACCACAGCGATCTTACCGTGTTGGCACAGTCTGGCAACCGGCGGTGAACGTTCCGTTACGCAGTGCGTCATATTGCTTAACCCTGGGTTGTCATTTCGCAATGCCGCACTGCGGCATGGACGTGGTATACTTAGAGCGGTCGACGGACTGTCGGGTTGGGCAAAGGCGGTTGGCGGAGAGCCGCGTTTGCCAGAGCGCACAAGCGCCGCCCGACTGAGCCCAGACCCACGGTGGCCGCCCCCCAAAGCCACCTGCATGCTGGCGTCAGCACCCCCGCTGGCGCCAGTCGCTCTTAACCAGGCGCATGGCGCGAGGCGCGGGGCAAGAGGCACGAGAACAATGTTGAAAGTGCGAAAATGCGCTCTTACCTCTTCGTCCTATGCAGCCTTAACCCGTGTAAACCTGCGTTCCATTCTGTGCCGTTTGCGTAGCGGCGACCAGTATGATCCCAATTCCCTGTGACCATCCGGCATGGTCACCCCGAGCAGCGCGCGGGGTCGTGCGCGACCCGCGCAGATTCCGCGCTGCGTTTACCCTGAGCGAAGCGAAGGGCTCGGAATGACCAGCATGCGGCATCTTCAATCGTAAGTTCTGGCGGAATCTGAACATTGTGCGGATTGCCCGTGGTTGGTTCCTGGTTCCCGGTTATCCGCACTGCTATTCCTCATCCTCGCCGCGCAATCGTCGCCGTGCTGCTTCCTGCGCAGCACGGAGGCGCTCCAGTTCATTGGCGGATGGGACGAGCGGGCTGGCAGGCGAGCGGTTGACAGTGATTGTACGAGGCGGCGTGGTAGGTGGAGATGGTAGCGATGAGGCAACCCCGGTGTCCAACGCTTCTTGCGGTTCGAGGCGCCGGGCTAGCGCGCGCAGACCAATGTGCCGCAGTGCAGCGGCAATTGACGCGTGTCGAATAAAGACTCGCCGGAGCGCAATGTCCAACGGCAGCAACACGAGCGCCAGCCAGAGCAACGGCAATCCAATTTCGCGCGCCATGCCGCGTGCCGCGCGTCCTGGCTCGAAAACCTGATGAGGCTGCGGGTCGATCCGTCCGCCGGTGATGTGCGCGATCTCTTCGAGCAGGTAGCGATCTCCCGCCTGACGGCGATACTCGGCGCTGAGCGGCATTGCGGCGCCGCCGGTCGCGCCGGCAACCGCTCTCCCCTGCCCGTCACGCGCAACGATCTGCACCAGATAGGCGCCGGCCGGCAAATTGTCGAGTGATATACGATACTGTCCCGGACCGACTTCACGCAGCGTGGTTTCGACAGTAGCGCCATCAGCCGCGATCAATCGGGACTCAACGTTCAATCCAATGTGTGGTGCGCCATCGGGTGTGCGTGTGATAGCCTCGACGACCAGGGCATCTCCAACAGCGTGTGTTGCGATGGTCAGGGTATCGCCGGTTTGCTGCGGCAGGAGCCAGGTGACGAGTTGAACGCTGAAGTGCGGGAATGCGTCCCATGCAACCCATTCCTTCGCCCATCGCCCGCTGAGATCGCTCGTCCAGGCGAGGGAACGTCCCAGACCGTACTGCCAGCCCGCGAGCAACACATCACCATCGGGAGCAACGAGCGTTGTCTGCGCCGTCTCGCGTGGCGTCGTCAGAACATAACCGTAGAGTTTGGGCAGGGCGTCGATCCCGCGCAGGGAGGGGTGCGGCATTGCCTGCTGCGGTGTCAATGAACCTTCGACGATATATGGTGTCATGATCGTCTGCGTCTCGCCGGTCAACAGATCGGGAACATCGGCGGCGCGCTCCGTCAGGAAGGTACGCCCGCCGCCCACGGCGGCCATATCACGGATGAATGGCACATGATCGCCCTGCCCAATGGCAACGGAGGTCAGGGTCACGCCTTCGTCGTGCAGTGAGCGCACAATGTCCAGCGCACCTTCCTGCTGAGTCGTATCATTTCCATCAGTAATCGTGATAATGTGGCGCACGGGGCGCTCGCTGGCGCGGGTATACCGCGCCGCAACTCGAAGCGCATCGTGGATGTTGATGCCGCTGCCGCCAAGACGCACCTGGTTCAGTTGCTCGATAGCGACATCGCGCCGTGATCCCGGCAGCGGACCGACAATGACGCCGGGACGGTCATCGAAAGGAATGACCGTCAACTCATCTTCATCGCGCAACAGCGCCGCGATCCGTCGCGCACCTTCGAGCGCCAGCGAGAGTTTGGGAATGCCATCCTCCGTCGCAGCCATACTTCCTGAAATATCGATCACCACCACGATGCTGACCGGCGGCTGGCGCTGCCGCTCAGGAATATCCATCGTCACCGGCAATGCAGCCTCGACCGGCGTACCGCGCCAGCCTCCCGGACCAAACGACTGCGGACCGCCGACCATGAGCAGACCGCCGCCGAAATCGCGGACATACGCCGCAATGCGTTGCACCGTCTCGTTGGAAAACAGAGCGCGGGGCACATTGATCAGCGCAATCGCGTCGTACCGGATCAGTTCGCCGAATGTGGCGGGTATGGATGCCGGGCTGACGACTGTGACTTCTATCCGAGCGGCGCGCAGCGCGCGTTCCAGACTAATGGCATCATCGGGGGCTTGCGCAACCAGTAGTACACGCGGTGTGCCCCGCACATAGCTGAAGGTCTCGATAGCGTTATTCTGGGTGCGTGCATCGTTAGGAACCTCAAGATACGCTGTGTAGCGGTTGAAGCCGGCAGGCGCTTCGGGAAGCAGGATTTCGACAGTTTGCCGATCAGTTCCGATCTCGACCGGTATCGTCGCAACGGTCGTCCTATCGGGACCTGTGACCATCAGGCGACCTGCAACGGACGTATTGCTTTCCAGGTCAATGCGCAGTGGCAGGCGCTGCCCTTCGCGCGCCGTCGATGGCAACGTCACGCCGATGATCTGCGCATCCAATCCATCGGCGCTGCCGGTGAGCGGCGCCACATCGATGGGGATGCCCTGCGCAGCAGCGTCCTGCGCAATCAGGCGGGCGGTCCCGCGGTTTTCGCCGCCGTCGGAGAGCAGCACCAACCGCCGATGCCCCTCTGCAGGAAGCAGCGTCAGACCGAGTTGGAGCGCATCCGCGATATTGGTTGCACTGCCGAAGGGTCGCGTTACAGGCGCGCCAAAGGTGCGTTCGGGGGCAGGGAACCGCTCGACGAGCGCCTCACGCCCAAAGACGATGATCCCTGCCCGGTCATCGGGCGGCATTACCGCCAGCGCCCGCGCGATAAATGCCTCTGCACGGGCACGTTGCGATGCGGCAACCGAGTCCGACCCATCGAGCAGGAAAATCGTTGTGGTGATTCCAGGAGGTTGAACCAGTTGCGCGCCTGCAAGCGCGCCGATCAATGCCAGCACGATGATGGTGCGGACAACCAGGCTCAACCATCGTCGCCAGGCGGCAATGTGCGCGGGAGCGAGGAGCGCGACACCCCAAACGAGTGGCAGAACGCAACCAAGCCAGAGGGCTTCGGGATAAAGAAACGAAACGCCCATACTACGCCGGATGGCGACGCGCTGCGAGCGCAAGACGGACGCGCTGCCGCAGGTACGCCAGACTGCTGCGCTGGTACACCAGCCATTCGATAAGAACGATCAGGATTGCCGCAGCCGCCAGCCAGCGCCAGAGTTCCTGTCGTCCCACCTGCTCGCGGGTCACCGCCTGTTGCAAACCACTGACTTGTGGCACGCGTAACTCACCTGACGGTGCAATGCGCGACTCCTCCGGCGCAAACAGATTGATAGCGAAACGCCGCTGCTCGACTGCCTGATTATCGCGCACCTGCTCGATGAGGTACGGTCCGAGCGCATCAGTATCGGCATAGATTGCCTGCCCACCCTGAATCTGTGCCGCATCGACGCGCCCATCGGGACGAACGACACGCACCGCTGTGGCAGCGGGATCAACTGCCACGACCAGCGGTTGCCCGGGAGCGATCTGCGATGCTTCCAGACCGCTTCCCGGCGCGAGATACCCGATGATATTCGAGATCAACAGCGGAAAGGCAACCTGAAGCGGCAGATCGGAGTCTTGCAACGCAAATGCCAGGATAACAATGCGTCGCCCCTCGCGTTCCCCCGCCAGGAGCATTGGGCTGCCATCTCCTTCGACCAGCGCGCGCGCCCACACGCCTGTCTCGATGCGCATCGCGCGCAGCACATTCACCTCGCTCACACTGACATTCCGCAGCAGTGGCGGCGCTTGCCCTTCGATTACGATCGGCGCCGGGCGCAGCAGCGGAAATTCAACCATGCCGGTCACAGAAAAGAGGGGGGTCGAGCGCATCGGAGCAATGAACAACAGATTGCCGGTCGGCAGCGCTTCCGGCACAACCCGATCGAAGATTGTCACCTGTGGTGCAGTATCGCCAGAAACCGTCGTGGTCGTTGTTTTGGTGGCAGTGATGCCGGGCAACAACGAGAGCGCCGTTTCGAGGAAGCGGTTGCCAGGACCAACAATACGCACCTCCATGCCTGCGCCCGTCGAACTTACTGCCCA
The DNA here is from genome assembly GCF_000017805.1 of Roseiflexus castenholzii DSM 13941. Classification (GTDB taxonomy): domain Bacteria; phylum Chloroflexota; class Chloroflexia; order Chloroflexales; family Roseiflexaceae; genus Roseiflexus; species Roseiflexus castenholzii. The sequence continues at coordinate 4,991,980 of NC_009767.1, read as the reverse complement.
TGCCCGATCATCGGAGGGCAAGAAATCGTCATTGGGCGCCGGACTGAGTCGCGCCTCGGCAACGCGCGCCTGAGCAGGAATATCGACGATCACCGTCTGGACAGCGTCTGGAGTGCCGTCTGGTCCGAGGTTGAGTTCGTATGCATTGAACAGTGCGCCATCGAGGTAGAGGTCAAGCCGCCGCGAAACCGGCGCCGGGCCATAGCCAGAGACCTGAACAAACAGCGTCTGTCCGGCGGGTGTCGGTTGCAGCGCCATAGCGCTGATAGCGACATTCTCCGCGCGTTGACCGATGGGAAAATAGCGCACCGTCGCCGGAACACGGATGTCGGTTGGAGTCTCGACATTGCCGTCGGAAATGATGGCAACCTCGCTATCCGGTTCACGCGCCGCGAGAGCGGTGGCAAGCGCCAGCGCTTGCGACAAATCGCCACGACCACCAATGCTGAGCGTCGTCGCGCGAATGGCATCATACATCTGGCGGCGATCCGTCGTTGAAGCGGCAAGCACGTCCATCTGCCCGCCGATGGCAATAATCGTCGCGCGCCCGCCTTCGGGCAACTGATCGACCAGCGTCTGCGCCTGGCGGCGCGCCGCTTCGAGCCGCGAGGGGGGGACGTCCGTCGCCGCCATACTTGCCGAGCGATCGATGATGATAATCAGGTTACGCCCGCTGATGCCGGTGGTAAGCAAGAAGGGTCGCGCCAGCGCGATTGCCAACAGGAGCAGCAGCAGCAGTTGCAGGAAGAGCAGCCAGTTGCGCCGCAGGCGCTGCCAGGGCGCGTTTGCCTCCACATCGCGCACCATGCGCTGCCAGAGGAAAGTCGAAGAGACGCGCAGTTCCTCGCGGCGAAGTTTCAACAGATACATCGCCACGATCAGCGGACCCACAACAAGTGCACTGAGAAGCGCCAGCGGCGTCAGAAACGACATACCACCCCCATCATCATCGAAACACACCGCGCCGACGCAACATCGTCAGAATAAACTCCTCGACCGGTTGCGCCGTATCGACCTGCACATATGTGATACCACGACCATGGCAGAAGCGTTCGATAGTCTCCTGCCATTCGCGCAGGTGGGTCTGATAGCGCTGCAACGTTTCCAGATCGGCAGTAATCTCGACTGTCTCGCCGGTTTCAGCGTCCAGGAGGCGGAAATCGCCATCAAGTTGCGGGCGCAGTTCCTGCGGCGCCAGGATGTGCAGCAGCGTCATTTCGAACGGGCGCGAACCGAGCGCGCGAAGTGCTTCTTCCCAATGCGGATCGAGCAGATCGGAACAGAGGATCAACGGACCAGGGTTGATCGCAGTACGCGCGTAGCGTTTGCACGCATCGACCAGGTTGCCGGCGCCGCCGGGGTTGAGACGCTGAAGGAACGCGAAGAGCGGCAACGCGCCCGCCTTGCCGCGCACCCCACGGAGTTGCGCCCCCGCTCCGGCGGCAAACGCCGTCACCGTTACCCGGTCGAGCGTCGAGAGCGCCACATACCCGAACGCCGCCGCCAGGCGTCGCGCATAGGTCAATTTATGCGGGTCGCCCCAATCCATCGAAGCGCTGTTATCCACGAGGAGATGGATGGTTAATTCTTCCTCAGCAACAAAGAGTTTGAGGAAAAAGCGTTCCATCCGCGCGTAGAGGTTCCAATCGATCTGGCGAATGTCGTCGCCGTGGACGTAGGGGCGAAAATCGGCGAACTCAACCGAAGATCCACGGCGAGGACTGCGCCGCTCACCCTGGATATCGCCGACCATAGCGCGCCGCGTCAGCAGCGCCAGGCGATCCAACTTGCGCAGAAACGCGGATTCGAACAACGGTTGTGATGAAGATGTCGTCATCGTTTCGCCTCCGAAGCGATCTTCGGTCCGGCGGCGCCGTTCGCTGCCCGCGCAAGGACGCCAATTCCTTCGAGCAATGACATCACGGCACGTACCGTGACGCCTCTCGGGGTTGTTATACCAATGACGATTGACGATGCCGTATGCTGGTCATTCCGAGCCCTTCGCTTCGCTCAGGGTAAACGCAGCGCGGAATCTGAGCGGGTCGCGCACGACCCCTCGCGCTGCTCGGGGTGACCATGCCGGATGGTCACAGGTCATTGGTATTATTCTGCGCGCACCGATTCGACCACCTGTTTAACAATATCGTCGGGGGCAACCCCTTCCGCCTGCGCCTCGAAGTTCAGAATGACACGGTGACGGAGCGCCGGCAGCGCCGCCTGGCGCAAATCAGCGAAGGCGACATTGTAGCGTCCATCGAGGAGCGCCATGATCTTGGCTGCCAGAATGAGCGCCTGCATGCCGCGCGGACTGGCGCCATACCGCACATACTGTTTTGTCACCGACGGCGCATCCTTATCTTCGGGATGAGTGGCGGTGATCAAGCGTGCCGCATAGGCGAGAACGTGGCTGGCAATCGGAACGGAACGCGCCAGTCGTTGCATCGCCAGGATCGTCGCGGCATTCGCCACCTTGCGCACCTGTGGCGCACGCGCGCCAGTTGTGCGATTGGCGATTTCCACCAGATCGGCAGCGGTGGGAAAGGGAATGAGTATCTTGAAGAAAAAGCGGTCGAGTTGCGCTTCCGGCAATGGATAGGTACCCTCCATTTCGAGCGGGTTCTGTGTCGCCAGAACGAAGAATGGGCTTTCCAGGCGGTGGATGGTTTTGGCGACCGTTACCGTGTGTTCCTGCATTGCTTCGAGCAAAGCGCTCTGCGTTTTCGGCGTTGCGCGGTTGATTTCGTCCGCCAGGATGAGGTTCGCAAAAATCGGACCCGGCTCGAACCGAAACGTTTTGCGCCCTGCTTCATCCTCGCTGATGAGAGTCGTACCGACGATGTCGGCCGGCATAAGGTCGGGCGTGAACTGGATGCGGCTGAAGGAACAGTCGATCACATCGGCGAGCGTGCGCACCAGCGTGGTTTTCGCCAGGCCAGGCACCCCTTCGAGGAGCGCATTACCGCCTGCCAGCAATGTAATGACCGTCTGCCGGATCAGTTCTCGTTGTCCGACGATCACCTGTGAAATCTCGGTCTCAATCGCCAGCGCGCGCTGGCGAAACTCTTCAGGCGAGAGAGCGTCCTGCGTCATTTCTTCGGTTGCTGTCATACTGCTTCTTTCTCAAAGACTGACGGTTGCAAAACTCCGCATCATCAGGCTGATCGATACGACAATCAACGCCACCCATGACACTGCGGTTATGGCAAAGACGAAGGCGACGACGCTAGCAGAGGGCTTCATCAGGCGCCCACCGACGATGATCGCTGCGCTTCCGAGCGCGACGATCAGCGCGAGCACGCCGGGAAAGAACCACATCATAGGAATCTGACACCTCCTAACTCGAACATGGAGCCAGGGCAATCACGATCACGGCTCGAGCCGTGAGAAATAGTCGCGCACGTAATCCTTCAAATGCGGCGGGATGGCGCTCTGATCGAGCGCTTCACCAGCCGCGCGCTGGTAATCCTGCAACACCTGCTGGTAGGGGGTCTGGAGTGGGCTGACGCTACCCGGCATGTTCGACTGCCCTTGCTGGACCTGTGTCTGACCGCCTGTGCCTTCCTGCCCCTCAATGCGCTCGACCTCGCGCGGTTGCCCGTCGGGAGTAAAGGGTTGATATACCAGATCGCTGCTACCGCTACCTGCTTCATTTCCGGTTGCCGGGCTTTGCCGGTTTCCTTCTAATTGCGCGCCCGACTGTCCTTCCTGGCCCTGCTGTTGACCCGGTTGTTGACCCGGTTGCTGACCCGGTTGCTGACCCGGTTGTTGACCCGGTTGCTGACCCGGTTGTTGACCCGGTTGTTGACCCGGTTGTTGACCCGGTTGTTGACCCGGTTGTTGACCCGGTTGCTGACCCGGTTGCTGGCCCTGCTGTTGACCCGGTTGCTGTCCCTGCTGTTGACCCGGTTGTTGACTCGGTTGCTGACCCTGCTGTTGACCCGGTTGCTGTTGACCCGGTTGCTGTCCTTGCTGTTGCTGACCCGGTTGTTGACCCGGTTGCTGGCCCTGCTGTTGCTGACTCGGTTGCTGGCTCTGGGGTTGCCCGGACTGTGCGATGGACTGGCGCTCTTCCTGGAGTTGGGCGATAGACTGTTGGGCAGCCTGCTGCGCCGCCTGCTGTTGCCGTGCCTGCTGGACACTCTGCGCCGCCTGTTCGAGCGCCTGTTGCGCCTGCTCAACATTATTTTGCTGCAATGCATCCGCCGCCTGCTGCAACGCCTGCGCGGTCTGTGGTGCGCTCTGTTGCAGTTGCCGCGCTTCCTGGCGCAATTGTTCCGCCAGTTGCGCCCGCTCTTCGGGGGTCATGCGTTCGATCTGCTGCGCCAGTTGTTGCAATGATCGTTCTGCCTGTTCCAGCGTTGGGCGGCTGCTCTGTTGTTGCCCTTCGAGCGCCTGTACATTGCGGGCAAGCTGTTCAAGCGCTGCGCGTTGCGCCTCAGCATTATATGTCAGGCGCTGTTGCAAGCGCGCCTCGGTCGTTGAAAGATCGGCGAGCGCCTCTTCGCGATTCCCCGGATTCTGTTCCAATCGTTGTTGCAGTTCCGCCAGTTCGCGATCCAGCGCTGCGCGCTCCTCAGGGCTGAGATTCTGGTTCTGCGCAATCTCCTGGCGCAGTTGTTCGATCTGCGCAGCGGCCTGTTGTGTCGCCTCGCGGATAGCAGCCTGCTCTGCCAGAATCTGATCCTGTGCGTTCGGCGCCACGATCAGCGTAACCGTGGCGGCAACCAACACGAGCGCGACGATCAGCGGCCGGCGATTAATCTCGATCGGAACCAGGCGCGGCTTAAGCGTTGTGGCAAAGGCGTATGCATCGCGTTGCTGCAATTCGACCAGCGGCGTCTGTTCTGCGCGCTGCCCGAGTTCGAGCGCCGTCGCCAGGCGTTCACGCGCATCGAGCAGCATATCGATCCGTTGCGCCACGCGAAGCGGCGGCAAGGGACGCACCACCAGATAGCCCAGGACGGTCAGCGCCCACAGCGCCAGCGGCGCCAGTGATATCCAGAGCAACCCGGGAATCGGAAACAGGCGACCGGCAATCTGGAGCGCCAGCGACACGAGCGCAGCAATCCAGAGGGTGCTGCTGGCAAACCAGAGCGTGTCGCGCAGGCGCAAACGCAGCGCCATCGGGCGCAACCGTTGCTGAAGGTGATTGATTGTTACGGAAGGTGCTGACATCAGGCAGTCGCCTATTCCTCGATGCGGCGCCAGAACGCGCGTTCACTGATCCGTCGCGTTCCATTGTCATCGTCGATGAACTCGATCACTCGTTCGCTGATGATCGTCACGACATTCGCCGCTGCGCGCGTCGCCAGCGGTTGTGGCGCAGGTTTCACAACCTGCAATGCTGGAGAAGGAAGGTTCACAGGCGTATTGCGCTGCTCGATCCGCCGCGCCAGCCAGGCGATGCCGGCTTCCGCCGCCAGTGCGACGGCGCTGATCGCCACTGCGCGCCCGACGTCGCGCCAGCGCGCGGGAATGGATGCTCCCAGACGCGCCAGCGGCTGCGATGATAATGGCGCAGGAAGCAATCGTTCCAGCGCTGCGCCGCATTTCCCGCAGAAATGATGATCAAGCGGATTACCGTGACCGCATTGTGAACAAATGCGCTCAACCATACGATTGCTCCTCGTTCCGCTTATCGACGCTCTAAGAAGTATAGCATACTTCATCGCTGGTTGCCGTGACAGTGAGATGAGAGCGTTGTGAGATGCAAGCCTGCACCTGTAATGCCGCATTGATTTGCGCAATTCGCTGTGTTGTGGTATTATTCCGTGTGGGCCTCTAGCTCAATTGGCAGAGCAGTTGACTCTTAATCAATTGGTTCAGGGTTCGAGTCCCTGGAGGCCCACCACCCGCGCCCCCGGTCGCACGTCGCATCACAACGGCGTTACCGGGGGAACATTACAATTGCCCGGTATCTCCCCAGGCTTCAAGGTGCGCGCGGCAGACAGGATCGTCGTAGCGCGCCGGGTGAAACGCCATAGCATATGCGGGAAGCGCTGCGCCGCTCATATGCGTTGCCAGGATTTCTGCCGCGCCACACGCTGCCATAATGCCGTACCTGGAAAACGCCCCCATCACCCACGATCCGCGCGGTCCAACCGGACCGACAAGCGGGCGGTTCTCGCGCGTTTTGGTATAGTAATACCAATGACCGGTGACCATCCGGCATGGTCACTCCGAGCAGCGCGACGGGTCTTTTGCGCGACCCGCGCAGATTCCTCGCTGCGCTCGGAATGACAAGTCGCTGCGCTCGGAATGACACGCATGCGGCATCTGCAAGCGTCCTTGGTATCACCTCGCGCCTCTCCCCTCGCGCCGCACGCCTCGCCCCCCACACCTCACGCCTCACGCCTCGCGCCTCGCCCCTCACGCCTCGCGCCCCGCGCCTCGCGCCTCTCATACCAATGACCGGTGACCATCCGGCATGGTCACTCCGAGCAGCGCGAGGGGTCTTTTGCGCGACCCGCGCAGATTCCTCGCTGCGTTTACCCTGAGCGAAGCGAAGGGCTCGGAATGACAAGTCGCTGCGCTCGGAATGACAAGTCGCTGCGCTCGGAATGACACGCATGCGGCATCTGCAAGCGTCCTTGGTATCACCTCGCGCCTCTCCCCTCGCCCCCCACACCTCGCGCCGCACGCCTCGCCCCCCGCACCTCACGCCTCGCGCCCCGCGCCTCGCGCCTCTCGCCTCTCGCCTCACGCCTCTCGCCTCGCGCCTCGCGCCTCGCGCCTCTCATACCAATGACCGGTGACCATCCGGCAGGTCACTCCGAGCAGCGCGAGGGGTCTTTTGCGCGACCCGCGCAGATTCCTCGCTGCGTTTACCCTGAGCGAAGCGAAGGGCTCGGAATGACAAGTCGCTGCGCTCGGAATGACACGCATGCGGCATCTGCAAGCGTCCTTGGTATCACCTCGCGCCTCTCCCCTCGCCCCCCACACCTCACGCCTCACGCCTCACGCCTCACGCCTCTCGTCTCTCCCCTCACGCCTCACGCCTCACGCCTCTCGTCTCTCCCCTCACGCCTCACGCCTCACGCCTCACGCCTCATGCCTCACGCCTCTCGTCTCTCGCCTCTCGCCTCTCACCTTTCGCGCCTCGCGCCTCTCACCTATCGATCGATGCTGCGATTTATCAGCGCCACCATCATAGCCGCTCACAGCGCCTCCAGCACCTTGTTCAACGCCGTCGCAACCTCTTCGATCTGTGCCTCGCTCAAATCGGGGCTGACATTGAGGTGCAGGGCGCGACTCAACAGATCGAGCGACCGCGGGCACATATCAGGCGCATACTCGATCGTGCGCGCTGCCCAACGCCATGGTCCACCCTGTTCGGTCCATGTCTTCTGGTTCATGATCGGCGCCCAATAACGGTAGACATGGTAATCCTCAACATCGGGGCGATATAACGCCATTGCCCCAACCCCCTCAGCACGCAGCGCATCGACTGCCCAACGCGTGCATTCGGCGGATGGGAGCAGCAGCACCAGCGCCAGTCCCGCGTCGCCGGTCGGATCGTTGAGACGGCGGAGCAGAATGCCCGCTGATCGCGCGCAATCGGCAATGCGTTCGACAATGGCCGCATGGTTGCGACGCATATCAGCGAGGATTCCCTCCAGTTTACCGAGTTGCGCCAGCGCAATTGCAGCCTGAAGTTCGTTCATGCGGAAGTTGACCCCTGGCAGAATCTCGTCGGGCGGAATGTGGTGACGGTATCCGCCAACGACATCGTGATACATAATGGCGCGCTTGTACAGGGCATGGCTGTTGGTCAGCACCACGCCACCCTCACCTGATGTTATGATCTTGTTGAATTGCAGGCTAAATGCGCCGGCATCGCCCCAGGCGCCAAGACGTTTCCCGCGAAAACTTGCGCCTGCCGCCTGCGCCACATCTTCGATCAATGATACATTGTGCCGGTGCGCGATCTCGGTCAACGCATCCATCCGACATGGCGAGCCGCGCATGTGCACTGCCGTAATAGCGCGGGTATGGGGTGTGATTTTGCATTCCACATCCGCAGGGTCGATCGTCAGCGATTCATCGATCTCGGCAATGACCGGAACTGCGCCAAGCGCCACAACTGCTGAGGCGGTTGCAATCCAGGTGTACGCCGGAACGATCACTTCGTCTCCGGGTCCGACCCCGAGCGCTGCCATTGCGCACATGAGCGCGGCTGTGCCAGACGAGACTGCCAGAGCGTATGCCGTGCCCATATGCGCAGCAAATTCCTGCTCGAACAAGTCGGTTTGCGAAGGACCCGGCGCCGGACCATAGTAGCGGAAGAGGCGCCGGCTTCGCAGGACGTTGAGCACCGCCTGCTCTTCTTCGGCGCCGATTCGCATGCCGCCGGGGAACATGGGTGGCAGCGGGGTCTTAACCGCGCGCTCGCCGCCGTCGATTGCCAATCGTAAAGACATCGTCGTCCTCCTTGTGAGAACCGAGAACTGAGAACCGGGGTTGAGGGAAATGGACACACAGGCGCAACGATCACATAACGTTCAGGTGCATCTTTGTTTCGATAACCAACCGTGCCTCCGGTTGCGGGCTTGCACAGCAGCGGCAAGCCCGTATTCCCGCGCCGCCTTCAAGGTTCAACTTCCTGCCTGCAATCTTCCCACTCGCAACCACAGATGCCTCACGTCCCTTGTTCCGCGCTTCTCGCCTCTTCATGATGCGCCCGAACGCCGAAATGATCAAGGGGTGGCGCCAGAGCGGGCGGAGGTAGGGGTGCACCGCCCGCGTTCGCGGGAACGCCGGGTTGCGTCGCCGACGCCCATGCGTGCGGGGTTGGGGCACGCCTTCACGCCGCGACGAGGGTGCGGCAGCGCCCGTTGTTCGTTCAGCCCGCCGGGTCTTCGTTGGGCGGGCGAATCGCAGCCAGACAACGCATGCCCGGACCTCTATGAGAGCGCATCATGAAGAGGCGCTGCGTGGTATACTCAACGATGTTCCTGCGTATGCAGCGACAGCGGCAGCAGATACGGCGGAGGGCAGGCATATGAGCGCTGATGATATGCTGATCTTTCCCGGCTCAGGAAGCCCGAAATTAACGAAACATATCTGCACGTATCTGGGTGTGACGCCGGGCGAATGTGAAGTGCTGCGCTTTTCTGAGGGCAACCTGTTTGTGCGCATTCTGGAGAATGTGCGTGGACGGCATGTGTACATCGTGCAGTCCACGGCGTTTCCGGCAAACGACAATTTCATGGAATTGCTCTTCTGGATCGATGCATTCAAGCGCGCGAGCGCTGCATCGGTGACGGCGGTGGTGCCCTTTTTCAGTTACGCCAAAGGGGACAAAAAAGACGAGCCGCGCGTGTCGATCCGCGCGCGAGTGTGCGCCGACGCAATCGAGGCTGCGGGCGCTGATCGGATTGTGGTTATGGACCTCCATGCCCCGCAGATTCAGGGATTTTTCAAAATTCCCGTTGATGATCTCTACGCGCTGCCGGTGCTCTGTGATCGGGTCAAACAAATGAATCTGGACAATCTGATCGTTGTTGCGCCCGATAGCGGTTTTGCCAAAAAAGCGCGGAAATATGCGCGGTATCTTGGCGTCTCCATGGCGGTTGGCGACAAAGAGCGCGTCGCGCATGATGAGCACGCGCACATTGTCGAGATTATCGGTGATGTGGAGGGCAAAACGGCGCTGATCGTCGATGATTTCACCATTTCGGCGGGCACGCTTGTTGAAGTTGCCGGGCAACTGCTGGTGCGTGGCGCAAAAGAGGTATACGCCGCTGTGACCCATGGCGTCTTCGCCAGAGGAGCGATGGAGCGACTGGCGGATAGCCCGATCCGACGGTTACTGATTACCGATACCGTTGAGACGCAGCCGGTAACGTTGACGCCGCAGGTCGAAATTGTGTCGGTGGCGCCGCTGTTTGGCGAGGCGATCCGGCGCATTCATAACCGCGAAAGTATCAGTGTGCTGTTTCCGCGATAGGTTCACGCGCCTATGACGCTCTATGTGACTTCGCTTGCTTCCGGGAGCAGCGGCAATGTCTTGCTGGTGCGAACCGGCGATGCGGCGCTGCTAGTCGATTGTGGCTTGCCGCTGCGCACAATAGAGCCGGCGCTGACGCGCATCGGTATTCATCCGGCACAGTTGAGCGCCATTCTGCTCACTCACGAGCATGGCGATCACGTGCTGTCCGCCGGGGCGCTGGCGCGGCGCTACGGTGTTCCGATCATTGCCAACCAACCAACGCTGGCAGCCATCGAACAGGACCTGGCAGGCGTCCCTTTCCAGGAACTGGCGACCGGCGCTGCGACAATGATTGCCGATTTCGGTGTACGCAGCTTCCCGGTGCCACATGATGCCGCCGAGCCGGTGGGGTACACCATCAGCGCAGGCGGGTGGTGCGTCGGAATAGCCACCGACCTGGGGCACTGGAATGACACGATTGTGGAAGGACTGACTCCGGCTGATCTGGTGGTCATTGAAGCGAACCATGATCAGGAGAAGTTGTGGCGCGCTCCGTATGTGGAAGTCGTCAAACATCGCATCTACGGTCCGACCGGGCATCTGGACAATATCGCCGCCGGACGCCTGCTTGCCCGTCTTGGCGCCGATGGACGCCGACGCAGCGCCTGGCTGGCGCATCTCTCGCGGGAAGCCAATACCCCACAGATCGCCGAGCAGGTGGTGCGCGGCGTGCTGGCGCTTGCCGGCGTGCGGTGCATTGGCATTGCCGCGTTGCCACGTCGGGCGCCAATCCATTGGTCGAGCGACATGCATGGCGAGCAGTTGTCGCTTTTCGACTGAAAACGCATACCTTTTGTTCAGATTGTGCCCATGATGGCGCTACGCCAGAACGCAATCCATCGCTTTGGTTGTCATATACTCTCTCTTAGTTGCGATTCGTTAACCGGCGCTCTCTTTAGCGGATGACTATAATAGCCTCAGGTGAGTCTCCGTCTTCTACACAACAAGGTTTGCCGCACTGAATCCGCGCCAGAGAACGAAAGCCGCGACGTCAGTGTTGATGGGCGTTCGTGGGGGTTCGTGCGCCCTGCAATGGTCTCAGCGTATGCATGAACTATCGATAGCGCACAGTCTGGTCGAGATTGCTGAAGAAGCAGCGGCAAAGGCGGGCGTCACGCGGGTGACCGTGGTTCACCTTCGACTGGGAGTGATGTCGGGAGTGGTGCGTGACGCGCTGCTGTTCGGGTTCGATATTGCAACTGCCGGAACGCGACTGGAAGGGGCGCGGTTGGAGATTGAAGATGTGCCGTTGCAGGCGTACTGCGCTGGCTGCGATGCAGTGGTGACCTTGCCCGATCGGCAGCGGTTTCGTTGCCCGCAGTGCAACGCGCCGTGCGGACGAATCGTGACGGGACAGGAGATCGAACTGACGGCGCTGGAGTATGAAGAGAATGCGCCGGAAATCACAGCGTCGTGACTATCTGGCGCTGGCATTATCGCGAAAGACGACGGCGACCGTAGCGATAGAGCCGACTGAGAGGGGGCATTCCCTGGAGGAGGCGCTATGGCGCATCTATCGCTTCGCCCACAACCACTCGGTATCTTTCCCGCACCGACGGGGTACCTGGTGATTCCGCCGGTTGCCGGCGCCGAAGAGGTCTGCGCTGCGCTGCTTGCAGGGCACACGCCGGAACATATGCCCGATGCGCTTCGCTTTTACACGCTGGCGCTGGTGGATGATCGTGAAAGCGCCTGGCGCGCGTTGGCGTATGATTCCTCACCGGAAGCGCACTACAATCGTTTTGTGCTGCACAGTGACCCGGATATCTATCCATATTTGCGTAAGCAGTTACGCGGCGATCTGGCTGCCCTGCTCGACTTCGTGGCGTATATGGTCGGCTTAAGAGATGCGCCGCCTGATGCAGACGCAGTATGTGGCGAAATTGCCGCGTGCATCCTGCCGGCGCATGCTGCGGATGCGCTTGCCCGCCAGCAGTACGATGCCGCTATCGCCGCGCTCCAACGCGCAGTCGAAGAAGTTCGGCACATTTCGCCATTGTTTGCTGCGCAGCTGCTGGATCGTCTGGCGACGATCCACGCCGGTATCAGCCAATCGGCGGCGGCGCTTCAGGCATTGCGCGATGCCGTGAAACTGGCCGGCGGGGGGCGTCGCCTCGACCTGCGCGCGTATCTGGCGTTGCGGTTGGGGATGTTGTGCCAGGATCTCGCTCATGGGCAGAGGAACCTGCTGATTGAGGCGAACACATGGTTCGAGGAGGCGTTGCGTTGCTGCTCGATTGAGAGCGACCCCGACCTCTACGCGCTGGCGCATTACCGGCTGGCGCTGACGATCCTGGCGCTTGCGCCTGCGGGCAATGGCGATCAGATATTGCGCGAACGAGCCATTCAGTCGTTGCGGGAGTCGCTCCGGGTCTACACCTGCGATACGCACTACGAGCAGTGGCTCAATGCACAGGTTACGCTTGCCAATGCCTTGCGGATTTCGTTTGTTGCATCCCCTGCCAATCATCTGATCGAAGCGGTGCGCCTGTACGACGAGGCGCTGGCAAGCCGCGATCAGGAGTGTGATCCGATCTGGTACGGACGTCTGCTGGCGAACCAGGGGAATGCGCTGTTCCATCTTGGCGATTTTGCCCGCGCCCGTGACCGTTTGATCCGCGCCCGCGCGATCTTCCTTGCTCACCGTGACTATGGCGCTGCGGCGTTGCTCGACGAGGCGCTGGTCGAAATTGAGTGCCGGGGGTTAGGGGTACGGGGCTAGGACCTTCCAGATGTGACCGTCGCCTTGTTGCGCCAGCGCCGTCGCGCTGCGGCAGCCCCCCGCCGGTCGCCCGCCGCCTGCCCCGACAGTGACCGTCACCCTGACCAGGCAATACCGTAGGAGCGCCCCCCAATACGTAGAGGTGTCTCCTCGTGCTCGCCCCCACGGGGATGGTAGAAGGATGTGGCGGAGTTGTATGCCATGGCAATCATACTTCGCAGACGAGACGTGTGTCAAGAGGAGGGCGCGTTTTTTACCACCTGCCACGGGCAGCGTGCATCACACGGGCGCGCGTTCCCACCCTGGGAGCGTGGGCGTCTCGCCCACATCAACACTCCAACATTCCCCTCTGGGAGCGTGGGCGTCTCGACCGCATCAAACATCCCCCAACCTGCAACCCCTTCTGCCCCGGTTGTCACTTTTTCGCTATAGGTAAAGGCGTATTAACTGTTATTTTGTGCACACTATCACTATAATCGGAGCCAGTACTCTTTCTCCGCGATACCAGGAGTTGCCGCAGCAGCGTTCCATCTTACCTATGCTGCGTTGTTCTTTCGGTCCTTCCGCGCTGGCGCGCGTCAGCGTCTGTGTGTTCATGTGATAGTATCGCTAAAGGGGAGCGCCATGACCTCCATGATCGATGGTCATCACCGCAACGGTGCGCAGCGCGCCGGGGTTGAGCAGTTGCTTGATCGTCTTAACGAGCCGCGGACGCTCGAGGCGCTAAACCGTCTCCTCGATCATGCCGAGTTGCTGGCATTCTCCGCTGCGTCACTCGATGGTTTGGTGCGCCGAAGCGAGGTGATCGTCGAGAACGTGACCTCGACGGTCGCCGAGGTGCGCGAGGCGCTGCCGTCGGCGCCGGAGATCGACACAGCGGCGCTGGCACGCTTGATCAACGATCTTCCCCGCCTGCTCGAATTGACCAACCGCCTCACGGCGCTGACCGCGACCCCGGAGTTCGAGGCGCTGTTGACCCTTCTCGGTAACCCAACGACCATGACCTCGCTCCAGCGCCTGTTGCAGCACGCCGAATTGATCGCGTATCTGATGGAAGCGGTCGATGCGCTCATTCGGCGCAGTGATACCATTGTGGAGAGCATTGGCGTTCTGTTGCGCGATGTTGCTGCCGGTACGCCGGGCGCCAGCGACAGCCTGCTGACCCTGATCGACATGCTGCACCGCCACCGCGACTATGTGCCGCGCCTGATCGCCGTTGTGCCGCAGTTTACCGAACTGGTGGAGCAGATCGGTCCCTTCGTCGCCTCCGAAGAATTCCGCACCCTGCTGACTTCCGGCGTCTTCGATCCTGATACCGTGACGCTGGTGGGACGTGCTGGCGATGCGTTTGTGGCAACCTACAATGAAGATCGTCAGGCGCAGCGGCGCCTGGGACCGGTTGGTCTCGTCCGCGCGCTCTACGATCCAGATGTGCAGCGGGTTGCCGCGCTGCTGGTCGATTTCGCCCGGCGTTTTGGCAGGTCGCTGAACGGAAATGGAAAGGTGATGACTGATGGCAACGCCTCGACTTCTTGAGATTCGCCAGGGTGTGCTCAGCAAGAATGACCGTCTGGCGGCTGAGTTGCGCAGCCGCTTCCATGCCGCTGGTGTCTTTGTCGTCAATCTGCTCTCCAGCCCCGGCGCCGGCAAGACCCGGTTGCTCGAGGAGACCATGCGCCGGATGCGGCAGCGCAACCTGCGTGTGGCGGCGCTGGTCGGCGACCTGGCGACCGACAACGACGCGCAACGACTCGCGCGGAGCGGCGCGCCGGTGCGTCAGATTCAGACCGGGGATATGTGTCACCTGGAAGCGCACCTGATTGAGCGCTATCTGGAAGGTTGGGATTTGAACGACTTCGATGTGCTGTTTATCGAAAATGTCGGCAACCTCGTCTGTCCAACAGGGTACGATCTGGGTGAGGCGGCGCGCGCAGTGCTGCTCTCGGTGACCGAGGGTGAGGATAAGCCGTTGAAATATCCTGGCGCATTTGTGTCGGCAGATTGTGTTGTGGTGACCAAGGTCGATCTGGCGGAGGCGGTCGAGTTCGACATGCGCGCAGCCGAAGCGAACATCGCCTCAGTCCATCCCGGTGTGCCCATCGTGTACACCTCGGCGCGCACCGGCGCCGGGTTGGACGATTGGATCGTCTGGCTCGACGCACGGCGACATGCGATGGCGGCAGTGGTGGATGCCTCTTCTCCCGGCTAATACGTTTTGCACAAGACTGGAAGGATGGCGGTATGGCAACTCTGTTATGGTTCCAGGGCGGCGCATGCAGCGGGAATACCATGTCGTTTCTCAACGCCGAGGAACCTACGGTCTGCGATCTGTTGACCGACTTCGGCATTGAGTTTCTCTGGCACCCGTCGCTCGGTATGGAACTGGGCGAACAGGCGCAGGCGCTGTTCCACGCACTGGCGCGCGGCGAAAAACCACTGGACATTTTCGTGTTCGAGGGGACGGTCATTCGAGCGCCGAATGGAACCGGGCGCTACAACATGTTCGCCGAGCGCCCGATGTTGGAATGGGTGCAGATGCTTGCACCGCAGGCGGGCATCGTCGTCGCCATTGGCGACTGCGCCTGTTGGGGCGGCATTCCGGCAGTCGCTCCCAACCCATCCGACTCGATTGGTCTCCAATTTCTGCGGCGCGAAGCCGGCGGCTTTCTGGGAAAAGATTTCCGCTCGAAACTGGGTCTGCCGGTCATCAATATCCCCGGATGTCCGGCGCATCCTGACTGGATCACTCAGATCGTTGTGGCGCTGGCGACCGGGCGCGCGCACGATATTGCGCTCGACGAACTCAATCGCCCGAAGACCTTCTTCACCAGTTTCACGCAGACCGGTTGCACTCGCAATCAATACTTTGAGTACAAGCAATCGACGCTGGAGTTCGGCCAGGGTACGCGCAAGGGGTGTCTATTCTACGAGTTCGGTTGCCGCGGACCGATGACGCGCTCGCCGTGCAACCGCATCCTCTGGAACCGCCAGTCGAGCAAGACGCGCGCCGGCATGCCCTGCACCGGCTGCACCGAACCGGAGTTTCCCTTCTTCGACCTGGCGCCTGGCACGGTGTTTAAGACACAGAAGATCAGCGGCACGATCCCGAAGGACATGCCCGCCGGTCTCGATCCAATCAGTTACATGGGGCTTGCTGCCGCTGCGCGCGTCGCTGCGCCTCAGTGGGCGAAAGAAGATATGTTCGTCGTCTGACCGTCACGTTCCAGAGGAGAAAGCGCAATGACTGCGACTGTGAACACAAAACGCATGGATCTCCACGTAAGTCCGCTGGGGCGCGTGGAAGGCGACCTGGATCTGCGCGTCACCGTGGAGGATGGGGTCGTGACGCAGGCATGGACGGAAGCCGGCATGTTTCGCGGCTTTGAGATGATTCTGAAAGGAAAAGACCCGCAGGCAGGGTTGATCGTGACGCCGCGCATCTGTGGCATCTGTGGCGGCAGCCATCTGTACAAATCCGCCTTTGCTCTGGATGTCGCCTGGCGCACAGAACTGCCGCCAAATGCGCTGCTGGTGCGCAACATTGCGCAGGCGTGCGAAACGTTGCAGAGCGTGCCGCGCTGGTTCTACGCGCTCTTCGCTATCGATCTGACGAATCGGCGTTATGCAAAGGCGAAGGGGTACGATGAAGCCGTGCGCCGCTTTGCGCCGCTGGTCGGTGAGTCGTATGAGCGCGGTGTGACCCTCTCGGCGAAGCCGGTCGAGATCTACGCCATTTTCGGCGGGCAGTGGCCTCACTCCAGTTTCATGATTCCCGGCGGGGTGATGTGCGGTCCGACCCTCTCCGACGTTACCCGTTCAATCGCTATTCTTGAGGAGTTCCGCCATAACTGGCTCGAATCGCGCTTCCTGGGGTGTTCCGTTGATCGCTGGCTGGAGATCAAGACGTGGGAAGATGTGCTGGCGTGGGTCGATGAGAATGAGTCGCAGCACAATTCCGACCTGGGTTTCTTCCTGCGGTTTGGGTTGGAGATCGGGTTGGACCGGTTCGGCGCCGGGTGTGGCAACTATCTGGCGATGGGCACCTACCTGCACCACGAGAAGTACAACCGTCCCACCATCGAAGGGCGCAATGCGGCGCTCATCCAGCGTTCCGGCATCTATGCCGGCGGGAAGCACTACGAGTTCGATCAGGCGCGGGTGCGCGAGGATCATACTTTCTCGTTCTACCAGGGCAGCGGCTTGCTCCATCCCTTTGAGGGACGAACTGAACCCATTGATCCGGCGGACGCCAAGCGTCAGGGCAAATACACCTGGGCGAAGGCGCCGCGGTATGATGTGGACGGTCTCGGCTCTGTGCCGCTCGAAGTTGGTCCGCTGGCGCGTCAGGTTGTCGCAGGAAAACCAGGCGAAGAGTGGCAGGATGTCGATCCGCTCTTCTCCGATATTATCGCCAAAAAAGGACCAAGCGTGCTGGTGCGCGTCCTGGCGCGGCTGCACGAGGAAGCCAAACTGTACAAGAACGTTCGTGAATGGCTCGGCGAACTCGATCTCCATGATCGCTTCTATATCAAGCCGGTCGAGCACGAGTTCGGCAGAGGCTTCGGTGCCACCGAGGCGGCCCGTGGGGCGCTTGCCGACTGGATCGTGCTGGAGAACGGCAAAATCGCCAATTATCAGGTGGTGACGCCAACTGCCTGGAATATCGGCCCGCGCGACAGCCGGAATGTCAATGGTCCAATGGAGCAGGCATACCTTGGCACGACCATTCACGATCCCGGTGATCCGGTGGAACTGGGGCACGTGGCGCGCAGTTTCGACTCTTGCCTGGTCTGCACCGTTCACGCCTACGACTCGAAGACCGGCAAGGAGATCGGTGTCTATCGGATTGGTGAGACGGGGTAGATGAAGACGCTGATCATCGGATGTGGTAATCTGTTGCGCGGCGACGATGGCGTTGGTCCGATTCTCATTCGCCGGTTGTGGGAGATCGGACTGCCGGAAGGCGTCCGCGTGGCGGATGGTGGAACGGCGGGTATGGATGTGGCATTCCAGATGCGTGGTGCGGACCGGGTGATCATCGTGGATGCCTGCCGCACCGGTGCATCCCCCGGCACGCTCTACCGTGTGCCGGGGGATCAACTCGAGCAGTTGCCACCGCTGGAAGGGATCAATCTCCACGCTTTCCGCTGGGACCATGCGTTGGCATTTGGGCGTTGGCTGTTGAAGGATGCCTATCCACGCGATATTACCGTGTTTCTCATTGAAGGCGAGTGCTTCGATCATGGTGCGCCATTGAGCCCTGCGGTGCAGGCGCGAATGGAGGAACTGGCGCAGTCGCTCGCTACAACCCTCGATACAATTGATGCTGTCTGTTGAAGTGACCGAGAAAGGGTATCTTCATCTCCCCGCCGATCTGGCGCAGCGCTACTTCCCGAACGATGCGCTGGTCGCAATGGTGCGTGATGGGGAACTATGGCTGTTGCCGACGCGCGGAGCGGCAGCGGGAGGGTTGTTGCTCAAACAGCGCAACCGGCAGGGAGACCGCAGCGTGCTGATCTGGGATGTGCTGCCGCCGGGCACGCTCCCCGGCTGGCGGGCGGCGCATTGGGACGACGAACGCGGCATGGTACGGGTTGCACTCAGAGATGAGGGTGCAGGGTTATCCTGATCGGCGGCAGGGGAAGGCGTTGACTGTTGAACGCGAGAACCGGCATGCAGACGCACTGCCCGCGCATCCCTAGGAGCAGCGTGAAGAGTAACGGAAATGGCGCACGACTGTGAGACCTGAGGACCCATCCGACCATCCAGACACGCCATTGGGGGTTGCAACGCTCATCGGCTACGAGCAAGGGCAGTGGATCGTCTATCTGGAGGTCGCCTTTCCCGACGGTGTTCGCCGTCATCGGATCAGTGCTCACCGAACCAGGAGATTGGCGGAGATTGCAGCCGATATGTATCGCCGTGGCGCCATGCGTGATAAGCCGTTTCGAGACGAAGGATTGTAGCGCGAGAATGAGTATGACGCACCGACTGCTCCATCCGCAGCCGCTCGGCATCTTCCCGCTTCCTGCCGGGTATCTGGTCATACCGGCAGTGGACGGCGGCGCTGACCTGTGCGCATCACTGTTGACCGGACGTGTGCCGGATGCCATGCCAGACCCACTGCGCTTTTACGCGCAGGCGCTCGCGGGCGACGCGGATGGAGCATGGCAGGCGCTGGAGCGCGATCCATCCCCCGAAGCGTGTTACAACCGCTTCGTGCTGCGTAGCGAACCGTCAGATTACGCTCGATTGCGCTCTGAACTCGATGGTGAACTTCACGCACTTCTCGACCTTGTTGCGTATACCACCGGCATGATCGACCGACCGCCGGAGCCGGTAGGGTGTAGCGGCGAAGTGGCGGCGTGCATTCTTGCTGCGCACGCCGCACATGCGCTGGAGACCGACCAACGCGAGGTCGCCTGCGCGATGTTGCAGCAGGCTGTCGCCGAAGTGCGCGACATATCGCCGCTGTTTGCTGCGCAATTGCTCGGCGATCTGGCAGAGATGCAGGTGCTCGATGATGATGCCGATGCTGCAATCCGGTCGCTCCACGACGCGCTGGATCTGATCGGGTTGTACAGCCTGCCCGATGTGCGCGCGCATCTGGCGTTGCGGCTGGGTATGCTCTACCAGGAACGCGCTGAAGGACGGCGCGCCATGCTCCTCGAGGCGAGCAAATGCTACCAGGAAGCGCTACGCTTCTACACCCGCGAGACAGCGCCCGAACTCTACGCGCTGGCGCAGAATAACCTGGCGCTGGTCTACCTGGCAATGCCCCTGACCGAAGCCAGCGATCAGTTGCGGAAAGGGATTGCAGTGCAGGCGCTGCGCGAAGCGCTGACGATCTACACCCGTGACACACATCCCGATCTCTGGCGCCGCACTCAACTCAACCTGGCGAATGCGCTCCAATACCTGCCATCGGCGAACCTGCGCGACCATTTGATCGAGGCGGTTGGCCTGTACGACGATCTGCTGGCGACCCGCGACCTGCGCCACGATCCGGCAGGATATGCGCGGGTTCTCGCCAATCAGGGGAATGCGCTGGCGCATTTGGGAGACTTTGCGCGTGCGCGTCAGCAGTTGAGCGAAGCGCGGCGCCTGTTTGCCGTGTGCCAGGATGCCGATGCCATCGCTGGCGTCGATGAGGTTCTGGAAGAGATCGCGCGGCAGGAAGCAGGATCACGCAAGGGCGAAGCGACAGCCCCGGCGCTGCGGCGCGCGCCAGCAGGCGAGAATGGTTATTGAGCGAATCATCCGCTGTGACCTGAGCCGGTCTGCAAAGGCAGCGTTCGTATTCCGCAGTCTGCGGCGTCAGGCATCGCGCGAGAATTCAGGTATGGAAGCATATCAGCGTCTTCAGTTTGATCTGTTGCTCGGCATCGCCATCGAGCGGTTCGTCGAGCGGATCACGCACCGTTGTGGCGGATACGAAGCGGCGCTGACGCAACTGCGCGCCGATCCGCAGGGCGAAGGGATTTGGCTCGATACATTTGTGCGGACATTTCTGCGCGATTTTCTGCTCGACAATCCCGCCGGCGCATGCTTCATTCTTCAGGCGCTCGTGCGCCGTGAGATCGTGGCGCCGCAGCCGGGCGCCATCGGGACCATGATTGAACACATGGCGGTGCGCGCATTCGCCGATCTGCTCGCCGCCAAAACCGAAGAAGCGCTGGAGATGTCCGGCGCAACGATGGAAGAACCGTGAAATCTGAGACGTGAGCATCTGCTATGACGACACCACTCAACGGCCACGATACTGCCATCGACGCACTGGAGCGGCTGGCGCTGCGTATCGAGCAGGCAATAGCGGCGGTGGGCAAACTGGATGATCAGGCGCGTGAGTGTGCGCTCGAACTGCAACGCGCCATTGAAACCTTCCACAAAGAGGCGCTCACCCGCATCGTGCGCCGCCTGAAGGACGATCCGCGCGGCAAAGAACTCCTCTTCGATCTGGTCGATGATCCGCTCATCTATACGCTCTTCGCGCGCCACGAGATCGTGCGCCCGAACATCGTCGCGCGCGTCTCGCGTGTGCTCGACGCAGCGCGCCCCTACATCCGCTCGCACGGCGGCGATGTCGAACTTGTCGAAGTGCGCGAGAATGTGGTCTACGTCCGGCTCCACGGCAGTTGCAACGGATGTTCGCTCTCGGCGGTGACGCTGCGCAACGAAATCGAAGCCGCGCTGCGCGCCAATGTGCCCGAAATTGTCGGTGTGCAGGTGGTCGCCGCCGGCGCGGTCCCGGCGCTGATCATGCCTGAAAGCATCGGCGTGCGTGACCCGCTCGCCGGATGGGTCGCCGGTCCGCCGGCGAGCGATGTGCCTCCCGGCGCAATGCGCCGTCTGGAAACCGATCATGCGGACATTCTGATTATCAATCTCGACGGACGGTTGAGCGCCTTTCGCAATGCCTGTGCGCATCAAGGGCTGCCGCTCAACGGCGGGTTGCTCGATCCCGAAAGTGGCACACTTACCTGCCCATGGCACGGTTTCTGCTACGACGCCAGCAGCGGCGAATGCCTGACTGTGCCGCAAGCGCAATTGGAGCCGTTCCCGCTGCGCGTCGAACAGGGACGCATCTGGGTGCGCCCGACGCAGGGATAGGAGGAAAGCGATGGTGCGCCCACTCGTCTGGATCGGCGCGCGTTCGCCTGGTGCATTGACGCTTCCCCCTGCCGACCCGACGCCGTCGCAGTTGTACGCACCACGTGGCGTCTATCTCGATGATCAGACGCTGATTGTCGCGGATTCCGGCAACCATCGCGTGCTCATCTGGCATCGCATCCCTGATCGGGACGGACAGCCGGCTGATGTGGTGCTGGGACAACCCGATTTCTACAGCGAGGGACCGCAGGCTGCCGGGCGCGGCTCGCGGCACGGGATGCACCTGCCGACCGGTGTGATGGTGATCGATGGACGGTTGTGCGTCGCCGATTCGTGGAACCACCGCATTCTGGTGTGGAATCGCGTTCCTGAGACCTCGAACGCTCCGCCGGATAGGGTCATCGGGCAGGCGGACCTGGACGAATGCGAGCCGAATCGTGGCGGCGGCGTCACAGGGTGTGGATTCTATTGGCCCTACGGAATCGGATGGGTTGCCGGTCGTTTTTACGTCGCCGATACCGGCAACCGCCGCGTCCTCAGTTGGAACAGTATTCCTGAAGACAGACAGCCGCCCGACCTGGTGCTGGGTCAGAACGACGAGTGCAGCCATGCCGAAAATCGTGGCGAAGGGCCGTCGCCATGTTCGTTTCGCTGGCCCCACGCGATTGCCGGCAATGGCACAACCCTGTATGTCGCCGATGCCGGCAACCACCGTGTGCTCGGCTGGACGCCAATCCCCGCGCGCGATACACCGGCGTGCCTGGCGCTCGGTCAACGCGACTTTCAGAGCGCGTGGGAGATGCCCCACACGCCACCGGGACCTTCCGCACTCCGCTTCCCGTATGCGGTCGCGTGCGCATCCGGCAGGCTGATCGTCGCTGATACTGCCAATAATCGGGTGCTGATGTGGCACACGTTGCCGCGTGCAGGCGTGTTTCTGCCCGCCGATATGGTCATCGGGCAGCCGGATTTTGCCGGCAACGGCGAAAATCGCTGGCAGGCGGTCGAGCGCGATACCCTCTGCTGGCCCTATGGTATATCCTGTCACAACCATCGTTTGGCGATTGCCGATTCGGGCAATAATCGTGTTATCATATGGGATATCAGCGTCTGACGCCCTTCTTCCGGCTTATCACCCGCAATTGTGTAACTAGAGAACTGTGTATCGTGAAAGGGTGGCGCCATGTGTCTCGGCATTCCTGGTCAGGTCAAAGAAATCTATGACATGAACGGCATTCGTATGGGGAAAGTCGATTTCAACGGCATTGTCAAGGATGTCTGCCTGGCATACCTGCCCGACATCACCGTTGGCGACTATACGATTGTCCATGTCGGATTTGCCATCACGCGTCTTGATGAGCAGTCGGCATTGGAGACACTGGCGCTGTTCCAGAGTATCGGCTTGCTCGACGAAGAGTTGCGCTCCAACGCGGCGGAGGAGGAAGCGGCATGAAGTACCTGGACGAATATCGCGACCCGGATCTGGCGCAGCGGCTTTTTGCCGAGATTCGTCGCATCACGACGCGCCCCTGGGCGATCATGGAAGTGTGCGGCGGGCAGACGCATTCGATTATCCGCAACGGAATCGATCAACTGTTGCCAGAAGCGATTGAGCTGATCCACGGTCCTGGCTGCCCGGTGTGCGTGACGCCGCTGGAGATTATCGACAAGGCGCTGGCAATCGCTTCCCGTCCCAACGTTATTTTCTGTTCGTTTGGCGATATGCTGCGCGTGCCGGGGAGTGCGAAAGACCTGTTCCGCGTCAAGAGCGAAGGCGGTGATGTGCGTGTGGTGTATTCACCGCTCGATGCCGTGCGCCTGGCGCAGCAGCACCCCGACCGTGAGGTGGTCTTCTTTGGCATTGGTTTCGAGACGACTGCTCCCGCCAACGCAATGGCAGTGTTGCAGGCGCACCGCCTGGGATTGCGCAATTTTTCGATGCTGGTGTCGCACGTGCTGGTGCCACCCGCCATCTCCGCCATCATGGAGTCGCCGACGAACCGTGTGCAAGGATTCCTGGCAGCCGGGCATGTGTGCAGCGTGATGGGCACCTGGCAGTACCGGCCGCTGGTTGAACGGTACCATGTGCCAATTGTTGTCACCGGTTTCGAGCCGCTCGACGTACTGGAAGGGATCCGCCGCGTCGTTCTGCAACTGGAAGCGGGACGCGCCGAACTCGACAACGCCTATGAGCGTGCCGTGCGACCGGAAGGGAACGTCGCGGCGCAACAGGTGCTGTCTGAGGTCTTTGAGGTGACCGACCGGGCATGGCGCGGCATCGGCGTTATCCCGCAGAGCGGTTGGCGCCTGCGCAACGCCTACCGCGCCTACGACGCCGAGGCGCGCTTCGCGGTTGGCGACATTCAGACGCGCGAGTCGCCAATCTGCCGCAGCGGTGAGGTGCTTCAGGGTATGCTCAAGCCCAATCAGTGCCCGGCGTTCGGCAAGGAATGCACCCCGCGCACGCCCCTTGGCGCAACGATGGTGTCGAGCGAAGGGGCATGCGCTGCGTACTATCAGTACGGACGGTTCATCAAGGCTGAAGAGGTGGGAGTCGCGCGATGAGCGAAGGACTGAACTTCGAGGGATGGTCTTGTCCGTTGCCGTTGCGCGATCACCCGAACATCGTGATGGGGCATGGCGGCGGCGGTAAACTCTCGGCGGAACTGGTCGAGCATCTGTTTCTGCCAGCATTTGCGGATTCAGGTGCAGTCGATATGGGAGATGCGGCGCTCATTGCGGTTGGCGGGGCGCACCTGGCGTTTTCGACCGACTCGTTCGTCGTGCGGCCCCTCTTCTTTCCCGGTGGCAACATCGGCGAACTGGCGGTCAACGGCACGATTAACGACATCGCCATGCGCGGCGCGCAGCCGCTTGTCCTCAGCGCCGGATTCATTCTGGAAGAAGGGCTGCCGCTCGATCAACTCGCCGCAATTGCGCACAGTATGGGTGTGGCTGCGCGCCGCGCCGGTGTCACCCTTGTGGCCGGTGATACCAAAGTCGTCGATCGTGGGCATGGCGACGGCGTCTATATCAACACCAGCGGCTTTGGCATTGTGCCGGAGGGGATCGACATTGGACCGACGCGGGCGCAACCGGGGGATGCGATCATCGTCAGCGGCACGATTGGCGATCACGGCATTGCCATTCTCAGCGTGCGCGAAGGGCTTGAGTTTGGCGCAACCGTCGAATCCGACACTGCGCCGCTCAACGGGCTGGTCGCCGATCTGCTGGACGAAACGCGCAATATCCACGTCCTGCGTGATCCGACGCGCGGCGGAGTGGCGTCGGCGCTCAACGAAATCGCGCGTGCCTCACAGGTCGGTATTGTGATCGACGAGCGTAACCTGCCGGTGCAGGACGCTGTGCGCGCTGCATGCGAATTGCTCGGCATGGACCCGCTCTATGTGGCGAACGAGGGGAAACTGATTGCGATTGCGCCTGCTTCCGACGCCGAACGCCTGTTGGCGCGCATGCGCGCGCATCCGTTGGGACGGCAGGCCGCCATCATTGGGCGTGTCACCGCTGACCATCCGGGGTTGGTGGCGGCGCGCACCGGCATTGGCGGGACGCGCATTGTCGATATGATGGTTGGCGAACAGTTGCCGCGGATTTGCTGATCCTTTCTACGCGGCAAAACCACTCCTCCAGATTCCCAGAGGCGCGGGGCTGTGGCTGCCCTCGCACCTCGTTCCGCTCGTTCGCATGGCGACCGAGGGACTTTGGATCCTTCTTCCACCGAACACGACTCCTGTGCGACAAAAGTCGCTGTCTTCGCTCATTGTCACACGCTACACTCGTGATGATGTCATACGCATGCGTGGTTATTCGCACAATACTGCCGGAGATCTGCGCAGCGGGACGCCGGGGCGCTGCGGGCGAAAGCCCTCGCTAAGGACATGAAAGCCCTGTCGGGGTTGCTGATGCCACTGCGCAGTCATGCGTTCACGACACCGGACTGCTCGTGCGTAGTGACTGTTGCGCCTTGCGAACCGGGCGCTTGAACATCTTGTCTGACTGACTGCAAGTTCGTATCAGGTATCGCAGAGGTGGATGGATGCACCGTCAGGCGCGTGTGTATGTCAAAACCGCCTTCGTTCAGTTGTTGATCAGTGTTCTTGTTGGTGCATTGCTGCTGATCAACGCCGGGTTGCCGTTTCACCCGCGCATCGGTCTGCTCCTCCCCGTCTATTACCACCTGCTCATGGTCGGCTGGGCGACGCAGTTGATCGGCGGTGTGGCGCTCTGGATGTTTCCCGTCCTCTCGCGCGACCGTCCGCGCGGCGACGAACGTCTCGGCTGGATCGCGTATGGCGCTTTGAACGGCGGGTTGGTATTGCGCGCGGTGGCAGAGCCGATGCACGCCATAGAACCACACACCTGGTCAGCGTGGACGCTGGCAGTTTCCGCTATCCTTCAGGTCTGTGCTGTCTGGTTTCTGGCGATCGCACTCTGGCCCCGGGTTCGCAGACGACCTGAGATGAACCGTTCGCGTATGGGGGGGGGTGACTGATGCCACGAGTCAGCGTCTTCATGATCCGCACAGCGCTGATACACCTGGCGCTTGGTGCGTTTGTTGGCGGTATGCTGCTGGCAGACAAGGGATTGCATCTCTGGTCCTGGTTCTGGACATTGCGCGCCGGGCATGTGCATCTGATGCTGCTGGGTTGGACGGTACAGTTCGCGTGTGGGGTGGCGATCTGGATCTTGCCGCGTCTGGATGCCGCCGGAACACGTGGTGCGCTGTGGCTTGCCTGGGTCTGTTACGGTGCGCTCAACGGCGGCGTTCTGCTGGCAACCCTCTCGGCGCCGTTTGCCGGGATGGTTGGGCGTGAACGCATTGCCTGGATGTTGCCGGTTGCCGGTGTGCTCTTCGTCGCCGGTATTGCAGCGTTCATCGGGCATGGTTGGCGACGAATCCGGCCATTCGGCGCAGTTCCTGCGAGGATGACATGAAACGTGCCATTGACGGCGCCCTTTCGCAGCCATGGACATCGCGCCTGATGCCGGTGGTTCGTATCGCACTGGCGGTGGGCGTGGTCAGTCTGTTGATCGGTGGCATCTGGTCGGGGTTAATGCGCATGGGGTGGGCGCTTCCCACACTACACGGTCAACTGGCGCTGCTTCACGGACCACTGTTCGTCTGCGGCATGCTTGGCACGGTCATTGGGCTGGAACGGGCAGTGGCGCTTGGGCGCGGTTGGGCATTTGTCGGTCCTGGTCTCACGTTTATTGGTGGCATCGCTATGCTGATCGGCGCACCCGTCAGCCTGGCGGCGCTCCTGGTGACCGGCGGCAGCCTGGTGCTGCTGGCGATCTTTGGGTTGATCGCTCAACGCCAACCGGCGCGCTTTACCGTCACCATGGCGCTTGGCGCCACCGTGTGGCTTGGCGGCAATCTCTTCTGGCTCGCCGGACGACCACTGGCGCTGGCGTCGCTCTGGTGGGCTGGATTTCTCATTCTGACCATTCTTGGCGAACGGTTGGAATTAGGTCGTCTTCGCAATCTTCCTTCGCAAGCGTTGTGGTGGTTTGCGGCAGGAATAGGCGCACTGTTGAGCGGTTTGATACTGGCAGGGATCGCCATGGACGCGGGCATGCGGGTCGCAGGCGCTGGTTTTCTGGCGCTGGGCGCGTGGTTGTTGCAATACGACGTTGCCCGCCGTACCTTGCGCCGTCCTGGTCTGCCGCGTTTCAGCGCCGTCTGCATCCTCTCGGGAAGCGGATGGCTCATCATTGGCGGCATGATTGCGCTGATCTCCGGCGCGTTGTATGCTGGTCCGCGCTACGATGCGTTGCTCCATGCACTGTTCGTCGGCTTCGTCTTCGCCATGATCTTTGGCCACGCACCGATTATCATTCCTGCATTGCTGAACCTGCCGGTGCGTTTCGGCGTCTGGAGTTATGTGCCGCTGGTGTTGCTGCACCTGTCGCTCCTCATGCGCATCGGCGGCGACCTGGCAGGATTGGGAGACGTGCGGCGCTGGGGCGGGATGTTGAACGCAACGGCGATCATGCTCTTTCTTGGGTTGACTGCGCTCAGTGTCTGGCAGGGCCGCCAGACGCCGTCTCGCCTGAATCGCGTTGGGTCGACGGAATGAACCTCCGTTATTCATTCCCCATCTCGGCAACTGCCTGCCTGAACCAGCCAATGACGTATATTGACAACCTCCCATCTCATCCATTAAACTCCAGAGTGCCCGGAAAACTCTCCGCTACCACGCAATGGAGCAATCTCTATGCAGCTGAACGACTATGTGTTCGAGCCTGATCTGGCGCGCGCAACGACCATTCCGGCGCGCTGGTACATCGACCCCGCCATGCTGGCAATCGAGGAAGAGCGCATTTTTGGGCGCACCTGGCAACTCGTCGGCCGGGTGGAACATGTGCGCAACCCCGGCGATTATTTCACCTGCTCGGTGGTCAACGAGCCGCTGGTCGTCACCCGCGACACTGCCGGGAACCTGCACGCTTTCTACAACGTCTGCCGCCATCGCGCCGGTTCGGTCGCCGAAGGGTGTGGCAATCGCAAAACGTTGCAGTGCAGTTACCACGCATGGACATACAACCTCGACGGGACGCTCCGCTCGACGCCGGAGTTTGAGGGGGTGGAAAACTTCGATAAGGCAGACTACGGGTTGCGTCCGGTGCAGGTCGATACGTGGGGTCCGTTTGTGTTCGTTAATCTCGATCCGCAGGCGCCGCCGCTCCGCGACATGCTCGGCGCTATTCCCGAAGAGACTGCCAACATGCCGCTGGAGCGCATGGGGTTCTACAAGCGGGTGGATTATGAGATCAACTGCAACTGGAAAGTGTACGTCGATAACTATCTGGAAGGGTACCACATTCCGGTTGCGCATCCGGGGTTATTCAAAGAAATCGATTATAAGCAGTACCGCGTGGAGACGTTTCGCTATTACTCGAAGCAGCATGCGCCGATCCGCGAGAACCCCGATTCGCTCTACCGGCGCCATTTGGAAGAGGGCGCGCCGGCACAGGCGCTCTATTACTGGGTCTTTCCTAACCTGATGCTCAATATCTACCCGGACAATTTGCAGATCAACATTATTCTGCCGCTGGGTCACGAACGCACACTGACGATCTTTGAGTGGTACGTGCTCGATGTGGATCGTCCCGAAGTTGCCGAAGAGTTTCACCGGTCGTTCAAGTTCAGCGACGTGGTGCAGAAGGAAGATATCGACATTTGCGAGGCGGTGCAGAAGCGGCTGCGGTCGCGTTCCTACAATGTCGGGCGCTTCTCGGTGTTGCGCGAGAACGGTGTGCATCACTTCCATGGGCTGCTTGCCGAGTATCTGCAACGCGCCTGAACACACCCCTTACCCGAACAGCAGGTCAGTCGCCACGGTCCAGCCGGGCACGACGGCGCTGGGGATGATCGCCTGCCCCAGGTAGACGTGCTCGGCACGATAGCCCCTGCCCTCCAGAGTGAGCAGTTCGACGGCGCGATGCCCCGGATCGGCGATCCAGTACTCGCGCACCCCGGCGGCAGCGTACAGGTCGCGCTTCTCGCGCCGGTCGTAACTGGCGGTGCCCGGCGACACAACTTCCACCACCAGGTCGGGTGGTCCGACGATACGTTGCGACGTAATCGCCGCTGCGCCGCCGTGGAGCAGCACCACGACATCCGGCTGCACAATCGTGGTCGGGCTGAGTTCAACATCAATGGGTGCTGCGAAGACCCGCCCACGCCCGGACATCTGGACATACTGCATCAGGTAGTAGAAGATCAGACCGCTCACATGTTGATGGTCGGGATTGGGCGCAGGCGCCATACGCAGGTCTCCGTCGATCAATTCATAGCGCTGCCCATCGTCCGGCAGGCGCTCATAATCCGCCACCGTCCAGCGTCCGCCGGGAGGCGGCGGCAGGTGAGAAACCGTTCCGGCCACAGGAAGAACATCAATCGTCATAGGCGTCCTCGTTTGCTGCTTTCGTTGTATACGCGCTGGCGTCCCTGATGCCAATTACCTGTGACCATCCGGCATGGTCACCCCGCGCAGCGCGAGGGGTCGTGCGCGACCCGCTCAGATTCCGCGCTGCGTTTACCCTGAGCGAAGCGAAGGGCTCGGAATGACACGCATGCGGCACCGTCAATCGTCATTGGTATTACCCGAACAGCAGGTCAGTCGCCACGGTCCAGCCGGGCACGACGGCGCTGGGGATGATCGCCTGCCCCAGGTAGACGTGCTCGGCACGATAGCCCCTGCCCTCCAGGGTGAGCAGTTCGACGGCGCGATGCCCTGGATCGGCGATCCAGTACTCGCGCACCCCGGCGGCAGCGTACAGGTCGCGCTTCTCGCGCCGGTCGTAACTGGCGGTGCCCGGCGACACAACTTCCACCACCAGGTCGGGTGGTCCGACGATACGTTGCGACGTAATCGCCGCTGCGCCGCCGTGGAGCAGCACCACGACATCCGGCTGCACAATCGTGGTCGGGCTGAGTTCAACATCAATGGGTGCTGCGAAGACCCGCCCATGCCCTGCGATTTCGACGAGCGTAAAGAGATAGTGCGCGATACGCAACGCCGCCGCCTGATGATCCGTGTTTGGAGCGGGCGCCATACGCAGGTCTCCGTCGATCAATTCATAGCGCTGCCCATCGTCCGGCAGGCGCTCATAATCCGCCACCGTCCAGCGTCCGCCGGGAGGCGGCGGCAGGTGAGAAACCGTTCCGGCCACAGGAAGAACATCAATCGTCATAGGCGCCACACCCCGTCATGGAACCCGCCAGCATGTTCAGCGAATATTGTAGCACGCCGCGACAGTCCCACGGCGCTGCTGTTGCGTTGTGGAGGCGGACGAGGCGGTGAAAGGGCATCCCTGGCGGGGACCCTTTAAGGGCGGACAGCACGCATGAGCAGAGCGGGCATACATGGCGTTGGGATGCGCCGTTGTACCCTCACCCCCTGCCCCTCTCCCGCGCGCGGGAGAGGGGAGTTTACCAACAGGCGCCTCCGTGATCCCACGCGATCCCCGATGATTCCCAAACCGGCACGCGGGAGCGGGGCGACCGGCGCCGTGCGCGCGTCCGTCCTGCGGTGGGGCGTGCCGGGGTGCGCCGTCATTGCGCGCCGCCGCAGGCGGCGAAGCAATCCCCTCGCAGACGTGCCGGGATGCGCGGTCACTGCACCACCAGCGCAGCCGGTCGAAGCCATCCCGTCATTGCGAGACCGGCGCAGCCGGTCGAAGCAATCTCGTCATTGCAAGACCAGCGCAGCCGGTCGAAGCAATCTCCCTCACCCCCTGATCCTCCCCCGCCCGTGGGAGAGGGGAGTTTACCAACGGGCGCCTCCGTGATCCCACGCGATCCCCGATGATTCCCAAACCGGCACGCGGGAGCGGGGAAACCGGCGCCGTGCTCGCGGACGTCCCCATGTGGGAGTGCCGGTGTTCGCTTGGGTGTTCGGTCCGCCCTTGAAGTAGGGACCCGCAGGGTGCGTGGGACATGAGGTGCGCGTGGGAAGCAAGGCACGGATTGGTGGTGCGGCTTCAGGGACCTTCGTGCGCTGCGTAGATGCCACCACGCAGGCGCTAGTCGCGAGCGCCGCCGACCTCCCCGGTCCTTGAGGTCTGCGCCGCGCACTCGACACAAACGGAATTGGTCTAAGAGGGCGACTTGTCCGTTGGCAACGCTTCCGGTGCGCCGAACTCGAGGTCGGTCAGCGTCACCAGGGCATCGTAGTCTTCGAGAAGGTCGGGAGCATATTGAGCGATGACGGCACGAATCAGCATGCGCTCATTGGCGTCCGCTGTGCGCAGCAGGCGAGTGATGTCGGCAATGTCCTGCGCTCGACCGGCTTGCAGCTTCATAAGCACAAGAAACCGTCGTGGCAGTGTCGGAAAATCTGCCAGGTCATACGATGGATGATTAAGCGCCTCATCGAGCCATGGGGCATCGGATGTCAGCACATCAACACTATACCCTTCTGCAACGGCGGGCAATGCAGTAAAGCCGCCAATTGCAAGCGTTCCGCCAATCCGATAACCGGCGGCGATAAAGGCAGACCGCGCTGCCGATTCGTCGTGGGCATGGATAAGAATGTCCACATCCTGCGTCATGCGCTCCGGCGCATAGGCGCGTAATGCCATCGCGCCGATGAGCGTCCAGCGAATGCCCGAAAGAATGTCGCGCAGATTGGGGAGTTGCTGCACCGCCGTTCTCCGGTTCAAAAAGATGGGCGATGAGCCAGTGCCGGCTCTGGCTCGCCGCAGCGCAATCCGAATGTAAGGATTTTTGACCTGTGGGTGGCTCACCACTGTCCCCTTACGCATCTGGCGCCGCACATCGCATCAACCGTCCATCCGCCTCGAGCGATCAATATCAATCCCGAACCTCGGATCGCACGTGGAACGGATTGCTCAGGCGATGGAATACTAAAGAGTTTCCCGCCGCCGGCGCAGTGACATGCACATCTCAATCCGTCCGAATCGATCTGTCCCCGCGCGTATCCGTATTCCATCGCACCGTCACTCGTCCTTCGCCTCCTTGCGCATCCGCGGGCTTTCCCAGGGCACATCGGGCACGCCGGCGCTCGCGTTCGCACAGCGTGCTGCAACGAACAGGAAATCTGAGAGGCGGTTCAGATAGATAGTAATCTGAGGATTGACCGGCTCACTCCGGCTGAGCGTCACGACTCGGCGCTCGGCGCGGCGGCAGATAGTGCGCGCCAGATGGAGATAGGCGGCAGACGGCGCGCCGCCGGGCAGGATGAACTGGCGCAACGGTTCCAATTGCGCTTCGAGTTCGTCGATTGCCTGTTCGAGCGCCTGCACCGCATCCGCGCCGATGCGCGGGATATTCGCCGCCTCGCCGGGGGTTGCCAGGTCGGCGCCAACGACGAAGAGATCACTCTGAACCCGCGCCAGCAGTGCGTCGAGATAGGTATCGACCCCTGCTGAGCGCGCCACGCCAATCGCAGCATTGCACTCATCGACCGTGCCGTATGCCTGAACGCGCGGCGCGTCTTTGGGAACGCGCAGCCCGCCCCACAAGCCGGTTTCGCCTTCGTCACCCGTCCGTGTGTAGATTTTCATGCCTGTCATTCCGTCCTTTCCTCAATCGAGGCGCAGCGCAATGTGCAATTCGCGCAACTGCCGCTCATCGACCGGCGATGGCGCATTCGTCATCAGATCGACCGCCTGCTGCGTCTTGGGGAATGCCATGACTTCACGGATCGTCACTTCATCGGCAAGGATCATGCAGATGCGGTCGATGCCAGGCGCGATGCCGCCGTGCGGCGGCGCGCCATACTCGAATGCTTCGAGCATGTGCCCGAACTGTCGCATCGCTGTCTCCCGGTCGATGCCGAGCAGATCAAACAGCCGCTGCTGCACATCGCGCTGATGAATACGGATCGACCCGCCGCCAGCCTCATAGCCGTTCAGAATGAGATCATACGCTTTTGCGCGCACTTTACCTGGATCGCTGTCCATCAAGTGGAGGTCTTCATCTTTTGGCGCAGTAAACGGATGGTGCACCGCATCCCAGCGTTGCTCTTCATCATTCCATTCGACCAGCGGAAAATCGAGCACCCATGCCCATGCCAGGGTATTCGGGTCGGCAAGGTTGAGGCGCGCGCCAAATTCGCGGCGCAGGCGATCCAGCGTTTGCGCCACAATCTTCG
Source organism: Roseiflexus castenholzii DSM 13941 (assembly GCF_000017805.1). GTDB lineage: Bacteria > Chloroflexota > Chloroflexia > Chloroflexales > Roseiflexaceae > Roseiflexus > Roseiflexus castenholzii. The sequence continues at coordinate 4,959,012 of NC_009767.1, read as the reverse complement.
GCGTATCGGCGACGATCAGGAGCAGATCGCCGGGCGCACCCTCCATCCGACGAATGATCGCCGTCATCTCGTCTGGCGATACCTGCTTACCGAAACTGGATCGCACCTCGCCACCCATTTCCGGGACAATTGCCCAGAGCAATCCTTTCGCGCCCGCCTGCCTGGCAAGGTCAACAACCTCATCAATCTGCTTGCGCGAATAATGCCCGGCGCCCGGCACACGTAGTCCTTTCACCTGCCCGCCATTGTCGAGCGCCGCGCGAAGCACGCCGAACGAACTGGTAGCGACGGTCTCCCCAAGATTGACGAGTTCCAGCCCGTAGCGCAGGTCCGGCTTATCGGATCCGAAGCGTTCCATCGCCTCGGCGAAGGTCAGGCGCGGAAAGGGGGTCAAGAGTCGCTTATGCGGCGTAATCTCACGGCACAACGCGGTGAAAAGCCGTTCAATGATGTCGAGTACATCGTCCTGATCGACAAAACTCATCTCCATATCGAGTTGCGTAAACTCCGGTTGCCGGTCGGCGCGCTGATCCTCATCGCGGAAGCAGCGCGCGATCTGGAAGTAGCGATCAAACCCGGCGACCATGAGCAGTTGCTTCAACTGCTGCGGCGATTGCGGCAACGCATAGAACTTGCCGGGGTGAAGCCGGCTTGGCACCAGATAGTCGCGCGCACCTTCGGGAGTCGATTTGATCAGAATCGGCGTCTCGATTTCAACAAACCCTTCGCGATCAAGGAAATCGCGGATGAACTTGACGATCCGGTGGCGCAGGATGATATTCCGCTGCATCCGTTCGCGCCGCAGGTCCAGGTACCGATACTTCAGGCGGATCGTTTCGTCCTCGCCACCTTCCTTGTTGATGTAGAGGGGTGGGTTCTTCGCCGGGTTGAGGATCGTCGCCTCGGTTGCGTGGACTTCGATCATGCCGGTGGCAAGATCGGGATTGTACGCCTCCTCTGGTCGCTGCACCACCCTGCCGCGCACCTGAAGCACATACTCAATGCGCGCATCAGTGGCGACGGCGTGCGCCGTAGGCGCAGCCGCCGAATCAAAAACCACCTGCGTGAGACCATACCGATCACGCAGGTCGATGAAGATCAAGGGACCGTGGTCGCGGCGGCGATGCACCCAACCGGCGAGCAGCACTTCCTGCCCGGCGTGCTCGACACGCAGCTCGCCGCAGGTGTGGCTGCGGTACATAGCGTCACTCCTTTTATAATCGCACAGTGAAGAGCAAAATGAACCGTGAGCGTTTTCAGACGCTTTGCACTCTTAGAGACCGTCATTATAGCCGCAGAAGAAAGGGCTGTCCAATACGATGCGCAAACGTGTCATCATTCTGGGAGTCGCCATTGACGATGTGCTGATGGACGATGCGCTTGCCGCCGTCGCCGGGTTTATTGCGGAAGGCGGACCACATCAGATCGTTACGGTGAACCCGGAGTTTATTATGGAAGCGCGGCGCAATCGCGCTTTTCGTCGCGTGCTTGCCGCTGCCGATCTGGCAACCCCCGACGGTGTTGGTCTGATTCTGGCGGCGCGCTGGTGCGGCACGCCGCTGCGCGGTCGTGTGACCGGTATTGCACTGACCGAGCGCATTGCTGCGGCAGCCGCGCTGCACGGCTGGTCGCTCTTCCTTCTTGGCGCAGCCCCCGGTGTGGCGGAACGCGCCGCGGCAGCCCTGCAACGGGCAAACCCTGGTCTGCGTATTGCCGGGTGTTATGCCGGGTCGCCACATCCTGCCGACGAAGCCGCAATCCGTGAACGGATTCTCGCAGCCACCCCTGATGTACTACTGGTCGCATATGGGCATCCGGCGCAAGACCTGTGGATCGCGCGTAATCAACCGATTATGCGCGTTCCGGTTGCCATTGGCGTTGGCGGAACGTTCGACGAACTGGCGGGAGTCGTGCCGCGCGCGCCAGCCCTTGTGCAGCGCCTGGGGCTGAAGTGGCTCTATCGTTTGCTCGTTCAGCCCTGGCGCTGGCGGCGGATCATGACCGCAGTGCCGATCTTCTTATGGACGGTGCTGCGCGAAGGACGCGCCTTCAATGCGTTGCACACTGAAGAGTAGCGCGCGCGGCACATGGAAGAACCCTTTGTAATTGCCTCCCTTGCTGGTCAACGCCAGATCGCCGCGCCGGTCGCAATAGCCGAACCATTCCCCCTCTACGGGATCGACAAACGTGCGAAACGCATAGTTGTCCACTCGTTCCAGCCAGCGCATCCAGCGTTCCTCGCCGGTCAGCGTATATGCCAGCGTCAGGGCATAGATCGCCTCCGTGTGGGGCCACCACAACTTCATCGTTGACTCGAGCTGAAGCGTCGGCTTGCCTTCGATGTCCATAAAGTAGTACAACCCGCCATACTCCCGATCCCAGCCATACTCCAGCGATCCTTCAAGCACATCGAACGCCAGGCGCCGATGGTCTTCGGACGGCACAAACTCGAGCATGTGGAGCAGAAACCAGGCGACCTCAATCGAGTGACCAGGGCTGAACAGCCGACCTTCGGGCCAGGCGCGCAGGTCGCGCCTATCGAGAGCCACATGTTCAATGAGAATGCGGCGCTGTGGATCGTAATGGCGCACCACGCCATCCATAGCGTCGCGGATCACCTGCACATAGCGCAGATCATCGGAGACCCGCGCCAGTTCGATGGCCATGCTCGCCAACACCATCACATTCGCCAGGCTGCTGACCGGCGGATTGCCCGTCAGCGCAGGGCGGTCGAGCAGCGCCGGATTGCGGATCCATCGGTCGATCTGCCAGAAGACCTCGATAGCCTCATTAAGACACTCTTGATCGCCGGTTGCGCGCGCATACTCCAGCAAGCCGAGCATGTAGAACACCGCCGCATACGGCTTGCGCTGATAAAAGTACGGTTCTCCTTCGCGCGTCAGACTAAAATAAACGCGCCCTTGCGGGTCGCGCCCATAACGACGCATAAATCGGCAGATGAGCGTTGCGGCGTCGAGGAACTCCTGGCGATGGTCGAACTCGTTGTACAACCGCGAAAACATCCAGACCGCGCGCCCTTGCAACCACATGTACTTCTTTGTATCGTAGATCGAGCCGTCGCGATCAAGGCAGGTAAACTGTCCGCCATACTCGTGATCCAGCGAGTGCTGCAACCAGAACGGAATGACCGACTCCTCCAGGTGAGCGCGATAGCGTGCTGCATACGAGGCGAGCATGATTTCTTCTCCGTCCCTGTCTGCCTGTTGGAAGAATGATACGTTATGCCTGTTTTGGAATCAACCGCCGATGCTCGACTGCCATGCAGCGATTCATGACCACCTTCAACCCTGCTTCTTCGGCGCGCGCTGCGGCTTCCTCATTCACGATTGACAACTGCATCCACACCGCGCCGGCGCCAACGGCAATCGCATCCTCAACGACCGGCATCACCGTTTCAGGACGGCGAAAGATGTCCACAATATCGATCGGTTCAGGCACATCGCGCAGCGTGGCATACGCCTTTTCGCCAAGCACCTGAATATTCAGCGTCGCCAGGCGCGGATTCACCGGAATGACCCGATACCCCTGGCGCTGCAAAAACTCAGCGACCAGATACGAGTCGCGTTCGGGATCGTCGCTGATGCCAACGACTGCAACGGTGCGTGCAGCGGTGAGGAGATTGCGAATCTCCTGATCGGTGGTTAACACAGCATCCTCCTTTGTGCTTGCGCGCGGCGACTCAACCGCGCGCTCCCCATTATCGTATGTCGAAAGCAGGCTTTGCGCAACCGCAGTGCGCCGCACATGTGGTATGATGACTCGCCCGGTTCTCATCTTCGCTCGCCAGAAGGGGGTATTCGGTGAACGTCTTGCGCTACATGCTCATCTTCGTCCCGCTGGCGTTCCTGGCTGAATTGTTCTTCCCCAATCCCCTGCTCGTCTTTGCGCTTTCCTGCGTGGCGCTCATTCCCCTTGCCGGTCTGCTCGGCGAAGCGACCGAAGAACTTGCCATTCACGTCGGACCGAAAATCGGCGGTTTGCTCAATGCCACTCTGGGAAACGCCGCCGAATTGATTATTACCATCGTTGCGTTGCGCGAGGGCAAGATCGAACTGGTCAAAGCGTCGATTACCGGCTCGATTCTGGGCAACCTGCTCCTTATCCTCGGTCTCAGCCTGCTGCTTGGCGGCATTCGTCACGGCATTCAGACGTTCGACCGCAACCTGACCGGCGTCGCGGCGACGATGATGATGCTTTCGGTTGTTGGTATGATGATCCCGACATTGTTTGAGTTACTTCGTGAGGTGCAGAGCGGTGCTGTCGATGTCTTCAACACTGATGTGCGCGATCCGGCGCTCGATGCGCTGAGCCTGGGAGTTGCAGCGATCCTGATTGTGCTCTATGTTCTGAGTCTGATCTTCTCATTTCAGAAACCGGAACGCGGCATTGGCGCCCCAACCGGTGTTGATGATCCTTCTGCCGAAATAGAACACCATCGGGCAAAGTGGAGCGTGCCCGTTTCGCTTGGTGTGCTGACGGTCTCGACGATTGCTATCGTCTTTTTGAGCGAATTTCTGGTCGGCGCGGTCGAACCGGTGGTGGAGCAACTTGGCGTCAGTGAATTGTTTCTGGGGGTGATTCTGATCCCTCTGGTTGGCAACGTCGCAGAGCATATTGTCGGCGTGCAGGTGGCAATGAAAAACAAGATGGACCTATCGTTGTCTATTTCGCTGGGGTCCAGCATGCAGATTGCGTTGTTTGTCGCGCCGTTGCTGGTCTTTATCAGCCTGCTCTTCGGCAATGAAATGACCCTCTATTTCAGTCTCTTCGAGGTTGCTGCGCTGACGCTGGCAGTGCTCTGCGCTGTGCAGGTATCGGTCGATGGCGAGAGCAACTGGCTCGAAGGCGCGCAGTTGCTAGCAGTCTATCTGATTGTTGGTCTTGGGTTCTTTTATGTGGTGACGCCAGGCGTCCATGGCGGCTGAACGCGCTGCCTGGGGTGTGCATTAAATGGGCGAATGGTATGCTCAACACTATTCATCTGCAAACATTCCTTGCCGTGGTAGAAACCGGCAGTTACAGCGCCGCAGCCGAACGCCTCCATCTGTCGCAACCGGCAGTCAGCAGTCACATCCGGGCGCTTGAAGCCCAACTCGATCAGGTGCGGCTGTTTCGGCGAGTCGGACAACAGATGCTGCCAACACAGGCCGGCGAAGAACTGATTGCCATGGCGCGCGAGATGCTGGAACTGGCGACGCAAGCCGAAGAGCGCATTCGCAGTTTGCGTGGGCAGTTGAGCGGACGGGTGGCGATTGGGTGTACTCCTTCCGGCGCTGAAGTCCTGCTAACCGGAATACTCCATGCGTTTCGTGAACGCCATCCGGCTGTCTGTCTTTCCGTCAACGTCGCTTCGGTCGATATTGTGCTGGAACAGTTATCCCGCCAGCATATCCATATCGCGTTCATCGAGGAAAAGCAAAGTTCGCGCCACTGGGTTGTGCAACTGCTCGGCATCGATCCGCTCGTCCTGATAGCGCCGCGCGACCACGAACTGGCGCATCGTGGTCTTATCCTGCCCGACGCGCTCCGTCAGGCGCCCATTATCATGCCGCGCAGTGGAAGCGCCACTCGTCGCGTGATCGATGAAGGCTTACAGGCAGGTGGTCTGGCGCCCGCCGATGTGCGCGTGGTGCTCGAGACCGATAGCGCCACCGTTGCGCTGGAGGCGGTATGCAGCGGCATCGGGTTGGCGTTCGTGCCACAATCATGTGCGCTGCGCCAGACGAATGTCAGCACCATCCCTGTCGAACTGAGTCTGTACCAGGAATGGTTCGCCCTCCGTTCACGCGAGCACGCAATGTCGCGCGCCGTCCAGGAAGCATTCGCATTTCTGACCGGAGACGATGTACGCGCCATCCTGCACCGGGTCGGCGTCCGGTCTCCGCTGGAGAGCAAGGCGCTGGGAAAGGCGCCGAAAATGGAAAGGAAACGATGATGAGCCATTCAGTATTTGTCACGACCAGTCGTGGTTTGCGCCGTGACTCTGTGCCAATGCGACTATTCGAGAAAGCCAAACGGCTGGGGGTCTGGAATCCCAGCGATATCGATTTCAGTCAGGACATGCGCGACTGGCAGACGTTGACCGATGACGAACGCGATCTGGTGCTGCGGCTGACTTCACTCTTCCAGGCGGGCGAAGAGGCGGTCACGCTCGATCTGTTGCCGCTGGTCGCCACGATTGCTGCCGAAGGGCGCATCGAAGAGGAACTGTTTCTGACCAGTTTCCTGTGGGAAGAAGCCAAGCACACCGACTTCTTCAACCGCTTCCTCACCGAAGTCGCCGGAGTGACGGGCGATCTGAGCCACTACCATACCGCCAACTATCGCGCGCTCATTCACGAGGCGTTGCCGGCCGCCATGGAGCGGCTCCGTGACGATCCCTCACCGGAGGCGCAAGCCATCGCCTCGCTCACCTACAACATGATCGTCGAAGGCGTGCTGGCGGAAACCGGCTATCATGCCTACTTCACCATGCTCGAACGACGCAACCTGATGCCCGGCACACGCAAAGGGATCGGGCTACTGAAACAGGACGAGTCGCGTCATATCGCCTATGGCGTGTATCTCCTGTCGCGTCTGATCAATGCCGAACCACGCCTGTGGGATGTCGTTGTCGAGCGAATGAACGAACTCGTTGTCTATGCGATGGGGGTCATCGACGATGCCTTTGCCTGTTACGAGGTCGTGCCCTTTGGATTGAGCCACGATGATTTTATGCAGTTTGCGATGGGGCAATTCGAGCGCCGTCTTGATCGCATCGAACGCGCCCGCAATCAGACGGTGGAAGCCATGGAAGAGGAAGCTACCAATGACGCTTGACGATGCCGCATGCGTGTCATTCCGAGCCCTTCGCTTCGCTCAGGATAAACGCAGCGCGGAATCGGCGCGGGTCGCGCATGACCCCTCGCGCTGCGCGGGGTGACCATGCCGGATGGTCACCGGTCATTGGTAGCGTCGGAGGAGGCATAGACATTATCATGATCGCGGTGGCGCCGTCGCATTGCCACGGCGCCACCATAGCGACCCATTGTTTTGTTGTATTGATGATTTCTCAACCTTCCTCTTCCATATCGCGGCGTTCGAGCACGTGCACCAGCGCCTCAAACAGGTCGCTCTCGGTAATGATGCCCACAACCATATTGTGCTCGTCCACCACCGGCAAACCGCCGATCTTGTTGTCGATCATGAGCATCGCCGCCTCACGCAGGCTGGTCTCCGGTGTGACCGTGATCGGGTCCTCCGTCATGACCTCATACACCTTGATCCGGCGCAGTGCATCGGCGATCTCGAACGGATCCATACCTGCCACCCGCAGCAGATCGGCGCCGCGAATATCTCCCTGCGTAATGATGCCGCGCAGTTCCCCCGTATCGATGACCACTGGCAGGCGGCGGACATTATGTTCACGCATCAGCGCCAACGCCTCGCTGACCGGCGCTGCCAGGTTGACGGTGACTGCCGGAGCGCGCATCCAGAAGCGGATCTCCTCCTCGGCAGGCACAGCGGCGCGTCGCCTGGAAGATGCTGATGTCTTCGTCATTGAAGTTCTCCTTTCTGGAGCAGTGCCAGACACCGCAACCGCCTGACAGGACGGCGCAGGCAGCACAGCAACCTGAATATGCAAGCGGTTTCTTAACAATTGTAGCCGCTCTCATCTCGTGTGTGGCGTAACGGATTGTCACTTGCGGTAACAGATCCACTACCTGAAAAAACGCCCCTATGCATTATGAACGATAATACCAGTTACCTGTGAACATCCGGTATTGTCACCCCGAGCAGCACGAGGGGTCGTGCGCGACCCGCTCAGATTCCGCGCTGCGTTTACCCTGAGCGAAGCGAAGGGCTCGGAATGACACGCATGCGGCATCGTCAAGCGTAATCGGTAAAGCATGTAAACGCATACTCTCCGTGTGTAATGGTTTCTTTTCTTTCTAACGCAGTGTGACATGCTACAGTACACTCAGGCGCTTCCCAATCGCCGCGCTGGAGGCAACTATGAAAAATCAACGAGTCGCGGACTGGATGAGCACTCCTGCAATTGTCATTGCTCCGACAACGACGCTTGCTGAGGCGCAACGCCTGATGGAACAGCGGCGCATTCGCCGGTTGCCGGTGGTGGAAAATGGCAAACTGATAGGAATTATCACGCGCGGCGATCTACGCGCTGCCCAACCAGCCGACACAACGCTCAGCTACTATGAGTGGCGTGCATTGCTCGATCGGGTCACGGTGGTCGAGTGCATGACACGCCACGTCGTGACCATCACGCCGGACGCATCGGCGCTCGATGCCGCTCGATTGATGTTGACGTACAAAATTGGCGGACTGCCGGTTGTCGATGATGAGGGACGGGTGATTGGCATAATCACGGAGAGCGATCTTTTCCGACTACAGATCGCCCTGGCAACAGGCGGCGAGGCGCGTGACGCTGAGCGCCCTACCCTTATCTGCCATCATTGCGGCGCTGTGTTGCGCGGACGGTCGCTCGATACGATCAGTCGTGATGATCAGTGCTGGCGTTGTCACTACCATCTCCATCGTTGCGATAACTGTCGTTACTTTGATAGTATCGCCTGCATGCTGGATCGCCCGGAACGACACACTGCAATCCCTGGGCGGGATTGTCCCTGCTTTGTCTATCTGGTGACGCAGGAACAGGGTGCAGAGCGGTAGGAGTCGCGCGACGATCAATGATGAAGCCCCCTGTGATCGAGCCGATATATGGAGTTCCGCTGATCGGGTGCGATGATCGTTACGAAGATCGCGCTGCGGCAGGGCGACGGCTTGCATCACTGCTGGGGCGCTTTCGTGGTACGCACGCTGTCGTGCTGGCGATCCCACCGGGAGGCGTAGCCGTTGGGGGTGAGTTCGCGCGCTCGCTTCGTCTTCAGGTGGATGTTATCGTCACCCGTGAGTTTCGGGTACGCGGCAATCCTGCGGTTGCCGCCGGCGCCGTCAGCGAGTCGGGCGGGTTGTGCCTGAACGGCGCCATCCTGCGCGTGCCGGGGGTGACTCCTGCAATGCTGTGGGATATGGTCAGAGCCGAGCAGGCAATGCTTCCCAAACTGATCACGCTCTATCGTCACGGACGTCCTCTGCCGTTCGACATCCGGCGACCGGTCATTCTGGTCGATGACGGGCTGCGCAGCGGACTGTCGCAACTTGCGGCACTTCAGGCGCTGCGGCGCTACCATCCGGTGGCATGCTTGCTTGCAACACCGCATGCCCATGAACATATCCTGCGCATGATCCGACCATGGGCAGATGAGGTGATCGCGCTCAATCTCCACGCTCACAGCCCCGCCAACACCGTGGATGGCTGGCAGATGCCGTTGAGCGATGAAGACGCTGCCATTCTGTTGGAGCGCTATCGCCTTCACGTCGTGCCGTAATGAAGATGACGGTCACATGCAGCGAGACATTGCGATGCAACGTCTCCGCCTTCACACCTTCAACCTTCCACCCACTCATACCAATGACCGGTGACCATCCGGCATGGTCACCCCGAGCCGCGCGAGGGGTCGGGCGCGACCCGCGCCGATTCCACGCTGCGTTTACCCTGAGCGAAGCGAAGGGCTCGGAAGGACCCGCATGCGGCATCGTCAAGCGTCATTGGTATCACTTGACTCCAGGGCTGTACAACAACAGCGGCAGCGATGACCCGCGCAGGACTTTATCGGCGACGCTGCCGAGGAGCAGGAGGGAAAACCCGCCACGTCCGTGGGTTGCCATCGCAATCAGGTCGATGCTATGCATCCGTGCATAGTCGAGAATACATGCGGATGGTTCTCCTACCATGACCGCAGCATCGACCTGCAACCCCTGCGCGCGCAATTCCTCCGCCTGCCGTTCCAGATACGCCTGTGCGCGATCCTTGAGCGGTTGCGCCACCGTCGCGGCGCCGGCATTCTCATCCTGAGCCGACAGACCGAGGACGGAGGGATCGACGACTCGCAGCAGCGTATACTCCGCGTCCATGATACGCCCGATATGAACACTGTGCTCAATGATTGCTTCTGCCAGAGGAGAACCATCGAGCGGGATCAGAATACGGCGCAACGAAAGCCTGGTAGTTTTCGTATCGATGGTTACGGTTGGCTGATGGGGGCGCACCAGCATTACCGGCACCGGCGAGCGCCGCACGATCACATCGGCGACGCTACCGAGCCAGAGCCGTGAGAGCGCCCCCCGACCGTGGGTTGTGAGCACGATCAGATCGCACCCGACAGATCGCGCGTGCTCCAGAAGCGTCTCGGCGACAGGTCCGGTGAGGATCGACATAATCGGCGCACGCACCGATTGTTTCTCGATCTGCTGCGCCACCCGCTCGAGGTAGGCCGTCCGACTTGCTGCGCTGGCGCGTTCTGCCATATCGGCCAGCCCGCCACGTCCAGACAGGACGTGAGCAAGGTAAAGTTGCGCGCCTGATCGCCGCGCGACCGAGAGCGCCAGTGGCAACGCATGCTCACTGAACGCCGAGCCATCGAGCGGCACCAGGATGGATCGGCACATGCGCGCCTCCTCACCAACCTGCGCCGGATTGTTATCTGGCAGCGATATCTAGTGTACGACCAATACCGGGCAGTGGGCGCGTTGCACCACTGTATTGCTCACACTGCCCAGGAGCAGACCAACGAGTGTACTATGCCCGCGCGACCCCATGACGATCAGGTCGAAGTTCTCCTCTTCGGCAACGCGCAGAATCGCCTGCGCTGGCGGTCCTTCGAGCAATTGTACATCAACATCCGCCTGATCGCCGACCTGAGTACGTGCAGCCTCAATCAGCGACTGGCCTATCAGCATCCGTGTTTCCAACAGACGCTCGTATTCGGGCGTGCCGAGAAGATCGGAGACATGCGGGAACGCATGGAGCAGGCACAATTTTGCGTTGTAATGCTTTGCGATATCGACGGCTGCGTCGATTGCCCGCGACGACGTTGGCGAACCATCCACAGCGACGAGTATTTTGTGAAACATGCTGACCACCTCTTCGTTGAGTGCGATCACAGGCAAATACGTTCACCCTAACTATAGGTGATCTCGATGGAAAAGGGCAGGAAAGATGCCAGTACAGTGCGTAAAGGTATCACAACGTCGTCTCAATGCGTTGTGAGGACGCCATCCGTGGTGAACATCTTCTTCCAAAGGGATGGATGGAGTATGTTATGCTTCAGAGAGAACCAGCCTCGATGAGGAGGACGATGATGCAAACCATAGTTGTACCGCTCGATGGCTCCGAACTGTCAGCCCAGGTGCTGCCATATGTTCGGGTGTTGGCGCCGCTGTTGGGGGCGCGGGTCCATCTGCTCCGCGTCGTTCAGGAGTCGCATCTTAGCAGCGGCGAGTCGTGGGCGCAGGTGCTCATTTCGGTCTATGGCGTTCCAGAGAGCGAAGCGCTGCGCCGCGATTATTACGATGAATCGATGGAGGCGCTTCGCCAGCGCGCGCAGGCGTACCTCGACGCACAGGCGAAGGCGCTCGAAGATGCAGGGATTGAAGTCGTCAGCGATGTGCGCTCCGGTTCACCTGCCGATGTGATCGTCGAAGTCGCCGCCGGATGCCTCCCCGGTGCAATGATCGCAATGGCCACGCATGGCTACAGCGGCTTGCGCCGCTGGGCGCTTGGCAGTGTCGCCGATAAGGTCATTCATGCGACCGAAGCGCCGGTGCTGCTGGTGCGCGGGCAAGCGCAGCCGATTGTGCATCCGCCGCGCCGTATTCTCATACCGCTCGATGGCTCCGGGCTGGCGCGGCAGGCGCTGCCGCTTGCGAGCGAGATTGCGCGCGCCGCACACGCCGAATTGATCCTGCTCCGCGCGGTGGTGCCCATGATCGAGGCATACATCGGTGCGCCCATGTTGGGTCGTCCTCTTGCCGAGAATAACGAAGCGCTTGGCGCGCTGCACGAGTACGCGCTGAACGACCTGAACGCGGAAGCCGCCTCATTGCGCGCTGAGGTTCCGCGTGTGCTTACCCATGCGATTATCGGGTATCCTGCCGAGGTGATCATCGACGAAGCGCAGGCGATGGACGTCGACCTGATTGTGATGGCGACGCACGGATATGGCGGGTTGCGGCGCTGGGCGCTCGGCAGCGTGGCGGATAAGGTGCTGCACGCCACGACGACGCCGCTCATTCTGGTGCGTGCCGGCGAGTGAGCGTCAGATATAGTGCAATTTTTTCGCCGCTTCGGTCAACTGATCGCGAAATGCCGGGTGAGCAATATTGATCAGCGCGCGGGCGCGTTGCGCCAGGGTGCGGCCATACAGGTCCGCCACGCCATACTCAGTGACCACAAAATGCACGTCGTAGCGACTGGTGACCACGCCTGCGCCGACATCGAGCGTCGGCACGATGCGTGAAATTGTGCCGTCACGTGCCGTCGATGAAATGGCGATGATGGGAATACCCCCCTCTGAGCGCGACGCGCCGCGAATAAAATCGACCTGCCCCCCAACCCCGCTGTACAGGCGCGTGCCGATGCTATCGGCGCACACCTGACCGGTCAGGTCGACCTGCAACGCCGAATTGACGGCGACCATATTCTTGTGCTGTGCGATGACGAACGGATCGTTGACATAGTCGGTAGGGTGCATTTCCACCATAGCATTGTTGTGCGCCCAATCGAAGCAACGCTGACTGCCGAGGATAAAGCCGGCAACGACCTTTCCCTGATGGATGGTCTTCAATTCACCGTCAATGACCCCGGCTTCGACCAGATCAATGACGCCATCCGAGAACAACTCGGTGTGGATCCCCAGGTGCCGTTTGCCGTGCAGATTCGAGAGCACCGCATCCGGGATGGCGCCAATCCCGAGTTGCAGCGTGGCGCCATCCGGGATCAGTTCTGCAATGTGGCGACCAATCGCCTGCGCAACGCTGTTGGTTTCTCCCTGTGGCAACTCCAGCAGCGGACGATCACTTTCGACCAGCGCCGTCAGGCGCGAGATATGAATGAAACTGTCGCCAAGGGTGCGCGGCATCCGTGCATTGACCTCGGCAATGACGATCTTTGCTGTGCGCGCTGCCGGCAGGGTGCATCCGACTTCTACCCCAAGCGAGCAGAACCCATGGCGATCCGGCGGTGAAACCTGAATCATGGCGACATCGAGCGGCAGGATGCCCTGCCGAAACAGTTTTGGAATCTCGCCGAGAAAGATCGGCGTAAAATCGGCGCGCCCCTCGTTGACGGCGCGCCGTGTGTTGTGCCCGATAAACAGGGCGTTATGGCGAAATGACGCCGCCAGTTCCGGCGCCGTCGTTGGGTCCTCCCCTGCCGTCAGCATGTGAATGATCTCGACATTGCGCAACTCAGGCGCGCGTGCTACGAGCGCATCCAGCAGCGGTATGGGCACGCCGCATCCGCCGCCGATATATACCCGATGGTTCGACTCTATCAGTTCCACCGCTTCTTCAGCGGTCATTTCACGCCTTCCTGCCGTTAGCGAGCGTGGCATAGCACTATCTCCACATCGTTTTGAGGTCTTGATCGCTGTTTCCGGTTGCGCTCCGCATCCTGCACTCTTGCCCCTCAGCATGATAGGTGAACGAGTTACGCCCCGCTGCTGCGCTCAGGGTGACGAGCGCCGGTATCCTGCGGAACGCAGTGAAGCATCTCGCCTGCCCTCGCGGAGACCCGCTGCAGTGCTCAGGGTGACGAGCGCCACCGTGTGCCCTTTGCCTCGCCCCTGCGCTGCGCTTCGTGAGGACCGTTTTCCGTCATCTCTCATGAGTGTTCGAGTGCTTGCTCGATATGTGATGTGTATGGCTGCCCGTTGAGAAGACCGATTCCGCGTGCAATTGCGTCATCTTGCTGCGCTGCTCGTTCGAGTCCCTGGGATGCGATCCGCAGTGCGAAGGGCAAAAGCGCATTGTTCAGTGCATGGGCAGCAGTGCGTGCCACGGCGCTCGGAATGTTGGGCACGGCATAGTGCAGAACTCCCGACGCCAGGTAGGTCGGATTGCTGTGCGTCGTTGGGCGACTCGTCTCGATACATCCGCCTTCATCGATGGCAACATCGATGATGACGCTGCGTGGCTTCATTGTTGCAACCATGGCGGCGCTTACCAGTTTGGGCGCACGACCGTGCGGAACTTTGACGGCGCCAATAACCACGTCGGCAAAGGGGAGCACGTGCGCCAGCGCGCTCTCGGTGGCAAGCCGGGTTGTGACGTGCCCGCGGCAGATCTGTTCCACCGCGCGCAATCGATCCATATCCTGATCGAGCACCGTCGTCTGCACTCCCCAGGAACTGAACCCATATGCCGCATTGCCGCCGACTCGACCGGCGCCCAGGATCACAACTTCCGCCGATGGAACGCCGGGAATGGGCGCCAGCAGGGTGCCACGCCCGCCGCTCGGCGTTTCCAGTAGATGCGCCGCCAGTTGCGGCATCAAACGACCGCCAATCTCGCTCATGGGCAACAGCACCGGCGCAATACCGTCGTTGCGCCGGATCGCTTCATAACTGAGCGTCGATGCGCCTGCCGCCGCCAGCGCATCGATGACACGGCGCGGCGTGACGGCCAGGTGCAAAAAACCGGCTACAACCTGACCGGGACGCACCATCGGCAATGCATTCTCCGGCACCCCATCGATAGTCAGCAACAGGTCGCCGCGCGCATAAATCTCCTCAGGACCATATGCGATATGCGCGCCTACAGCGCTGTAGGACGCATCGGTAAACCCTGCGCCGGCTCCGGCGCCGCTCTCGACAAACACTGTGTGCCCGGCAATGACCAGCGAGTGCACGCCGGCTGGCGTGAGCGCCACCCGGTGTTCATCGGGTGCGTGGGCTTGTGGAATGGCAATGTCCATATGCGCTTCCCTTCGCGACCGTTTCTTTGCCCAGACCTCACCACCATGCGGTGAGCATACCATATGGTAGTATACTATCGTAGGGAACGGTGAGTTACAGAGAGTAACAATTTGCCAACTGGAGACGTGTATGAGCACACCGCGCATGGTCAAATGCGTCAAACTCGGTCGTGAATTGCCTGGTTTGCCCCGTCCGCCATACCCCGGCGAATTGGGGAAGCGTATTTACGAGAATGTATCGCAGCAGGCGTGGAATATGTGGATGGATCAGGCGTTACTGATTATCAACCACTACGGGTTGAGCATGGTCGATCCCCGTGCCACCGAGGTGATGATGCAGCAGGCGGAACTCTTCTTCTTTGGCGAGAGCGACGCCAAACCGGAGGGCTGGACGCCAGAAGGCGCTGTAGAGGAATAAGCGCGCGGGATGCGCCCAACCATCACGATCCTGGCGAGCGGCACGCTGGGGGACGTGCGCCCACTGGCGGCGCTCGGCAAAGGTTTGCACGATGCTGGCTTCGCTGTTGCGCTTGCAACCCATCCTCAGTTTGCGCCTCTGGTTCAGGCGCAGGGTCTGGCGTTTCGCAGCATCGGGGGCAATCCCAGTGATCTGCTTCTTCATGATGATGCGGCGCTGACCTTCGATGGCGGAGTAGGGCGTGGCGTGGTCGCAACACTCCGTTATATTCGGTCGGCGCAGGCGATCTATGCTCGCATGCTGGACGCGGCAGCGACCGCATGTTACGGGAGCGCCCTGATCATTGTGTCGCTGGCAAGTTGCTGGGGGCAACTTATTGCGACGACGTTCGGCATACCCTGTGTCTGGGCGCCGTTGCAGCCCGTCACGCTAACGATCCGCTTTCCATCGCCGCTGCTGCCGGTGACATTAAGCCTGGGCGCGCGCGCCCGCCGTCTGAGTTATACGGCTGTCGAACTGGCGACCTGGCTGCCATGGCGAACCGTATTCCATCGCTGGCGGGCGCGCGCGCCTGGTCCGCGCCACATGTCGCTCGACCCCTTTGCTCTAGCGTGCACATCGAGTGCGCCCTTCGTCTACGGGTTCAGCCCGCATGTCGTGCCACCGCCTGACGACTGGCCGCCACATCATATGGTGACCGGCTACTGGTTCCTCGACCATCCGGCTGAACGCCTGGCGCCGGAGATTGAGTCGTTCCTTGCAGCTGGCGATCCGCCGATTGTCATCGGTTTTGGCAGCATGGGCGGTCGGCGACCGCGCGATGATGCGGCGCTGGCGCTGGAAGCGCTGCGCCTGGCGCAGCGCCGCGGCATTCTCTTCGGTTCAGCCGACGTCGCGCGCCTGGCAGCCGGTCGCCGTGATGTGCTCGTCGTGCCATACGCGCCCCATCGCCTGCTCTTCCCACGTGTCGCCGTCGCCGTTCACCATGGCGGCGCCGGAACAACCGCCGCCAGTTTGCGCGCCGGTATCCCGACGATGACGGTTCCGGTCGGGATCGATCAACCCTTCTGGGGGATGCGCGTCGCCGCAATTGGCGCGGGACCGCCGCCGCTGCCGCGGCGACGCGCAACGCCGGATCGCCTGGCACCCGCCATTATGGCGGCGACTGATGACCTCATCCGGGTGCGTGCTGCGGCGATAGGGCGGTTGATCGGCGCCGAGGAGGGCGTTGCGCGAGCGGTGGAGGTCGTTGCGCGCGTAATGCCATGATACTGAGATGCTGCGACTATCTTCCTGCATTACGGCGAGCCAGGCGTGATTCGCTCCAGATAGGTGAGGGCTGTTTCAGGATCGGCTTTCACGGCGTAGAGACGGCGGTAGCGTTCGTGGGCAAAGTTTTGGGTGAAGATATACTCGAACTGTGTCAGGAGCGGATCGAAATAACCGCCAATGTTGACGATGACGATCGGCTTGTTGTGGTAGCCAAGCATGCGAAGCGTCATGATTTCCAGCAATTCTTCGAGTGTGCCGAAGCCGCCTGGCAGCGCGACGAACGCATCGGCGCGATCATCCATGATCTGCTTGCGTTCGCGTAGAGTTCCGGTGACGATCAGTTCGTCCGCTTCCTGATAGCCGACTTCGCGTTCCAGCAGCGTTTGTGGAATAACGCCAATGACCCGTCCGCCGGCGCCGTGTACCGCTCGCGCGACCGCGCCCATCAATCCGATGCCACCCCCGCCGTACACCAGCGTCCAGCCGCGCCGCGCCATCCCTTCACCGAAGGTATGGGCCGCTTCCAGATAGAGTGCCGGTACGTGATCGCTCGAGGCGCAGTAGACGCAGACATGCATCGTTGTGTCTCCTTCTATGTGTATTATGATGCCAGGTATCCGCCATCGACCCCCAGCACCTGACCGGTGACGAATGACGCCGCCGATGATGCCAGCCAGAGAACTGCCTGAGCGACTTCTTCTGATGTACCAAGGCGTCGCATGGGAATCACCGCAGCAAAACGTTCCGGGTTGCCGCCGCCTGCTTTCGCCAGCATGTCGGTCGCAATCCGTCCTGGCGCTACTGCAATTAATGCGCACGCCATGAGCGGCGTATTCTATGGCGGCAGAGCGTGTCAGGGAAATCACCGCCGCTTTTGCTGCGGCATACAGCGCCACACCCATTGTCGAATTGCGTATGCCGGTCGTCGATGCATTGTTAATGATGACACCCTGCCCCTGTTTCAGCATCTGTGCCAGTTCGTACTTCATGCACAGAAAAACGCCGCGTACATTTGTGTCAAAAACAGGGTCGAACTCATGCTCGTCCTGTTCTGCCAGCGGCGCGACCGATCCGAACCATCCAGCATTGTTGAATGCAACATCGAGGCGTCCAAACGTTTCAACCGCTGCGTCGATCAGCGCGCGCACCGCTGTTGGTCGGGTGACATCGGTCGGAACGAACAACGCCGTTCCACCCATTGCCCGGATTGCGGCGACCGTCGCTTCACCGGCGTCACGATCCCGATTGCCGACGACTACGCGCGCGCCGTGCCTGCCGAACGCCAGCGCTGTTGCGCGCCCGATTCCTGAACCGCCACCGGTGATGAGCACGACTCGTTCATCGAACATGATTGATTTCCTGAGACGGTACGCTGTGATGTTCGCAATTCGCCGCCCGGTCCAGGCGACAGTGCATGATACCACGAGGGCTGACGCGCGATTCGGTCGCAAGCCCCCCTGCCCCCCGCGCGTGGAGGGTTGACGGGCGGGCAGAACCTCCGCGCGCACAGCGGCCCGCCCCACCGCAGGACGGACGCGCGCGCGGCGCCGGTCTCCCCTCTCCCGCGTGCGGGAGCGGGGCAGGGGGTGAGGAGATTGCTTTGACCGGCTGCGCCGGTGGCGCAATGACGGCGTGCTTCGCCCGGCTGCGCCGGTCTCGCAATGACGGCGTGCTTCGCCCGGCTGCGCCGGTGGCGCAGTGAGGGGATTGCTTCGCCGCCTGCGGCGGCTCGCAATGACGGCGTGCTTTGACCGGCTGCGCCGGTGGCGCAATGATGAGATTGCTTCGCCCGGCTGCGCCGTGATGAGATTGCTTCGCCCGGCTGCGCCGGTGGCGCAGTGACCGCGCATCCTGGCACGTCTGCGAGGGGATTGCTTCGCCGCCTGCGGCGGCTCGCAATGACAGATTGCTTCGACCGGCTGCGCCGGTGGCGCAATGACCGCAAACACCGGCCCGCCCGCCGGGGGACGGACTCGCGCGCGGCGCCGGTTTCCCCGCTCCCACGCGCGGGGGAGGAGCGGGGGGTGAGGGTCAATGCGTGCTGTCCGCCTTTCAAATGCGGGGGCGGGGGGACGTCCCCGCGCGACTCGGTCGTTACAAACCCAGAATCTGCGCCAGTATCGGTGTCAGCAGCGCCGTCAGCGCACCGTTCAGCCCCATCGCCAATCCTGCAAACGCGCCAGCTTCGGCGTGCATCTGCAACGCACGCGCAGTGCCAATCCCATGCGATGCGACCCCGATTGCCAGACCACGCGCCGCCTGATCGTTCAACCGCAGACGGTCGAACAGATCTTGCGCGATGACTGCGCCAATGATGCCGGTGACGATCACCAGCACAGCCGTCAACGATGGCAGCCCGCCAATCTGTTCGGAGATGCCCATTGCAATCGGTGTGGTGACCGATTTGGGCGCCAGGGAACGCAGCGTGACCTCCGATACACCGGTGAGACGACCAATGGCGACTACCGATAGAACGGAGGTGAGCGAGCCGACCAGAAGCGCCGCGCTGAGCGGTAGCAGCATGCGCCGCAATCGACTGGCATAGCGCCAGAGCGGCAATGCCAGCGCGACAGTCGTCGGACCCAGCAGGAAATGGACGAACTGAGCGCCATCAAAGTAGCGCTGATAGGGTGTGCCGGTGACGGTCAGGAAGATGACCAGCAGGACAACCGAAAGAAGAACCGGATTTGCCAGGGTCCACTGCCGAACTCGCTGATACCCCAGATCCGCCAGGTAGTAGACCAGCAGCGTGGCGGTCAGCCAGAGGAGCGGCGTCTGTGCCAGATAGACCCAGATGTCAGTCATGGTTGGTTGCATGCGTGGAAGCCTTTCTTGCATCGGTCAGACGGAGAAAGAGGAGCAATACCCCTGCGGTGACGATCATCGTGATGACCGTGCTGACAAGCAGAGTGATGGCAATTGCCGGCCACTCAGCGCGCATCAGTTGCACATGGTTCATGATGCCGACGCCGGCCGGCACGAAGAAAAGGGGAAGAAAACGCAGCAATCCTTGCGCAACCTGATCGAGCCATTCAGGGGCGCCGCGCCATAGCAGAACGCTGAAGAGCAGCAACATGCCAAGCACCGGTCCGGGCATCGGCAGATTGAGCGCACGCGCCGTCACTTCGCCGATCAACTGACAGATGAGCAAAACGGTCATTCCTCGTAACATAAGCCGTCCACTCCATGTTTGTTCGTGTTCGGTCAAGGCATCCTAAAATCTGAAACGATGGCATCTGCGCTTCCACATTGTTGATCAGGTTGCGAGCCACATCAGGAAGCCATTGGTCACAAAAAGCGACGAACCATGCGCATAGGCTTGCAGAATCAAAAAGCGCCGAGCATCGTTATCAGAGCGGGTAGCGCTCCTGACCCCTACCTGCTCGCCATTCGATCCAGCAGCGCGTCCGCCGGGAGGTCCGCCAGGGAGTGGAGACGCAGCATGTGAGGAGGCAATGAGAGGGTGTCGAGGAGCGCCACCGGAACAGCGACGCACCGCATACCTGCCGCTGCGGCAGCGCGAATGCCGTTCGGCGAGTCTTCGAGCACGACACACCACTCCGGCGGCGCATCGAGGCAGGCGGCGGCGCTGAGGAACAGATCAGGTGCGGGTTTGACGCGCACTCCGTCGCTGCGAGTGCGCACACAGGCGAAGTATGCGCGAATGGCATGGCGTTCGAGCCATCCCTCGACCCACTCACGTGTTGCGCTCGATGCCACTGCCAGGCGAATGCCGCGCGCGCGCGCTGCGATGATGACCTCGCGCACGCCGGGTTGGAGCGGTTGCTGCTCGCACAACGCGATGTACCGCTCACGGTGTTCGCGCCGGAGCGCCTCGCGGTCGAGCCTCGCGCCGGTCAGCGCTTCGAGTTCACCGTAGGGATCATAACCGCCGGTCGTTCCCAGGCCATGCACCCATCGTTCAGGGAGAAGTTCCGCGCCAAAACGACGATACTGCTCGCTCAACACGATGAAATCGGGAGTCTCTGTGTCGAGGATCAACCCGTCGAAATCAAAAATCAACGCTTGCAGCATAACACCCTTCTTCTCGTCGCCATCACACACCCCCTAGCCCCTCACCCCTGACAACGCCAGCAGTTCCGCCCGATCCGGCATCGACGGCTGCGCACCATGTTTGGTGACGGACAGCGCGCCCGCAGCCAGTCCCCACCGGATGGCTTCCTCGAAGGGACGTCCCTCGCTCAGCGCCACCGCCAGCCCGCCGTTGAAGGCGTCTCCCGCAGCGACGGTATCGACCGCCGTGACGGTGAAGGCGGGCCAGAAGCGCACGCCGTTCGCGTCTGCCGCAAGTGCGCCGCGCGCGCCGAGTTTGATAATGACCGTTCGCGCGCCGCGCGCACGCAATGCCCGCGCCGCCGCCGCCGCACTCTGCTCATCATGGACGGGGATGCCGGTCAGGGTTGTCGCTTCACTTTCGTTCGGCGTTAGAATGTCCGCCAGCGCATACAATTCATCAGGCAGCGGCAGCGCCGGCGCCGGATCGAGAATGACCGTCGCGCCGCGCGCGCGCCCGGCGCGCGCCGCCGCCGCAACCGTCGCAAGCGGCGTTTCGAGTTGCAACAGCAGCGCGCGCGCGCCATCGAGCGCCCGCTCCAGCCGTGGCATGTCCTCGCTGCCGACGGCGCCATTCGCGCCTGGAACGATTACGATGGTGTTCTCTGCCGCGTCATCGACGGCGATCAGCGCCACCCCCGACGGACCGGGGGTTGTCAGCACGCCATCGTCCTGCACACCAAAAGACCGCAGGCTGTGTCGCAATTGTTCACCGAACAGATCATCGCCGACACGCCCAACCATCCGGGTCGGTGCATCGAGTCGCGCGCAGGCGACGGCCTGATTGGCGCCTTTGCCCCCCGGCGCTGTAAAGAATGAATGACCGGTGAGCGTTTCGCCGGGCGCCGGCAGACGCGGCGTGCGCACCACCAGGTCCATGTTGATGCTGCCAAACACAACAATGGTCACCGACGCTTTCTCCATGCGAACATCGGCTCGTGCGCCCTATTCCTGCAACGAGGGTTGTCATGCCGCAGAGCGCGCGAGCGCGCAAGGCGTCATCGGTCCTCATGCCCTGATGAGGGTTGTCATTCCGAGTCCTTCGCTTCGCTCAGGGTAAACTCAGCGAGGAATCCCGACAGTGATGCCATACCGCGACCCTTCGCTCCGGCGCCGCTGCACAGAGTGACAGGCGCGTGGCGTCGTGACGGGGCACAAGGCAAAGCCCCGGCATAGTACTATTATACCAATTACCTGTGACCATCCGGCATGGTCACCCCGCGCAGCGCGAGGGGTCGTGCGCGACCCGCTGAGATTCCTCGCTGCGCGCGGCATGACCCGTCGCTGCGCGCGGAATGACCCGTCGCTGCGCGCGGCATGACCCGTCGCTGCGCGCGGAATGACCCGTCGCTGCGCGCGGAATGACCCGTCGCTGCGCGCGGAATGACCCGTCGCTGCGCGCGGCATGACCCGTCGCTGCGCGCGGCATGACCCGTCGCGGCGCGCGGCATGACCCGTCGCGGCGCGCGGAATGACCCGTCGCGGCGCGCGGAATGACAAGCCGCTGCGCGCGGAATGACCAGTCGCTGCGCGCGGAATGACAAGCATGCGGCATCGTCAATCGTCATTGGTATTATACGCGCTCCTGAAACCCTTTCACGGATCTGTATCGGGATCGTTCGGTAGGGCGACACCGTTCTCAACGTTGATCAGCGCCGTTGCTGCGGTGCAGGCGGTCAGCAGTCCGTGATCGAGCGCCGGAGGAGGGCGTTCAAATATCCGGTTGCAATAGGTCGTCCGGCGATGTTTTGTCGGCGACCAGCACCTCTTCGGTGCGGGTGCGCCGCCATCGATGACGGCGACTTCACAGATCCCGCTGTCCAAACGAGCGCATCGCCAGCAGCAGTGCAATGGCGGCGTATACCACGGCGTAGACGACCATGGCTTCGCTGGGAACCGAAGAGGTGGAAAACGGACCAGGGAGGTTATTGGCGAGCGGCGGCTGCATCAGGTAGGCGACCCGTCGCCACAATGCCTCGACCGGCAGGATCAGACTCGTGATAATACCGATCCGCACTGCATCGCTCGATTGCAGCAACGCACCGATCTGCTCGACCCACGAGCCGATGAATGCCACCCCATAGAGCATGAAGAGCGCCACGCCATTCGTGAGCGTCGAGAGGCGGGTTCCGCCAAGCAGCGAGAGGGAGAGGAGCGTCAACGCTTCGAGCGCCAGCAACGGTAGTCCGGCGGCGACATTGGGGGGCCAGTACCCGACGATCAACCACATAACGGCGACGACGCCAAGGCTCAATAGCCCCAGGTAGACCGTCAGCATCAGTGCAAAGCCGAGCCACTTGCCGAGCAGCGCCTGCCAGCGACGGATCGGGCGTGTCACCAACGCCTGAATAGTGTGGGTGGAGATTTCGCCGGCGACCGTATCGACCGAAGCGAAGATCGCCAGCATGACCGTCAGAAAATGAACGACATACAATCCGGCGATCAGCAAGAAACTGTATGCCTGATTCTGGATCGCCAGCGGCGCGCTGCGTTCCATTTCACGCGCAATCAGCCAGACCCCGATGCCGAACAGCGCAACAAACAACGCGCCGATGACCATCGCTGCCAATGCCATGCGCCGTCGCCGCGCCTCGTGAAACGTCAACCAGGTGATCGTCAGGACTGCGTTCATCATCACCGCTCGGAATTCAAGATCGAACGTTCCCCGCCTTCGCGGTAATAGACCTGCGCCGCCTCGGTGCGATTCGTCACCCCCAGTTTCTGGAAGATGTTCTGCAAGTGATATTTCACCGTACTTTCCTGCACCACCAGACGTTCGGCGATCTGCGCATTCGGCATGCCTTCCGCCAGCAACCGTAATACATCGCGTTCGCGCTGCGTCAACCGCGCCAGGAGGCTCTGCCCGTGCGCCTGCGTGGCATCAGCCGCCTGGCGCACCACACGTGGAAAAACGATCTGCCCGTGCGCCACGTTGCGAATCGTCGCAATCGTCTGGCGTGGCGGGTCGGTTTTGAGCGCAAACCCATCCGCCTGCATCTCCCACGCCGACTGCAACGCCCCGCCGTCGCCGAACGCGGTCAGTATCACCACCTTGACCGGCATACCCCGCCGGCGGATCTCGCGCAGACACGAAAGCCCATCGCGTGTTGGCATCGCCAGGTCCATCACCACCACATCCGGTCGTTCGCGCTCAATGATCGCCAGGAGCGACTCGCCGTCGGTCGCTGTCGCCACAACGATCATATCGCTCTCTCGTTCCAGCAGACCGCGCAATCCCTCAAGCACCAGTTCATGATCATCGGCAAGGACGACTCGAATGGCACGGTTGAGATCGGTCATACCGCCTCCTTTGCCGGCACTCTCACAATCACGCGCGTCCCATGCCCCGGACGACTCAACACCTGAAGTTGCCCGCCGACCAAGTGAACACGCTCGCGCATACCGCGCAGTCCAATGTGTTCTTGCCGCTCCGTCGCCCCCGGTCCTTCCAGCGGCGGCGGCTCGAACCCGCGCCCTTCATCGATGACGATGAGTTCGATCCATCCCTCCTGCGCGTGCACCTGCACCTCGTGGCGGTCAACGCCGGCGTGGCGATAACTGTTCGACAACGCTTCCTGCAACACCCGGTAGAGGGCAATCTTCACCGGCAGTTCCACCGGCGGCAGTTCACCTTCGATGTTCAGCAGCACCTGATTGCCGGTCAGTGCTTCGTGTTGGATGGCAAGCCCTTGAAGAACGGATGCCAGAGGTCGCATTTCGAACTCCGCCAGTCGGAAGCCGCTCAGGGTGGCGCGGATCTCCTGGAGTGCGCTCTCCATCAATCCATTTATGCGTTCGATGAGCGGTGCGATCTGGCGGCGCAAGTCTGTGTCGCTATGCTCATCCAGGCGCGCCTGGACGAGTGCCAGGTGAGACGAAACGGCAAATAATTTCTGCACCGGACCATCGTGGATATCCAGGATGATGCGTTGAAGTTCTTCTTCTGTCACTGCGAGCATGCGCCGCCCGGCTTGCAGCTGCGGTCCCCACGTGTGCTGATGGCGATCCTCGACCAGCAGCGCCGCCAGTTCCACCAGCGCCTGCGCCATCCCCAATTCAGACGGTGCGGGAAGCGGCGTTTCAGGGGCGAATGCCATACACAGGCGCCCAACTTCGATGGCGCCTTCGCTGATGGGGATTTCCAGCGTCTGAACTGCGCCGTTCGGATTGCCGGCATTATCGCAACGCGCCACCACCTGCGCCGGGCGCCGCGGATCGGTGCGCAGGAGCAGTTCCGCCCGCGCCGCCCCCAGGCGACGACTCAGTTCGCCCAACAAGCGCTGATAAGCGTCCGCCAGTGCAAGCGTCGTGTCCATGTCACTCTGCTGCGCCTTTCAGACCAGGTAGTTCGAGCCGGACGCCGTTGGACCGCGGCGTGCTTCGTCGGTGTTCCTGCTCTGTTCATATCAGTATAGCACGCTCCGTGAAAGATGGAACAACAGGCGTCGGAACGGCTTGACGAAGAATGCACAAAGGAGTACTATATGGGCACACTGCATCTGGCATCTCTCTGTCGGCAATGACGCCCCGATCATTGATTGTCGGGGCATTGTTTGTCTTAATTGCACAAAGAAAATCCCGGCTTGCGGTGCGCGGTTCGGCTCAGGCGCCCGATGGGAGGGGACGCCCGGATGGTGACGGATGCGCGCGGAAGGGTCGTGCCGCCGCTCGCGGCTTGCGGTGCGCGGTTCGGCTCAGGCGCCCGGATCGCGCCGGATGGCGACGGATGCGCGCGGAAGGGTCGTGCCGCCGCTCGCGGCTTGCGGTTCTTGGTTCTCAGTTCTCAATTCTCAGTTCTCAGTTCTCAATTCTCAGTTCTCAGTTCTCAATTCTCGGTTCTATGTTTATCTCCTACACCATCGAGAGCGCCTACGACGAGATGTTCACCGCCGACGGGCAGCCGCGCCCACACTATCTGCCCCTCTATGAGCGGTTGATCAGCCTGTCGGCGGAAGAGTTGCACCGGCGACAGCAGGCTGCCGATGCAGCGTTTCTGAATCAGGGCATCACGTTTGCGGTCTATGGTCATGAGGATGGCGCCGAAAAAATCTTCCCCTACGATCTGATCCCACGGATCATCACAGCAGCGGAATGGGCAGTCATTGAGCGAGGTCTGACACAGCGCATTACGGCGCTCAACATGTTCCTGCGCGATGTCTATCACGAAGGGCGCATCCTTGCCGATAACGTCGTGCCGCGCGAACTTGTGTACAGTTGTCGGCACTATCGTCGTGAGATGCGCGGCGTCGACGTGCCGCGTGATGTGTATGTCGCCGTTGTTGGAACCGATCTCGTGCGCGACGCTGATGGGCGATTTGTGGTGCTGGAAGACAACCTGCGCGTGCCGAGCGGTGTGTCATATATGCTGGTAAATCGCCAGGTGATGAAACGCACCTTCCCGACGCTGTTCGAGCGCTACAATGTTCGCCCGACTGACCACTACGGTCAGGCGTTGCTGGAAACGCTGCGCGCGCTTGATCCATTGCAGCGTCCAGACCCGACGATTGTGCTGTTAACTCCCGGCGTCTACAATTCAGCATACTTCGAACACACCTTTCTGGCGCGGCAGATGGGGGTGCAACTGGTCGAAGGGCGCGATTTGCTCGTCCACGACAACTATGTCTATATGCGCACAACTGCCGGTTTACAACGCGTCGATGTGATCTATCGTCGAATCGATGACGATTTTATCGATCCGCTGGCGTTTCGTCCGGATTCGGCATTAGGGGTGGCGGGTCTGTTCAATGCCTATCGGGCGGGAAATGTCGGGTTGGCAAACGCTATTGGCACCGGCGTCGCCGATGATAAGGCGATCTACGCCTTTGTGCCGCGCATGATTCGTTATTATCTGGCGGAAGAGCCGATCCTGCCGAATGTCGAGACCTATCTGGCATACGATGAAACCGATCGACGCTACATTCTGGAGAATCTGGACAACCTGGTCGTCAAGGCGGTCGGTGAGTCCGGCGGGTATGGCATGCTGATCGGTCCGCACAGCACCGGCGAGCAGCGTGAGGAGTTCCGTCGTCGCATTCTTGCCGATCCGCGCAATTACATTGCACAACCAACGGTGATGATCTCTCGTGCAGCCTGTTTTGTCGATGGAAGGGTCGAACCGCGTCATATCGATCTGCGCCCCTACATTCTGTATGGCGAAAAAATCGTCATCGTGCCGGGAGGTCTGACGCGCGTGGCGCTCCGGCGTGGATCGCTGGTGGTCAATTCGTCGCAGGGCGGCGGAAGCAAGGATACCTGGGTGCTCAATGACTAAAACGCCGATGCTCAGTCGCGTCGCCGACAGTCTTTTCTGGATGGCGCGGTATCTGGAGCGCGCCGAGCATACGGCGCGCCTGCTCGATGTGCATCTGCACAGTGCGCTCGATCTGACGCCTGCCGCCGCTGAACGACGCTGGCGCCGCCTCCTTGCGGCGTTGCACGGTCCACTGGCTGCCCAAAGCGTGTCACCCTACGCTATCACGCAGGCGTACACCTTCGATACTACAACGAGCGACTCGATCATGGCGTGTGTGACCGCAGCGCGCGAAAATGCACGCCAGGTGCGTGAGCGCATCAGTTCTGAGATGTGGGAGCAGGTCAACCGACTCTACCTGTACCTGCGCACAACCTCCATGGATGAGATGTGGTCGGGCGAGCCACACCTCTTCTTCCGCGCCGTCAAGGAGGGGGTGCATCTGTTTCAGGGCATTACCGACGCAACTCTGAGCCACGATGAGGGATGGTGGTTCATTCAGATTGGGCGTTACCTGGAGCGCGCAATGGCGACGGCTGCGCTGCTCGATGTCCATTTTGGCGCGCTCGATGCGTCGGATGCTGCGTCGCTCGATTACTTCGAGTGGGTGAGTCTTCTGAAGAGTTGCACCGCGTTTGAGGCGTATTGTAAAGTGTACACCGCCAGCGTGCACCCGGAGGATGTCGCGGAGTTTCTGCTGCTGAACGCCGAATTTCCTCGTTCCATTCGTTTCGCCGCCGATATGATCCAGGAAGCGGCGCAGGTGATCGGTCGATCCAGCGTCCCGCGCGCGACGGCGCGGGTCGAGCGTCTGGCAGGGCGCCTGCGCGCAGCGCTCGATTATGGGCAGGTGGACGAGATCATGATGGATATGCACACGTATCTGATGACTATTCGCCGCATGTGCGCGCAGGTGCACGACGCGCTCTACCAGGCGTGCATCAGTTACTCGGCTGATGAGGCGCTGAGGTGAGCGGGGCGAGAGGCGAGAGGGGCGAGGGTCCCGACAATGGCGTAGCGCGAGATTTATCTCGCATTTGTGGCGAGGTGAGCGGGGCGAGAGGTGAGCGGCGAGAGGCGAGAGGCGAGGGGCGAGAGGCGAGCGGCGAGCGGCGAGAGGCGAGAGGCGAGGGGCGAGAGGCGAGCGGCGAGCGGCGAGGGGCGAGCGGCGAGCGGCGAGGGGCGAGGGGCGAGGGGCGAGGGGCGAGGGGCGAGGGGCGAGGGGCGAGCGGCGAGCGGCGAGGGGCGAGGGGCGAGGGGCGAGAGGCGAGAGGCGAGAGGCGAGGGGCGAGAGGCGAGCGGCGAGGGGCGAGAGGCGAGGGGCGAGGGGCGAGAGGCGAGCGGCGAGAGGCGAGCGGCGAGGGGCGAGAGGCGAGGGGCGAGGGGCGAGGGGCGAGAGGCGAGAGGCGAGAGGGGCGAGGGTCCCGACCATGGCGTCGCGCGAGATTTATCTCGCATTTGTGGCGAGGAGAGCGGGGCGAGAGGTGAGCGGCGAGGGGCGAGGGGCGAGAGGTGAGCGGCAAGCGGCGAGGGGCGAGAGGTGAGCGGCAAGCGGCGAGGGGCGAGGGGCGAGAGGCGAGAGGCGAGGGGCGAGAGGCGAGCGGCGAGCGGCGAGGGGCGAGAGGCGAGAGGCGAGAGGCGAGAGGCGAGAGGCGAGAGGGGCGAGGGTCCCGACCATGGCGTCGCGCGAGATGTATCTCGCATTTGTGGCGAGGAGAGCGGGGCGAGAGGTGAGCGGCGAGCGGCGAGCGGCGAGCGGCGAGCGGCGAGCGGCGAGAGGCGAGAGGGGCGAGGGTCCCGATCATGGCGTCGCGCGAGATGTATCTCGCATTTGTGGCGAGGAGAGCGGGGCGAGAGGTGAGGTGAGAGAGGCGAGAGGCGCGAGGGGCGAGAGGCGCGAGGGTCCCGACCATGGCGTCGCGCGAGATGTATCTCGCATTTGTGGCGAGGAGAGCGGGGCGAGGTGACAGGTGACGCATTGCACGCGGAAAGACGGCATGTGCAAAGGTGGCGCTCATTCCCTCGCGCCTCTCGCCTCGAATCTATCACCTTATGTGTGTTGAATCATACAAAAAGGCGCAAAGGGTGAACAGAAGATGACGAGGCGCTCATTCCCTCGCGCCTCTCGCCTCGAATCTACATATGCTCTACCACATTCGACATCTGACCCGTTTCCGCTATAGCGCGCCGGTGAGCGAGAGCGTCGTGGAAGTGCGCATGCAACCGCGCAGTGATGGGCATCAGCGCCTTCACAGCTTTCAGATGACCACCATCCCGCGGACGACCATCTTCAGTTACCGCGACATTCTGGGGAATATGGTACATCACTTCGATGTTCCCGGACGCCATAAATTGCTTACGGTGACATCCGAGGCGCTGGTAGAGGTCAGCGAGCCGTCGCCGATCACTGCGCTCGATGGCGAATCCTGGCGCGCGCTCGATGCGCTTGCCGCCAGCGGCGAGTATTGGGACCTGCTCCAACCCGGTCGTTTTACGCACCCCAGCGATCTATTGCGCGCCTTCGCCGCAGAGATAGCGTTACAGCGCGGCAGCGATCCGCTGACGACCCTTTGCCGGCTCAACACGCGCATCTACGATGCCTTTGAATATGCTCCGGGCAGCACCCATGTGCATTCGCCGATTGACGACGCTCTGCGCATGCGTCGTGGCGTCTGCCAGGACTTCGCCCACATTATGATCACGCTGACGCGTGCGCTCGGCATCCCCTGTCGCTATGTCAGCGGCTACCTCTTCCATCGCGCCGAAGACCATGATCGCTCAGAAGCGGACGCGACCCACGCCTGGGTGGAGGCCCTCCTGCCGGGTATGGGGTGGGTCGGATTTGATCCGACGAACAACCTGATTGCCGGCGCGCGCCACATTCGTGTGGCCATTGGGCGCGACTATGCTGACGTTCCGCCATCGCGCGGCGTCTACAAGGGTCAGGCGACAAGTGAACTCGATGTTGCCGTGCGCGTTGCACTGGTTGCGACGCCGTCCGCAGCGGCTGATGAGCCGCCACCCGAATGGCAGGCGATGGAGCGCGCGTTTATGGAAGAGGCGCACATGCAGCAGTGACGATCGGCGCAATGACCACAACGCGGGATTATTCACAACGGCGCTAAGACGACGTTTCATCGCCAATCGCATAGACCGTCGCCAGGATCGCCTCTTCGAGCGCCGCGAGATGGTCGCGGTCCTGATCATCGAGCGCCACCTCGCGTTGCGCCGCCTCGAAGTACCAGCGCACCATCGACTGAATGTGATGTTGGGTAATGCCATGGCGCAGCAGCAGGCGCACACTCCACTCGATTTCGCGTTGCAACACCGACGGCGCCTGGAGCGCGAGCGCAACGAGCAACAGGCGGTGGAGGCGTTGCGGCGTGCGGCTGAACGTCATTTGCTGATACTGCCCGCCATAGCGCGCCTCGACATCGGCCAGCAATCCCGAAAACGTCGATTTAAGGCGATTGGTGACCGCAGTGCAGATAGCTTCACGGCGTTGATCGAGCGCCTGAGCAACCTCTGGTCCTCGACTGGACAGCCATGTCGTCAAAGAGCGCATAACCGCACTTTCTAGCGCCATACGCGACGTTGCCGGCGCACCTCGACGGACCCTGCGAGCAACCTGTCGTTCGACCTGCTATCGCCATCAATGGCGAAAAAAGTGCGCCTGTCGCGCCCATCGTTCCGGGTCGATCTCCTCGCCGAGATCGTCCGCCCGGATCACCGCCTCGCGCAAATCGTTGCCCAGAAAGATGCCGGGAATGCGCCCGCGAAGTTCAGGATGGCGGTCGAACACCTGACCGCTGTAGGCGAACAGCAACCGATGACGGCGGCGATTTTCGACGATCCGCGCAATTTCCAGCAGTCCGGGCACATGTTCCGCCATCGAGACCGACATACAGATGAGCGCCGGCGCCATTCGCACCAGAAAGCCATCCAGCCCTTCCGCCGATACCGTTTGTCCCAGATAGATGAGTTCCCAACCGCGCTGCTCCATCAGGAGCGAGAACATAATCAACCCGATCTCGTGCTGTTCTTCCGGCGCGCATCCGGCGATCAGGCGCGGACCGGTGGCGAACGGCGCGTGGATTTGCAACAAGCCAAGGAGTCGTTGGCGCACGAAGTTCGTGACCACGCGCTCTTCTGCGACACAGACGTCGCCCTGCGCCCAGCGGTCGCCGATCTCGATCAGCATCGGCTGAAAGAGATCGAGCACCAGCGTCTCGATGGGGAAGAGCGCAACCGCCGTATTGACCAGCAAGTGCGCCTGCCGCAGGTTGGCGCTGAGTAACGCCTCGGTCAGTTGGGTGCGCAGGTCGGGCCAGCCAGCGTCGGCGAGCGTTGGCGGGGGAGGCTGCGGGGCGCGCGGGGCGATATCGCCGGTATCACTGATGTCGCGTAGCAGTGCGACTGCCTGGCTGATCGCTAGTCCTTCCTCCGTACACTGCTTGAGCCACTTGATGATTTCGATGTCGCGCTGCGAGTAGAGCCGATGACCGTGATCGGAGCGAGTCGGGCGTGGAACGCCATAGCGCTGCTCCCATGCGCGTAGCGTCGAAACATTGACCTGAGTCTGCTGGACGACCGCCTTAATGTTGTACCGTGGAACGTCGGACAGCGCCAGCAGGCGATGGACCTGCTCCAACATGGGGGTTCTCCATCTCTAGAACGGTCAAGCGTCGGCATGCGCGCCGCGGCGTTTGCAGAGCAGCAGAGCCGGGGAGCAATGCCACGCACACGGTCAGCGCCGCGTATTCACCCTGCAGCATGGCAGTTGCGACAGCAGGGTGAAGCAAGGTTCCTCGCTGCTTCCCCTCCTTTTGGCTAGGACTGTAGGGCTTTATTATAGTATACGCAGAGGGAATGTCAAACGCTGTAGTGCATACTCTGACGCAGTGTTACGACTTCACAACTCTGGCTTCTGCACACGATCTGCATAACCCTTGCATAGTATATGTGTAAGATATTTTGATTGACGGGCGTGCTTTTTCAGCGGTATAATCCCGGTGAAACCCGCGAATACTATTGACACTACGGAGCTTCGACACGCTCATCGGCAAGAAGCGACAGAGTCACTGGCGCGGGCAGAAACCATGACGCAGCGCGTTGCTGCAAGAGCCGGTCAGGCAGACAGGAAAGGGGGTGACCCACATGACCGACAAGCCACAGAACGATCTGGTGCCCGATCAGTGGAAGCCGCTGTTCAACAACGCAGAGTGGCTGGTGCACGACATCGTCGTCAAGACGATCTATGGTGGTCTGATTATCGCGGTGATTGCTCACGTGCTGTGCTGGGCCTGGACGCCCTGGATCAGGTGAATAAGTTTCGGAGGCGCTCTTATGAAAGATCGACCATTTGAGTTTCGGACATCAGTGGTGGTCTCCACCCTGCTGGGTCTGGTGATGGCGCTGCTCATCCACTTCGTGGTGCTCAGTTCGGGTGCGTTCAACTGGCTGCGAGCCCCTTAATCCGGCAGCGCGGAATCGCACCGCGCCCGGCTCGGATGGGGTCAACTGGCGCAGAGCCTGAACGACGTCGCTTATTCTGCCTGGCGCTCGTAAAGAGGTGAGGACAGCGGGCTGACACGTGGCAGCGCATCAGCCCCTGTCCTGTCTTTACGCCGTACGTACATCCAGGTGCTGGCTTTGCCTGTGGAGACGTACACTCTTCGCGTAAGCCAATCCGTACGCTAGAAAGCGAGAGCACACGATGTCCGCTGTGCCACGCGCGCTGCCGCTGCCGAGTGGAGAGACTCTCCCCGCTGAGGCGATTTCCTCCACAGGCTCGCAGGCAGCATCCGCAGAGGTTATCCCATTCTCGATTATCGAGGAGTTCTATAAGCGGCCCGGAAAAACCCTCGCGGCGCGCTTCTTCGGCGTCGATCCGTTCGATTTCTGGATTGGCCGCTTCTATGTTGGGTTGTTCGGCGCCATCTCGATCATCGGCATCATTCTTGGGGTGGCGTTCTACCTGTACGAGGGGGTGGTCAACGAGGGAACGCTCAACATTCTGGCGATGCGCATCGAGCCGCCGCCAGTGTCGCAGGGCTTGAACGTCGATCCTGCGCAGCCCGGCTTCTTCTGGTTCCTGACGATGGTTGCAGCGACCATCGCCTTTGTCGGTTGGTTGCTGCGGCAGATCGATATCAGCCTGAAGCTTGATATGGGCATGGAGGTGCCGATTGCCTTCGGCGCGGTTGTGTCCTCCTGGATCACGCTTCAGTGGTTGCGCCCGATTGCGATGGGCGCCTGGGGGCATGGCTTCCCGCTCGGCATTACCCACCACCTCGATTGGGTGTCGAATATCGGCTATCAGTATTACAATTTCTTTTATAATCCGTTCCACGCCATCGGCATTACGCTGCTCTTCGCCTCAACGCTGTTCCTCCATATGCACGGGTCGGCGGTGCTGAGCGAGGCGAAACGCAACATCTCCGATCAGAACATCCACGTCTTCTGGCGTAACATCCTTGGCTACAGCATCGGCGAGATCGGCATCCACCGCGTTGCGTTCTGGACGGGCGCAGCATCGGTGCTCTTCTCGAACCTGTGCATCTTCCTGTCCGGCACGTTCGTGAAGGATTGGAACGCTTTCTGGGGCTTTTGGGACAAGATGCCGATCTGGAATGGCGTCGGTCAGGGAGCGCTGGTGGCCGGTCTGTCGCTGTTGGGCGTCGGGCTGGTGCTGGGGCGCGGTCGTGAGACGCCGGGTCCGATCGATCTGCACGACGAGGAGTATCGCGACGGTCTTGAAGGGACGATTGCCAAGCCGCCGGGTCATGTCGGCTGGATGCAGCGTCTGCTGGGTGAAGGACAGGTGGGTCCGATCTATGTCGGGTTGTGGGGCGTCATTTCGTTCATCACCTTCTTCGCCAGTGCGTTCATCATTCTGGTAGATTATGGCCGTCAGGTGGGGTGGAACCCGATCATCTATCTGCGCGAGTTTTGGAACCTGGCCGTCTATCCACCGCCGACCGAGTATGGTCTGAGCTGGAATGTGCCATGGGACAAGGGCGGCGCATGGCTGGCGGCGACGTTCTTCCTGCACATTTCGGTGCTGACGTGGTGGGCGCGCCTCTATACCCGCGCGAAAGCGACCGGCGTCGGCACGCAGCTGGCGTGGGGGTTCGCTTCGGCGCTGTCGCTCTACTTCGTGATCTATCTGTTCCATCCGCTGGCGCTCGGTAACTGGAGCGCCGCGCCGGGCCACGGCTTCCGCGCGATCCTGGACTGGACGAACTATGTGAGCATCCACTGGGGCAACTTCTACTACAACCCCTTCCATATGCTCTCGATCTTCTTCCTGCTCGGATCGACGCTGTTGCTGGCGATGCATGGGGCGACGATCGTCGCAACCTCGAAGTGGAAGTCGGAGATGGAGTTCACCGAGATGATGGCGGAAGGTCCCGGAACGCAGCGCGCGCAACTCTTCTGGCGCTGGGTGATGGGCTGGAACGCCAACTCGTACAACATTCACATCTGGGCATGGTGGTTCGCGGCGTTCACCGCGATTACCGGCGCGATTGGCCTGTTCTTGAGCGGTACGCTCGTGCCCGACTGGTATGCCTGGGGTGAAACGGCCAAGATTGTGGCGCCCTGGCCGAACCCCGATTGGGCGCAGTATGTCTTCCGGTAAGCGCGTGTGTGGCGGGTGGGTGCGCCGCATCCGCCTGCCCGCGCAGCGGAACCCGGCGTTATGCCTCGTCCGCGGCACTGCTAGAGAGGAATAGAAGCGATGATCCAGCAGCCTCCAACGCTCTTTCCGGAAATCACGAATACCGTCCGCGGCAGGTTCTACATCGTGGCCGGAATCATCTCGGTCGTTATGGCCGTGGCGAGTATCGCGATTTTCTGGTGGATTTTTTACACCATTACCCCGGCGCCTGCGCCGCCGCTCCAGAACCCGATCTACGTCAATTACACGCAGGAGCCGACGGATTATATCAGCGCCGAGTCGCTTGCGGCGATGAATGCGTATATTCAAGCCAATCCGCAGCCGCAGGCGGTGCAGGTGCTGAAGGGGATGACGACCGCGCAGATCTCGGCGTATATGGTGGCGCAGGTCTCCGGCGGTTTGAAGGTCGATTGCAGCTACTGCCATAATATCGCCAACTTCGCTCAGCAGGACGGCTATCCGAATGCGGCGAAGAAGGTGACGGCGCGCAAGATGATGCTGATGTCGGCTGACCTGAACCAGAACTATACCGCCAAACTGCCGGCTTCGGTCGGCGGTTATCAGATCACCTGCGCGACCTGCCACAACGGGAAGGCGGCAGGGTTGGAGCCGTATCCGATCGAGATTATGAATACCCTGCCGAATGACTGGCGATTGCCTCTCGAACTCGATTACCCCGGCGGTCTGGTCGTCACCGGTCGGAAGGATGTGTCGAACCACGAGGTGGAACAGAATCAGTTCGCAATGTATCACATGAATGTCAGTATGGGGCAGGGATGCACCTTCTGCCATAATGCGCGCTACTTCCCCAGCTATGAGATCGCGCAGAAGAACCATTCGATCATCATGCTCCAGATGACGAAGCACATTCAGGAGACGTATGTCGCGCCAGGTGGACGGATCGCCGATGGCATCATGGCCGGTAAAAGCCCATCGTGCTGGCTCTGCCACCAGGGCGCCAATATTCCGCCGGGCGCCGCCAAGCCGGGACAGGTGCCCGCCGTGCTGTCGAGCACGCCGTAGTCCTGGCGCTGCGGGGGTGTGATGCGTGCTGTGTGATGTGGAATCGAACAACGCATCACACAGCATTCTTGTTCTTAGAGAGTCGTGGTATCATACCGGTCGCAGCACTCTGCTTTCTTCCATGACTCGCAGGAGAGTATGCCAATGCCGGAATCAACTGCTCCGACTACGCCGTCCCGGTTGACAACCAGCCCAACGGTGATGGTGCGGCGCTCCATTGAACTGATGAAGCCGGTGACGTGGTTTGCGCCGTCGTGGGCTTTCTTGTGCGGCGCTATTGCCAGTGGCGCCAGTCAGTGGACGTGGACCGATGTGGGACGGATTGCGCTTGGTGTGCTGCTCGCCGGTCCGATCCTGTGCGGTATGTCGCAGGTCGTGAATGATTATTGCGACCGCGATGTCGATGCGATTAACGAGCCGCAGCGCCTGATTCCGTCAGGTCTGGTATCGGCGCGCCAGGTGTTCATTACGGTCGCTGTTTTGGTCGTGCTCGGTCTGAGCATTGCAATGTTCCTGGGGCAGTATGTTGCCCTGATGACGGCGATTGGCATGGTGCTGGCGGTGATCTATAGCGCGGGTCCGATCCGCGCCAAGCGCAATGGCTGGGCTGGCAATACGATTGTCGCAGTCTCCTACGAAGGGTTGCCCTGGATCGCTGGTCACCTGGCATTTGCGCCGTTGACGTTTGGTAGTGTGCTGATGGCGGCGCTCTTCTCGCTCGGCGCGCACGGCATCATGACGATCAACGATTTCAAGAGTATGGAAGGCGACCGGGTCAGCGGCATTCGTTCGATCCCGGTTTTGTACGGCGAGATTGCCGCAGCCTGGACGGCGTTTGTGACGATCAATGTGGCGCAGATTCTGGTGGTGATGTATTTCCTGCACGTGAGAAACTGGGTTATTGCCGCCATTATTGGCGCCCTGGTGCTCATGCAGATTCCAACGCAGTGGAAGTTCTTTTCGATTGCCGATCCACGCAAACGCGCCATTTTTTACAATGCCAGCGGTATCGCCATGTTTGTGTGGGGCATGATGGCGGCAGCGATTGGCGTGCGTTGAATGTGGAGGGGAGAGGGGCGAGGCGAGGGGTGAGAGGCGAGAGGCGTGAGGCGTGAGGCGCGAGGGGCGAGAGGCGAGGGGCGAGAGGCGTGAGGCGAGAGGGGCGAGAGGCGAGGGGCGAGAGGCGTGAGGCGAGAGGGGCGAGGGGCGAGGCGCGAGGGGTGAGGCGCGAGGGTCCCGGCAATGGCGTAGTGCGAGATTTATCTCGCATTTGTGGAGAGACGAGGGGGTGAGAGGTGAGGCGAGAGGCGAGAGGCGAGAGGCGAGAGGGGTGAGGCGAGAGGCGAGGGATGATACCAATGACGATTGACGATGCCGTATGCTTGTCATTCCGAGCGCAGCGACGGGTCATTCCGAGCGCAGCGACGGGTCATTCCGAGCGCAGCGAGGAATCGAAGCGGGTCGCGCACGCCCCCTCGCGCTGCGCGGGGTGACCATGCCGGATGGTCACCGGTCATTGGTATGAGAGGGGCGAGAGGCGTGAGGCGTGAGGCGAGAGGGGCGAGGCGAGGGGTGAGAGGCGAGAGAGTCCCGGCAATGGCGTAGTGCGAGATTTATCTCGCATTTGTGGAGAGACGAGAGGTGAGGCGAGAGAGGCGAGAGGGGTGAGAGGCAAGAGGGACGAGGGACGGGGCAAGAGGCACGAGGGACGAGGCGCGAGGGGCGAGGCGAGAGGGGTGAGGCGCGAGGGTCCCGGCAATGGCGTAGTGCGAGATTTATCTCGCATTGGTGGAGAGACGAGGGGGTGAGAGGGGTCCGGCAATGGCGTAGTGCGAGATTTATCTCGCATTGGTGGAGAGACGAGAGGTGAGGCGAGAGAGGCGAGAGGGGTGAGAGGCAAGAGGGACGAGGGACGGGGCAAGAGGCAAGAGGGACGAGGCGCGAGGGGTGAGGCGCGAGGGTCCCGGCAATGGCGTAGTGCGAGATTTATCTCGCATTTGTGGAGAGACGAGAGGTGAGGCGAGAGAGGCGAGGGGGTCCCGGCAATGGCGTAGTGCGAGATTTATCTCGCATTTGTGGAGAGGCGAGAGGTGAGGCGAGAGAGGCGAGAGGGTCCCGGCAATGGCGTAGTGCGAGATTTATCTCGCATTTGTGGAGAGACGAGAGGTGAGGCGAGAGAGGCGAGGGGGTCCCGGCAATGGCGTAGTGCGAGATTTATCTCGCATTTGTGGAGAGGCGAGAGGTGAGGCGAGAGAGGCGAGAGGGGTGAGAGGCAAGAGGGACGAGGGACGGGGCAAGAGGCAAGAGGGACGAGGGACGAGGCACGAGGGACGAGGCACGAGGGGAGGGGCAAGAGGGAAGGGACAAGAGGTCGGGAAGCGAGAAAGTAAGGGATCGGAACGTTGCGTTGTAGGAAATCGGTTCTCAGTTCTCAGTTCTCGGTTCTCACACCTCCTGACTCCTGATCGGCTAGAAGGAGCGACTCATGGAACCAGTCCTCGTGGTAGGCGCATCGGTGGGAGGCGCGACGGCTGCCGATACGTTGGCGCGCGCAGGTGTGCCGGTGGTGATGCTCGAACGCGATACGTCGTATGTGAAGCCGTGTGGCGGCGCCGTGCCGCCGGTGGCGTTCACCGAGTTCGACTTGCCGGAAACATTGATCTCGCGCAAGGTGCATCACGCGCTGGTGCATTCACCGAGTGAACGGGTCGTTGAAATTGAGGTTGCCGGCGTCCATCGCTCCGATCAGGATTATATCGCCATGTGCTGCCGCGAGGAGTTTGACTGCTACATTCGTCAGCGTGCCGTGCAACATGGCGCAACCCTGATCGAAGGTCAACTGATCGATCTAGCGTTCGATAAGGAGGGTGTGACGGTAACCTACCGCGAGCGGTTCGGCGGTGCGCGTCAGGAACTGCGCGCTGTGGCGGTGATCGGTGCTGACGGGGCATACTCGACGACGGCAAAGCTGCTGGGTTTGCCCAATCTGCCGCGCTGCATCGCCATCCAGCAACGTATTCGCCTGCCTGCCAGCAAAATGGCGCGCTGGGAAGATACCGCCGATCTCTACCTGGGTCCTGAGGTCAGTCCCGATCTGTATGCCTGGGCGTTTCCCAAGAGCGACCACGTGGCCGTTGGGATCGGAACCGGACCGTCGCACAGCAAA
Organism: Roseiflexus castenholzii DSM 13941; assembly: GCF_000017805.1. Classification (GTDB taxonomy): domain Bacteria; phylum Chloroflexota; class Chloroflexia; order Chloroflexales; family Roseiflexaceae; genus Roseiflexus; species Roseiflexus castenholzii. The sequence continues at coordinate 4,920,289 of NC_009767.1, read as the reverse complement.
CGCGCCCGTGAATTGCTCGCCAATCTGAAGCGTCGGATTTCCCGCGATCTTGAGGGTGGCGAGGTCATCCTCGAAGAAGCGCATGCGCTGCCGATGGAGCCGCGTGAGCATATGGCGTTCGAGCGCGCTATGCTGATCGGCGATGCGGCGGGTCTGGTGGTGCATACATCGGGCGAAGGCATCTATTGGGCGATGAAGAGCGGCAAAATGGCGGCAGAGACGCTGATCGCCAGTCTGCCCGATGCGTCGCTCGCTGCGCTGCGGCGCTATGAGCGCCGGTGGTGGAAGACCTACGGCACAATGTACCGCTTCCTCGTCTGGCTCCAGAAATGGGGGTACGGGAACGCGCGGCAGATGGAAGTCTTCACCGATATGTGCCGCAATCTGGATGTGCAACGCCTGACGTTCGAGTCGTACATGCACAAGAGTATGACGCCGGTGCCGTGGCTGGCACAACTGCGTATGACGGCGGACATTATCGCTGCGCAGGTGCGTCACTACCTGCCACGCCGGCGGACGGGTCAACCGGCAGTCGCTTGAGATCGGGCGCAGCCGGCAAGGACGATACGTATGCCAGCATATCTCGCGCTATTCGTTTATGCTGTTCTGGCGCTGGGCGCTGCGGTGATCCTGCCCGCACTCGCCGATCGTCTGTCGTCTGGCATGTTTTCGTGGCTGTTCGGAGTGGCGACGGTCGGGGTCGTTGCTGCGCTCGTCGGTCTGGCGCTGACCCGCAATGATCTGTCGCTCCGTGGCGTGTATCTCGCTCACCTGTGCGCAACTGTTGTATGGGTATGGATGGAAATCGGGTGTCGCACATCTGCCGGAGGCTCTGCGCGCCGTCTGGGGTTCGCGCGAAGAAGTCCGTTGTGGCAGGAGGTGATGTGGGTCGCGCCGGCGGCGGGGATTGTCGCACTCACATGGAATGGCGCCAATCAGTGGGGGGTGTGGACGTTCGCACTCTTCTGGTGGGGGCATCTGAGCATGCGCCTGACGGCGTATGCGTCTGCGCATACGCGCGATGGCGGTCCGCTGATCTGGCCCCCCTGGTTCGCTGCCGGATTGCCCCCTGCTCAGGTGTTGAGCGCAATCTTTCCGCTGACTGTCAGCGCAACAATGGCAGTGGGCGTCTGGTTGGCTGCGGACGCCCTGGCCTACGGACTGGCGACGGTGCAGGGGGTCGGGTTGGCGCTGGTCGCAGCTCAGGCAATGCTGGTGTGCGCGGCGCTCTGGTTTGATGTCCTGCCCGTCGAGGTGTGGGTCTGGCGGTTGCGATCCTTCCACAGGTTCGCAGACCTGTGGGAGAATGGGCGGCACATCAACAGCGTATCGCAATGACCGGGATGTTGGCGTGCTGAATGACTCGTGCCGTGGTGGTGCCCTTCCAGATATCTTCGCTGGTGCGCGGACCATGAGTCGCCATAATGACAAGATCGATCTTCTCGGCGTTGCAGTAGTTCAGAATGGCGGCATGCGCGCGACCTTCGGCAGTGGCGGCAATGACGTTGACATCGTGGGTGCGGGCGCGTTCTGCAAGATCCTGAATGTGGTCTTTGTCGATCTGATACAGTTCACGCGGTGAGCGCGCAGCCATGCGTGCTTTCATATCCATTTCGGATGGGAGCAACCGGTCGTCGCCGAAGACGTGGAGCAGGTGCAGTTCAGCGCCAACCGACTTTGCAAAATCGGCGGCCTGTTCAAGCGAATCATCAGAACGCGGGGAAAGGTCGAGCGGGAAGAGAATGCGCCCAATCGAAGTCGGAAGCGCACCGTTGCGCGGGAGCGCTAGCAGCGGCAGCGGACCCTCGATCATGAACTTTTCATAGTCGCTCATCATCGCCAGCAATCGGTTGATGAAGTTGTGGCGCGTGGGCAACATCGCCAGAATGCCGCCGGTCGTGGTTGCGATTTCGTCGAGGATAGCGCGACGTTGCTTCTTTTCGATTTTGAGCAGTTCGTAGACCAGACCGTTGCCGGAAGGAAGCGCTTCCAGCGCCGACGCCATTTGCCGTTCGGCATAACTGCGGTAGCGTTGACTGAGGACGTGGATGATGCGCAGGGGCCTTCCGATGGACGAAGCAAATGAAGCAACGTTTGGCAGCAACGCAAAACCCTTGTCGATTGCTGTCGTGGGGAACACAATCGGAACATTATTGATGCGCATTGCGTCACTCCTGCTGTCTGTATATGGATCATCACAATTGTGAACGTCGTGATGTTAACAAATACGCGCGTTTGCTTGCTCACGGATGTGCTGAACCGTCTGCTGGCGCATTGTATCGCATGTTGGACATTACCAATAACCTCCGCACATTCCACGATGGGTGCGATGGCGGTGCGCGTCAAACTGGCAGCAATTGTGTAGCGGTTGTAGACGTTTTCTTAAGGGGCGAATGTATTATAATCTAATCGCACGCTTCTCACAAGTCAAAATGTGTTGACAAAGCGGGGGAACCAATGTCAACCTACACGCCTGAACAGCTTGCCCGCCGTGATGCGAGCGTCTGGACGAAAGTTCAGGCAGTGCTGGCGCCGATCCAGTTTCTCGCCTTTCTGATCAGTTTTGGATTGGTGATCCGCTACCTGGCGACGGGTGAAGGCTACCTGACGGCAACCGTCAGTGTGTGGATCAAGATTGCGCTCCTGTGGGCGATTACGATCACCGGCATGATCTGGGAGAAGGAGATTTTCGGGCGCTGGTTCATGGCGCCGGAGTTCTTCTGGGAAGATGCCGGGAATGCGCTGGCAATGGTTATGCACAACCTGTATTTTCTCGCCGTCTGGTTGCACTGGTCGCCCGATGCGATCATGACGCTGATGCTGGTGGCATACTGCACGTACCTGATCAACTGTGCGCAGTTTGTCTATCGCGGCATTCAGACCGGTCGGCAGCGGCGGATGGCGCGCAGCAGTAGACAGACTGAAGCGGCTGTTCGTTAGGATTACGCAGCAATGGAGACGACACGCGCCATCGTCATCACGGCGCCACAGCATCTGGAGTTGCGCAACGTGGCGCTGACAGACGCAGGACCTGAGGAGGTCGTGGTGCAAACCGCGTTTACCTCGGTCAGCGCCGGAACAGAGCGCATGTTGCTGGCGGGACGAATGCCACACCCAATGTTGCAGTTTCCGGTGGTGCCGGGGTACGAAACGGTCGGTCGGGTCGTTGGACGGGGCGCAGCGGTTCCGGCAGAATACGAGGGGCGCTGGGTGTATGTCGGCGGGGCGCGCTGCTTCCGTGATGTCAACCCGGCGTGGGGTGGCCAATCGGCGATCCTGCTGGTCGATTACCGCCGGGTGGTTCCGCTCGATGGCGTCTCGCCGGATCACGGCGTGCTATTGGCGCTGGCGGCAACTGCGCTGCACGGCGTCGATCTGATTGCCGGCGCCAACCATGATCTGACCGGTCGACGGATACTGGTGCTGGGGCAGGGTCCGGTGGGACAGTTTGCGGCGCGGATTGCGCGGGCACGTGGCGCATGGGTGGCTGTCGGCGACCGGATTGCCAGTCGCCTTGAACGGAGTGTAGCGGACCTGCGCATTGACGTTACGACCGACTCGCTCGTAGCGGCAGTGCCGCAACCGGTCGATACAATTATCGAGGCAACCGGATCGATGGCAGCGTTGAACGATGCGCTGCCACTTCTTGCGAACGATGGCACACTGCTGTTACTCGGATACTACGACGAACTGCGCCTGCCGTATATGCCGTTGTTCCTCAAACAGGCGCGATTGCTGACTGCGAAGGAATGGGCGGCGGGCGATCTCCAACGGAGCCGTGATCTGCTGGCGAGCGGTATGCTCGACGCTGCGGCGCTGATCACGCATCGCATGCCGGTAGCGCAGTTCGAGGCAGCGTATGCCACAGCGCTGAACGACCCGGAGTGCTTGAAACTGGTGATCGAGTGGGATGTTTCAGGCTGAAGGTGCGAAGGTTACAGGTTGCAGGTTGCAGGCGCGTAGGGGCAAGCGGAGCCTGGGGCGGGTGAAGCAGGGAGGTCTGGAGGATTAAGAACGACATCCGGTAGAGCCTGCGCAGGCAGGCGTCGCAACCGTAGCCTGCGGCTTATGGCTTTTGAGAACATAATCCGTATCGCCCGTTCCAGCTCGTGCAGGCGGGTGTTGTAACCGTAGCCCGCGGATTCAGCCGCCGGGCGGACCGGGCGCCGGGCGAATGCCGGATTATTGTGTGAATGTTCATTAAGCCCTCCAGAAGAGCCAGACCGGCGGCGGTATGGAAGCGTGCGTTTCCAGAGGTTTTGCACCGCCGGACCGCAGACGCGGATGGCATTGCCAGGCGTTTGTTCGCTGGCATGGGCGCTCAATGTTGTGGGGTGAGAGATACGCGCGATGTCGCTGCGACAGGGCGAATGAACTAAGGGAGAATGCCATGGCGCCACGCATGATCGCAATTTACGGCAAAGGCGGGATGGGGAAGAGTTTCTTCACCTCCAATCTGACCGCGCGACTGGCATACGATGGCTATCGGGTGTTACAACTCGGCTGCGACCCGAAGCACGACTCGTGCAACACGATCTTCGGTGGGCATTCGTTGCCGACATTAGGCGATCAATGGCGCCTGTTCAGAGAGGCGGGTAAAGAGGATCAGTTGTCGATTGGCGACGTGATCTTCCGCAATGAATTGCGCCCCGGCGTCGTCATCTTTGGCTGTGAACTCGGCGGTCCCGAGGTCGGGCGTGGTTGCGGCGGGCAAGGAATCTCAACCGGCTTCAAGGTGCTCGAAAACCTGGGAATGAGCCGCTGGAACCTCGACTTCATCGTAATGGACTTTCTTGGTGATGTGGTGTGCGGCGGGTTCGCTACACCACTCGCTCGTTCGCTTGCCGAGCAGGTGATCATTCTCGTCGGACACGACCGCCAATCGCTCTACGCAGCGAACAATATTGCGCGCGCGGCGCAGTATTTCCGCTCGATGGGCGGCACGACCCAGATCCTGGGGTTGGTGGTGAACCGTGATGATGGCAGCGATACCGCCGATCAGTATGCTGCGGCAGTCGGGTTGCCGATCCTGACGCGCGTGCCGTTGAGCCGCAAGGTGCGTGAACTTGCCGATGCCTGTCGCCTGGCGCTGGAGGACGAACAGTTCAATCAAATCTTCGGCGATCTGGCGAAGCGTATTGCGCGCGGAGAATTGCAACCGGTCGATACGTATACGCCGCTGAGTTATGATGAGTTTCTGCGCGTGTTTGGCGCCGAAGAGCCGCCAGGAAGACCGGACTCGGCGCGCGCCGAGGACCTGTTCGGCGAGAAGACGCCGGTCTTTACCGTGCCTATCCTGTCGCTCAAGCCGGTCATTCCACAGGTGCAGGTGACCGATCCGGTGCAACTCAAAGTGCAGCAGATGATCGAAGCAATCGGTATGTATGTCACCGATATGGTGCGTAGTGAGCGCGATGGCATCACCGTCACCTCTGGTTCGGTCGAAATTCGATTGGGAGAGCCGCAGGACCTTGAACATAAAGTGGCGTTCCTTTCAGCGCTGCGGCGGTCAGGACAGGCGTTCAGTTTCGTCGATCTGCGCTACGCCGACGCGCCGACGTATCGGTGAGGAGGCGTGAGGGGAGAGGGGCGAGAGGCGAGAGGCGAGAGAGGCGAGAGGGGAGAGGGGCGAGAGGCGAGAGAGGCGAGAGGCGAGAGGCGAGAGGCGAGAGGCGAGCGGGGCGAGGCGAGAAGCGTGAGAGGTGAGAGGCGAGAGGGGTGAGGCGAGAGGATCTCGGCAATGGCGTAGCGCGAGATTTATCTCGCATTTGTGGAGAGGCGAGCGGGGCGAGGCGAGGGGTGATACCAATGACGATTGACGATGCCGTATGCGTGTCATTCCGAGCGCAGCGAGGAATCTGCGCGGGTCGCGCACGCCCCCTCGCGCTGCTCGGGGTGACCATGCCGGATGGTCACCGGTCATTGGTATGAGCGGGGCGAGGCGAGCGGGGCGAGGCGAGAGGATCTCGGCAATGGCGTAGCGCGAGATTTATCTCGCATTTGTGGAGAGGCGAGCGGGGCGAGGCGAGGGGTGATACCAATGACGATTGACGATGCCGTATGCGTGTCATTCCGAGCGCAGCGAGGAATCTGCGCGGGTCGCGCACGCCCCCTCGCGCTGCTCGGGGTGACCATGCCGGATGGTCACCGGTCATTGGTATGAGAGGGGCGAGGCGAGCGGGGCGAGGCGAGCGGATCTCGGCAATGGCATAGCGCGAGATTTATCTCGCATTTGTGGAGAGGCGAGTGGGGCGAGGCGAGGGGTGATACCAATGACGATTGACGATGCCGTATGCGTGTCATTCCGAGCGCAGCGACTTGTCATTCCGAGCGCAGCGAGGAATCGAAGCGGGTCGCGCACGCCCCCTCGCGCTGCTCGGGGTGACCATGCCGGATGGTCACCGGTCATTGGTATGAGAGGGGCGAGGCGAGCGGGGCGAGGCGAGCGGATCTCGGCAATGGCATAGCGCGAGATTTATCTCGCATTTGTGGAGAGACGAGAGGTGAGGCGAGAGAGGCGAGAGGCGAGAGGCGAGAGGCGAGAGAGGCGAGAGGCGAGAGGCGAGAGGCGAGAGGCGAGAGGCGAGAGGCGAGAGGCGAGAGGCGAGAGGGGCCCGGCAATGGCATAGCACGAGATTTATCTCGCATTTGTGGAGAGACGAGAAGTGAGGCAAGAGGCGAAAGGCGAGAGGCGAGGGGTGAGAGGCGAGAGGGGCCCGGCAATGGCATAGCGCGAGATTTATCTCGCATTTGTGGAGAGGCGAGGGGTGAGAGGTGAGGCGAGAGGCGAGAGGGAAGAGGCGAGAGTGTGGCATAAGCCTATCACCCTGCGTGTACACACGGCGGCGGTCATTTATGGAATGTGATCTCAAATACCTGAACACACTGCTGGTCGAGCGGATGAAGGTCAAACGGCGACCGGTCGCAGTGACCTATTGCGAAGACGGTCCGCCGCCGGGGTATGAACCGGCGAACGTCGTGGCATGCGCGATTATTCGCGAAGCGGAAGCAGGACGGCGAGTGTATGTCGATGCGCACCATCACGATTGCTGGGTAGGGCAGTATCACCTCGGTTGGTTGCCGGACGCCGGGTCCCTTATTGTTGAGGGGCAGTATCTGACGATGGCGCAGGGTTTTTTTACAGAGGAAGGCGCTCGACGCAACAAGGCGCAGAGTTCGGTGTTGCCCGCCGGATCGATTGCTGCACTGGCGGCTGCGCCACTCGACGACGTGCCGGAAGGCGTGTCGGTCGATCTGCTGGTCTGCATCACCGATCCGATGCATGCCATGCAGATTGCCGGTGCGGCGTCGGTGCGCGAGGGGACCTTCCCGATCGGTGAGTTGGGTCCGTCGGCATGTGCATCGATCTTTGCGACGCCGCGCCTCAAACGCAATAGCGTCTTTACAACGGGTGATGGCGGCGGTCGGATGCACAACCGGGTGGCGGCCGGCGAAATGTTCATCGCCGTGCCACGCGAGCATTTCAGGTATATCGTCGAGTTGATCGAAAACTTCAGGATCGATCCTGAAGAGATGCGACGGTTGATTATGCCGTCGCATGTGCGGAATGGAGGCGACGCATCGTGATGCTGGCAGGTTGACAGCGCACGCTGTGGTCGTGGACAGGTTGAACGAGTTACGTCCGGGTCATTATCTGACAGGTAAGGAGAGGTGCTATGGACTTTCTGATTCTTCTGCAAGCGGAGCCGTCTCCCTGGCCCGTCTGGTCGGGATATGCGCTCTGTTTCGTGCCGCTGGCGGCGGTGATCCTCGGCTTCATTATTGCGGCGCGTTTCACCGATAAGCAGGCGACGTCCGCCTATCTGCGGCTCGACCCCGCAAAGGCGAATGAGCCGGAGCAGGGTTAGGGGTGAGGCGAGAGGCGAGAGGCGAGAGGCGCGAGGCGCGAGGCGCGAGGCGCGAGGCGCGAGGTGCGAGGCGCGAGGCGAGAGGCGCGAGGCGCGAGGTGCGAGGCGCGAGGGTCCCGGCAGTGGCGTAGCGCGAGATTTATCTCGCATTTGTGGCGAGGCGCGAGGCGCGCGGGGCGAGGGACCCGGCAGTGGCGTAGCGCGAGATTTATCTCGCATTTGTGGCGAGGCGCGAGGCGCGAGGCGTGAGGCGAGAGGCGCGAGAGGCGAGAGGGTCCCGGCAATGGCGTAGCGCGAGATTTATCTCGCGTTTGTGGTGAGGCGAGAGGGACGAGGCGCGAGGGGCCCGACCGTGGCGTCGCGCGAGATGTATCTCGCATTGGTGGCGAGGGGTGAGGCGCGAGGCGCGAGAGGTGAGGGTCCCGGCAATGGCGTAGCGCGAGATGTATCTCGCGTTTGTGGTGAGGCGAGAGGGACGAGGCGCGAGGGGCCCGACCGTGGCGTCGCGCGAGATGTATCTCGCATTGGTGGCGAGGCGCGAGGGGTGAGGCGAGAGGCGAGAGGCGCGAGGCGTGAGGGGTTGGGGTCTATGAGAAACCGGAACCGGGGACCTGCAATGGTGGTTTCAGGGGTCTGAAGGGTTGCCTGGCGGTTGGGCGGGCGTTTCCATGAGGGTTCTCTGGTTCTTGTGGAAAGATGCGCATAAGCGCAATCTTTCCTTTGAGATTGTAGTAAAGAGTATGTCGTGATTTTTGTGATGTTTGTCACCTCTTTATCTCCGTCATTCTCTGGTTCTCTCTGTGATCTGAAAGGTGCGTTCCATGGAGCCAATCGCGCTGAGCGCTGAGCAGCCGCAGGGACACACGTGCAAACTGCATCCGCAGTCGATGTGCCCGGCGTTCGGTTCGTTGCGCATTCTGAGCCGGATCGAGGGGTCGCACCCTGTAATGGCCACCGATACGGGGTGTCTGTACGGCTTGACCTTTGTGACCCACTTCTACGGTGCGCGCAAGTCGATCCTGGCGCCGACGCTTGGCAGCGCCGAGTTATACTCCGGCGAGGTCGTCGAAGGGACGCGCATGGCGATTGAGGCAGCGGCGCGTGAGCCAGGGTGCCGCCTGGTGCCGGTCGTGTCGCTCTGTGTGGCTGAAACGGCAGGCATGCCGGAGGAATTGCTGCCGCGCAAGGTTGGCGATGCCGAGGTGGTGCTGGTGCGCGTGCCCGCCTATGCGATCCACTCACATCCCGAAGCCAAGGATGTGGCGCTCGAAGCGTTGCTGCGGCGATTGGGCGATCGCGAAAGTCCACGCGAGGAACGCACCGTTGTGGTGCTCGGCGAGGTCTTTCCCGCCGATCAACTGGCGATTGACGCCATCCTGCGGCGTATGGGGGTCGAGGCGACGATTGCGTTGCCGGGACGCTCAATCGATGACCTGCGGCGCGCCGGTCGCGCAGCGGTGCTGGCGCCGCTCCATCCGTTCTATAAGGGCGTGACGCGCCTGTATCGTGAATGGGGCGCATCGGTGGCTGGCGGTGCGCCGGTGGGCATTAGCGGCGCCTATGCCTGGCTCAAGTCGATTGGCGCTTTGCTCGACCTCGATCCGGCGCTGGTTGATCGGGTGGCGGAAGAGGAACGCGAGAAGGCGCAGGCGGTGCTGGCGGCAAAGTCGCTCAAGGGTGCGCGGGTGTTGGTGACCGGCTACGAAGGCACCGAACTGGCGTATGCGCGGTTGCTGGTCGAGGCGGGCGCCGAGGTTCCGTATGTCTCCACCTCGATTGGCGTCGATCCGCTGTCGCTCCCCGATGAACTGTGGTTGAAAGCGCGTGGGACGCAGGAGGTTGCCTATCGCAAGGCGCTGGAAGAGGATATGGCGGCGCTCGACCGGTATGCGCCCGATTTCGTATTGGGCACGACGCCGTTTGCGGCTGCGGCGAAAGAGCGCGGCATTCCGGCGATGTATTTCACCAATCAACTGGCGTCGCGTCCCTTCTTCCTGAGCGGCGGCATGGCTGCGACGATTGGGTTCGTGGCAGAAACGTTGGAGCGCGCCAACCGCTATCGTGAGATGCTTGCCTTTTTTGCGGAGTGATCGGCTATGCCCCCTGCACTGATTCGCGATCTGTCCGATACATCCGGGTACTGGGCAGCGGTGTGGACGATGTGCGCCATGCCGGATGTTCATGTGATTGCCGATGCGCCGGTTGGGTGTTTCAACCTGGTGGCGACGGCGGTTCCCGATTACACCGACGCCGTTCCCCATATCGAGAATATGACTCCGGCGACGATTACTGAACAGGAGGTCGGTGGGAAAGGCACCAGCGATAAAGTGCGCTGGACGTATGAGAATCTTCGTGCCGGCGGCGTGCTCGATGGTAAACAGGTGATCGTCATTTCGACCGCCGAGAGTGAAATGATTGGCGCCGATCTGTCGTCGGTGGTGGCGACCCTTGGCGAAGGAACGCGCTTCTACTGGAGCAACTCGCTCTCAGAAGACGAATGGGCTGGGCGCGACCGCGTGCTGCGCTGGCTGTGGGAGCAGTTTGGCGCGCCCCATGGCGCCGGAGTCCAACCGGCGCCGGGCACGGTCAACATCATCGGTCCAACCTATGGATGCTTCAACTCGCCGTCGGACCTGGAGGAGGTCAAACGCCTGATCATCGGCGCCGGCGGGCGGATCAATCTGGTCTATCCGATGGAGGCGACGCTGGCGGATACACCGCGCCTGGCGGCCGCGCAGGTCAATGTGGTCATGTACCGTGAGTTCGGCGCGGGTCTGGCGGGGATGCTCGGTCAACCGTGGCTCTATGCGCCGTTCGGTATGCGTGAAACCACGGCATTTGTGCGCGAAATTGGTCGCCTGCTGGGGACTTCCGAACAGGCGGAAGCATTCATTGCCGGCGAAAAACGCACCACATTGCGCGCCGTGTGGGATCTATGGCGCGGACCGCAGGGCGACTGGTTTGGCACGACTGATGTCGGCATTGTTGCCGGGCGGTCGTATGCCGAAGGGTTGGCGCGCTATCTGGGAGATGAGTTGGGTATGAAGATCGCGTTCGTGTCTGCGCGCCCTCGGCGCCCCGACGACCCGGATAATGACGAGATTCGCCAGATGCTGCACCGCCGTGCTCCGGCGTTCGTTTTTGGCTCGATCAACGAGAAAATCTATCTGTCCGAAGCAGGAGCAAAGTTTGCGCGTTTCTTCATGGCGTCGTTTCCCGGACCAACCGTGCGTCGCGCGGTCGGCACGCCGTTTATGGGGTATCGTGGCGCGGTCTATGTGGTGCAGGAGATCGTCAACGGGTTGTACGATACCCTGTTCAACTTCCTGCCGGTCGATCAGGCGTACAGCATGATGCGCGGCGGTCCGCCGAAGATCGAGGCGGCGCCGGGGAACCTCCCCTGGTCGCTCGAAGCGAAGGCGGTGCTTGATGATGCGCTGGAAAAACTGCCCTACATTCCGCGCATTTCGGCGAGCCGCCAGATGCAGATGCAGGTCGAGGCGCTGGCGCGCGAGCGTTCGCTCAAGGAAATCACCCCCGATCTCGTGCGCGAGGCGCTGGCGAATGCCGGGATGTGAAGCCTAAAAATAGGCGTCGGGTCTGAACAATGTCAGTGGCGCCAGCAGGAACCCGCACCACGCCAGGGCGAGTGTTGGGCGCTGCATACGAATGATAGCCCACGTAAGGGCGACGACGACAGCCAGCGCAATGCGCGCTGAGTGGACCATATATTCACACGATGGCGCAGGGAGCGCGAGCACGAAGAGACCATTGAAAAGCAATGTCCAACTCGCCGGAGAGGTTCGCTCACTGTTGCGCAGCAGGGCAATCAATCCCCAACACACCGCTCCCAGTGATGGCACAAAAACCCAGAGCACTTGCGCAATCCAGAAGTCTGGCGCCCGCATTGGAGTCGTAAGCAGTCCAATCAACGGAACCATCCGATCTGCCGGGGCGCCAGCCTGAAAGGCGGCCGTCAACCCGCTTTGTCCTAGCAGCACAATCAGGGCCAGTTGCCAGAGCGCGCCAGGTCCCAGAGAGAGCAGCCCGAAAAGCGCCTGCTGTCTCCAGGGTTGGGTGCGTATATGAGAGATGATCAAGGCGACCGGATAAAGAATCGCTGTTTCTTTCGCAAGAATAGCAAGACCGAACATGATTGCTGCGGGCGCTGGTCGGTGCGATTCATACAGTGCAATGCCACAGAGGACAAGCGCGTAGGTCAGTATTTCGGTGAGATTGAACTGAAGTGCGAAGAGCGAACCGATCCACAGCCCGAACACGACGCCGATAAGTGGTGACAGTCGGTATTGCAGCGCGATGCAAGCCAGTGCATAGGACCCGGTTGCCAGCGCACCCAGGTTAATGCTGATAATCGCCCACGGGATGAACGCACCAAACGGTGCGGCCAGGAATGGCAGAAGAATACGCTGTGCGCGATATGCTGGCAGATCGAGGTTGGCTTCTAATGAAGGCAGCGATCGCGCCAGATGATAGACAAAATAGCCGTCAATTTCTGCAAAAATGAGGGGGTCGAACGAATGTCTCATCAGTTTGACATAAACAACAATTGCGCCAACGAGGCAGGAGATTGCGGCAACAGCGATGCAAGAAAGAGTTGAACGATGGATCGATGATGTGGGGTCTCGCCGTTTCATACGCCGTGGATAATAGACCGCGCTTTCGCTATCCTTATTTCAGACGTTCAACCTTGATGATATGCTCCAGCAGCCCGCGGCAGGCGCGGTCGATCATGCCGTGAACTTCACGGAAGCGCCCGTTGTAGTAAGGGTCGGGAATATCGCGCAGTCCGAGATCGGGCGCGTAGTCGAGGAGCAGGCTGAGACGCACAAGTGAACTGCCGGCCATGCGGTGCAGGGTTTCGAGGTGAGCGCGCTCGGCGGCAACGATATAGTCGAAGCGCGTAAAATCGTCGGGATGGACGACACGCGCGCGATGGGCATAGCGAATGCCGCGTTCGGCGAGCAGCGCCGTGACTCCCGGATGCGGCGGATCGCCGACGTTCCAGGCGCCGGTGCCGGCTGAGTCGGTTTTGATCCGCCCGCTTAATCCCGACTGCTCGACATAATGACGGAAGATGCCCTCTGCCATGGGGGAACGGCAGATATTCCCCGTGCAAACAAACAGAACCCCGATGACTCTGGCGTTTGTGCCGCTCACCTGCGCTCCTGGTGTATCATGGCGTCAGGAAGGTTGCATTTGACAGAAAGTATACCATAGTTCATGGAGACGCTCATTGAACGATTGTCCGCAGTGCGCGAGCGGATTGCTGCCGCTGCGCGCCGCGCGAACCGCGATCCCGCTGCGATTCGCCTGGTGGGAGTAACGAAGGCGCAGCCGGTAGAGGCGATCCGTGCGGCACTGGCAGCCGGATTGCACGAGATCGGCGAAAATCGGGTGCAGGAGGCGGAAGCCAAAATGTCGGCGCTTGCGGCGGACCGCCGCCGCCTGACCTTGCACCTGATCGGGCATTTGCAAACCAACAAGGCAAAAAAAGCCGCCACATTGTTCGACATGGTGCATTCGGTCGATAGCCTGCGCCTGGCGCAGATACTCGACCGCCACGCAGCCGAAACGACAGATCGTCTGCCGGTGCTCTTACAGGTGAATGTTTCTGGTGAGATGACCAAATCCGGGTTCGATCTGTGCCACTGGGAAACGCTGCCCGATGTCTATGATCGTTTTTGCGCCGATGTCGAGCAGATCCTGGCGTTGCCGCACCTTGAGGTGCGCGGGTTAATGACCATCGCGCCCTGGGGACCCGACCCGGAACAGGCGCGTCCGGTCTTCCGCGCCGCGCGACGCCTGCGCGACTCCCTGGCGCTGCGTTTCCCCGCAACCGCCTGGCGCGACCTGTCGATGGGTATGACCGATGACTTTGAAGTCGCCATTGAAGAAGGGGCGACCATCGTGCGGATCGGGCGGGCCATTTTTGGGGAACGGTAAAGAGTTGTCAGAAGGGTAAAAATGTGCTACCATCGCGCGCACAGCGCGGGAGCAGTAGAGGGTAAGGAGGCGACCTGTGAGCATTCTGGTCGATAAGAACACCCGTTTGCTCGTGCAAGGCATCACCGGGCGCGAGGGAGAGTTTCATACGCGCCAGATGATTGCGTATGGCACGAATGTGGTGGCAGGTGTCACGCCTGGTCGTGGCGGGCAGACCGCGATCGACGGCAGGGTGCCGGTTTTCAACACGGTTGCAGAAGCCGTGAAGCAGACGGGCGCCAATGTGTCGGTCATTTATGTTCCGGCGGCGTTTGCGCCGGATGCGATGCGCGAGGCGGCAGCGGCGGGCATTCCGTTGATCGTGTGCATCACCGAGGGCATTCCGGCGAACGATATGGTGGCGACGTATGCGTTCATTCGTGAGCATGGCGCGCGCCTGATCGGTCCCAACTGTCCGGGGTTGCTCACTCCCGCTCAGGCGAAGGTGGGGATTATTCCGGGCAACATCGCCTCCCCCGGACCGGTTGGCGTGGTGTCGAAGAGCGGTACGCTCACATATGAGGCGGTCGATGCGCTGACGCGGATCGGGTTGGGGCAGACGACGATCGTCGGTATTGGCGGTGACCCGATCATCGGAACGTCGTTTGTCGATGTGCTGGAGATGTTTCAGGCTGACCCGGAAACCGAAGCGATTGTGCTGATCGGCGAGATCGGCGGTGCAGCGGAAATCGACGCGGCGCGATATATTCAGGCGCACGTAACGAAGCCGGTTGTCGGTTTCATTGCCGGGCAGACGGCGCCTCCGGGTAAGCGCATGGGGCATGCCGGCGCAATCATCACGGGAGGCGAGGGCACCGCCCAGGAAAAAATCGCCGCGCTCGAAGCCGTTGGCGTGCGTGTGGCGCGGCTGCCAACCGATATTGCGCAATTGGTCAAGGAGAGTATGTAGGGCGCGTAGCGTATTCAACCAGTCCCAGGGGGCATACGCCCTCCTGGGCTTGATGTTTTATTGCAACAGCATCTCGAAGTTTGGGCGATCACCGCCGCTCAAGCGTCGGAACGCGCGCTGGATCAGGCGCACCGTTCCTTCCCCCAGCCAGTATGTCAGGATCGATCCCAGAACAAGGCCAACGGCGCTACCGACGGCAGCGCCGAGACCGAAAATGACGTAGTGGGTGCGTTTGCTGGCGTTCATCATTAATGTTCCCTATTGTAAGACAACAACCGGGGTCGCTTTGCTCCACAGCCGTTCAAGCCGATAACGGTCGCGCAGTTCGACAGAAAAAATGTGGACGACAACGTCACCATAGTCGAGGAGCACCCAACCTGTGTCGGCTGTCCCTTCGATGCGCGGCTGAAGGTCGTATTCACGGGCAAGACCTTCGTCAATCGACTCGGTGATCGCTTTGAGTTGGCGTTCACTGCCGCCGGTGCAGATGACGAAATAATCTGCGACTGTGTTCAGCCGGCGCAAGTCCAGCAGCACGATATTGCTGGCCTGTTTGTCTTCGGCGAGCGCCACTGCCCGCCGCGCAATTTCTGTCGCCTCTACGGCCTGTTCCTGGATCAGAGCAGCCTCCTTTGTCGATTCCAGAATGGATAGGCACTGGCGCCGGATATGCCAGTTCTTGCTCTGATTCTACCAGAATCATGGGATGCGTGCAATGTGACTTCTGTATAAGGGTCCTAAGGCGTTATGGAGGTTCTGCGCAGCTCGCCTCGCGCCTCGCCACAAATGCGAGATACATCTCGCGCGACGCCACGGTCGGGCCCCTCGCGCCTCGCGCCTCGCGCCTCGTCCCTCTCGCCTCACCACAAACGCGAGATAAATCTCGCGCTACGCCATTGCCGGGACCCTCTCGCCTCTCGCGTCTCGCGCCTCGCGCCTCGCCACAAATGCGAGATACATCTCGCGCTACACCACGGTCGGGCCCCTCACGCCTCACGCCTCGCGCCTCGTCCCTCTCGCCTCACCACAAACGCGAGATAAATCTCGCGCTACGCCATTGCCGGGACCCTCTCGCCTCTCGCGTCTCGCGCCTCGCGCCTCGCCACCAATGCGAGATACATCTCGCGCTACGCCATGGTCGGGCCCCTCACGCCTCACCTCTCTCGCCTCTCCATATAAGGGTCCTCAGGCGTTATGGAGGTTCTGCGCAGGAGCGAGGTGGAGAGAGGGAACGCGGATGGACACGGATCGGGACGGATGCTCAACGCGATGCGTTATTCTGAGTGCCATCACGTTAGTCGGACGCGATCTGCGGACGCAGGATGTGGAGGTTCCCCTGAGACTTCTATGGTCTCAGCAAGTGAACTGCGAGCGCATGGTCGTATTTCCTCCGTGGAAGATGCGATGTGCTTTGTGAACCTGGCGATGGTTGCAAAAATGTCGAGAATCTGATGCGAAAACGATCAGGTTGTTTATCGGTGTGGCATCTATAATTCATCATTATTATTGTCCTGGTGAGCGCCTGGTCATCCAGTGGCTCGTTGCTCCACGATCTACATGGTTCTGGGATATAGTCTTTCTGATACGCTCGTACTGTCGTTTGTCAAAAAGCCGTCACTTGCTCCGAAAGGAGGATTGCGATGTATTCTTGCGTTCTCGTGCGTTTGTTTATTGTCGCTGCCATCGTTATGAGTTTTGTTCCATCGTTTGCCGGCTCAGTATCTGCGCAACCAACATCTACGCGTCGTCCTTGTTCACTCGATGATCCGAGTGGATGGGTCACATGTTCACCGTATTATTTGTATCGCCGAACGAAGGACGTGTATTTTACGCGCTATTACCCAGAGACCGGGCATAACCTCTATCTGCCGTTTCTGAAATATTGGGATCGTATGGGAAGTCTGCCTGTCTTTGGCTACCCTATCAGTGAGGCGTTCCTGGAGCAGATTGAAGGACGCTGGTACATGGTTCAGTACTTCGAACGTCAGCGCTTCGAGTGGCACTATGATCCTGACAATCCTGAACACAGGAGCAGCATAGGACTAGAAGCTGAATACTGGCTACCTTTGGCGCAAAGTGTGCGATTAGGTCGTCTGGGGGTAGAGGCGCTAAGTCGTGAGGGACGCGACTGGCAATCGTTTGCGAAGGGCGATCCCTCTGCTCCCCATTTCTTTGCAGAAACAGGTCATGCGATTGCGCCGGAGTTTTGGGGATACTGGTCAAGCCATGGAATAGAAATGGACGGCAAGGCTGGTTTTTCCTTTGCTGAGAGTCTTGCGCTATTCGGGTATCCGATCTCTGAAGCGCAGATCGAAAAGGGGCGTCTGACGCAATGGTTTGAGCGAGCGCGTTTTGAATATTTTCCCGAGTTTGAAGGGACGCCATATGCCGTGCAGCTGGGTCTTTTAGGAAGTGAAATAGCATCTGAACGTAAAGGAGAAGAACCATTTCTTGCAACAAATGCCCTCGATACGGCGCATGCCGCTGGACAGCGGATGTTGCTGGCTACCGGTCAGGCGCTTCAGCGTCCACTTGTGTCACGTCCAGAATTGCAGGCGGAGGTGGATCGCGCTGCCGCTGACTGGCATCATGCATTTACTACAGGAGGTGACACACATTCGCCGATGATCCGTGTACGCGCAACATACGCCAGCCGGGGGAATTATCTCGCACCGTCAATGTGGGGTATTCATCCACATGATCCAATTGGTGGAACCACGGGAAAAGAGCAGTCTGATTTCTCTTACGGTTTTTTCGAGTTCTCAAAGCTGACGATTGGAGTGTACTATCACGAACATCTGAATACTCCTTCGGTTACTATGATGTTCATACCTGAGCCCTGAATGATAAGGTGGGAGTGGGCACACGGATCGGTGCGGATCGGGACGGAGGTCGCGGTTCGTGGTTCTGCGCAGGAGCGAGGTGGAGAGAGGGAACGCGGATGGACACGGATCGGGACGGATGTGCGCGGATGGGTCTTGTCGTCGTTCCCGGCTCTCGGTTCGCGGTTCTTGGTTCGCGGTTGTGAGTTCTCACACCCCAACCCCCAACAATGGCGCCAGCGCTCTGCCCGCTGTTTGCGCCAGGAACGCTGCCAGCGCCGATTCGCGCAGCGCCGACTCCCACGGTTCAATCGGATGGGCGTGGACTATCAGCGCCGGTGCGCTGATCAGGAGTGCGGCGTGGACAACTCCCAGGAACGCCCCCAGGGTGTGGTCGGTCTTCCCGCCGATTATCAGCCCCACATACAGGTGCAGCAGCGACGCGATCAGACTGGCGCTTCCGCTTACGAGCGCCAGGAGAATGAGCGCACCGCCAACCTCGGCGGCGGCGCGATCCTCGACGAATGACATCAGCGCATCGGCAGCCAGCGTTCCGTAGCGACCGGCGACGGCAACTCCGGCGGCAAGCCCGGCGAGCGCCAGCAGTTGCCGTGCGACGCCCCAGTAGTAACCGGCAATGCCTGCCAGCGTCAGCACGATGGCGATCAGGATGTCGAGCAGGTTCATGGTCATCGAGCGACTGCCGGCGCAATGACACCCGCAGTCTGTCAGCACAGTTGCATGGGGGCCACAATGTTTCGACGCCATGATACCGGAAGTTGCGTCGAGGGTGATGGTCACGTGAGATGCACAGGAGGCGGGCCTAATACCAATGACCGGTGAACATCCGGCGTGGTCACCCCGCGCAGCGCGAGGGGTCGTGCGCGACCCGCTTCGATTCCTCGCTGCGTTTACCCTGAGCGAAGCGAAGGGCTCGGAATGACACGCATGCGGTATCTTCAATCGTCATTGGTATAAGCGGCCCGACCAGTGTTGTAGCGACACGTAAGGACGGGTCTCAGCCCTGCCCTTACGCTGTCCAGCGGGCGCCGCCCGGGATGCCGCAGACTCCTGGACTTTCGCCGTCGTGCGCTCAGCCCCGCCCTTGTGTTGCCCAGGACGGCATGACCTCATGCGTCGCCTGGCATTTAGATCCTCTTTTATACCAATGACCTGTGACCATCCGGCATGGTCACCCCGAGCAGCGCGAGGGGTCGTGCGCGACCCGCTTAGATTCCTCGCTGAGTTTACCCTGAGCGAAGCGAAGGGCTCGGAATGACACGCATGCGGGTGGTGACGTGACCGTCACTTTCGCTCAGAGATCACTCGACGGTATACTCGCCCTCGACGACCCCTTCGTCCTTGCCTTTGCGCGCGCCGTCGCCGTTGCCGCCGGTGTAAGCGCTCTGCGACACCTGGTACATCGCCTGTTGCAACTCCGCCGAGATTGACCGCATACGGCTCTCATTCTCCTGGCTGATCGCCTCGCGCAGGTCCTTGATCAGACCTTCGATGCGGCTCTTGAGCGCCGGATCGACTTTATCGCCGAGTTCGTTCAGCGACTTCTCGCTCTGGTATGCCAGGCTGTCGGACTGGTTCTTAAGTTCGACCAGTTCGCGCCGCCGCTTGTCCTCGGCAGCGTGCAGTTCGGCATCGCGAACCATCCGCTCGATCTCTTCCTTCGACAGGTTCGTGCTGGCCGTAATCGTGATCCGCTGCTCCTTGCCGGTCGCCTTATCACGGGCGGACACGTTCAGGATGCCGTTGGCGTCGATGTCGAAGGTCACTTCAATCTGCGGCACGCCGCGCGGCGCAGGCGGAATGCCTTCGAGCCGGAAGCGCCCCAGCGTCATATTGTCGGCGGCCATTTCGCGCTCGCCCTGCAAGATGTGGATGTCCACCGCCGTCTGCCCGTCAGCAGCCGTCGAGAAGATCTCACTCTTGCGGGTCGGAATGGTCGTGTTGCGCTCGATCAGTTTCGTCATCACGCCGCCGAGCGTCTCGACGCCGAGCGAGAGCGGCGTCACGTCGAGCAACACCACGTCCTTCACGTCGCCGCCGAGCACACCTGCCTGGATCGCTGCGCCAATCGCCACAACCTCGTCCGGGTTGACGCTGCGGTTCGGCTCCTTGCCCGTCAGTTTGCGCACCAGGTCGATGACCACCGGCATACGGGTCGAACCACCCACCAGCACGACTTCATCGAGGTCGTTCGGCTTTAGACCGGCGTCCTTCAACGCCTGGAAGAACGGACCCTTCAGGCGCTCGGTCAGGTCGGCAGTCAACTGCTCGAACTTTGCGCGGCTGAGGCGCATTTGCAAATGCTTCGGACCGCTGGCGTCCGCCGTGATAAACGGCAGGTTGATCTCCGTCTCCGACATGCTCGACAGTTCGATCTTCGCCTTTTCAGCGGCTTCCTTCAGGCGCTGCAACGCCTGGCGATCCTTGCTCAGGTCGATCCCCTGATCCTTGCGGAACTCGTCGATCAACCAGTTGACGATCCGCTGGTCGTAGTCGTCGCCGCCGAGGTGTGTGTCGCCGTTGGTGGCTTTGACTTCGACCACGCCATCGCCGACTTCGAGCACCGACACGTCGAACGTGCCGCCGCCAAGATCGAACACCAGGATCGTCTCGTCCTTCTTCTTATCGAGACCATACGCCAGCGCGGCGGCAGTTGGCTCGTTGATGATGCGCAGCACCTCAAGCCCCGCGATCTTGCCGGCGTCTTTCGTCGCCTGGCGCTGACTGTCGTTGAAGTATGCCGGAACCGTAATGACCGCCTTTGTCACCGGCTCACCCAGGTAGGCTTCGGCGTCGGTCTTGAGTTTCTGCAACACCATCGCCGAAATTTCCTGCGGCGCATACTCTTTGCCGGTGGTCGGCGCATAGACGCGCACGTCGTTGCGCGGTCCTTTCACGACTTTGAACGGCACCATTTCGCGCTCGACGGTGGTTTCGTCGAAATTGCGCCCGATAAAACGCTTGATCGAATAGAATGTATTCTCAGGATTGATCGTCGCCTGACGCTTCGCCGTCAACCCAACCAGGCGCTCGCCGTTTTTGGTGAACGCCACAACCGACGGCGTGGTGCGGTTGCCTTCGGCGTTCGGAATGACGACCGGATCGCCGCCTTCCATCACCGCAACGACCGAGTTGGTCGTGCCCAGGTCGATGCCTACGATCTTCGACATAGTTGTCTCACCTTCTTCCCGTGCAATGATGATTGTGCAGTGTGCAAAAACACAGCGGACTGCTGCGCCCGCTGCGCCTGTCACTGCTGTTAGTTTACCCGTTTCGCGCTAATTCGCTATATGTGCAGTGTTAGAGGTGTGTTAGATTTCCGGCGCCAAACTTTTGGTACCAACGTCCTACTTTGCCCGCTTGCGTGTCATGATATATTAACCTTGACACGTCAGCCCCAGCATATGGCAGTCTGTTGCTGCTTCAGGAGCGTTCAATGTCGCGTTTCCCTTCCGCCCTCGCGCTGCTCGTCGCGTTGCTGATCATGGGGTCGCCGCTGCTTGTCGGTCCTGCCGCGTCGGTCCGGGTGGCGCAGGCGGCGGGTGAGTTTGTGGTGACAACGGCTGAGGACGCCGATGGCACGACATGCCCTGTCTCGACAAGCGGCAATCCCGCTGCTCCCGATCCGACGTGTTCGTTACGTCAGGCGATCAAGGCGGCGAACGCCGCCGGCGGCGGTACTATTAAGTTCAATATTCCGCCCTCCGGTCCGGCGTTTGAAACGAACGGTCTCTACCGCGCCATCCGCATTCGCGTGCGATATGTCTATGGTCCGTTGCCCGCGCTTGAAGGCAACATCACGATTGATGGAAAGTCGCAGGAACTGAACTGGCCCAGTCAGGCAAATCTCATTGGTCCTGAGATCATCATCGATGGCTCAGAGCTGCTCGACCGCAGTGGCATTCGTCTGATCGGGAGTGGGAATGTCGTGCGCGAGATTGCGGTGGTTAATTTCAAGTCCAGCAGCGCCACGCCGAGTTTTGGTCAGGGGGTCGGCATTGATGTGGTGAGCGGCAGCAACCATCGTATCGAGGGCAGTTATGTTGGTATCGATCCGGTCTCGCCGACATTGACGCTGAGCGGGAATGGTTTTGCCGGCATCTGGGTCGAGCAAACGGCGGAGAATACGGTCATCGGCGGGTTGCGCACCGACTCCTCGAAAGCGAATTTCATTAGCGGCAACAATCTGGACGGGATTGTTGTTCAGGGAACGGGAACCAAAATCCAGGGCAACTTTATCGGCGTCGGGCGCTTGCTCAGCGCCGAAACGTTCCCATTGCGCAACCTCGGCGCCGGTATTATTGTGCGCTATGCAAACGGCACGATCATCGGCGCCACGCCAACCGAGCCGGACCCGGCATACGGTAATGTCATCGCCGGTAACAACAATTTCGGTATCGTTATCAATGGCGGAACGAATACGCAGATTACGGGGAATTACATCGGTCTCGGCTCAAATGTCTCGTCTGCACTGATCGTTCCCGTTCCAAATGTGTCTGGCGGTATTGAGGTGCATTCGGAAGAGTTTCCGGTCAACAATATCGATATTGGACTTCCATCGCCGGATATGACGACGAACCGGCTGCGCAACTTTATTGCCGGCAATACCGGTCCGGGCATTACGCTGCGCGGTGATCGTTTGAACAATATTCGGATTGTCAACAATTATATCGGCTTGAACGATCTTGGTCAGCCCGTGAGCGGGACGAACAACACCGGCGGCGGGATCGTCATCGAGCGCGGGGCGCGCAATATCACCATCGGCGGCGCGACGATCAATAAGCGCAATGTCATCTCCGGCAATACCGGCGACGGGATCGTCGTTCGCGGGCGTAATCCGTTGCTAACAACGCAGAACAACACCATCATCGGCAACTATATCGGCACGAATGTCAGCGGGTCGCTGACCGGTTCCGGGTTTGCCAACCGCTCCGGCATCGTGATCGGCGATCATTCGCACAATACGGTCATCGGGCAGCCGGGTGCGCCGAACCGCATCGGGTTCAACCTTCAGTATGGCGTGGCGATTACCGGCACGAATATCCTGACGACGACGCTGACGGATAACGCCATCGTCTCGAATGGTCTCGATGGCGTCTATGCCGTTGGCGCGGTCAATCTCAGCATCACCGGCGCGACTACGCCAACGCTGATCGCCGGCAATGGTCAGAATGGTGTGCGCATCGATGGCGGGCAGTCGATCACCATCCAGAACGCCACGCTGTCCGGCAATGGCGATGATGGCGCGCGCCTGGCGAATGTGACACAGACGACGCTGCGCAATGTCGTCGCGGCGCAGAACGACGATGGCATCGACATTGCCGGCGCAGTGGAGACGCTGATCGAGAACAGTCAGGCAAACATCAACCGCGAAAACGGCGTGCGCTTCACCAACGGCGTCACCACGACCCTCACCGGTCTGACCTTCCAGCAGAACCAGCAGAACGGTCTCGCGCTTACCGGCGTGCTGACCGCAACGCAGATCGAGTCGAGCCAGGCGATCAGCAATACGCTCAATGGGTTTCTGGTCAACGGCGCGACTGATGGCATGATGATGTCGAGCAATACGATCATCGGCAACGGCGCGGCGGGCATGGCGCTGACGCTGACGCCGGGAGTTGCGCCGGTGCGCGACGTGATGGTGACGGGAAATATGCTCGACCGCAATGCCTTTAGTTCGCCCGCCTTCGGCATCCAGATCAGCGGCGGCACGGAGGTGGTGACGGTCACCGGCAACACGGTCGAGGGAACGCGCAACGGTGGCGGTGTGTTGCTGCCGGGGGCGAACCAGATGACGCTCAGCGGCAACGTGGTGCGCTACAACAACGGTCCGGGGTTTCGGGTCGAAAGCGGCAGCGACCGTGTCATTCTCGAGGGGAATGATGTCGTTTCGAATACGGTCGGCATCGAGGTGCGCAGTGCGACGACGATCAGCACGGTCGTGCGCTTCAACAGCATTAGCTTGAGCGGCGCAACCGGGTGGGGCGGAACCGGTTCTGGCGTTGGTGTTGCCGTCAGCGATGCGCAACGCACCTTGATTGAGGGGAATTCGATTGTGAGTAACCTGGGCGCGGGCGTGCATGTGAGCGGCGCGGCGGCGCAGACGCAGGTGCTGGACAATTTCATTGTCAACAACGCGCTCGGCGTGCTGGTGGGCGCGCCGGTTGGCGGTCCGCTCACGCCGCCGTACCCGCAGCAGACGCGGATTACCGGCAATAGTATCAGCGGCAACGGCATCCCGCCGGATGGTCCGTTCCCGGTCGATGAGACGTTGCTGGGGCGCGGCATTGTGCTCAACCCCGAAACGCCGACCGGCGGCGTCGCCGGTCATCCGAACAACGACATTGACCCGCCGCTCCAGTCGTCGCTGCGTATGAGCGCCGCCGGGGTGTTGACCGGTCAGGTCAACCCGGTGAGCGCGCCCGGCGGGTGCCCGTCCATCGGCGGCGCGCGCTGTCTGGTGCAGATTTTCCGCCCCGACCAGACGATGCTCGATGGGCAGGGGCAGGAGTCGGTTGGCGAGACCATCGTTGACGCGACCGGCGCATTTACTGTGACAGTCGGCAGCATTCCACGCCAGTTGACGCTGACGGCGACCGATCCGCTGAGCAACACGTCGCGCTTTGCGATCTTTGCGCCGCGTCCGGCGCTCAGCATCAGCGCGCCGCAGGCGCAGGCGGCAGACCCCGGTCAGATCATTACGTACACCCATACGTTGACCAATGAGGGGAATATCGAACTGCAAGATGTGCGCATCCTGGTGACGACCTCGCGCGGGTGGGAGAACCTGTCGCCGCCGATTGCCATTCAGCCCTCCGGTTCGTTCTCGCTGGCGCCGGGTGAGTCGCGCCAGGTAACGGTGTCGGTGCGTGTGCCGACCGGCGGCATCCCGCAGGCGGCGCCGGGGACCGATCTGATGACGGTGCGCGCCGATGGAACCACTGTCAGTAACGGCAACACCTACACCGCGACGACTTCGCTGGTGAATACGACAACCGTCAATGCGCGCATCTATCTGGAACTGACGCCGACGTTCACCGAGGGGCGCGGCAATCCGGGGGTGACGGTTCCGTACTCGTTCCAGGTGCGCAACACCGGCAATATCTCGGCGACGACCGGTATCACTGCGACGTTCGATGATCTGGTCTTTAGCGTCAACTGGCAGCGGTCGCTTTCGACGACGAGCCTGACGATTCCGCCGGGGGAGACGCGCGCCTTCCAGTTGACGGTGACCGTGCCGCCGGAGAGCGCCAACCCAATTTCCGGGACGTATGCCGATGTGACCGTTGCGATCACACCGACCGTTCCGCTTGATCCGTCACAAGCCAGAACGGCGAAGGCGCGCACTATCGTCGGGCAGTTGTCGCGGGCGCAGATGACGCCGGCGAGCGCCGAAAAAGAGGGCGCGCCGGGTGAAACGGTCACCTTCTTGCACGAGATCACGAACCTGGGCAATGGCGTCGATACGTTCCAGGTTCGCGGCGTGCCGGCGCTCGGCAGTCAGGTAAGATTCACGTCGCTGACGAGTGGGGTGTCGATCAACAGCGAGGGGCGGTTTACCCTGAACCAGGGCGCAACGGCGATCATCCGCGTCGAGGTGACGGTCAATCCGCAACTGGTGAACGGCAATGTCGAGAATGTCTTCATCGAACTCAGAGACCTGAACGGCAACGTGATCGGCGGCGCATTCGCGCAGGACCGTGTGCGGGTGGTCAGCGCCATTCGCAAGGTCTATCTGCCGCTCGTTGTTCGATAGAAACTGAGGTGCTTCTTGACGCGCGCATACCGTCTGCTCTTCGTTCTTGCGCTGCTGGCGTTCTCCGTCGTTGCGCCGGCGCCGTCGGCGCTGGCGGCGACCTTCACGGTCAATAGCACTGCCGATGATCCCGATGCCAGCCCCGGCAATGGCGTCTGCCAGACGGCGGGAGGTCAGTGTACGCTGCGCGCGGCGATCCAGGAAGCCAATGCGCTGGCGGGACCCCATACCATTGCGTTCAATATTCCGACTGCCGCGCCAGGTTATGACGCAGCCGGGTTCTGGCGCATCCGGCCAGCAAGTGCGCTGCCGGGCATCACCGCCGGAAATGTGACCATCGATGGCAGAACGCAACCGGCAGGAAACCCCTCCTGGACACATCCGCGCATCGTCATCGATGGTTCGTTGATCACCGGCGGCGCGAATGGTCTGACGATCACGTCGTCGGGGAACACCATCCGTCGCCTGACGATCCAGAACTTTGCGACCTCTGCATCCGATCTTCTGGGGATAACCGGCATCGGCATTTTCATCCGCGATCCAGGCGCAACCAACAATCGCATTCATGGATGCTACCTGGGCACGTCGCCGGACGGCAGCAGCGCCGCAGCGAACCGTCTCGCCGGGGTGCAGATCCGCAATGCAGGGAACAATATCATCGGCAACCCGACGGCGGGCGCCGGTCCCGATATCGACACGGCCGGCGATAATGCGCTCGGCAACCTGATCTCCGGCAATGGTCAGACTTTGCTCATTGCCGCAAATGTCTACCTGACCGCTTCGTCTTATGACGATGGGCGCGGCAATGTGATCCGCGGCAACCTGATCGGCACGAACCTGGCGGGCAACGCCAAGATTGGCAGCGATCCGGGCAATCAGCGGTATGGCGTGCTGCTGTACCAGTACCTGGACGATACCATCATCGATGCCAACGTCATTTCCGGGCACGATGCCGTGCCTAACCCTTACGGCATCTACGTATTTGGCGACAGCGCTGCGAGCAGTCCGACCGATACGGTGATCAGCGGCAATGTGATCGGTACGACAAAGGGGGGAACCTCAACGACCCGCGTCCCCAATGGCGTCGGCATCTACATCGGCAGTGCAAGCAACACGCTGATCGGCGGCGCGACCCCGGCGGCGCGCAATATCATCGCGGGCAATGGCGTCACGTCGCCGAATGGCCATGGCGTTCAACTGAGTTCGAGCAGGGTTTCTGGCACAACCATTCAGGGCAACTATATCGGTTTGAATGCCAATGGCGCTTCGTTCGGGCGCAGCGGAACCGACTCGCTGGGCAACCTGGGGCATGGCATCTTTGTCGAGACCAATGCGCGCCAGACGACCATCCGCGACAATGTGATCTCGAACAATTTCGGGAACGGCATTCGCCTGTCGAGCGATGGTTCGGTCGTTGTCGGCAATCGCATCGGGGTCAACACTGCGTCGCCGCCGATCTCCGACGATACCTTTGCGAATGGTCAGGCGAGCATCTGGATCAGCCGCGGCACAACGTCCAGCGCGTCGCCGGGGAACCGGATCGGCGGCACGAATCCAGGCGATGCCAATGTTATCGCTTATGGGCTGGGATCGACGCCGGTTGCGGTCCAGATTCGCTCCGATGGCACGCCAAATACATCGAACAATGAGGTCATCGGTAATTTTATCGGTGTGGCGCCGACGGGCGATGCCTTGCGTGGCAGTCCATCAACAAGTTCGATTGGCGTATACGTCGTTGGCGCCAGCTCGTTGCGCGCCGACAACAATCGCATTATCGGCAACACCATTGGCGGATTGGGCACAGGCATCCAGATAGAGTCATCGTTTACAACCGGCAATGAGGTCAGCGCCAATACGATTGGTCTTGCCGGCGCCGGCAACCGATATGGCGTCTGGCTGTTTCAGACGAGCGGCCATACCATCGGTGGCGCCGGTGGCGTCGGCGTGAATGCCACACGCAACATCATTGCCAACAATACCCTGCACGGCGTTTTGGTGGGCATGAATTCGAACGGCAACACATTGTTGCGCAACCTGGCGCGCAACAATGGCGGCGCATCCGGCGGGCACGGGGTGATGGTCGACGCGACTGTCAGCCAAGTGCGTATCTCTGGGACGGAAACGAGCGAGAACAACGGGAAGGGGATCAACCGCGCCGGCAGCCCGCCGCAACCGCCGACAATTGTCGGCATTACCGGCGGCAGCCCGCCAACCCTTCAGGTGCAGGTTCCGGCCGGCGCCAACTGTGGCGCCAGCGGGTGCCGCGTCGAGGTGTTTACCAGCCCCACCCGCGACGACGCCGAAGGTCCGCGCTATCTGGCATTCCTCGACGGCGCCGCAGCCGGCGCTACGGTCAATGTGCCTGTGCCCGACTGCGACCGCTTCTTCTCGGCGACGGTGACCGATCAGACCAACAATACCTCGGAATTTACGCCGACGATGTTCGAGGCGCCGTTCAGTTGTCAGACCGACTTCATCCTTGCGCAGACCGGACGCACTCCGCCGGGAAGCGGACCGGTCAATCCGGGCACGATTGTGACTTACACCTATACGGTGACGAACACCGGCGCCTCGCCGATTGTGGTTACCATCTCGCGCACCGACTCAACCGGTTGGGCGTCGACGCCGTCGCCGGCGACCCTCAATCTGAATGCCGGGGCGTCGGGGACGTTCACGATCTCTGTCGCAGTGCCCTCGAATGCGCTGGCGGGAAATTACACCTTCAGCGTGACGGCGCAGGTTGGCGCGACGCAGCGCACGCTCAACACCACCACAACGGTGGCGCAGGTGTATGGTGTGGCGATTGCGCCGACCAGCCAGACCGCTACGTTCGCCCGACCGCAGGTGATTACATTTACCCATGCGATCACCAATACCGGCAATGGACCGGATACGATTGTGGTCACAGCCGCAGTGTCGCCGAATGATGGCGCGACGGTCAGCGTCATAGGCGGGAATTGTGTCAGTCTGGCGGCATTCTCGTCGTGTACGCGGCAGGTTCAGTTGACCATCCCTGTCGGTCCTGGCGCGTCGCTCTACACGGTGACGGTCACTGTGAGTTCGAGTGGCAATCCGGCGATTCAGGCGACGGCGACCGATACGGCGTCGGCGGGCGCTGTGCCGCAGATCGCCCCCGCTTCGCAACTGAAGGAAGGATTGCCCGGCGAGACGGTCACGTTCACGCACACGGTGACGAACATCGGTCAGAGTGACGGAACCTTCACACCGTCGCTCACGCTGTCGCAGGGCAGCCCGTGGAGTGGAAGCCTGACCGATCCGTCGTCCTTCACTCTGAACCCCAACGACTCGCGAGTGGTCACACTGACCGTGACTGTGCCGAACACGCCGATTCCCGATGCGGGCACGCTGGTCACGGCGACCCTGACGGTGCAGGCAAGCGGTGGGGCATCAGCGGCGGCTGCGAGCATCACGCGCGTTGGGCTGGTTCCAGGCTTTACCCTGAGTGCAGCGACCGTGCCGACGCTCAATCTGCCGCCGGGCGCTACGGCAGTCTTTACCCACACGTTGACCAATACCGGCAATGGGTTGGATACATTCGTGGTGACAGCGACGTTGAGCAGCGGTCTGGAAAACCTGACGGTGACGCCGTCCGGTCCGTTCTCGTTGGCGCGCGGCGCATCGCAGCAGGTGGTGGTGCAGGCGCGGGTGCGCGATGGGCAGGCGGTCGGAACTGAACAGATTCAAGTGACTGGTGCGCGTGTTGGGGGTGGTGTACCGTCGCAAACGCAGACGGATACGGTGAACGTGCAGGCGGCGCCGGGAGTGCGCCTCTCTCCCGGTCAGACGGAGAATATCACGCCGCCAGGAAGCGTGACCTTTACCCACGTGTTGACGAACGTTGGCAACGTGGCGGGCAACTTCAGCGTGAGTGCGAGCGGTCTGCCGGCTGGCTGGAGCGTCGCCGGTCCGACGAACCTGTTTCCGGCGAACTGCCTGACGGGTCTGGCGGCTGGCGCGACGTGTCGCTTCGATCTGACAGTCACCACGCCGTTGCAGTTGCCGCAGGTTCCGGCGGGCGTCTATCCATTCCAGGTGCAGGCGAGCACTACCAGCGTATCGGATGCCGTGACCGATACGGTGAATGTCCTGGCTGTCCCGCAGTTTGCGTTCACGGCGGATGAGAGTGGCAGCGGCGCGCCCGACACGGTGATAACCTTCACGCATCGACTGACGAACACCGGCAACGTGACCGACACCTACACCTTCAGCATAGCGGTGAGCGGCGGCGGTTTCAGCGCCGACCCGCCGGCGACGGTTGCCGCTGTGCCGCCAGGAGAGGGGCGGCTTGTGCCGTTTGCAGTGCGCATTCCGCCGGCTGCACCTGCCGGAACGACCGGTGTCATCACGCTGATGGCGACCTCGGCGCAGGGTGCGCCATCGCAGAGCGTCAGCGATACGGTGACCGTCAATGAAGCCGACAACGCGCGCCTCGAAGTGGTCGGTCCGGCGCAGCAGACGGTGTTTACGAGCGGTGCGCCAGCGGTTGCAATCTACACGCTGAATCTGTTCAATACCGGCAACACGACGATCAGTTACACCCTGCGCCTGAACCCGGCGAGCCTGACCGGTGGATGGACTGCTGGCGTCGCGCCGACACTCACAGCGGTACTGCCGCCGAGCGCAACGGCGCCGACGCCGCTAACCGTGCAGGTCAGCGTGCCCGCCGATGTTGTCGGAACGCAGGCGGTGACGGTCGAGGCGTTGCGCGGCGATGGCGCCGGTCCGGTGCTGGCGGCGGAGACGCTCACCACAACTGCGCAGTTGATCGCAACCGGCGATCTGCTGACGCCGCCGGAGAATCAGGGGTTTGGTCTGCCTGGCGAAACGGTGGTCTATACCCACACGCTGCGCAATGTGCGTTCGGTGGCGGATACGTTTGTCTTCAGCGCGCTCGTTCCGCTGGGATATGAGGTGACTCTGCCGCCTGCGACGTTCCTGTCGCCTGGTGAAGAGCGCGAGGTCAGTGTCAGTATTCGCATTCCAAGCGGCGTCTTCTCCAATACCGTCGATGCGATGCGCCTGAGCGTGCAGTCGGTCTCCGACCCGAATGTGGCAGCGGATGCACGCGAGTATACAACCATTCGCCAGGTGGTGAGTGCGGTCATGTCGCCCGAATATGTCCGCGTCGTGCAGGCAGGGGATCAGGTGCAGTTGACCCATCAGTTGCTCAACACCGGCAATACGACTGACACCTTTGTGCTGACCTTCACTCAAACGCTGCCGTGGAATGTCGTGCTGCGACCCTCGCTGCGCACGCTGGGACCGAACCAGCAGGCGCCGTTCATTACGCTGGATGTGAGCGTACCGGCAAATGCGCCGTCGGGATCGGTCAACCGCATCCGGGTGCGGGCGCAATCGCAGAGCGATCCGACGAAGGTGTTCGAGGTCGAGAACCTGTTCGTCATTCCGGTGGCGCTGCCGCAAGTGACGTATGAGGTCTATCTGCCGCTGGTGAAGCGATGAAGATTCTCGTGATCCACGGACCGAACCTGAACATGCTCGGTCGGCGCGAGCCGGAGGTGTATGGCAGCGTCACACTCGATGAAATCAACGCAATCTTGCAGGAGCGCGCGGCGGCGGTCGGCGTCACCCTTCTCACCGTGCAATCGAACCATGAAGGGGCGCTGATCGATTTCCTTCAGGCGGAAGGATGGGACGCCGATGGGATTATCATCAATCCGGGCGCGTTGACGCACTACGGGCTGGCGTTGCGCGATGCGTTGGCGATGCTCAAGGCGCCGATCATCGAAGTGCACCTGTCGAATGTCTATCGGCGCGAACCGTTCCGCCACACCTCGGTGATCGCGCCGGTCGCCACCGGGCAGATCGCGGGCCTGGGATGGCGCGGGTATTTGCTTGCCATCGAATGGTTGTTAGGGACTAGGGGCCAGGGACCAGGCACTAGGGACCAGGCACTAGGCACTAGGGACTAGGGACTAGGGGCTAGGGACCAGGCACTAGGGACCAGGCACTAGGCACTAGGGACTAGGGACTAGGGGCTAGGGACCAGGCACTAGGGACCAGGCACTAGGCACTAGGGACTAGGGGCTAGGGGCTAGGGGCTAGGGACCAGGCACTAGGCACTAGGGACTAGGGGCTAGGGGCTAGGGACCAGAAATGCCTCTCGCCTCTTGCCTCGCCCCTCACGCCTCGCCACAAATGCGAGATAAATCTCGCGCTACGCCATTGCCGGGACCCTCACGCCTCGCGCCTCACCACAAACGCGAGATAAATCTCGCGCTACGCCATTGCCGGGACCCTCACGCCTCGCCCCTCGCGCCTCACCACAAACGCGAGATAAATCTCGCGCTACGCCATTGCCGGGACCCTCTCGCCTCTCACCCCTCACCCCTCGCGCCTCGCGCCTCGCCCCTCTTGCCTCTTGCCTCGCGCCTCACCACAAACGCGAGATAAATCTCGCGCTACGCCATTGCCAGGCCCCCTCGCGCCTCTCACCCCTCACGCCTCGCGCCTCGCGCCTCGCGCCTCGCCACAAACGCGAGATAAATCTCGCGCTACGCCATTGCCGGGACCCTCTCGCCTCGCGCCGCTCGCCTCGCCTCTCGCCTCGCCACAAACGCGAGATAAATCTCGCGCTACGCCGTTGCCGGGCCCCTCGCCTCTCACGCCTCGCGCCTCACGCCGCTCGCCTCACCCCTCTTGCCTCTTGCCTCGCGCCTCACCACAAACGCGAGATAAATCTCGCGCTACGCCGTTGCCGGGCCCCTCGCCTCTCACGCCTCGCGCCTCGCGCCTCACCACAAATGCGAGATAAATCTCGCGCTACGCCATTGCCAGGACCCTCGCCTCTCACGCCTCGCGCCTCGCGCCTCACCACAAATGCGAGATAAATCTCGCGCTACGCCATTGCCAGGACCCTCGCCTCTCACGCCTCGCGCCTCACGCCGCTCGCCTCACCCCTCTTGCCTCTTGCCTCGCGCCTCACCACAAACGCGAGATAAATCTCGCGCTACGCCATTGCCGGGCCCCTCTCGCCTCGCGCCCCGCGCGCCTCGCGCCTCGCGCCTCGCCCCTCTCATACCAATGACCTGTGACCATCCGGCATGGTCACCCCGTGCAGCGCGAGGGGTCGTGCGCGACCCGCTGAGATTCCTCGCTGCGCTCGGAATGACCCGTCGCTGCGCTCGGAATGACCCGTCGCTGCGCTCGGAATGACCCGTCGCTGCGCTCGGAATGACCCGTCGCTGCGCTCGGAATGACCCGTCGCTGCGCTCGGAATGACCCGCATACGGCATCGTCAAGCGTCATTGGTATCACCCCACCCCTCGCCTCGCCCCTCTTGCCGCTTGCCTCGCCCCTCGCGCCTCACCACAAATGCGAGATAAATCTCGCGCTACGCCTTTGCCGGGCCCCTCTCGCCTCGCACCCCTCGCCTCGCCACAAACGCGAGATAAATCTCGCGCTACGCCATTGCCGGGCCCTTCGCCCCGCGCGCCTCGTCCCTCTCACCTCACCACAAACGCGAGATAAATCTCGCGCTACGCTATTGCCGGGACCCTCTCGCCTCTCACGCCTCGCGCCTCACTCCCACAACCGATAGCGCAGCAGCGCAAGGATCGCATAAAAGCCCTGGCTGGGCTTCATTTTTTTACCTTCTTCGTAGGTGCGCCCCAAATATGAGACCGGAACTTC
Source organism: Roseiflexus castenholzii DSM 13941 (assembly GCF_000017805.1). GTDB lineage: Bacteria > Chloroflexota > Chloroflexia > Chloroflexales > Roseiflexaceae > Roseiflexus > Roseiflexus castenholzii. Next base: position 4,887,235 of record NC_009767.1, on the reverse strand, counting down.
ATAAATGCGATGTCCACGCTTCAGCACCTTGGCGGTGATCTCCGGCTCAATGCGGAAGTCGTTGCTCTCCAGTTTCAGGTCGCGCATGATCTCGGTGCGCATGGCTTTATAGCAGGTTTCCATGTCCGAAATCCAGCAGTTGAACAGAAAATTGGTCAGGAACGTCAACCCCTTGTTTCCAAGGGCGTTCCAGAAGTACATACCGGTATGACGCCCCAGGAACCGCGAGCCAAACACCACATTGACGCGCCCCTGTGCAATCGGCTTCACCAATTCGTAGTAGTCGTTCGGGTCATACTCCAGGTCGGCGTCCTGAACAATGACAATCTCGCCGCGGGCGCGCGCCAGACCGCTGCGCACGGCAGCGCCCTTGCCGCGATTGTGCGGATGGCGAATGACCGTCATCGACGGATCACGCGCGGCTTCCTCGCACAGAATGCGATACGTATCGTCACTGGAATGATCGTCAACAGCGATAATTTCCTTGTCAAGATCGACGGCGCGCACCTTCTCCAGAATGGCGCGCAGCGTCGCCGATTCGTTGTAGCACGGAATAATGACAGAGAGCAGCATGGTCTCTTTCGTCAGCGAAAAACGAGCAGGAATACCGGCAGGAGCAGCAAGCCCAGCACGACGAGCATGCCAATGAGCAGTTTCAGTTGCTCGGCGCTGCGGCGTTGCGCGAGTTGTTCGCGCACATCTCTGGCGTAAGGAACGTTCGGTTGTTCCGTGAACAGAATGTAGCCGAGTTGATGCGGGGCGCGGATGGCAGTCGAGAGAATGGTCGTCACCAGTTCACGCGCGGTTACGAGCGGCGGCGCCCAATAGGCTTCGTCCCGGCTGATCGGGCGACCGGTGAGCGAACAGTACAGTTGCTCTTCGACAATGATCTGCGGCTTGTCCGCTGGTGTGGTAGAAGGCTCCTCGACAGACATTGCAAGTCCTCCGCCGATCAATTTACGTCCATGCACGCACAAAATGCTCGATACGGTCGAGCGCAGCCTCGATCTTCTCCATTGATGCCGCATAGCAGGCGCGCACAAACCCCGCGCCGCTCGGACCGAACGTGTCGCCGGGTATGACGGCGACCTGCTGCTCGCGCAGCAGCCGTTCGGCAAAGACCTCGCTGCTCATACCGAGGTGCGCCACCTGTGGAAAAACGTAGAACGCCCCCTGCGGTTCGAATGTCGGCAGACCAATCGCGTTCAGCCCGGCAACAATCACCCGGCGGCGACGGTCGTACTCAGCGACCATGTCGGCAATGAACGGTTCACCGTTGCGCAGCGCCTCGATCCCGGCGTACTGCGCCACCGTCGGCGCAGACATAATAGCATATTGGTGGACTTTGCGCACCGCCGCGACGATGTCCGACGGCGCCGCCATCCAGCCGAGACGCCAGCCGGTCATAGCATACGCCTTTGAGAAGCCGCCGAGCAGGATGGTGCGCTCGCGCGCGCCTGGCAGCGCCGCGAAGCAGGTATGCTGCACGCCATAGACCAGGCGGTCGTAAATTTCGTCGGAGAATACCAGCAGATCGTGGCGTTCGGCGAGTTCGGCGATGGCGGTCAGGCGCTCGCGCGGCATGACTGCGCCGGTCGGATTGTTGGGATAGCCCAGCAAAAGAGCGCGGGTGCGGGGCGTGATAGCGGTGGCGATCCGCTCTGGATCGACCTGGAAAGAATGCTCGACTGTGGTTGGCACAAACACCGGCTCGGCATCGGCGAAGATAACGGCGGCCGGGTAGGCGACAAAACAGGGTTCAGGAATAATGACCTCATCGCCGGGGTTCAGCGTGGCGAGAGCGGCAATCTGCAACGCCTCGCTGACGCCGACCGTGATGAGAAGTTCGGTTTCCGGATCGTAGCGCACGCCATAGCGCGCATACAGATGATCGGAGAGCGCAGTGCGCAACTCTAGCAACCCAGAATTGGAGGTGTAGCCGGTGCGCCCCTCTTCGAGCGAGCGGATGCCGGCGGCGCGGATCGGCGCTGGAGTGACAAAGTCGGGTTCGCCGACGCCAAGCGAAATCACGTCGGGCATCTGAGCAGCGATGTCGAAAAAGCGGCGAATACCAGACGCCGGGACGCGATCCATGCGCCGGGCAATGCGTGGGCGGGTCATACCTCACATCCTTTATCCAATGAGCCGCATCACGGCGCGGGTGGCGCCGGGCAGCGGATAACTGATCAGCGCGAGCAACCGTCCATACCAGGGCACCACGATTTCGCCATGCGTGCGCCGCGCGATTGCGCGCAGCGTCGCATCGGCGACCTGATCGGCAGTGCATGTTGAGAGGCGGGCAATGCGCGGGTACTTCTCGGCGCCGGCGCGGTGCTGAAACCCGGTTTCGGCGACGCCGGGGCAGATCATGGCGCAACGCACGCCTGTGCCTTCGAGTTCGAGCATCAGGGTGCGGCTGAGACCGACGAGCGCGTGCTTGGTCGCCGTATAGCCCCCCATATTCGGCGCCGCCACCAGCCCCGCCATCGACGCCATCATCACAATCTGACCACTGCGCCGGGCGAGCATGTGCGGTAGAAATGCCTGCGTACACGCCAGCGCGCCGAAGACATTCACCTCCATCATCGCCCGAACGTCTTCCAGGCGCGCGTCCGCCAGCCGGTCGAAGATGCCAAAGCCCGCATTGTTCACCAGCACATCGACGTGACCGAAATGGTCGAGCGTGGTGCGCGCCAGGCGCGCAACATCATCGGGATTGGCGACATCGGTGGCGACGGCGATGGCGCGGGTGGGACCGCCAGACGTCTCTACCAGGCGCTCGAGTGCGGTCATCGTGCGCGCTGCCAGCGCCACGCGCGCTCCTGCGGCGACGCAACGCCGGGCGATCAACGCGCCGAACCCGCCTGATGCCCCGGTAATGACGACGACCTGACCTGCGAGCGATTCCATGGGTCCTTCCTTAAAACGTATTTGCAACGTATCGGCGTGAGTTTACGCCGGGAAAGTTCGACTGTCAAGCGCCAACTTACGAAAGTGTTTGCTTGACAAAGCCGGAAAGCGGGTGCTATACTGCCGGTGAAGCGACACGGAGCAGCGGAGCGTGCAATGGTGACTCCCCAACGCGAGCAGGGTGAAACGCGCCGGCAAATCCTGCTGCTGTTGCGGCAGAAAGGTCCAATGACTGCCGCCGAACTGAGTAAGGAACTTGGCATTGGCGCGGTTGGTGTGCGTCAGCACCTGGCGCTGCTCGAACGCGACGGGCTGGTGCAAACCGGCGGCGTGCGGCGCGCAATCGGTCGGCCCAGTCATCTGTATGCGCTGACCGACGCGGCTGAGGCGCTCTTTCCAAAAGCCTACGACCATCTGCTGATCGATGCGCTGGAGTTCGTCCGGGCGCAAGGTGGAGAAGACGCTATCGAGCGACTGTTCGAAGCGCGGCGAAAGCGCCTGTATGTGGAATATTCGCCGCGCCTGGAAGGGCGGTCGTTGCCGGAGCGGGTGGCGGAGTTGGCGACGATCCTGAACGAGCATGGCTATATGTGCGAGTGGCGTCGCCTGCCGGACGGAGCGATCGAACTGATCGAGCACAATTGCCCGATTGATTGCGTGGCACGCTCGTACCCGCAAGCCTGTACCCACGAACGCGCCCTGTACGAAGATTTGCTCCGCGCGCCGGTCGAGCGGCAGCAAACCATCGCCGCCGATGGTCGTTGCTGTCGTTTCCGCATCGCAGACGAAGCATAGAACGTTCAGACCCGGATGGTTTGTTGAGAAGGAGGAAGAACCCATGGCTTTCACACTTCCGCCGTTGCCGTATGATTTCTCTGCGCTGGAACCGAACATCGACACCATGACCATGCAGATCCACCACGGCAAGCATCATCAGGCGTATGTGACGAACCTGAATGCGGCGCTCGAGGGTCATTCCTCGTTGCAGCATGCGACCATTGAAGAGATTCTGATGAACATCAACGATGTGCCCGAAAGCATTCGGCAGGCGGTCATCAACAATGGCGGCGGGCATCACAATCATACGCTGTTCTGGACCATCATGGGACCCAATGGCGGCGGCGAGCCGCGCGGCGAGCTGGCAAAGGCGATCAACGACGCCTTCGGCAGCTTTGCCGAGTTCAAGGCGAAGATTAAGGATGCGGGCGTCAAACGTTTCGGCAGCGGGTGGGCATGGCTGGTGAAGGATAAGGAAGGCAAACTCCACATTTACAGCACCGCCAACCAGGATAGCCCGCTCATGCAAGGGCATATGCCAATTCTGGGAGTTGATGTATGGGAGCACGCCTATTATCTGAAGTACCAGAATCGCCGCCCCGACTACATCGACGCCTGGTGGAATACGGTCAACTGGGATGCGGTGGCGGAGCGCTTCGGGCAGTAAAGGTCGAGTGACCGCGTGATTGTCGGCAACGGGAGGTCAGGGGCGCCGGACATCGCTCCTGACCTCTTGCCTTTCCGGTCCGCGACGATGAATAATCTATGGTACAATAATGGGTGATATCGCTTGCAATCGTGGCAGTACAGACCAGACAATGCATGTTGGTCGCTGGACAAGGAGTCGGACCCATGGATAAGTCGACCTGGACGACAAAGGTCGGCCTGGCACAGATGCTCAAGGGCGGCGTCATCATGGACGTAGTGACGCCGGAGCAGGCGCGGATTGCCGAAGAAGCTGGCGCAGTGGCGGTAATGGCGCTGGAGCGGGTTCCTGCCGATATTCGGGCGCAGGGCGGTGTGGCGCGGATGAGCGACCCGGAGCTTATTCTGGCAATCAAAGAAGCAGTCACTATTCCGGTGATGGCGAAAGCACGCATCGGGCACTTTGTCGAGGCGCAGGTTTTAGAGGCGCTGGGGATCGACTATATCGACGAGAGTGAAGTGCTGACGCCGGCGGACGAAGAGCATCACATCAACAAGCACAAGTTCCGCATCCCGTTTGTGTGCGGCTGCCGCAACCTGGGCGAAGGATTGCGCCGCGTGGCGGAAGGCGCCGCGATGTTGCGCACCAAGGGTGAAGCCGGCACGGGAAATGTCGTCGAGGCGGTGCGCCATGCGCGCGCGGTCTATAGCGAAATTCGCCGCCTGCAAACGATGGATGAAGACGAACTCTTTACCTATGCCAAGAACATCCAGGCGCCATACGAATTGGTGCGCCAGGTGGCGGAGAGCGGGAGGTTGCCGGTCGTGAACTTTGCCGCTGGCGGCATCGCAACGCCTGCCGATGCAGCGTTGCTCATGCAGTTGGGTGTGGATGGCGTGTTTGTCGGTTCGGGCATCTTCAAGTCGGGCGATCCGGCGCGGCGCGCGCGCGCTATCGTTGCTGCAACGACGCACTATAACGAACCGGAGATCATCGCCGAAGTCAGCCGTGGGCTTGGCGAGGCGATGGTGGGAATCGAGATCGGCAAGATTCCGCGCGATCAGTTGATGGCGGGGCGTGGCTGGTAGCAGGATCGCAGGGTGCAGCGCCCCTGCACCACTGCCAGATGAATCGTCTATGACGGTAGGAATTCTGGCGCTTCAGGGGGATTTCCGCGAGCACGAAGAGATGCTACGGCGCATTGGCGCGCCGACCCTCCAGGTGCGGTTGCCAAAACATCTCGACCGGGTCGAGCGGTTGATCATTCCCGGCGGCGAAAGCACCACGATCGGCAAGTTGCTGGCGATGTATGGGTTGATCGAGCCGCTGCGCGCGCGTGTGCGCGAGGGGATGCCGATCTGGGGGACGTGCGCTGGCGCGATTCTGATGGCGCAGCGCATCGCTGATGGGCGCGCCGATCAGCCGTCGTTGCGCCTGATGGCGGTGACGGCGCGGCGCAATGCCTTTGGTAGTCAGCTCGAAAGTTTCGAGATCGATCTGCCGGTCGAAGCGTTGGGCGGCGAGTCGCTGCGGATGGTGTTCATTCGCGCACCGGTGCTCGAGGATTTGGGCGACGATGTGACACCGCTGGCGCGACTCGAAGATGGGCGCGTCGTCGCTGCGCGCCAGGCGAATATGCTGGCGACCTGTTTTCATCCAGAATTGACATCGGATGAACGAATGCACCGCTATTTTCTGGAGATGTGAGGCGCTGTCCGGCGTTGGGGAATGTCCATGATCCGACCGGTGACGCTGAGCGACATCTGGACGTTGAGACGAAAACCGCGCAGCCAGGTGGCGCTGTTCAATGAGGCGATGTTGGTGTTGCCGCACCGCCCCTTCTGGTTCGCCCTGCGTTGCTGGCTGGAAGGGAGTGCGCAGGATTGCGCGACGTTCGTGTATCGCGAGGGCGCGCTGAGCGCGGTGGTGCAGTCGCTTGGGCGGCGCGGACGCCCTGAGCACGATGTTGCGCTGATGGCGTCGTATGGCGGCGGCAATGGGCATCCAACCGATCCGGATGTGTGGTTTCGCCTGCTCGAGTCGTTGTGTGCGGAGGTTGGCACGGCGCGGGTGCAGCGGATTTACGCGGCGCTGCCGCACCGCCACGACGAATTGCGCGAGATTTTTCGCCAGTTGGGATTCATCGGCTATGCGCAGCAGACGGTCCTGCGCCTCGATGGACCCGATTGGGATCAGGGGACGACGCTGGCGCCGATGCGCCCGCAGTCGAACCACGATGTGTGGGCGATCCATAAACTGTATGGCGCGGTCACTCCCCGGCAGGTGCAACACGTTGAGGCGCGCGATGCGCGCTCGTGGATGTTGCCGCTTGATCGCGCCTGGCGTCGCCCCTATCGGAATGCCTGGGTGCTCGGCGCCGGTGACCGGATGACGGCATATTTGCACCGCACGACTGGTCCGGTCGGCCATGTCTTCTCGCTGCTGATCCGACCGGAGGCGCGTGAACAGACGACTGATGTGTTGCGGTTTGGATTAGCGCAGATTCACGATGCGCTGCCGGTCTACCTGATGCTGCGCGAGTATCAGCAAGAATTGTTTCTTCCTGCGGGCGATCTCGGTTTTCAGCCGGTCGCCGAACAGACGCTGTTCTGTAAACACACAACCGTCGCCGCGCGACGATCAATCCTCGCACCGGTGCTCGAAAGTCCGGAGACTCACCCGCCGATACCAACCATTTCCTCTCGATGTGAGGATGGACGACTCTATGGCAATACAACGGGATATTACCAGCAATATCGAATTGCTTCTCGAGACGCTTCCGCCGCCTATCCGTCAGGCAATTGAGGCGGGTCCCGACGATCAGGAGGACCTGCTGGAAGTGATTATGGATCTTGGGCGCCTTCCGGAAGCGCGCTACCGCAACCACGAACGTTTTCTGAGCAACCACGAAGTGACCCAGGAAGATATCGACTACGTGATTGCCCGCATCGGCGCCTTCGGTGAGGACAACCGCGCCGGGATTCCGCGCACACTGCACCGCATTTCGGCAATTCGCAATCGCACGGGGCGCGTGATCGGGTTGACATGCCGCGTGGGGCGTGCGGTCTTTGGCACAATTACCATTCTGCGCGATCTGATCGAGTCTGGGAAGAGCGTGCTCCTTCTGGGTCGTCCGGGCGTCGGCAAAACTACCATGCTGCGTGAAACGGCGCGGGTGCTGGCAGAAGAGCTGCGCAAGCGCGTGGTGATTGTCGATACGTCGAATGAGATTGCGGGCGATGGTGATATTCCGCATCCCGGCATCGGTCGGGCGCGTCGTATGCAGGTGCCGCGCCCGTCGGAACAGCATGCGGTGATGATCGAGGCGGTCGAAAATCATATGCCGGAAGTGATCGTCATCGATGAAATCGGCACAGAACTCGAGGCGTTGGCAGCGCGTACCATTGCGGAACGTGGCGTGCAGTTGATCGGCACGGCGCATGGTCAGACGCTCGAAAACCTGCTGTCGAACCCAACCCTTTCGGACCTGATCGGCGGTATTCAGGCAGTGACGCTTGGCGATGAGGAGGCGCGCCGTCGCGGGACGCAGAAGACGGTGCTCGAACGCAAGGCGCCGCCAACGTTCGATATCCTGGTCGAAATTCAGAATTGGGATCAGGTGACGGTCTATCCCGATGTTGCAAGCGCCGTCGATAACCTCTTGCGCGCCGAGTCGCCGCGCGCCGAGGTGCGCCGCCGCGCTGCCGATGGTCAGATTGAGGTCGTTTCGGTCTCCGCCGTCGAGCAGCATATTCAGACGATGCCGGGCATGCGGCGTGGCGGCGGGCGTGAGCGCGGGGAGCGGGGCGCGCGCTCGTCGGCGATGCTCGCACCGACGCAGGCTGGCATGGCGCCGCAGCGCATCTATCCGTTTGGCGTCAGTCGCGATCGCCTGGAGCGGGCGATTGCCACACTGCATGTGCCGGCGACGATTGTGCGCGATATGGGCGAAGCGACGATGGTTATGACGTTGAAAAATTACTATCGCCAGGGGGCGCAGCGCGTGCGTCAGGCGGAAGAGCGCGGTGTGCCGGTTTATGTGTTGCGCAACAATACCCTGGCGCAGATGGAGCGTCAACTGGCTGATGTGTTCAATATCAGTCTGAACGACAATGGCGCCCAACGCTCTGCTGAGCGCGACGACGATGAGGCGATGACGGAAGCCTTGCTGGAGGTTGAAACTGCGATTACGCAGGTGCTGAACGGTGAGCGTTCGTCGGTCGAATTACAGCCGCAGAGCAGCTACGTTCGCCGTTTGCAGCATCAGATGGCGGAACGGTACAATCTCCAGTCGGAAAGTCGCGGGCGCGAGCCGAATCGTCGGGTGAAAATCTTTCGTTAGGGCTGCACCATGATCGGCGATGATCGATGAGCCTCTTCGTTACATTTGAGGGTCCTGAAGGGAGCGGCAAAAGCACGCAGGCGCGGTTGCTCTATGAATCGTTGTACGCGCGTCGCTATCCGGTCATTCTGACGCGAGAGCCGGGGGGGACGCGGATCGGTGACCTGATCCGCCGGATCGTTCTGGACCTCCAGCATACCGAGATGGCGCCAACGACCGAAACATTGCTCTTTTCGGCAGCGCGGGCGCAACTCGTCAGCGAGGTCATTCGTCCGTACCTGGAACAGGGCGGCATTGTGCTGTGCGACCGGTATGCCGATTCGACCTATGCCTACCAGGGGTATGGGCTGGGGCGCGATCTGGCGGAGTTGCGCACGATTACTGCGGCGGCGACGGGTGGCCTGCGCCCTGATATTACGTTTTATCTCGACATCAGCGCCGAAGACGGACTGGAACGAAAACGCCGGAAGCATCCCGGCGCGCGTCTGATGGGTCAGCGCGGCGTCGATCAGGAATGGAACCGCCTTGATGCGCGAGAACTGGAGTATCATCAACGGGTGGAAGCGGGGTACCGCGCGTTGATTGCCCAGGACCCTGAGCGCTGGCGGGTGCTTGATGCACGGCAGTCGATCGAGGCGCTGGCAGAGCAGATCGCGGCGATTGTCGAGCCGTATCTGGCGTCGATTCCGCAGTTGGAAGCCGTGCCGTACTCTTGAGGGTGTCGTATGAAACTGATCATCGCCGTTGTGCAACGGCAGGATGCCGGGGACCTGATCGAGGCGCTGACGGCGGCCGGCCATCGGGTGACTCGCATCAGCAGCGAGGGCGGATTTCTGCGCGAAGGGAATGTGACTCTCCTGATTGCTGCCGAGGATTATCAGGTGGACCCGATTCTGAAGATTGTGCGTGAACACTGTTATACGCGGACGCGGTATGTGTCGCCGTTGCCGCCGGTTGCGGAGTCGGGCGAGTTCTATCCGCCAACGCCGGTGGAGGTGCAGGTTGGTGGCGCGACCGTTTTTGTCTTGCGCGCTGCTGACGTGCGTCGCCTGACGCCATCAGAGCCTCGCTGAATGGATGTCAGGCGTCAGGGTGAGCGACGCGATGAATTTTCCCTCTCTGAGAATGTGAGGAGCAAGGGTATTGGATATTCGTGGAATTATTGCCAATGTTGCGCCGCTCGTGTCGGTGCTGGCGTGGATATTGCTGGCGTACCTGATCCTGCTCTGGGCAGCATCGGTGTTGTGGACGTACCGCGATATTCATAGCCGAAGCGAGGATGTGGCGGTGCAGGTGCTGGCGGTGACGCTGGCTCTGGTGCTGCCGTTTGGTGGCGTCTTACTGCACTTGATCTTGCGCCCACGCCAGACGCTGACACAAAAATATGAACGGATGCTCGAAGAAGAGTATCTGCGCCGCAATCTCGAAGACCCCCACGTCTGCCCGACATGCCAGCGACCTGTCGAACCGGATTTTATTCTCTGCCCCCATTGCCAGACGGCGCTGCGTCGCCGTTGCGGCTCGTGTGGTCGCGTCATCGACCTTGCCTGGAGCATCTGTCCCTATTGTGGCGATGATGGCACGGGTGTGTTGCAACGCCCCAGTTATCGCCAGCGTGTCGAAACCGAGCATGCGCAACTGTATGAACGATAATATGCTGCCAGACGATCATCGTCGCCTGCGTACAGGCGCGCTGTATGCCGCACTGTTGCTGATTGCGCTGGCGCTGCTGGTTGCGTGTGGTCCCGAAGCGCCGCAGGCAATCGATCCTCCTTCTGTAACTCGCCAGGCGGTTGTGGCGCTGCCTACCGCAACACGCCAGACTGTTGTCGTGCGTCCGACCGATAGCGAGCGACCTCGTCCATCTGGTGTGACGCCGGTTCCGGCGCCAACCGATGTTCCTGAGCGTGCTCCGTCCTTTGATGGTGATCCGCGCACAATGGGCGATCCAGACGCGCCAATTGTCGTAGTGGAGTTCAGTGATTTTCAATGCCCCTTCTGCGCCTCGTTCTCGCGCGAGGTCCGACCGCTCATCGAGGAGCGATATGTCAGTACGGGCAAGGTGCGCTTCGTCTATCGCGATTTCCCGCTCATGAGCATCCATCCGGGAGCGCTGCTTGCGGCGCACGTCGCTAACTGCGCCGGTGATCAGGGCGCGTTCTGGGAGATGCATAATCGGATTTTTGCGGGCATGGAGCAACGGGAATGGGCATCGGGCGATGCTGGCGATTTTCGCACGTTCCTGAAGTATGCCGATGAGTTGAATCTCGATACTGCTCAGGTGCAACAGTGTGTCGAGAGCAATCGTCACGGACCGCGCATCCAGGAGGATATTCAGGCAGCGCAGCGGGCAGGCGTTCGCAGTACGCCGTCATTCCTCATTAATGGGCAATTGCTGGTGGGTGCGCAGCCCTTCGAGGTTTGGGAACGGATGTTTGAGACTATTCTCAACAGTCAATAGCCATGAGTCCTTCGATAACCGATGTTTCGGGTGTTCTGGTGGGGCACGCACAGGACGGTGCAGCGTTGACCGGGTGTACAGTTGTGCTCGCGCCCGAAGGGGCGGTCGGTGCAGTGGATGTTCGTGGCGGCGCTCCAGGGACGCGCGAGACCGATCTGCTCGCGCCGGTTGCAACCGTCGATATGGTGCATGCCGTGGCACTGTGTGGCGGGAGCGCCTTCGGTCTGGCGGCAGCCACCGGTGTGGTGCAGTGGCTCTCTGAACAGGGAATTGGTTTCCCGACCGGGGTTCGTCCGGTGCCAATCGTGCCGGCTGCCGTGATCTTCGATCTTGCGATTGGCGACGCAGATCGTTTCCCCGATGCTGCGATGGGGTATGCGGCGTGTAGCGCTGCCGGCGCGTCGGTGAGCGAGGGATGTGTCGGCGCAGGCATTGGCGCGACGGTAGGGAAAATTCGTGGCATGCAGTACGCGATGAAATCCGGCGTCGGTACGTGGAGCGAACGCCTGGTGGATGGCGTGGTCGTGGGTGCGCTGGCGGTTTGCAATGCGTTTGGCGATGTGTACGATGAGCGGAGTGGTCGTCTGCTGGCGGGGGCGCGCGCTGACGATGGTTCGTTCGTCGATGCAATGGCGCTGCTACGTGGCGCAGGTCCGGCGTTGCTGTGGTCGGCGGCATCGGAAGGGCAGAATACCACCCTGGCGGTGATTGCGACCGATGCGCGTCTGACGAAAGCGGAAGCGACGAAGGTGGCGCAGATGGCGCAGGATGCGCTGGCGCGAACAATTCGCCCGGTGCATACGCCGTTCGATGGCGATACCGTCTTTGTGCTCGCTACCGGGAGGCGCGCGTCACCGGGGGTGTTGCCGCTTGGCGCCATCGCTGCCGAGGTTCTGGCGCGCGCCATTGAACGCAGTGTGACGCAGGCGTGGTCGCTCGGCGGTGTGCCTGGGATGAGGCGAGACGCGGGAGGCGAGAGGCGAGAGGGGTGAGGCGCGCGGGACGAGGCGCGCGGGGCGTAGCGCGAGATTTATCTCGCATTTGTGGTGAGGCGCGAGGCGAGAGGGACAAGGCGCGCGGGGTGAGGCGCGAGGCGCGAGAGGCGAGGGGGCCCGGCAATGGCGTCGCGCGAGATTTATCTCGCGTTTGTGGTGAGGCGCGAGGCGCGAGGCCCGGCAATGGCGTCGCGCGAGATTTATCTCGCGTTTGTGGTGAGGCGCGAGGTGAGAGGGACGAGGCGCGAGGCGCGAGGCGCGAGGGGCGGAGCGAGAGGCGAGAGGGACGAGGCGAGAGGCGTGAGGCGCGAGGCGCGCGGGGCGGGGCGCGAGGCGAGAGAGGCGAAGGGCCCGGCAATGGCGTAGCGCGAGATTTATCTCGCGTTTGTGGTGAGGCGAGAGGGACGAGGCGCGCGGGGCGAAGGGCCTGGCAAAGGCGTAGCGCGAGATTTATCTCGCATTTGTGGCGAGGCGAGCGGCGCGAGGCGAGGGGCGTGAGGCGAGCGGCGCAGGGGCGAGGCGAGGGGTGATACCAATGACGCTTGAAGATGCCGTATGCGTGTCATTCCGAGCGCAGCGACTTGTCATTCCGAGCGCAGCGACGGGTCATTCCGAGCGCAGCGACTTGTCATTCCGAGCGCAGCGACTTGTCATTCCGAGCGCAGCGACGGGTCATTCCGAGCGCAGCGACTTGTCATTCCGAGCGCAGCGAGGAATCTCAGCGGGTCGCGCCAGACCCCTCGCGCTGCTCGAGGTGACCATGCCGGATGGTCACAGGTCATTGGTATGAGAGGGGCGAGGCGCGCGGGGCGAGGCGCGCGGGGCGAGGCGCGAGGCGAGAGAGGCGAAGGGCCCGGCAAAGGCGTCGCGCGAGATTTATCTCGCGTTTGTGGTGAGGTGAGAGGGACGAGGCGCGCGGGGCGAAGGGCCTGGCAAAGGCGTAGCGCGAGATTTATCTCGCATTTGTGGCGAGGCGAGCGGCGCGAGGCGAGGGGCGTGAGGCGAGCGGCGCAGGGGCGAGGCGAGGGGTGATACCAATGACGCTTGAAGATGCCGTATGCGTGTCATTCCGAGCGCAGCGACGGGTCATTCCGAGCGCAGCGACTTGTCATTCCGAGCGCAGCGACGGGTCATTCCGAGCGCAGCGAGGAATCTCAGCGGGTCGCGCCAGACCCCTCGCGCTGCTCGAGGTGACCATGCCGGATGGTCACCGGTCATTGGTATGAGAGGCGCGAGGCGAGAGGCGAGGGGCGTGAGGCGAGAGAGGCGAAGGGCCCGGCAAAGGCGTCGCGCGAGATTTATCTCGCATTTGTGGCGATGCGCGAGGCGTGAGGCGAGGGGCGTGAGGCGAGCGGCGCAGGGGCGAGGCGAGGGGTGATACCAATGACGCTTGACGATGCTGTATGCGTGTCATTCCGAGCGCAGCGACTTGTCATTCCGAGCGCAGCGACTTGTCATTCCGAGCGCAGCGAGGAATCTCAGCGGGTCGCGCACGCCCCCTTGCGCTGCGCGGGGTGACTATGCCGGATGGTCACCGGTCATTGGTATGAGAGGCGCGAGGCGCGAGGCGAGAGGCGAGGGGCGTGAGGCGAGAGAGGCGAAGGGCCCGGCAAAGGCGTAGCGCGAGATTTATCTCGCGTTTGTGGTGAGGTGAGAGGGACGAGGCGCGCGGGGCGAAGGGCCCGGCAATGGCGTAGCGCGAGATTTATCTCGCGTTTGTGGTGAGGTGAGAGGTGAGAGGGACGAGGCGCGAGGGACGAGGCGAGAGGGGCGGAGCGCGAGGCGCGAGGGACGAGGCGAGAGGCGTGAGGCGCGAGGCGCGCGGGGCGGGGCGCGAGGCGAGAGAGGCGAAGGGCCCGGCAATGGCGTAGCGCGAGATTTATCTCGCGTTTGTGGCGAGGCGAGAGGCGCGAGGGGCGAGGCGCGAGGGGCGAGGCGCGAGGCGAGGCGCGAGGGGTGAGGCGCGAGGGGTGAGGCGTGAGGGGTGAGGCGCGAGGGGTGAGGCGCGAGGCGCGAGGTGAGAGGGGTGAGGCGCGAGGAGCGAAAGAGTTGAAGGTGGGCAGTGGGCAATGGGCAGGCGTCTTGTCCCTGACTCCTGACTCCTAACTCCTAACTCCAGGAAGCCTGCGCAGGCGGGCTTTGCAGCCGTAGTCTGCGGTTTCAGCCGCCGGGCGGACGTGGGTGCTCATGCCAACTGCGGTCCACGACACGCCTGCCGGGGCGCGTTGACCGGTGCGCCTTGCGAACCGAACCCTCGAACATTTTGTCTGACTGACCGCAATTTAGTATCAGTTCTGGGTTCTCGGTTCTGGGTTCTCGGTTCTGGGTTCTGGGTTCTCAGTTCTCAGTTCTCAGTTCTCAAAAAGAATGCACAACGCCATCACCATTGGCATTATTGGCGCTGGGCGTGCGGGAGGGGCGCTGGCGGCCGCGTTCGCTGACGCCGGGTATCGTGTAGTGGCGCTTTCCAGTCAGGCGTCGGAAAGCGCGCGCGCTCTGGCGCAACAGATCGGCGCAATAGCCGTTGATGCGCCGGTCGAGGTCGCGCGCGCAGCCAGCCTGGTGTTTCTGACAACTCCCGATGCCGCTATCGCTCCGGTGTGTCGCACGATTGCTGAGGCGCGGGGATGGCGCGTCGGGCAGTATGTGGTGCATTGCAGCGGCGCCCTGGGGCGCGAAGCGCTGGCGGACGCTGCCGGAGTCGGTGCGTTGACCGGTTGCTTTCATCCCTTGCAGACCCTTGCCGGTCCGACGACAGCGGCGCGGTTACAGGGAGCATACGTGGCGGTTGACGCCGATCCATCGCTTGCTGTCGTGCTACGCGAGATGGCGCATGCAATCGGCGCTATCCCTTTCGATCTCGATAGTCGTTGCCGCGCTCTGTACCACACTGCCGCCGTAATGGTTTCCAACTATACGGTCGCTTTGTACGCCTGTGGCATGCGCCTGCTCGAAAACGCTGGCGTACCCGATGAGGTGCAGGCGCGCGCCCTGTTGCCATTGCTGCGCGGCGCCGTCGAAAGTCTGGAGCGCGCGACGCCATCTGAGGCGCTGACCGGACCGATTGCACGCGGCGATGATGCCACGGTTGCGCGGCACATTGCCGCACTCGAAGCGCAGATGCCGCAGTTGCTGCCGATCTATCGCGAGTTGGGGCGGGTGGCGCTGTCCCTGGCGCGCGCCATTCCTGAACATCGCAAGCAGGCGCTGACAGCGTTGCTCAATGATTGTTGAGGGGTGAGGCGCGAGGGGTGAGGCGCGAGGCGTCGCGCGAGATGTATCTCGCGTTTGTGGTGAGGCGCGAGGGGTGAGCGCGCGAGGGGTGAGGCGCGAGGCGTCGCGCGAGATTTATCTCGCATTTGTGGTGAGGCGCGAGGCGCGAGGGGTGAGGCGCGCGGCGTCGCGCGAGATTTATCTCGCGTTTGTGGTGAGGCGCGAGGCGCGAGGGGTGAGGCGCGCGGCGTCGCGCGAGATTTATCTCGCATTTGTGGTGAGGCGCGAGGCGCGAGGGGTGAGGCGCGAGGCGCGAGGGGTGAGGCGCGAGGCGTCGCGCGAGATGTATCTCGCGTTTGTGGTGAGGCGCGAGGGGTGAGCGCGCGAGGGGTGAGGCGCGAGGCGTCGCGCGAGATTTATCTCGCATTTGTGGTGAGGCGCGAGGCGCGAGGGGTGAGGCGCGCGGCGTCGCGCGAGATTTATCTCGCGTTTGTGGTGAGGCGCGAGGCGCGAGGGGTGAGGCGCGCGGCGTCGCGCGAGATTTATCTCGCGTTTGTAGTGAGGCGCGCGGCGTCGCGCGAGATTTATCTCGCGTTTGTGGTGAGGCGCGAGGCGTAGCGCGAGATTTATCTCGCGTTTGTGGTGAGGCGCGAGGCGCGAGGGGTGAGGCGCGAGGCGTAGCGCGAGATGTATCTCGCGTTTGTGGTGAGGCGCGAGGGGTGAGGCGCGAGGCGTAGCGCGAGATGTATCTCGCGTTTGTGGTGAGGCGCGAGGGGTGAGGCGCGAGGCGTAGCGCGAGATTTATCTCGCATTTGTGGTGAGGCGCGAGGCGCGAGGGGTGAGGCGCGAGGCGCGAGGGGTGAGGCGCGAGGCGCGAGGGGTGAGGCGCGAGGCGCGAGGGGTGAGGCGCGAGGCGTAGCGCGAGATGTATCTCGCGTTTGTGGTGAGGCGCGAGGCGTAGCGCGAGATGTATCTCGCGTTTGTGGTGAGGCGCGAGGCGTAGCGCGAGATGTATCTCGCGTTTGTGGTGAGGCGCGAGGCGTAGCGCGAGATGTATCTCGCGTTTGTGGTGAGGCGCGAGGTGTGAGCAGGTGAAAGGTGGAAAGGCTGAAAGTTGCAGGTGTGTGCTCTTTATTGACAGGAGTTGCGCGGTCACCTCACGGACGAGCCGCAGGACGGCTCTTTTTGCCTTCGGCAGGGCGGTACTTGTCTTCTTTTGTGTACGGTGCGGCGAAGCCGCCGCGCCGCACCATTTTGATCAGGAGCGCCACGCTGCCGCAGGCTCTGGCGAAGCCAGAAAACGCGCCATCGCGTAACTCGTGTGATTGATACTTCAAAATCCTTAAAGAGGAGCCATCATCAACTGAGCCTGAGCGTTAAGTCTTTGCGCCTTTGTGTCTTTGTGTGAGTTATCTGGAAGACATTGCACTTAGCCCCCGTCCCGGTTCTCAGTTCTCCAGTTCTTGGTCCGATGAACGTCCATGGCGGCAGTTAATCGTCCATTGCTTATTGCCATGAAAGGTCATCCCGGCGCTGGCAAAAGTGCGGTTGCGCGCGGTCTCAGCCGTCGTCTTGGCATTCCTCTGATCGATAAGGATGACATCAAAGATGTACTGGACGGTCATGTGGCGGATGCAGGCGGGCTGGCGTACATTGCGATGTTCAACGTCGCGCGTCGGCAGTTACTCCAGAACCTGAGCGTCATCTGCGACAGCCCGCTGAGTGAAGTTGGCGGATACACCACCGCTTGCGTCGTCGCCCACGATACGGGCGCGCGGCTGCTCGTGATCGAATGCGTCTGTTCATCGGAAGAGGAATGGCGACGCCGGATCGAACAACGCGCCGCGTTGCGCCTGCCGTCGCACCATGTGACTACATGGGAGCATCTGCAAGAACACCTGCGCCGACGGGCTGACGTCTCAAACTATGCCATTCACGAGCCGCATCTGGTCGTCGATACCTTTGCGCCACTCGAAGAGGTGCTCCATACCATTCTGGCGTGGATCGAAACGGTCGGCGCTACCCCGATGCCTGCCGGTGTGCGTCGAGAAAATCCTGTAAAATGATCGACGCTGCCACCTCATCGATGCGCGCCTTGCGCTGTTCGGGTTTGAGTTTTAAGTCGATCATCATCCGCTCGGCTGCAACGGTCGTCAACCGTTCATCGACAAAAGTGAGCGGGATTGCGATCGCCCGGCGCAGTTCTTCGACGAATTGCTGCACGAGCGCCGCCTGTGGTCCGACATCGCCACTCATCGTCAGCGGTAACCCGACAACCAGAGCAGCGACGTCGTGTTCGCGAATGAGGGACGCAATACGCTTCAGCGCCGTGGCGCGCGGTTTGGCGCGAATAGTGGTCAGGGGCGTCGCCAGGGTGCGAGTCGGGTCGCTCAATGCCACGCCGATGCGCTGCTCACCCACATCAAGCGCCATAACCCGTCCAGGTTCGTCGATTTTCACGAATGTGCTCCTTTTCCGGGACCAGCGCTTACGATGTCGTGCTGGTGGGACGCACATCGATCAGGAAATCGAACCCTGGCAGCGTCTGGACCGCAGGGAGGCTATAATCGCTGATCAACCCCTGTTGCGCAAACTGCTGGAGGATGGTTTCCGCATCGCTGCGTGAAGCGCCAACCAGCGCTCGCCTGATCTGATCGAGCGTATCCGTCGTGATGACCCCATACTCAGTGCATGTCACTGCGCCGTTGATCGTCAGTTTCGAGCCATCCCAGCGCCATCCGGCGACATCGAACCCGACACGCTCATTGGGGTTGCAGAGCGCAGTGCGTTGCAAGAAATGCTGTGGCACGACCAGTTCGAGTTGCCGGCTCACCAGACGTTCGCGGGGGGTTGCCAGCGCGCTGAAGCGAGTGCTCACCGTCAGGCGAAAGACCGGATTGGCAGGGTCCACCGGTTGACCGATGGGTGGTTCGATGAGCGGCGGATCATACGCTTCCGGTTGCGCCAGATCGATGGAACTGGGGAAGATCGTCGTCGGGTCGATTGCCAGCACATTCTGGTCGATCTGACGGGCAAGTTGCTGCATTCCGGTATTGTACAGACCGGTCAGCGCCTCGCCAAGCACCCGTTGCACTTCGGCTTCGGTGACGATCCGCTGCATCTCTTCACCGCCGCCGCCAATCGCATCGTGGCGAATGAGGAGATTGCCGCGATCACTGATGATTGGCTGCGTGCCAGGAATGAGCAGTTGGGTCAGCGCATTCGCCCCAACATTCGATGCGCTGCCGGGAGAGCGCGCAACAACATTAACGACGACCTCACCAAATGTTGTGCTGCGACCACGATCGCTCACCGTGGTGACAGCCGGAGGCACGGTGACCGGTCCTTCGATAGCAAAGCGCACCTCGGCGCCATTCGGGTTCAGTCCGAGCAGTTCTGCGCCTTCGGGAATCGGAAAGGGCTGTTCAATCACGTTAACGATACGCACCTGACCCGTTGCGCGACCGACAGGCGCCAGCGTTTCGCCGGTCACCTGTCCTTGCACCGTGAAGGTGGCGTCCGCCCGCACGACTGCCGCCTGGATCGACGATGGATTGGCGCCGGGATCGGCAGTTGTAATTGGAATAATCTCATCGCGGAAGGGCTGACTGCGACTCTGCATCACCGGCGGTCCGACACGAATTGACACCCGATTCGCCTGGTACCAGCCGAACGCAATCAGCAGGGCGACCATCAGGACGGCCACAGCGACGCCAATAATCATAGTGCGGTCGCCGGTGCGCGCCGGAGTTGCCGGACGTTGCGCGGTGCGCGCGGCGGCGCGGCGTGGCATGGCAGTGCGCCGTGGCGTCGCTTCACTGCGGCGTCCCGTTTCGTGGACGGCGGCGCGACGTTCTTCTTCCGGGCTGAGGCGGATGTCGGCGGCGTTGACCCGCTGAGAAGCGGCAGCGCCTGGCAGGGGCGTCGTCTTTTCCGCCGCAGCGGGTGAAACCGTCGCAACCGCCTCGGCGAGATCGTCGAGCGATGCCGCAAAGTCCGCATCCGCCTTCGACAATTCAGCATACTGATCCTGTGATGGAACCTGATTCAACACGCGCAGAAACTCAGCGTCGCGTTCATCGATCACCGGACGAGCGGGGGGCGGCGCGGCGCGTGTTGTGGCAACCGGGCGCGGCGGTGATGGAGCGCCCACTTCCATCGTCTCCAGACCGCTGGCGCGCGCCGCTTCGAGCACATCCGCGTCGGGACTGATGACCGTGATACTGATACCGTCGCGCTGCAAAATCAACCGCAGCGCCGTAAAACTTCGCCGTCCCCGGAGCGCGGGAATCCCTTCCGGCACCAGCAACTGCACATTGCCGGCGCGTGCAGCGCGCACCCGTTCGACAATACCATCGAGCGTATCGGCAGGAACAACCGGCACAACCGCAGAAGCCGGATTGGATGCCAGAATAGCGCTGAGCACCGCCGTGATCCCTGTCGGTTGCAATTTCGATGGATGTGGTGATGTGTCGTCCGACATGCTGGATCTCCCTGGGGTCAACCCCCTGCCTGCGCCGCAAGCGCTGCGGCCACGTGCTCCAATGCATCTGGAATATGCGCAACCTCACGTCCGCCAGCCTGCGCCATATCGGGGCGTCCGCCGCCGCTGCCGCCGACGATTGGCGCCAGCGCTTTCACCAGATTGCCGGCGTGGATGCGCCTTCCTGCCAGGTCGGGCGTCGCCATTGCCAGAATCTGGGCTTTACCGTCAATCACGGCAGCCAGGACGACCACGCCCGACCCCAATTTATCGCGCAGCCAGTCACCCATCTCGCGTAGACGCGCAGTATCGGGCGCTTCGACCTGCGCTGCCAGGAAGCGGATATCGCCGACCGCCTGGACGTTGGCGAGCAATCCTTCGAGATTGCTGCGCGCCTGGCGCGCATGCAGTTCATCGAGTGCGCGCTGGCGCTGTTTCAGTTCGGCGAGCAACGCCTCGATCCGCTCGCCCAACTGTGACGGAGGCGCGCCGACACGCGCGGCAATGTTGTGCAGCGTCGCAATCTGGGCATCGACCCACTGCTCGGCTTCAGCGCCGGTCAGCGCCTCAATGCGACGCACACCGGCAGCCACGCTGCTTTCCGAGACAATGCGGAACAACCCGATTTCACCGCTCCGCCCGACGTGGGTGCCGCCGCACAGTTCGCGCGAGCACATCCTGAAACCTGCTCGTTGACGTTCGGCGATTGCAGCCGGGGAGAGCGCATCATTTCCATTGACGCACCCGATCGTCACCATGCGCACCACATCGCCGTACTTCTCGCCGAATAGCGCAATCGCCCCCGCTTCGAGCGCCGCCTGGTACGGCAACTCCTGCCAGGCGACCGGCGTATCGGCGCGGATCCAGGCGTTGACGCGCCGCTCGATCTCGCGCAATTGTTCCGGCGTGACGGGGCGCGTATGGGTGAAATCGAATCGCAGGCGATCCGGCGCAACCAGCGAACCTGCCTGCGCGGCGTGTTCGCCAAGCACATCGCGGAGTGCGCGATGAAGCAGGTGCGTTGCAGTGTGGCTGCGCATAATTGCGGCGCGGCGCACACTATCGACCTGTGCTTCGACCGTTTCGTACACTGCGATCGCGCCTTCTTCCACCACGCCATAGTGAACGATCACGCCAGGCACAGGGCGCTGCACATCATCGATCCGCGCGCGACCGCGCGGACCGATCAGCACGCCGGTATCGCCGATCTGACCGCCGCTCTCGGCGTAGAAGGGCGTGCTGTCGAGCGCTATTTGCACCTGCTGACCGGCGACCGCCTCGGCGACCTGATCGCCCGCAACGATAAGCGCCTGCACGGTTCCGCTGCCAGAGACGCCGAGGTAGCCGGTAAAGCGCGTTGGCGGAAGGTCGATATCCGCCCATGCCTCGGCATCGGCGGCGCGCTTGAACTGTGCGGCGCGGCGCCCACGGGCGCGTTGCTCCTCCATGCGGCGCTCATACCCGGCTTCATCCACGGTCAGCCCGTGTTCCGCAGCGATTTTCTGCGTCAGATCGAGCGGGAAGCCATAGGTGTCCTTGAGCGTAAACGCATCGTCGCCGGGAATGACCGTGCCGCCAACGGCGCGCACCCGTTCGATGACGCTCTTCAGAATACTGACGCCGCCGGAGAGGGTGCGCAGGAACTGACGCTCCTCAAGGTCCACCGTTTCGAGAATAAAATCGGCGCGCTCGCGCAACTCAGGATAAACCGCGCCCATCTGCTCGATCACGACCGCAGCGACATCCGCCAGGAACGGCTTCTCGAAGCCGACGGTCCGCCCCTGATAGACCGCGCGGCGCAAAATGCGGCGCAGCACATACGAGCGCCCCGTATTGCCCGGCAACACGCCATCGGCAATCAGGAACGCCACGGCGCGGCTGTGGTCGGCAACGGCGCGAAAGGGCGCCACATGCGCGCGATACGTCGGCTCATCGGCGCCGAGCAACGCCAGCTGGCGCTCGATCAGCGGTATGAACAGGTCGGTGTCATAGGTGGAATGCACCCCCTGCATCACCATCGCCATGCGTTCGAGTCCCATGCCGGTATCGACCGACGGGCGATGGAGGGGTTGCATGGTGCTGCGTTCGAACTGCATGAACACATTATTCCAGATCTCAACATAATTCGGATCGTCCGAATTAACCCCTTTTGCGCTCATCTCCTTCAGGTCGTCCCCGATAAAGATCGTAATTTCGGAGCAGGGACCGCATGGACCGGCATCAGCCATCACCCAGAAATTATCCTTGCGCCCGAAGCGCAGCACGCGCTCCGGGTCGGCGCCGGCGGCGACCCAGAGCTGTGCCGCCTCATCATCGGGAGGCACCTCATCGTCGCCCTCGAAGACGGTGAACCACAGACGTTCGACGGGGAGATCAAACACCTTTGTCAGCAATTCCCATGCCATCGGAATGGCTTCGGCTTTGAAATAATCGCCGAAGGAAAAGTTGCCGAGCATCTCGAAGAACGTATGGTGGCGCGGCGACGGACCGACCTCCTCGAGGTCGTTGTGTTTGCCGGAGACGCGCAGACATTTCTGCGCGGTTGTAGCGCGCGTATATGGACGTTGTTCAAGCCCCAGGAAGGTGTCTTTGAACTGCACCATGCCGGAGTTGGTAAACAGCAGGGTTGGATCGTTCCCGGGGATGAGCGATGAGCTTGGCACGCGGACGTGACCGCGTTCCTCGAAGAATCGAAGAAACTGTTCACGGATCGCGGCGCTGGAAAGTCGTTTCATAGCGATATGAGCCTCTGCCAGAGATGCCGCCGTACAGCGTCGGTTGAAGAGCGCGGTATGCGGTAATGTCGTATGCATTGTACGGCATACGCGCGCGCTGCGTCAACAATATTGCACCGGATTCTGCGCCAAATCTTGACAAGTGTGCTATAATATGTGTGCGAGTGAAGCATTGCGTCAGCAATCCTCCAGCTCTCGCATCCGAATGCGACTCCAAGAGCCGGATATTCCTCTGGAAAGCGCCAGGCGTCCACCATACTGTGGTGTAAGTCTGTATCTACTATACAATTAAGGCATGGCGTAGCCCTCTACTTCAGTGAAACAACCGCCGTGAACCCTCAGTGTGGTCGAGCGCCATTCATTGTAGCTTGTGTATGGAACGAACGCGCCAACTGCTGATTGGTGCAGGCATTATTCCCATAACAACAGAACTGGCGCCATATGATTGATCTGAGCTGCGCATACGCAAGCGCGCTGTACTGTGCGCCAGCAGCATATTTGATGCCACAACAACGCACCGGTCGGCCTTGTTTGGAAGAATTCATCCCTTATTCGCCACGTAATGGCTGGCGTGTCCACACGTTAGCAAGGAGTTTTCTGTGCCAAGAATGAGAACGAAAAATACCACCACCAACAATGGCGGCGAACCAGTCGCTGAGTACACGGAACCCGTTCGCGACAAGCCCATGATTAATGTTGCCGAACTGGAAAGCAAAACGCTCAATGAGTTGCGCGAAATGGCGAAAGCGATCGGTGTGACCGGTGTGAGCACCCTCAAGAAGCAGGATTTGATTTTCAAACTGCTCCAGATGCAAACCGAAGAAGCGGGTCATACCCTGTCCGACGGCATTCTCGATATTGTCGCCGATGGGTATGGATTCCTGCGCGGTGAGCGGATGCTGCCGGGACCGGATGATGTCTATGTGTCGCAGTCGCAAATCCGGCGCTTCGGCTTGCGCACCGGCGATCGCGTCTGGGGTCAGATCCGTCCGCCAAAGGAGAGTGAGCGCTACTACTCGCTCCTGCGGGTTGAAATGGTCAATGGGATGGACCCGGAGACGGCGCGGAAGCGTCCGTCGTTCGATCAGTTGACGCCGATCTTTCCCAATGAGCAGATTAAACTCGAAACCGAACCGCACCTGCTCGCTACCCGCCTGGTTGATCTGGTGGCGCCGATCGGTCGCGGGCAGCGCGGTCTGATCGTGTCGCCGCCCAAAGCCGGCAAGACGTTGCTGCTCAAGGCAATCGCCAACGGCATTACGACCAACTATCAGGATATTCACCTGATGGTGCTGCTCATCGGTGAGCGCCCGGAAGAGGTTACCGATATGCGGCGTTCGGTCAAGGGGGATGTCATTTCGTCAACCTTCGATGAGCCGGTCGAGGACCATACGAAGGTCGCCGAGATGACGCTGGAACGCGCCAAACGCCTGGTCGAAGGCGGGCAGGATGTGGTGATCCTGATGGACTCGATCACCCGCCTGGCGCGCGCTTACAACCTGGATATGCCGCCGAGCGGACGCACGCTCTCCGGCGGTATCGATCCGGTGGCGCTTTATCCGCCCAAACGCTTCTTCGGCGCTGCGCGCAATATCGAGAATGGCGGGTCGCTTACCATTATTGCGACCTGTCTGGTCGATACCGGTAGCCGTATGGACGATGTGATCTACGAGGAGTTCAAAGGCACCGGCAATATGGAATTGCACCTCGACCGCAAACTGGCGGAGAAGCGCGTCTTCCCGGCAATCGATATTACCCGCAGCGGTACGCGCCGTGAGGAACTGCTGCTGTCGCCCGATGTGTTGCGTCAGGTGTGGACGCTGCGCCGTATGGTCGGTATGCTCGGTGAGGGTGAAGGCACCGAACTGGTGCTGACGCGCATGGCGAAGACGCGCAATAATGCTGAGTTCCTGGCGACGCTGAGTAAGGCGAATTAGGGGGATCAGCGCCGCTTCACGCTGTCGGCGTGTGTGTCCGTTCGTTGCGCAAGATGAATCTTGCGCCACTTGTCCACATCAATTGAGGCGCTGCTTTTTTTGCCGCTCCCCATCGGGGGGCTTCGCTGTGCGAATAGTGCGCAACAGGACTATCTGTGGCGAGAGACGGTTGCCGAGATGTGGTGAAGGGTTCGTTCATGGGTCTGAGGATCGTTCTTTCTGGCAGGATGCCCTGACCTCGTTGTGTTCGATCTTGAAGCATGCAAGGAGCGATCTCGATGCAATGCCCGACCTGCGGCGCGGTGTTGTCTCCAAGCGCAAAGTTTTGTTCCCGTTGTGGCACGCGCGTGGCGGCGCCGCCGGATGCGCCGCCGCCAATGGCGCCACCGGCAGCGACCGGCGAGTCGTATGTCTATGGCAATCAGATGGGGCAGCGTCTGGACCTCCCCGATCCGGTGGTGACGGCGCGCGGGCGTGGCGTCACCGGGATGGAGTATCAGATTGTCGGCACAACTCTTCAGGCGGTGATCCTCGAACTCGACCCCGGCGAAACGGTCTACTCCGAGTCGGGCGCGATGTCGTGGATGTCGGGCAATATCCAGATGGCGACCAATACGCGCGGCGGCGGGCTTGGCGGGATGTTCAAGCGCGCCATCTCCGGCGAAAGCCTGTTCCTCAATGAGTTCACCTCGGTCGGCGGCAAGGGCATCGTCGCCTTCGCATCCGACTTCCCCGGCAAGATTGTGCCGGCGCCGCTGCGCGAAGGGCAGACGATGATCGTCCAGAAACAGGCGTTCCTCTGCGCCGAGAAGACCGTGGGACTCGACATTCACTTCCGCAAGCGCATGGGGGCGGGGTTCTTCGGCGGCGAAGGGTTCATTATGCAGAAGTTGACCGGTCCGGGAGTGGCGTTCGTCTGTCTGGACGGCGAGATCGTCGAGTACACGCTGGATGCGGGGCAGGTGCTGAAGGTGGACACCGGGCACGTGGCGATGTACGAGCCGACGGTCGAGTTCGACATCGAGATGGTGAAAGGGTTCAAGAACATTCTGCTTGGCGGCGAAGGGCTGTTCCTGACGACGCTGCGCGGTCCGGGGCGCGTCTGGTTGCAGACCATGCCAACGACGAACCTGGCGAAGGCGGTTGCCGGGTGCCTGCCAACGGGTGGGAGCAGCCGAAGTAGTAGTAGTAGCGGCGATGTGTTGGGCGATGTGATCGGCGGGTTGCTCGACCGATGAACGGCGCTGCGGATGTGAGCAGCCAGCATGTCGGAGGGCGGGTGATGAACCCGCCTTTCTTGCTGTCGGGCGACGTGTGACCATCGATAACCGCACACTGCTGTCCTGCAAAGCACGCCGGGAACCGGGAGATCGTATCGCTTCTACCAATTCCCTGTGACCATCCGGCATGGTCACCCCGCGCTGCGCTCGGAATGACCCGCATGCGGCATCTTTAATCGTCATTGGTATTCGTCCGCAATGATGCCTGAGCATCGCGGTTCTGGATAGGATGCCGGGACCGCCGATGCGCTCCACAGCGTTGGGCTGGCGTGCTATAATGCGGAGGGACGCGATTGCTTTGCAGCGTATCTGGAGTGATAATGACTATGAATCTCTGGCACGAGCTTGAGTCCGGTCCGAACACGCCTGATGTTATTCATGTCGTGGTTGAGATTCCCAAAGGCTCGCGCAATAAGTACGAGTATCATAAGCAAACCGGCGCCTTCAAACTGGATCGGGTGCTCTATTCGGCGGTTCACTATCCGGGCGATTATGGTTTTATCCCGCAGACCTACTACGACGATGGCGATCCGCTGGATGTGCTGGTGATGACCAACCTGCCAACCTTCACCGGTTGTATCGTCGAAGCCCGACCAATCGGCATGTTCCGTATGACCGACCGTGGCGAGCCGGATGATAAGATTCTGGCAGTGCTGCACTACGACCCGTTCTTTGCCGATTTCAGCGATTATACGCAGTTGCCGGCGCATTACCTCAAGGAAGTGGAACACTTCTTCACCGTCTACAAGGACCTGGAGGGCGCGCGGGTCGAGCCGATCGGTTGGGAGAATGCGATGGTCGCCAAGGAACGTGTCTGTTATGCGGTGAATCACTACTGGGATATGCGCGCGGGGCGCCTCCCCAAGCGAGTGTAGGAATGGTATGCTGACGCATGACGTTGCCTGATCGTCCATCGATGCCCGAACAACGTGTTGCCTACTCCGCGGGAGGCGTCATTTACCGTGTCGATGGTCATCGGTATGAAGTGGCGCTGATTGCCACCCACGAAGGGCGGCGCTGGGGGTTGCCCAAGGGTCATGTGCGCCGCGGCGAGACGGCGGAAGCCGCAGCAGTGCGTGAGATTGCCGAAGAAACCGGGTTGCACGGCGTAGTCGAGCGGCACCTTGCCACGATTGAGTACTGGTTTCGTGCCGGTCCGACGCGCATCCACAAATATGTCGATCTGTTCCTGATCCGGTACACGGGCGGTTCGCTCATGCCGCAGACGGCGGAAGTTGACGATGTGCGCTGGTTTTCGCTAGAGGAGGCGGCGGAGATCGCCAGTTTCGCGCGCGAGCGCGATGTGCTCACTCAGGTGCGCCAGATTCTTGTGCGGGGCGGGTGAGCGCGATTCTTCTTCTCCTTGTTGCTTCGGGTTTGATCCACAAAGGGCGCGAAGGAGCACGAAGAAGCAGAGCACTGGTCGCCGGGAGCGCCAGGGGTTAATGCCCCTGGCGCTGTCCGCTTTGCCCCTCACCCCCTGCCCCGCTCCCGCGCTGCGGGAGCGGGGAGACCGGCGCGCAGCGCGGGTCCGTCCCCCGTGCCGGGGTTCGCCGTCATTGCGCCCCGGCGCAGCCGGTCGAAGCAAACGGTCATTGCGAGCCGCCGCAGGCGGCGAAGCAATCCCCTCGCAGACGTGCCAGGATACGCGGTCACTGCGCCACCAGCGCAGCCGGTCGCAGCACGCCGTCATTGCGAGACCGGCGCAGCCGGTCGCAGCACGCCGTCATTGCGAGACCGGCGCAGCCGGTCGCAGCAATCTCATCACGGCGCAGCCGGTCGCAGCACGCCGTCATTGCGAGCCGCCGCAGGCGGCGAAGCAATCCCCTCACCGCGCCACCGGTGCAGCCGGCGGGGAGACCGGCGCCGCGCGCGCGAGTTCCACGGTGGGGAGAAGTGCGAGAGTGTGTCCCCTTGCCGACTTCTGCGTCATGTGCTACGCTTGTCTTACATTTGAGTGCAGGAGTCCATCAATGACGAAGCATGATCTCAGTTTCACGCTCGACTTTCCAAACGATGAGCGTGAGTCCTTACCGGCGCTTCTCCGCGCTGCGGGCGCTGAAGTTCAGCGCGAACCCACCAGAGACATCGACTGGCAGACGGTCGTGGTTGTGATCGACGAGATCGGCAGGGTAGCGACCGGCGTGACCGCTGCCATCGTGCTCGCCGAGAAGATTGCCGAGAAACTGAACGCCTGGCGCGCGACGATGCGCCGTCAGGGAAAGACTCCGCGCGCCGTGCTGCGCCGTCCCGGGCAACCGCCACTCGATCTTTCCACTGCAACCGATCAAGAGGTGCTGGCATGGCTGCTCAAAACATCGCCGCGCCCGTGACGCCGGTGCGCATGCTGGCGCTGATCGCCGCGCCATTGGTAATGAAGCGCGCAGACCACGATCTCGTTCCGATTGACCTTCTCCCGGCGCAGGAGGAACTGGAGACGCTGGCGGAGACGTGTGGCGCCCTCGGCGCGGCGCTGGAGATTCAAGCGGAGATCGCCACAGCGGATCGGATCGGACACGTGTTCGCAACGGCACCCCTGCCCTTCGATCTGCTGCACTTTGTCGGGCACGGCAGTCTGCAACTAGACGGTTCGAGCGTCCTGGCGCTGGAAGATGAGGTTGGCGCCCTCCGCCCGATGAGTGCCGACGAACTGCGCCGCGTGTTCGGTGGGCGCACTCCGTGCCGGCTGGCGTTCCTGAGCGCCTGCCACTCCGCAGGGCTGGCAGACGCGCTGATCGATGCCGGCGTGCCGCACGTCGTTGTCATCAATGCCGCCGATGCGGTGCTCGACCTTGCCGCCAGAGCCTTTGCAAAGCGCTTCTATGCCGCATTGCTGGCGGGGCGCGCGGTCGCGGAGGCGTTCGAGGCAGGGCGCACCGCCGTGGCGTTGCACGACGAGCTGCGCATCCGGCGCGACCCGCAGACGCTCCAGCCGTACAATGTGCGCGAAGAACTCAAGTTTCGCCTGCTGCCGGAGGACGATCCGGTTCATCGGCAATCGCTCTTCCCCGCGCCGCCGCGCGGCGATGTGACGTTCCACCGCGCGCTGTGGGAGCGCACCAACCTTAGCCCGGCGAGCGCCGATCCATTCGTAGGGCGCGCGCGCGAACTTCACACGATTGCCGTCAGGTTACGCGACCATCGCTGCGTCGCCATCCACGGTATGGGTGGCATGGGGAAAACCGCGCTGGCGCTGGCAGCCGCGCGCTGGCAACATGAGCGCACCCGCTGGAGCGATGGGGTCTGGCTGGTGCAGTTGCGCAATATTGCCGACGCACGCGAGGCGCGCAACCGGATTGCGCTGGCGCTGAATCTCGACCCCAAAGCTGCCGAGAGCGATACAACGCTCGCCGCTGCCCTGCGCGACCGCCACAGTCTGATCGTCCTCGATGACCTCGACGCGCTGCTGACGCACGACCGCAGCGGCGCGGCGGCGTTGCTCACCGCACTGCTCGAGACGCGGCGCCTGAAACTGATTACAACCGCGCGGCGCGACCTGCCGGGGAGCGTGCATCACCAGTTGGTCGAACTGGCGCGCCTCGACCCGCGCGACGCGCAGATCGCCTTCACCATCTATGCTCCTCCGATTGAGGAATGGGGCGCGTGGACGCAGGACGACTGGCTCGACCTCCACCGGTTTCTCGACGGATACCCCTTCCCGATCCGCCTGACGGCGACCGCCATGCGGCAGGCGCGGCTGCAATTGCGCGAGTTACTCCGGCGATTGCGGGAGAACCCGCAAGGAACCGTTCGCTACCCCGGCGACGAGGAAGATCGCGAGACGAGCCTGGCGGCGACGCTCGATCTCTCCTACCACCTGCTGCCTGATGACGCGCAGCGCGTATGTACGTTGCTGGCGCTCTTTCCGGCCGGGCTAACGCGCGACGCGGCGCGCGCCATTCTGGGAGCGGCGAGCGATGCGGCGCTCGAAACCCTCGTGCAGCACAGCATGGCCGAACTGCGCGATGAAAACGGCTACCGGCAGGTTGCGCTGCCGGAACCGGCGCGGCGCTACGCCGAAGCGCGGCTGCCGGCGAATGCGCTGGCGACATATGCGCCGAAGGCGCTGGTCTTTTTTGCCGATCTGATTGATAACGTTCAGGAGGCTATGAACCGCAATCAGGAGGTGGCGGGGCGGCGGATGCTCACCCTCGAATGGCCAAACATCGAGCAGGTTCTGGCGTGGGGGTACGACCATGAAGCATGCCGGGACGGGGTCAGCCGCGCGGCGCGCGCCACGGCGCAATTGAGGTTCTACTGGTTCCTATCGGGCGAACTGGGTCGCCCCGAAACGCTTGATCGCCTCCAACGCGCCCTTGCAGCCGCGCAGCGCGCCGGCGACCGGCTGGGCGAAGCCCATGTGCTGACAGCGATGGGGGTCGTGCAGCAGTTCCGCAAGGAGGTGGAGGCGGCGCTGGCGAGGTATGGGCAGGCGCTGGCGCTCTACCGGGCGATTGGCGCAAAGCTGGGCGAAGCCCATGTGCTGACAGCGATGGGGGACGTGCAGCAGTTCCGCAAGGAGGTGGAGGCGGCGCTGGCGAGTTATGGGCAGGCGCTGGCGCTCTACCGGGCGATTGGCGACCGGCTGGGCGAAGCCAATGTGCTGAAAGCGATGGGGGACGTGCAGCAGTTCCGCAAGGAGGTGGAGGCGGCGCTGGCGAGTTATGGGCAGGCGCTGGCGCTCTACCGGGCGATTGGCGACCGGCTGGGCGAAGCCAATGTGCTGAGAGCGATGGGGGACGTGCAGCAGTTCCAGGATGAGCGCGAGGCGGCGCTGGCGAGTTATGGGCAGGCGCTGGCGCTCTACCGGGCGATTGGCGCAAAGCAGGGCGAAGCCAATGTGCTGAAAGCGATGGGGGACGTGCAGCAGTTCCGCAAGGAGGTGGAGGCGGCGCTGGCGAGTTATGGGCAGGCGCTGGCGCTCTACCGGGCGATTGGCGCAAAGCAGGGCGAAGCCAATGTGCTGAAAGCGATGGGGGACGTGCAGCAGTTCCGCAAGGAGGTGGAGGCGGCGCTGGCGAGTTATGGGCAGGCGCTGGCGCTCTACCGGGCGATTGGCGACCGGCTGGGCGAAGCCAATGTGCTGAGAGCGATGGGGGACGTGCAGCAGTTCCGCAAGGAGGTGGAGGCGGCGCTGGCGAGGTATGGGCAGGCGCTGGCGCTCTACCGGGCGATTGGCGACCGGCTGGGCGAAGCCAATGTGCTGACAGCGATGGGGGACGTGCAGCAGTTCCGCAAGGAGGTGGAGGCGGCGCTGGCGAGTTATGGGCAGGCGCTGGCGCTCTACCGGGCGATTGGCGCAAAGCTGGGCGAAGCCAATGTGCTGACAGCGATGGGGGACGTGCAGCAGTTCCGCAATGAGGTGGAGGCGGCGCTGGCGAGTTATGGGCAGGCGCTGGCGCTCTACCGGGCGATTGGCGACCGGCTGGGCGAAGCCAATGTGCTGAGAGCGATGGGGGACGTGCAGCAGTTCCGCAATGAGGTGGAGGCGGCGCTGGCGAGTTATGGGCAGGCGCTGGCGCTCTACCGGGCGATTGGCGCAAAGCAGGGCGAAGCCAATGTGCTGACAGCGATGGGGGACGTGCAGCAGTTCCGCAAGGAGGTGGAGGCGGCGCTGGCGAGTTATGGGCAGGCGCTGGCGCTCTACCGGGCGATTGGCGACCGGCTGGGCGAAGCCAATGTGCTGAGAGCGATGGGGGACGTGCAGCAGTTCCGCAATGAGGTGGAGGCGGCGCTGGCGAGTTATGGGCAGGCGCTGGCGCTCTACCGGGCGATTGGCGACCGGCTGGGCGAAGCCAATGTGCTGAGAGCGATGGGGGACGTGCAGCAGTTCCGCAATGAGGTGGAGGCGGCGCTGGCGAGTTATGGGCAGGCGCTGGCGCTCTACCGGGCGATTGGCGACCGGCTGGGCGAAGCCAATGTGCTGAGAGCGATGGGGGACGTGCAGCAGTTCCGCAAGGAGGTGGAGGCGGCGCTGGCGAGTTATGGGCAGGCGCTGGCGCTCTACCGGGCGATTGGCGACCGGCTGGGCGAAGCCAATGTGCTGACAGCGATGGGGGACGTGCAGCAGTTCCGCAATGAGGTGGAGGCGGCGCTGGCGAGTTATGGGCAGGCGCTGGCGCTCTACCGGGCGATTGGCGCAAAGCTGGGCGAAGCCAATGTGCTGACAGCGATGGGGGACGTGCAGCAGTTCCGCAATGAGGTGGAGGCGGCGCTGGCGAGTTATGGGCAGGCGCTGGCGCTCTACCGGGCGATTGGCGCAAAGCTAGGCGAAGCCAATGTGCTGAGAGCGATGGGGGACGTGCAGCAGTTCCGCAAGGAGGTGGAGGCGGCGCTGGCGAGTTATGGGCAGGCGCTGGCGCTCTACCGGGCGATTGGCGCAAAGCTAGGCGAAGCCAATGTGCTGGCAGCGTTGAGTTGCCTGCGCATTGACGATGATCCGCCGGAGTCGCGGCGCCTCCTCGAACAGGCGCTGGCGCTGCGCCGCGCTATCAATGATCGATACGGCGAAGGCGCTGACCTGGGCAACTATGGCATTGCGCTGATGCAGCGCGGGCGGGGCGCAGAGGCGTTGCCCTTCCTGGAACGCGCCCGTAACCTGTTTGCGTCGCTCGGGTTGACGCATTTGGTGGAGGATGTGGAGCAACGGATTGCGGCAGCGAAGGGAGGCTTTCAGGGATAGCGTTTTTGGGGCTTTTCGGTTATTGAATTGGTCAGAACGTTCTTGAAGTGAATATCAGCGTGGGCCATCCCCTTGCCGTGAATGGTGCGTACCGCCGCGGCCGTACCCCGGGCAATCTTGAGGTACTCCAGCCAACTTCGCCCTTGGCGGAATTGCTCTACGGCATCTCTTGGGCTGTAGATCAGCTTGTAGAGAGGAACATGTGAAGCAGGCACACGGCGGACCACGCCCACGTTGGACTGGCCGTTGAACCGATCTCCAATGCCCAGCGGCCAAGCCAGGAACTGCTCATCCTCGCCCAAGTTCCGCCCTAGGTCAAGGACGTGCTGGAGCAGCTTTTGTTTGTCAGAACTGGGGTGATGATAGATCTTGACCACATAACGGCCATCGGTGGTGAAGAAGATGCTTCCTTCGCCGCCCCGATGCGCTTCCTGGTCATTGATGGTCAACTGATTCGGTACATTTCGGCTGTTCGACAGCAGAGTCACGGTTCCCATACGTCCGCTCCTGTTGCGTGATGACAACCAAGGTGCGGTCATCCCAGCTTCCTTTGACGGTTGTACGCCGATTTCGTTGCTATTCCTTTCTGAATCTGATGTTTGACTTCACTGCAAAAACTCACCGCAGAGGCGCCGAGAGTGCAGAGTTCTCCATCAGGAGAATCTCTGCGTACTCTGCGTCTTGGCGGTAATAAGGACCGTTTTGCAGTAGACTCATTTTTCGATCCGGCGCAGGCCTTTTGTCATCACATAGCCCCACCCCTATAAGCACTCCCAAACTGATCAGAAGCGTCCACCCGTTTGAAGCTGAGAACGCCGCCAGACGGCGCAACGTCACCGCCGTCGGACCAACGTTGTTCCCCACCGCCCAACGACTTGCGGATGAGCCGCGCTGCCGAGAGGCGGCGTCGGCTCTATCCGCAGGTTGGGCGGCCTCGCCCGATTACGGCGTGCTTCTGAGCACCAGCGGCAGGAAGATATGGTGTAGCGGCTTCTCTGCCACGGTGATGTTGAAAGCCTGTTCGGTAAATGCCCCGGCCCGGTCGGTCACGCGCAGCACCACGGCGTGGTCGCCCACGTCGGCGTTGGTGGGCGTGCCGGAGAGCGTCGCCGTACCGTCGCCGTGGTCCTCCAGCGTCAGCCACCCCGGTAGCGTCGGCGCGGTGAGGGTGAGCGCGTCGCCGTAGGCCAGGTCGTCGTCATCGGCGATGATCTCGTAGGTGTACGGCACGCTGGCCCGCACCGCCCCATCCGGCGGCCAGGTGATGAAGCGCGGCGCGTCGTTGCGGTTTTTCACCAGGAGCGTGAACGGCCCGGCCACCGTCCAGTTGCCGGCGCGGTCCACAGCGCGCACGGTGATGGTGTGCACGCCCGGCACGGAAAAGTCCAACTGCGGCACGCCGTGCCAACGTCCGTCCGGGAAGCGCACCAGGTCGGTCGTCCACAGGCGGCCGTCCGGCTGTTCGATGCGCAGATCGGCCCAGGCCAGCGCCGCTTCGCTCAGCGTGCCGGTAAAGACCGGCACCGCGTCGGTGATGGGCTTCCAGTACCAGGAATTGAAACTCCAGCCTGTGTAGTCCTCACGCCAGACCTCGGTGAGGACCTGCGTGACGGTGAGGCGCGGCGCGAGTGTATCCACGCGCAGGGTGCGCGTCAGCGGCTGCGAGCGGTTGCCCGCGCCGTCCACGGCGTAAAAGCGCACCGTCTCGGTCACGCCTTCGCCCGTCACGCCGATGGTGTAGGGCAGCCACCAGTTGTCGCTTGTCTGCGGCGAGGGGATGAGCGCCCCATTGCTCTGGCAGGATTCGGCGCCCTCGTCCACGCGGCAGGCCAGCACGCCGGCCACGCTCAGGTCGTCGGTGATGACGCCGTAAAGGTTGATCGTCGGCCAGTTCAGCCCGCCAAAGATGCTAGTCTGAAGCAGATTTTCGGTGTACGCATCCAGCGCGATCTGCGGCGGGGCGAGGTCCACGGCGACGGTGATCGGCTCGCTCCACGCGCTCCAGTTATCCGCCGCGTCCTGTGCGCGTGCTCGCAGGCGGAAGAATTGCGCGCTGCCCGTGCCGGCGTCCCAGGTGCACGTCCAGGCATAGCCGCCCGCGTAGGGACAGGTGAAGGTGCGCGGACTGCCCGTCGGCAGGGGTTGCGCTTCCAGTTGCAGGCGGGCAACGTCAGCGTCATAGACCCAGCCCCTGACGGTGTTGGTGAGGGGCAAGGCAAGCGCCCAGCCCAGTTGCGAACTGACCGGCAGCGGCTCGACGATGCGCGGCGCCTGCGGCGGGGCGTTGTCCACCGCGTGGTGCACCCAGAACCACTCAAAGGGCCGATGGGTGGCGTCGTCCACCGTTAGCATCAGTTCGGCGGCGTTGGGGTTGAGCGCGGTGTTCACGGTTGCCGTAATCGTCAGCGTTGCCACCTGGCCCGGTGCAACAGTCCCCAGGTTGTAGGGGGTTGGCGTGCCAAACCCCAACGCCCCGCGCGCCGTGGCGGTGACGACCACGCCGGGCATTGCGCCATCGCCGCTGTTGTGGATCACGACGGTATAGGTCACCGTCTGCCCGTTTCCCACCACGCCCGACGCTACGCCGGTGATGGGATGGTCAATGCTGCCGTCTAGGTCGGCGTCAATCGGCTGGCCGGGCGTGAGCACATCGTAGCGGTCGCTTTGCAGATAGCCGACCACGCCGCCGCGCGGCTGCGCGTTCACAATGATGGACGGAACTGCGCCGCTGTAGCGTCCGGCGTTGGGCAGGATGCCGGCCGGCAGGCTGTCAAAGGCCAGGGCTTGCGTCAGCGTGAGGGCGTGAATATCGCCCACGCGCGCCAGCGGGTTCCGGTCGGCGGCGCAGTTGAGCGGGTTGAGGTCCGGCGCGCCGACGAGCAGGCAGGGCAGCGCGCCGCTGCTGTATGCTTCGTTGGCGACAAAGGCCGCGATCTGCAGCGGCTTGCCGGCATTTGTGCCCAGCGCGCCCAGCGGGATATAGAGGTCGGTGCGGCGCGGGATTTGATCGCTCGTCAGGCGGTAGACCGGCGGGCCGGCGGGCGTGGGCAGGGTTGTGGTGGACATTGTCGTGGCCGTGATCCACACGCTGCCGTTCCACTGCTTGATGACAGCCGTGGCCGCATCGCGCACGTGGACAAGGTAGTCAGCCTCAAAGGGCAGGGTCACGGCTACAGCGTCCTGCCATCCCTGAGGCGGATAGGGTTGGTCGGCGGCCGTCGTGCCGCCGGCTTGCGTGTCAAAGTAGAACCACAGGTCGCCATGCACGTCCCAGTCGCCATCCTCGGCGATCCAGGTCAGTTGCAGCGCGTCGGCGTTCCACGAGCCGTAGAGCCGATGTACGCCCTGACCGCTGCGCTCGCGGCTGAGCAGCGATGCGCCGCTTTCCAGCCAGTGCGAGTACCAGATGCCGTCCGCCGCTGCGCCGATCAGGTCGGGCGTGAGGGGCGAATCTACCAGATACGGCCCAAAGGTCTGCACGCGCGCGTTGCCCAGCCCGTCGCGGATGACCAGGTGGGCGTAAGCCACCTGCGCCTCGCCGACGACTTGCTCGTGGCGGCGCGGGGCGTCGGGCGCGTAGCGCTGTAGGGACGCAAGGCCTTGCGCATCCACCGTGACCGTGGGGCTGCTCGTCCAGCCGACATAGTAGCCCTCGATGCCGCTGCCGTCGCTGGCCGCGTCCCATTCCACGATGAGCGGGCGGTTTGCTTCGCGGACCACCGGGTTGGCCCGCGAAAGCGGCACGCGCTGACCCAGGCTATCGGTGTAGGCCAGGGTAACGGTCACAGGCTCCGGCGGGAAGAGGTCCACGGTGAGCGTGGGGGTAATAATGGTCACTTGTCCGGCCAGGTCGGTGGCACGGATGGTGATGGTGAACGGCGTCGCGCCGGCCGGCGCGGTCATCGCCAACTGCCACCCGCACGCCGGGCAGGGGTTGGCGTCCAGTTGGGCGACCCTTGCGGTCGCCCCTTCCTCTACTACCTCTACGCGGGCGATGCCGCTGTCGTCGCCGGCGCTGCCGGTGAGCATAAAGGCGTTGAAGCCGGACAGGGCGTGCGTGGACGTGTAGACTACGGGCGCCACCGTGACCGTCGGCGGAGTCGCATCCACGATCACGCGCACCGGCGCGCTCTCGGCGGTGTCGCCGTTGCGGTCGCGGACCTGGGCGCGCAGCGTGTGCAGCCCTGCCGCCGCCGTCCAGGTGTGCGTTTCGCTCGCTTCGGTCAGGCCGGGGCCATAGGTCCAGGTCTGCGCAGGCGTGTCGTCTATGCTGAGGGTGAGGCTGTAGACCTCGTGCAGGGCATAGCCGCTCACGGTGATCGGAACGGCGCCCGGCGCGACGATGGTGTTATCCGCCGGCGCGTTGACGGCGGCAAAGACCGGCACGGCAGGCCAGACGTTCAGGATGACCTCGCCGGTCGCCCCCGCGCCGCGATTGTCCTCCACGCGGTAGGTGAAGCGATCCTGCCCGGCGAACCCGACGGTTGGGGTATAGGTAGCTGTGGCGGCGAGATTTATCTCGCCTTCCGGCCCGTCCAGCAGCGTAAAAGTCAGCGGATTGGCGTTGGGATCGCGCGCCTCCAGCGTAAAGGTGGTCGGTGTGTTGTGCGCCACCTGCACGATCTGCGCCGTGGTCGTGGGCGGATGGTTGATGTCCAAATCCAGGCTCAGCGACCAGAACAAGTGATCGGGCGCAGTATGGACTGTCTCCAGGTCGCTGCCGTCCAGGTTGGCGCGGCGCAGCGTGACCGTGTAAGGGCCGCTACCGTCCAGCGTGGCAAAGTAGAGTTTGCCTCCGCCGCTGTCCACCGCCAGGCTGGCAAGCGCCAGGTAGAGGTTGGAGGGCACGACCAGCGTCGCTTCGGTGTAGGTGTGCGCGCCGCTCCAGGCGGGCGGATAGGGGATGCGCAGGATGCCCGATCCGCTGCCGGTGCGCTCGCCGGCCACATAGAGCATCCGCGCCTGTGGGTCAACGGCCATCCCGTTGTCCAGCATAATCTGCACGATGGGCTGCCCCAGTTCTTTAATCGGGTCCATATACCCGCTCTCGCCGCTTTCGGCGTAGAAGCGGATGCGCCCGCCGACGTTTTCGGCCACAAAGACCACGCCGGCAAAGGGATCGGCAGCCAGTCCCACCGGGCTGCTCAGCGCAGTGGTCAGGGTGACTACGTCGCTGCCGTCCAGGTTGGCGCGCAGCAACGTCCGCGTTGTGCCGCCAGCCTCCAGCCAGTAGAGATGGTCGCGCGTGAGGGCGATGGCCCGAATGTCGCCGCCGATGGTGCGGGTGATGATCTGTTCGGGGTCGCTGCCGTCCAACCCCAGGCGCCAGATGCGGTCATCACTTGCAGTGGGCAGCGCCGCATACAGCCGTTCGCTGTGCGGATGTACTTTGAGATTCTGGTAGCTGTAGAGGGTATTGTGTCCCAGCGCCAGGAGGTCGAGCAGGTGCGTATGCGCTGCCGTGTTCAGGTCCAGGCGATAGAGCGCGCCGTCGTTGTTGGGGCTATAGTTCCAATAGAGGCCGCGCGTGTTCGGCGGCTCGGGCGGGGGCGCGCTGAGCGTGGCGACGTGGCCGTAGCGGTCGTAGGCGGTCACCGTCGGCGGCGTCGTCACATAGCCGGGCACGCTGCACTCGCCGTACAGTTGATAGAGACGGGTGGTCTCGCCAAAGATTTCGCGCCACCAGGCGGTGTCGTAATAGTAGGGGCGCAACGCCGCTGCGCCTCCAGGGCAGGGGGATTGCAGCCCCTCTTCCACCAGGTTAAAGTCGTTGACCCAGACGCGATAGTGGGTCTGGGCGGTGCTGCCCACGCCGGTGTAACTCACGTCCAGGGCGATGCGCGGCGCGGCGGTGTCTATCTCGCCGCGCCAGGCCGCGCCGGTCAGCGCATTGCCCAGCACGTCGGCGGCGCGCGCATCCAGCCGGTAGAGACCCTCCATAGCACAGGATGAATCCTGTGCTACGCAGGGCGTGTATTCCCAGGTCGTGGCGAGCACGCCCGCGCCGCTCTGCGCCAGGGTGACGGCCTGCCAGTCGGCCTCGGCGAGTTCGGCGCGGAAACGCAGGCGCGCCTCACCGGTCGCCTCGTTGTAGCGCAGGCGCAGCGGATGGACGCCGGCGCCCAGCGTCAGCGTGAGCACGGCGCTGGTCTGGCCGTCGGGCGCGCTCAGGCGCAGCGCGCCGTCCACCCACAGCGCGGCGGTGGAATCGGCGTCTTTGGTGACGGTCAAGGTGTACACACCCGGCACGCGGAAGAGCGCCTCCTGCTGCCATTCGGCGATGAAATGGTCGGCAGTGAGGCCAGGGGCCGGCGCGCCGACGCCCCAGTCCACATCAATTTCAGGGGTGACGGTGTACACGGTCGTTTGCGAGCCGCTCCGGTCGTACAGGCGCCCGCGCCACAGCCCCGGCGCCACGCCCAGGTCGGCCGGCGTCAGGCGCACGTCCAGCGATTGCACGCCGCTGCGCACGTCTCCCATTTCATAAACCGTGCCGGTGAAGGGCAGACTGCCGGTGATGGGCTGTGGCGGCGGGTAGAGCACCAGCGTATCCGAGATGACGGTCACTTCGCTGCGCGGCGGTTGCTGTACCTCCACGCGCGGGGCCGTGCCGTCCACCTGATAGGCGAAGGCAAAGGCGTCGGAGACATTGCCCACCGTATCGGCGGCGCGCACCAGCGCGGTGTAGACGCCGTTCGGCTCCAGGAGTGGCAGGCCGTCGGCGTCTGCGGCGGGCAGGGTCAGGGTGTAGGTGACCACCCACTCGCTGCCGATCCGGGTCGCTGCCTGCCAGCCGGCGCTGTACGGACGCAGGTCCATCTCCACGCTATCTACGCCGCTGCCGGGGATGGAGCCGGGCAGGTTCGGGTCGGCGGCGGTGAAGCGCAGGACCAGTTGCCGGCGGCCATCCTCCAGCGCGATGGGCGCCAGCACCGTGTACGGCGCGATGACGGCGTTGACGGAGGGCGGCGTGCCGTCGGCGTAAACGGCAATGCTCTGCTCGGATTGCGACGCCGCCGACTGCACGTTGCCCACGGCGTCGGTCGCGCGCACCCAGAGGGTGTGGATGCCCTCGGCGGCGGGGATGGGGACGGCGGCGCTCCACCGTTCCCGCCCGTTGGCCGTCTGCCACGCGCCGTTGTCGGCGCGCGCCTCCACTCGTGCGATGTACGAGGTCGGGTCGCTCGCCGTGCCGCCGATGACCACGCTCCGCCCAGCGGGCAGGTAGGCGTGCACCGTCGGCCAGGTGATGGCGGCAGTGGGCGTATCGGCGTCTACGGTGACGGTCAACTCTGCCGAGGCGGTCAGGTCGCCGGGCAGCCGGCTGCCATCGGGGTTGATGCCGGTGGCGCGCAGGGCGGCCTGCAGCGCCGTGACCTGCGTGGGGGCGGAAAGGGCCACGCGCGCGCCGCTCTCGACCCGCACTTGCGCGCCCGGCGCCAGAGCGGGGTTATTGCCGAACGTCCAGACCGTCGCGCCGCCGCCCAGGTCGGTCGGGCGGGTGAGGGTGAACGTCCCCTGCGCCGCGATCTGATCCATCGTGTTGCGCACGGTGGCCGTGATGGCGAGGGACTGACCGCGCGCCAGGTAACCGTCGGCGTCGTTGTGGGCCAGCGTAACCGCCAGGCCAAAGGGATTGTAGACCTGCGGGTGGAAGGGGTAGGCCGCCGGGTCGCTCAGGTGCAGCGTGCGCTCCAGCCGGTCGCTAATGCCGTCACCGTCGCTGTCGGCGATCAGCGGGTTGGAGGTGACGAGCGTGGTCCGCGTGGGGTTCGTGCTGTAGGTGAATGTCCAACCCCGCACCTCTTCGAAATCGGTCAGGCCGTCGCCGTCGGTGTCGGCGCGGGTCAGATCGGCGCCCAGGCGTAGTTCCTCGGCGTCGCTCAGGCCGTCTCCATCGGTGTCGGCGGCGGTCGGCGAAATTGGCGAGCCGCTCTGCTGCCAGCGCAGTTCGATCAGGTCGGAGATGCCGTCGCCGTCGCTATCCCACAGCGCGTCGTTCGGGTCGTTGCCGCCGCGCGCCGCCGCGAGCAGGCCGTCGCCGTCGCCATCGCGCAGAGGCGGCAGGTGGGGGTCCCAGGTCCAGGCCACAAATTCGTCCAGCGTGGGTGGCAGGACATCCAGCACCAGGTTGATAGGGAAATCCTGATTGGCCTGCATCTGATTGATGCTGCAATTGGCCTGCGTCTCGGTAGAGAGCCAGCACTCGGCAGTGGGCAGGGCGAAAGCAGTGGAGAGCCATAGCCCGTGCTGGCGGTTGAGGCCGGTGGTCAGTTGGATCGCCTGCGTGCTGGCGATGACACGGTCGGCGCGCAGGGCGTACAGGCGATACGTAGTGGTGCGCCAATCGTTATAGCGCACCTCGCGGGTGTACTCTGCCTGGCCGAAACTATGCCAGTCGCCCCACGTGTTCCTCATCTCGTTCAACTGCGCCTGACCGACGTTTTGGATGAACGGCCCTAACGCATAGCGCAGGGCGACGCCGCGCTGCGTGGTCTCGTTGGGCGCGGAGGCCAGGTATTCGTGGAATAAAATCTCGCTGACATCTTCATAGCGCGGCGTCTTGGCCCAGTGGCGCAGGTGCAGGCTTGGTATGACGGCGCTGCCGCCTGTCAACATCGGCTGCGCGCCGCCGACGGGCAACAGGTCAATGCCGCGAATGTTCAACAGGTCGTTGCCGGTTTCGGTCACCACGCCGACGCGGTAAAAGGCGCGCCGCAGGAACGAGTTGATGGAACCGGCGATGCTGAAATGGCAGGCTGCCTCCCACACGCCGGTCTGACACAGGGCAGTGGCGACCAGGTCAATGAGCGCCAGCACAGACAGCCCAATCCCGATGACCGCCAGAATGGCGCCGAAAATCCAGCCCTGCGGGCCGGCTCCCAGGCCGGCGATGATCAACGCCAGGAGGATGCTCTCGGTGACCAGGAGCACGAAAATATCGGCGACCGTCTCGGCCAGCAGGATGTGGCCGGCGACGCTACTAATCGCCACCGTCCCGCTCAGGTAGACGTAGAGCAGAAAGGCGATGCGCGCGGCGACTTGCAGGATCAACCCGATCACTTCCAGCACCAGCATCGCTTTGGTGATGGCAAAGGCCGCCGTGGCGAATCTGGTCAGCGAGGCGATGATTTGATGCGTTTTATAGATGGCGTAGAGCATCTTGCCGATTTGAATCAGCAGCGAGACGTTCTTGATGAGCATATAGACCACAGAAGTGATCAGCGAAAGGCCAACACCGGCGACCACTTTGGTCCACGTTGGGCCGCCGAGTTGGGCGGCGATGAATGAGGTGATGAACACGGCGGCGACCGTCACCAGGATGAACACCACTACCAGCACGGCGCCGACGATGACCAGACCCTTGAAGAGTGAGAGCGCTCTGAGTTTGGCGCCCAGCGTCCCCAGCGCATCCTGCACCTTGCTGACCACGCCACGCGCCAGGTCGCGCGCCGTTTCCGTCGCAGCCTTGGTCAGCGCCGTTTTGAGGTCGCCAAACACCCGGAAGGCGGAGACAAAATTGACTTTGACCAGTGGCCCGATTTCCTCGACGAGCAATTTCCCGATTTTGGTCGTCACCGAGAGCAGCGCGCTGGACGCCGTCCCGCTGAGTTTGATGATCCTGGCGACAATGCCGGTATCGGCGGCAAAGGTGTAGCGCACGATCTGATCGCCCACCTGCACCAGTTGCACCACGCCTTTGTAGAGCGCCAGATAGTACAACTGATAGATGAATTGCTTGCCTTCGGCCTCGCGCTGCGTCTCGTCCGGCTCGATGAGGGTCGCTGCCGGATAGCGCCGCTCGATTTCCTGCCAGTAATCCTCCACGGAGACGGTCTGCCAGGCGGCTTGCGCGGCGTTGTAGCGATAGGGTGCCCACTTGAGGCCGGCGTGGACGCGCACGGCGTTGACCGACGGGCTGGCGAAATCCACCGTCACCTGCGCGCCATTCCAATTCACCGCCTGCGTCTCGGTGGGTAGGGCCGTGCTTTGCAGGTTGATGAGGCGGAAACGCTCCTCGGTGGCAAACAAAAGCGTGGGGGTGATCGGGCGATAGGCGTCAAAAGCGGACAGCGCCGCTGCTACGTCTGTGCTGGCCAGCGCCTCCAGCGCCGCGTCCAGGTGCGCGTAGGTGTGCGTTTCCACCTGAAGCGTGTCGGTAATGGCCCATTGCCGCGTTTCGTTGTAAGGCCCGTTGGTGTCGCGGTCAAAGCGGCGATAGATTTCCCCCACGGTGATGTCGCGTTGTCCGTCACTCTGGCACGCGCCCGTGGCCGTGAGCGTGCAATCCCGCCCGGAGAGGAAGCCCTCCTCCAACCCCATCGTCAGCAGCGTCAGTTCGCGGTCATCGGCGCGGTCGGGGTCCACCGCCGGGTCTTCGTAGATGATGGCCGCATCCACGCCGTGATCCTCGCGCACGTTCAGGCCGGTCAACTGCCAGGCGTCGGGATAGACCATCAGCACCTGCGTCTCGTTGTAGGTACAGTCGCTGTCGTTGCACGAGTCATTCAGGCCGATCACGGCCCACACCAGGCGCACCTGATGCGGCGCGCCCCATGTCCCGCCCTGGGGACGGTAGATCATCCGCGCCTGAAAGGCCATCTGCGCGCCGGTCGTCGGATCGCTGATCAGTTGCAGGGGCACATAGACCGAGCGCCCCTTCCCCACCCCCAGGCCGTTGACCCCAATGCCATATTGCTGATAAAAGTTCAGATTGGCCATCTGCGCGGGCGTGCTCTCAAAGGGCAGCAGGGCGGGGATGTCGGCGCAGGCATAGTTGGCGTTGAGATGGCGCGGGTTAAAATTGTTCCAAAAATCTTCGTAGAACAGCAACGCGCGCGGTTCACCGAACAGGCTGTCAAAGCGGATATCGGCGCTGTTGAACGCGCGGTTCACCTCTGTCCCTTCCACGGGCAGGTCCGCTAGCCGGGTTTCGGGTCGTTCGCACGTCCCGCTGTAGAGGGCCAGCTCGTGTGCCACGCCGCCGCCGTAGCCCGCACGCGAGACGGTCCCGTTCACTTGCACTTCGCCCCCATTGCTGCGCGTTAGCGTCACCGTGCCGGTGAAGGGCGTGCCAACGCGGAAGCGCGGGTCGGTGTATTCGCGCAACGTCAGGTTGAAGGAGGGGTTGTTGGTGGTGACCAGTTGGCTGGGCGTGCCGGGGATATGAATCTCCAGCATCGGCGCCAGGCGCACGTCGCCATAGGCGTCCTGCGGGCGCGTCGAGTTGGGGTTCACGTTCTGGAAAGTTTTGCCGTCGCGGTCCTGCATCTGCCCATCCTCATCGCGCGGCCAGTCGCGCGTGGTGAGGGCGTACCACAGGTGATTGGGGTTGGTGGGGCGCAGTTGATACTCCACGTAGAGGTATTTGCCGGCAGTGACGTTGGCAACGCTGAACGCCAGGGGGTTGGTCTGTGAAAAGACCGTCGTCTGCTTGGAGAAGGGCGACAGGTCGTAGCGGTCGGGCACGCCGTCGCCGTCGTTGTCGTCGTCGTAGAGGTCAGGCGTGCCATCGTTGTCGGTGTCCACGCCCCATTCCAGCCCATCGGGCAGGCCGTCGTTGTTCGTATCGGTCAGCAGCGGATCGCCGTACCACCAGCGCCCGTTGTAGAAAAAGCCGGTCACCTCGTCATAGTCGGAGATGCCATCGTTGTCGCTGTCGCGCCCGTCGGGGATGCCGTCCTCGTCCCTATCCACGGTGATGGACAGCGTCCCCAGGCGTTCTTCCTCAGCGTTGGTCAGCCCGTCGCCGTCGTCATCGCCGTTGGGATTCTGCTGCTCAAGGGGAGAGGGGGAGAATGGGAGAGCGGGAAAGGATGAGAGCGCGAGAGCGGCAGAGCGAGCGGACTCTAACGGCGAGATGCCCGCCACGGCCAACCTGCCGGCAGGGGAGGGTTCGGCCAGCGTCTCTTGCAAGGCGGTCATCGCCTCGGCGCGGGCCTGTTGCGCCTGCTGACGGGCTTGCGTCGCCTGCCGGCGTTCGGCGGCGGCCACGGCGCGCTCCGATTGCGCCAGC
Organism: Roseiflexus castenholzii DSM 13941; assembly: GCF_000017805.1. Taxonomy (GTDB): domain Bacteria; phylum Chloroflexota; class Chloroflexia; order Chloroflexales; family Roseiflexaceae; genus Roseiflexus; species Roseiflexus castenholzii. The sequence continues at coordinate 4,842,758 of NC_009767.1, read as the reverse complement.
GGGCCGAACAGGGTGCTGGTGATGACCAGCACGCTCACCACCGTGCGGATGCGGGGCGAGCGTCCTCTGCGCGCCACGACCAGTGCGCCCAGCGCAACCAGTGCGACCGACAGCGCGCACGTCCCCACTTCCGGCGCGGTGGGCAGGCGGGCCACGCCCAACGCCCGTGCCACCGGTGACGCGGCCAGGCGCACATCGCTGAAATCCACCTGCATCGTCAGGCGCGTCATCCCGCCGTTCTCGCCGGGCAGGTCGTAGGTGAGCGTGTTACGCACGGGAAGGCCCTGCTCATCCACCCACAGTTCGCCCATCCCCGCGATGTTCCGAAAAGCGGCGGGAAGTTCAACCTCCGCGCCGGGCGGCAGTTCGCCGCGGGCGGTCAGGGCGGCGACGGTCCATTCTTGCAGCGCGCGGGCCAGGCGCGCGCCGTCCAGACGATACGGGTGGCGGGTGTAGGGGTGAAGCGCCGCTTCGTCCTCTTCGTCCTCTTCGCCCCTACCCTCCGGCACGATGGTCTCCTGCGCCGCCGTCAGCAGGGCCAGCCAGTCGCCCTGCGGGGCAAAGGCGGCGCTGAAATCGTCCAGCGGCTCCCACTCCCCATCGGTGCGGATCCAAGTGTGGCCGTTTTCCAGGCGCAGGTCTATCTTACCCTCGCCGGTGAGCAGATTGCCGCCCTGCGTCCAGAGGCTGGCCTCCATTCGCTGCTCGGCGGGCCAGGATTGGCCGGAAAGGTAAAAGCGGTGTCGCTGCCCCACCTGTCCGACGGTGGTCACATCGGCGATGGGGATGCGCTCCTGATCCAGCGTGGCGGAAAAACGGTAGTATTCCACGGCGTCCCATTGGCGCTGCGCATCCGCTAGGGAGGGGGTGGGTGAGGACCCCCGTGCCGTGCGGTGTGCGCCCACGCCGAGAAGGGCGATCATCAACACAATGATCAGGGTTAGTTTTTTATGCATCTTGGCCTCCGTTATCCGTCCCGGTGGCATAGGATTCATGCTGTGCTACTTCGTTACAGGTGTCCGGCGTTTGCTTCTCCAAAAAGACCAGCAGCCCGTCCAGATCGCCGAACCCCACGCGCTCGCCCGTGGTCACGTTCTCCAACAGCGCGCGGCAGGTCATCCGGCCCTGCTCGCAGACGCGCCACACGCGCAACAGGTAAGACGTGTAGTGAGATGAAACACCGTCAGCCGGCATCGGACCTCCGTAGCACAGGATTAATCCTGTACTACAGTGTACATAAGGGGCGTCAGGAAAACGTCAGGAGGAAGAAGGAACAATAATGCTCTCGCTCATTCGGACTTGACGCAACGCAGGATATGCCTACAATGTCATCACACACGTGACCGCATCCGAAAAGAACGGCTACGGAAGAGATCGGCATTTGTGAACTCAAAGCGCACGCCGTAGCACGGGATTAATCCTGTGCTACGGGGAGGAAATATGGCTGCTTTTTACCGCCGCAATCTACCGCACATCCATCCCAGCCATGCGACCTTCTTTATCACCTTTCGGCTGGCGGGCTCGCTGCCGCCGGAGATCATCGAACGTCTGCGGGAGGAATTCCAGGCAGAGGAACGGCGGCTGCAACAAACCCTGAGCGGCGCGGCACTGCTGAGCGAACGATACAAAATCCAAAAGAAATTCTTTGGACGCTACGATGCATGGCTGGATCAGATGGCGCACGGCCCGACCTGGCTGCGTCAGCCGGAAATTGCCCAACTCGTTGCGGACGAGATTCGGCGCCTGGATGGCGCGCACTATGACCTGTGGGCCTATTGCATCATGCCCAACCACGTTCACCTGCTGGTGAATATGGCACGTTTTGGTGACGTTGATACCAGAGGGCATCCTTCCGCACTGAGCCGGGCCTTGCATCTGCTCAAAGGACGCACGGCGCGCTACGCCAACCGCTTGCTGGGTCGCAGCGGAAAATTCTGGCAGGACGAAAGTTACGATCATGTCGTCCGTGACGAGGCGGAATTGCAGCGTATTCTCCAGTACATCGTCAACAATCCTGTCAGGCAGGTCTTGTTGCCGATTGGCAAGACTGGCCCTATACGTTTGTAGCCGTAGCACAGGATTAATCCTGTGCTACTATGCTACGAGAATTTAGAATTCGTGTCGCAGCTCTCGCTCACTCTATTGGGGACACTGGCGATCACCCTGGATGGCCAGCCCGTCGCCGGCATCGAGTCGGACAAGGCGCGCGCGCTGCTGGTCCGGCTGGCGCTGGAGCCGGAGCGCGCTTTCCGACGCGAGGCGCTGAGCGCGCTCTTGTGGCCCGAAGCCGCGCCCGCACAGGCTTCCCAGAACCTCCGTCAGGCGCTCTACAACCTGCGCCGCGCCCTCGGCGAAGCCTTTTTGCTGACGACGCCCCACACCGTGCAGTTCAACGCGGCTGCCGACGTGACGGTGGACGCGCTGACCTGGCGCCGCCTGTGGAGTGAGACGCAGACGCATCGCCACCGCCGCCGCGAGACCTGCCGTCCCTGCCTGGAACGCCTGGCGCAGGCCATCGCCCTCTATCGCGGCGACCTGCTGGCCGGGTTCGCGCTCCAAGATAGCGCAGAGTTCGACGACTGGCTGGCCGTCGAGCGCGAACGGCTGCACGTGCAGGCCCTGGAGGCGCTGACGTTGCTGGCGAACGCCGCCGAGCGGCGCGGCGATTACCCTGCCGCGCAGGAGTACGTGCGGCGATTGTTGGCCCTGGAACCCTGGCAGGAGGCCGCGCATCGGCATCTGATGCGCCTGCTGGCCCTGGACGGCCGGCGCGCGGCGGCGCTGGCGCAGTTCGAGGTCTGTCGCCGCGCGCTGGCCGACGAGCTGGGCCTGGCGCCGGATGAGGAAACCCGCGCCCTCCACGCGCGCATCCGCGCCGGCGAGCCGCTCTCCGCCGCGATGCCGCTTCCCCCCGCGCCGCCCACCGACCTGCCGCTGCAACTCACCTCGTTCATCGGCCGTGAGCGCGAGTTGACGCTGTTGAGCGAGCGCCTGAGCAACCCCGCCTACCGCCTCATCACCCTCACCGGGCCGGGCGGGGTGGGAAAGACGCGCCTGGCGCTGCAACTCGCGGCGACCCTAGCGGAACAGTTTGCCGATGGCGTCTCTTGGATCTCGCTGAGCGACGCCGTCACCGAAAGCAACCTGATTCTGGCGATTGCCGACGCGCTGCACCTGCGCCTTTCCGGCGCACAAGACCTGCGCGCGCAACTCTTGCAGGCGCTGCGTCACGACCGGCGCGACCTGCTGCTGGTGCTGGACAATTTCGAGCAACTGTTGCCTGTCGGCGGCGCGACGCTGGTACTGGAGGTGATGCGCGCCGCCCCGCGCCTCACGCTGCTGGTCACCTCGCGCGAACGGCTGAATCTGCAAGCCGAGTCGGTGCTCCCGCTAGAGGGCCTGGGCTACGATCTGCCCGCTCCTGACGCGCCGCCCTCCGAAGCCGCGCAGTTGTTCGTCGAGCGCGCCGGACGTGCCCGAATGGACCTGAGCGTAGGCGCGGCAGACCAGACGATGATCGCGGAGATTTGTCATCTGCTGGAAGGCTTGCCGCTGGGCATTGAGCTGGCCGCCGCTTGGGCCGGTGAAATGTCGCTGGAAGGCATCGCTGAAGCCATCACCGTCACGCGCGATTTCCTCGCCTCCAGCAGTCCCGACATGCCCGACCGTCACCGCAGCCTGCGCGTGGTCTTTGAAGGCTCCTGGCAATTGCTTTCTCCGGAAGAGCAGTTCGCGCTGATGCGGGTTTCCATCTTTCGCGGCGGCTTTCAATCTGAGGCCGCGCAGCACGTCGCCGGGGTGAGCGCGGCAATGCTCAGCCGTCTGGTGCGCAAATCGTTGCTCTTCCTGGACGGGCCGCGCGTCCGCTACGGGCTGCACGGCGACATCCGCTACTATGCGGCGGAGAAACTGGCGGCGCAGCCGTCCACTGCCCAGGAGATGGCCGCGCGTCACGCCGCGTATTTTGCCGACCTGGTGCAGCAGCGAGAACAGGCCCTGCGCGGACGCGCGCAGCAGGCAGTGCAGGCCGAGCTGGAACCCGAATGGCAGAACGTGCTCGCCGCGTGGCAATGGGCCATCGCCCACGGCGACGAGGCGCTGCTCACCCGCCTGACCCACGGGCTGTTTGCCTTTTGCGAAGCCAAATCCTGGTTCCGCGAAGGTGCGGCCCTCTTCCAGCCCGCTTTAGAGCGGATGCGGGAAGCGGCCCGCGCCGACCTGGCGGCCGCCGCGCTGCTCCGTCGCCTGCTGGGGCGGCAGGCCGTCTTTTGCCGACAACTCTCGCAGTACGCGCAAGCGCATCAGTTAATTGAAGAGGGCCTAGCCTTGCCGGGCCTGCCCGACGACGAGGAGCGCGCGTTCCTGCTGTATCAAAAGTCCTGGGTGGATTTTTTGCAGGCGCGGTACGCGCAGGCGCGCCAGTGGGCCGAGGCAAGCCTGGAGCGTTACCGCGCACTGGGGCAGCCGGTGGGCATCGGCGACAGCCTCTATATGCTCGGCTGGACGGCCTACGAGTTGGGGGATTTTGCCGCCGCCGAGGCGCTCTGCCTGGAGGCGCGGGCGGTGTGTGCGCAGGCCGATTATGCCTGGGGAGTGCAGTACGCCATCTATGGGCTGGGGCTGGTGCGACGCGCGCAGGGGGACTATGCCGCCGCCCGCCGCTGTTTCGAGGAGAACATGACGTTTTGCGACGCCATCGGCTACCTGTGGGGCGTGGCACAGGCGCGCATCAACCTGGGGCTGGTGGCACTGGCCGAGGGCAACGTGGAAGAGTCCGAAGCGCACTTTCAAAAGAGCCTGCTCATCGGCGAGCAGATCGGCAATGCATGGGTCAACGCGCAAAGCCAGAAGGGCCTGAGCGATGCGGCTTTGGTGCGCCGCGACCTATCCACTGCGCTGACCCTGGCGGAGCGCAGCCTGGCGCTCTATCAAGCGATGCAGGATCGGGATGGGATGGCGGATAGCTTGCTGCTGCTGAGCCAGGTCGCGCTGGCAAGCGGTGACCTCCCCGCCGCCCACCGCGCCCTGACGGAAGCCGAGGGGTTGATCCAGGCTACGGAAAACGGCTTCCGCGCCGCCAGGGCGCTGGTTCAGCGGGTGGGCATCCTGCTGCGGGAAGGGGAAACTGCGCAGGCGCGGGCGCTGCTGGAGGAAACGCTGCGCCATCCGGCCTGCGAGGCGTCCATCCACAAGCGGGCTATGGAGGCGCTGCGTGGAGCCGGCTACCTTGCCCCGCCTGCCGAAAGCGACATTCGTCACAGAACACCTGAGTGGAAGCCATAGTTGCCCCCTACGCCCAGACCTGAGCTGGATGAGTAGGGAGGAAGTGCAGTTTTAGATGCCGGCCTGAATGCCTGGGTTGACGCAGGAGCAGCAATGGATTGGGACAAACTGCTTCAATGGATTACCGACCACAAAGACGCCCTCGGCTAGCTCTTCGGCACGGGCATCGTGGGCGCGCTGCTCGGCGGACTGTACAAACTCATCCGCTGGATCATCGAGTTGCGGCGCGAACGACAGCGCGGCGGCGAGGGACAACCCTTCATCATCATCCCGCCCGGTGGCGACGTGCTGGCCGTGGCCCTGCCCGACCCACTCGATTCCCCGCTCAACGACCGCCGCATCCCCTACGTAGAGCGCCTGCCAGGGCGCAGCGTGCGCCGCGCGATGGAAGACCTGCTCCTCCAGCAGCGCGCCCTGCTGGTCTGTGGCAAAAGCGGACTGGGCAAAACCCGCGAGGCCGCTCACCTGGCGCAAACGCCGAGTGCCGAAGGCTGGACGGTGCTCTATCTCCCGCCCGACCGCTGGCTGGAACCCCCGGCCCGCCGGCTGGAGGGCGTCCCCGACCATAAACTGCTGCTTTTCGTGGACGACCTCAGCCGCCGCTGCGGGAGCGGCCGCCGCGAGGTCAGCCTGCGCGCCGATTCGCTCGCCCAGCCGCTCACCCTGCCCTTTCAGGAACGCCTGCTCAAGACCCTCCGCGCCTGCTTTGCCGCCATCTGTGGCGACATCGAAGAAGCCCTGCGCCTGCTGGACATCGCCCTGCAAAAACGCCAGACTTCACGCCAATGGGCGCGCCAGGCCCCCGACCTGCGTGCTCTGCACGGTGATCCGCGCTTTGAGCAATTGACCGCGTCGTAGCACAGGATTAATCCTGTGCTACGCGCGCTTCAATATTGAACCCCTTGCAGCCGCACGCTGAACAGTTGTTGCTCCGGCGTGAGTGGGCAGGCCGAAATCGGCTGATCCGTCGGGCAATCGGCATCGGCGCGGGGTTCCCAGGATGTCATCGCCACCAGCAGCGCCCTATCCCGCGTGAACGCCGTCATCGAAGCCGTGGGGCTATCGGCCGCGTAGAGTGGATTCTCCTGCCAGCCGGCCAAAACACTGCGCACTTTGGTCATCACTTCGGGGAGCGCGCCGAAATCGGCACCGGTGCCGTTGGCTTCCAGAGTACAGGCCATGCCGCTCGCCCCGGTGATCGGATCGGTAAATGGCGTGTCAATGAGGGTGAAACGCATCCCAAAGGCGCGCGTCAGGTCTGCCTGGAGCTTTTGGCAATCCTGGAGCAAGAGCGGCTGATAAGCAGGTATCGCCGTATGCACCGAGAGCGTGTAGGAGGCGTTGCCGCGCGTTGAGCCGACTACGATGCTGTGCGCGCCGCCAGCAGGCAGAATGACCGTCCAGCGGGTCACATCTCGTCCCTCTTCGGTGCCCGGCAGCGGTGCGCCATCGGGGCCCAGAATACTCAGCACGGCGTTGCCTTCCAATGACATCAGCCACACATCCAACATCTCGCCCGGCACGACTTGCAATTCGTAACGGTCGCGCTGGCCGCCCAGCACTGCGCCTTCAGCCATAAAGTCAAGCGGCTCGCTGTCGAAGCGAATCACTTGCTCGTGGGCATAGGCAGTGGCCGATGTTGGCTCTGTCGTCGCCGTCGGCGCCAGGGCAGCCGTTGCGGTCGCAGTGGGGGGCGCTGTTGGCGTGGCAACGGGCGCCGCTTGACATCCGCTATTCGATAGAACCCAAATCAATACGACGATCAACTCGTATATCCTGTAAGCCGATTTCATTTTTATTCCTTTCTGAATCTGATGTTTGACTTCACTGCAAAAACTCACCGCAGAGGCGACGAGAGTGCAGAGTTCTACATCAGTATGATCTCTGCGTACTCTGCGTCTTGGCGGTAAAAGAACCTTTTTGCAGTAGACTCCGTATTGCCAACGATAACGAGCTGGACCAGGGTGGGACTGCTGGCATAGCTGACAATCCCTCCACCGTTCCCCCCTGACCCCGATCCGTTCGCCTGTCCGGCTGTAATCGCAAAGCCGTCCAGGATAGCGGTGCTATTCGTGCTGCCGCTGTTGACGACGTGGTAGGCGTTGCTGCCCTGGATATCGGCGGGCGTCTCGGCGATAAAGTTGCCGTCGGTGTTGATGTCGTTCTGGTCAATGTCGCCGCTGAGAATGGTGGGGTTGGTCTGCCAGTTGCGCTAGTCGCGGCGGGTCTCCGTGCCGGCAAAGCCGCCGTAAACTGCCACAACGTTCTTGAGGGTGAAGGTGGCGGTGCGGTCGGTGGGGTTAGTGGTGGGGTGGTGCATGCCGGCCTTGATCCAGATCTCTTGGCACTGACGGCGCTGGTCAGCGCGGTTTGCAGGGTGCAGGCGTTGCCCCAACTGGAGCAGTCGCCGCTGCCCTGCGCGCTCGGCGCGGCGTAGCGGATGGCGGCGGCGCGCACGATACGGGGTGCGGTCAGGGTGACCGCAGTGGTCAGGGAGAGCACCATCAGCAAAAGGGCCATCCCCGCTGTGAGGGAACGGGTTTTCGTGTTTATTTCAGTCCTCCTGTTAATAGGCTAAAAGGGTCTTTTCAAACGCATCTCACGGATTAACTTGCCGGGTCGGTTTGTTCGCTTGACCCTTCTTTCTCCTGGGGCACGGCCTACGGCGCAGCGCCTCGCAAGACCAGCGGCAGGTATACGGTCGCCCCGCCGTACATCGCGATGTGCGCCTGCAACACCCCAGCATTGCAGTAAACGTAACACCAGACAAAGCCGCTCTCGTGGTTGACCAGACCCAGGAACAGCCATTCCTACGCCAGGGTGCTGTAGCGGTCGCTGCAACGACCATAGTCGGCCTCGCCAGGACTGACCATTGCCGTGTTGCAGAAGCCGTAATCGAACGCATAGGCACAGGGGAAGGTGGTCGAAATCTCTGCAGGTTGGTGATGGCCTCGGTCGCCAGGGGTATGATCAGCGCCAGGCCGGCCGCGTGGGGCGTCACCGGTCCGGGGCGGCTCTCCGGCGGGCCGGGGCTAGCCGCCGGCGGCGCGCCCTGCTGCACGTAGCCGTATCCGCAAGCACTGAGCAACATACAGGGATAAGGGCGAGTGCAATATCATGAACCAACGTGGCGTAGTTTTCCTCAAGAGCGTGGCTGCGAGCGACCTCCGCCATGACCGAAGCGGGTACACGTTCACGTTCGGTCTCATCCCGTTACCAGAGATCTAGGCCGTTTCGTTCCTCTCGCCCGATCTCGTCACGACTGGTCTGTAGGTCAGACAGGGACATTTGAGAGATACCCTGGCCGGGTAGATTGAAACAGAAGTTTCCTCTGTGCTCCAGCCAAGGTCGTTTTTCTACCTTGCCTTCGTCCAGCAATTGGCTCAAGGCACCTCGTAGCCGATAATCCGCAATGATGAGATCCCGCGCGCACCGTTGGAGTTGCAGCTCGCGAACGGTTCGACCTACGATCTGCAAACCATCCAGCATGGCCTCGGCTATCTTTTGCTGTTCTCGTTCGTCTGGTGTTCTTTGCGCCATTTCTCAACAGCCTCACGTACATCGGGGGTTTCGGCAATATGGGTGGTAAAGGCTCTCTCGCGTATTTTGACGATGACGGCGTGGCGCATGATGTCCATACCAGAGGTGAATACCGCCGTGCCACGGGCCATTCTCGGAATGCGTTTTATCGTCTCCTCCGGCAGATCGCCGATTTGCCCTGCGACCACCCGCAAATCTTCAGGGTCTAAAGCGAAGAGCATACGGGTATCGCATGTAAAAGGACGTTGACACAACAATACAACCCCTACCGAGTCATGCCGAACCGTGCGGATCATCTCACGAAGAACCAATGGTGAAGGAGAAGGTCGCTCCCACCTGGCAAGGACAGATGCACCTCATCAATGACCAAAACGAACGGAGGGAGATGATTGCGACGTCGCAATCGCCAGGAAATCCGGGCTGCTGCGCCTACGACAAGGTTCCGTTGCCATTGGCCCAAGTGACCGACGTAAATGTTGATGAGCGGCGAAGTAGCCAAAAGCTCTGGCCAAGCAACCGGTTTATCGGTGGGGAGGGAACTACGGCTGAAGGCTGCTTGAACTCGTCTGACCGTATTGGGAATTACTCTGGCATTGACCGATGGTATCAACAAGAGATGTACGACGATCGAAGAGGATGGTTAACTCTTCCCCCTTTTCAAGGTTGTCGAGAGCCTCATCGAAGACACTTCCATAGGCAGAGGCTATCAATTTTCGCTGATCGCTTGTGAGATTAGGGATAAAAGCCAGAAACTCCTCAAGACCTATGATAGAGTAGGGAATGTTGCAATCGTCGGTCCCGGCAACAATATGTTTTCCTTTGAGTTCCCTCGCTGTCTGTTCGGCATCTCCCAAGCTATCAAACGAGCGCATCGGGATATGTTTTCGTAGCGTTCCTCCATCAGTACACCGACGGCATAGCTCTTTCCGACGCCGGTTTTTCCTAGCACGGCAATATGACGGGCAATCGCACTGTTCGGCAAAAAGAACGGTATGCTGTGCCCGCCTGATTCGATTCTTCCTACATAAAGTTCTGAATCGCAGGTCGGTTTATTATCTTGTACCTTCTCATCTTCGGGAATGTCGAGAAGTCTCAGGATAATTGGAGCGGGCAATTCATACACGGGCTGCCCGGTATACGGAAGCTGGGTCGGTTCGGTGATTCCCAAAGAGTCGTTACCCAGTACGCTCATTTCTCCAAGAAGCTCAATCTCCATTACTCTTACGAGATCGGGTGACAGCTCTGATGAACGAATGTCGGTACGTCGCATACCATAGGCATCATTCTTTTGCATTCCTCCGTCTAGCCCGCAGGTTCAGCTCACTGCCGGCAATTATCCTGCCGTAATGTGCCCTATTCTCATCATCGTGACGCAGGGCTATCACGAAAGCATTGAGATTGGGACGTTGACCTGCTCTGACGCGAAACGGAATCCGATCAACGGTAGAAGTGCCCCCCTTCGGCGGAATACTCTGACGAAGACGTTTCTCCGATTAAGGCATCGTCTGTCAGAGCCAGTATTGTGATAATGGACATTGCACCATCTCCCAAGTTGTCTGTAGCGACGTGACGTCAGGGGGCAGGCTAACAGCTCGCGATTCACCTGCACCACGAAGCTCAGCGGAGCGGCGTCAGGTGGAAGCGCGTGTTGGCTGGTAATTTCTAACAAACAAACTCTTATCTGTCGGACAATCGCCACAAATCTTGGACCAAAAACGTTTGAAAGTCTTTGATCTGTTCTCGAAGTCTATCGTTGGCGAGCATTTCTGGGCGTGTGTCAACATAGTACACACCGTCTAACCTATTCAACGCCACGGTATACCCTAGAAAATGGTTGTTTTTGAAAGTTGAATTGATTCCAAAAATGCTATTTCCAGCTTTCGCTCTCTGAACATCGTGCAAAAAGACAGCAATAACAGGAACTTCTCTTCCCAGTAATTTGGTCAACAAATACTTGTCAAGAAAAACCTTGTCAATTCGATCTTTGCTCGTAGTTTTTACAGAGACAACGATTTCCGTTTCATGGATGAATCTGGTTTCGGCGGCAACAATAGCTTTGTTGCGAGAGAACACCAAATCTAGCTCATAAGACATCTTATAACCTGGATAACCAGGTATTGGAATGCTTATGGTGCGAGGTTCGCATTCTAACCCCACTTCTTGGATGATAAGCTTGGCAAGAACTTCAAAAAGCTGTCCTACGCGCTTTCTTGACTGATTGGGATTCTCAAACGAATCCCCAATACTGCCAATAGATTGCTGCACCGTGTAAACTACTCTGTTTATCTCGGCAGTTGCGATATATCCTTTGGCACTTTCTTGGTCAAGTATCGCGCCCTGATGTTGCTTGAGATCGGCGAGAAATGATATAAATCGTTGAAAAGCGGTATTAAATTCGTTTTCTGACTCGATGAATAAATTAGTATTCAAAGGTCGAGTGATCCTATAACCGTAATCTTCGTTATACCGATAGAACACATAATTGTTATGCGTTGGAGAGATAATGCGGGTTGGCTGCATTTTCTGCATAAGCCCAAGGAAGGCTTTGCATAGCTGATAATAGTCTTGCAGCCTATTAAACGCGCTCGTTTCTCGAACACTGGTTTGTAAATCTGCCAATGTGATTTCTTTCATCGAATAGATTTCCTTCTCTCGGCATTTTCAAAATCATATTGAATCCACTTCTCTATTGGCCAATCTTCCACCAACTCAATACGCCTGACAGTCCATCGGCAATATTCTAGAGAAATATCACAACCTTTCCAATTGCGTCGAAGCTGTTCAGCAACAACAGCGGTAGTTCCAGAGCCAAGAAACGGATCTACAATCAAATCTCCAACATTCGACGAGGCTAGGACCAACTTACGCAAAAGTTCTTCTGGTTTCTGCGTTGGGTGAGGTGTTTTTTCGTGCATTCCATTACAAGTCGTAGGTATTTCGATAACATCCCTGGGCTTGGCACCACGTGGGTGTGGTTGCCATATACTATTTTTTCTTCCATTGCCTTTTCCATATTGACTGGTCTCAGCTTGTGGATGCTCAGGATACTTGAGGGTATGGTTGCCATAAGGAATGCGTACATCATCAATGTTGAAAGTAAAATTCTTGCTCTTCCTGAAGTGAAGAATGCTTTCATGGGAACGCCCCCAATCCGAACCAAGATTGGCTTTGTTCTTATAGTGCCAGATGAGCCAACGACATCCTTTGAAAAACCGAGAGGCTGGCAATTTTAAGTCGGCGATTATTTCAGAAAATCCACAAATATACAGAGTACCATCAGGCTTTAGTACTCTCGCTGCTTCCCGTATCCACAACAATGACCATTCAACATACTCTTCTTGAGATTCAAAAGTATCCCATTCTGCCTTCCTGATGTTATAGGGTGGGTCCGCGAAAATCATATCAACCGATTCGGTTTCCAGAGAGCGAAGCCAAGCGATAGTATCACCAATCCATATTTCTCCGTGAGGATGGGAATAGAACAACGTGGGCGTGTTAGAGTCTATTTGAGATTCATTAATATCAAAAATAGTCCCCTTGAGCATTTGTTGTCCAAAAAAAGTTGGAATCTCTCTATTTCGCGCGTATTCAGCAGATGGTTCTTTGATCTCAGAAAGAGAACTTTTCATAGCTTAATTATACCCCGCATGATGCTTGGAATTGCCAGCCAACTAACGGTTATGCGGACATCCGCCTCATTCCTGTTCGATTACCCCTTCCGCCTAACCCCCCAAACCGTTTGGGATTGTAGACAGAATGAGGTACCATCCGGTGAGTGCATTATATACACCCCCCGCCCAAAGGTCAATCCACTATGGAACAAAAACCCCCACGCAAGCTCCTCGACCAGGTCTCCGACGCCATCCGCCTTAAGCATTACGCCTACCGCACCGAACAAACCTACAAAGACCGGATCAAACGCTTCATCCTCTTTCACCACAAACGCCACCCCAACGACATGGGCGCCCCGAAATCCAAGCCTTTATTACCCACCTCGCCGTCGAAAAAAACGTCTCCGCCTCCACCCAGAATCAAGCCCTCTCCGCTATCCTCTTCCTATACCGCCACGCCCTCCAGATAGAACGGTACGCGAGCACGTACACCAGTGAGCTGTTCAAGAGTTTCTCTCCCCACACCACCCAATGCCGTGCCTCGCAAAAGGTCAACGGTTTCGTCAGAGCCTTGCTCTATCTTGCGCACAACCTTACCAAGCAAACGATATTCCTTGTAAGCAATCTCAGCCATTGTCCGGTCACGGAGATAGTCTGCGAACAAAAGAACCACAACTTGAAACTGATTTGGCTCAGCCGTATCAATCACAAAAACTCGGGTGTTTTTTGCTTCAATATCCGCCAAAATACCCTGAAGAAACTGGCGGAATAGCTTCATTTGCTTCTTTTCATCTTGCGGGCCTTTCTTTCCTGACGATTGGCTGGAAACCTGGGGTATAAAACCCGAAAGTACTTCGAAAATTCCAAGAAGGCGATCAATGCGTTGCAACGAGTCCACTATCGGGTTCGGTCGGAATAGGCCGTGAATCTCAACAAAATCCGATGGCACTATTGTTCGCCAAACCTCAGTGCTTTCGTATGGCCGCTTGATGAATCCCTTATCATCAAGAAAGGCACGAAGGCGAAACAGCAGAGATCCGTAAGTATGGCGCCGTTCGGCTTCTTTTTTCCTCCCCAGTCTCTTGCTGTTTCTTTGAACTCAGAGAACCACCAAGTTTCACCTTGAGCAAGTTAAGCACATTTGGAACCCCGAACTCTGCACCTGCTTCCCCTGAGGCTAACTTCTCATAACCAGTGCTGGTTATCCTGCAAGTTGTTACTTTCTCGACAATGCTGAAGCCACCCTCAATAGATGCCAGCAGGTTGAGGAGAGCATTTGTATCAACATAGATTGGCACAATGAGGTCCGATTTCATTACTAGCCCTTTCGTTATTTTGGCGAAGCAGCCCAACGGTTTGCGTTTCAGCCGCCCGCGTAGCGGAGCGAAGCGAAGCGGAGCGGGTCGGCTGGAAACGCTTGTTAGGCGGCGTGATTTATCCATCGTATGGGCCGAGGAAACGTTCACCGTTGAAATGTATTAGATGACTAGGTGCTTCAGCTACCCATACTTCAGTTTCCCACGTAATCTCTTGAAGGTATTTCATCATCACCTTTCGCGTTGGAAATGCGGTCACGAATACCAAAGGAGCTCTGCTATCTTTGAACAATTCCTTGAGTTCATTGTGGCGTTTGATGTCAATCGGGCCGTGGCTGGTGACCGCTTCAATCAGTACAAGCCAATTTTGGGCTTCAAGATAAACTACTACGTCAGGCATCTTGCTGTGTTCGTCAACAATAATACCTAACCGTTTGAGATAATCTCGCTCGTATACTCTGAATTTATTGCCTGCATCGCCAACGTAAATAACCAAGCCACCAGGAGTGAAACGAGGGCAAAACTCTTCAATGATTCGTTTTATCAAGTCATTCTGCCCACCAGCGGTAATTCTGACTTCTTTGCCATCTGGTAACTTTACTGGTATGAAAGCCATTTCACGTTCCTTTTCACGCAACCTTCACAATTTCTGTGCATTCTTCAAATAGTCTTTCAGATTCTTATCCCAATCTATCGTTCCATAAGTGCGAATCACCTTAAGAAGACTAGCATCAACTCGGTACTTTGTCTTTGGGCTGTTAACGGGTCTTTTAATATCATCTGGATTTGCAATCACTAGCCCCATTTGCACAAACTGGTGAACCGTATCACGCCGAACCGTCTCACGGGTATTTGGCGCATAAGAAATTCCGAAGTGATCGCGAAAATAATTCATCATCTCGGTAATGCCGCGTAAGGGTGCTGAGGCATTACTCCAATCTGTTTCGGGCTTCATATCGAGCAAAGCCAACAATGTTAGTGCAGAACGCTGGTTCAGTTGTGCTTTTGGCACTTGGAGCGCTCGTAGAATATCAAGCGCTTCGTCGATTTTCTTTTTCGCTTTTACGTCGGTATTTGCAGTATCCATTCCTAGTGTCCCTAAGATTATTTGATCGATTTCGTCTTGTTCGGGAAATTCATCGCCTATCTTATCGCCTATCGCCATTAACTGGGGCAGTGATGGGTACTTGAGGTTACGTAGGTCTGTTGCATTTACTTGTGTATGTCCACTGAATTGCCTGAAATATTCGTCCACTATGGTTGAATTGAGAAAGGCGGCTAATCCTTTGGCTAACAGAGGAGGTAACCCTTTCCCGTTTTGATGATAGTAATTTAGGTGATTTTCAATGCCAATCAACCCAGCATCTACACGGACGGGATCATATATGGCTGCAACAACACGCTTTTTTTCTTCTTTTGCCGAAAAGCGTTTGACTAAAACATACCAACCAGAGGGGACGAGCAAGCTAGTGGTTTCTTGGGCTAATCTTATAGCAGATGGTTTTCTATTTTGCCCATTAGGCCAAGCAATATAGCCTTGCGAAAAGTTGCTTGGGTATATCAGTGGAACTGTCTCCGAGTCTGGTTTTTCTTTCAAGAAATCAGCAGCGCGAAAATCAACAACTTTGCCAGTAGAAACTGTAATACCCAACTCATCAAGTGAGGTCGAGAGGCTACGAGCTTTCTGCCCAATTCTCTGTCCAAGTCCATCTGGAACGATGTGTATGAATACGTTTGGATCATCGGGATAAACAAGTTGAGCATACTCGACTTCACGAACAGTTATGAATGGGTCATTTGGGTCGGCGCTTGATGAAATTGTTACTCGCTCTTGCTGGTGTGCTTTTATCGCGTGAAGAATTACGTTTTCTTGTAGAACGTCGTCATCTTCAAAAGCTCGATCCCTATAGTCAAAAACGTGGATACGATTTATAGACATCGTTCTTAGAAACACTTCCCTAAACGGGAGAAAATAGGGGCCATTACAAAAGCTTCTTGGCGTAATTGCAACAAGTTCTCCATTAGGCTCTAGCAACCTGATTGTCAGCCAAAGAAAGGCCGAATACAAATTAGTGGTCTCGACCCCTACTTTTCGCAGAAGACGCCGTGTAATAGAGGCAGAATTTATCTTCTTATACGGCGGATTAAGAATAGCGGCATTAAAAGACTTGGGTAAAGAGAAGAGGGTACTCCCATTCAAGACATCTACCGCGGCTCTAATAAAATCGTCTTGTATAACTTCATATTCAAAACGAATCTCTTCTTGGTGGCATACTTCTTTACAATAGCCGAGTGTTACGTGTAGATACTCTGTCAGGGTTGGGTCAATTTCATAGGCGGTTATTGTGATAGCCGAAGGCTTTGGATTCCATTGACAGGCTTCAAGAACAAGAGCCGCTGATAACGAGCCAATACCAGCACCTGCATCAAGGATTTTCAGTATGCTGGGTCTTTCGGCAAACATATGAGCCATAAATTGTGCTATCTTCTGAGGAGTAAAAAATTGCCCTTTTTCTGTCCGATCCGCTGTTAATTTCTGATGAGCTTCCAGGCGCAGAAAGTCTACTCGCTCAAGAAGATTGTCGCGCTGTACAGGCTCTACCAGCAGGCTTTTGGTTTCCATTTGCTTCCATTTTACTACTTTCGTGGGAGTGGAACACAGCCGTCTAACGGTTTGCGCATCACCTACGGCAAGCCGAGCGCAGCGAGGAATCCGAGCGGGTTCGCGCAAGACCCCTCGCTCGGATCGGGGTGACAATGCCGGATGGTCACAGGTACATTGGTATCAGACCGTCACCGTGTGCGATGGGAAGGGCGAGAACGATCACGTGACGGCTCCTACCGACCTCCCTTGTCCAGTCCCTCCAGGCCCATCTCGAGCAGGTCCGCCAGCAGCATGAGGGGGATCTGGCACAGGGATACGGCACCGCCTCCTGTCCCGACGCGCCGGCCCGCACGTATCCCCACGCGGAGCGGGAGTGGGCATGGCAGTGGGTGTTCCCCTCCCCTCGCCGCTCTGCCGACCCCCGCTCAGGCGCGATCCGTTGTCCCTCCATGAACCTGGCAATGCTTCAGCGGGTGGTGCGTCACACAGCTCGCACCGCTGGACTGACAAAACCGGTCACCCCGCACACGCGGCGCCATTTCCGCTCCCCATCTCCTGGAGGACGGATATGCCACCCAGACGGTGCAGGAAATCCCGGGTCATACGGATGTCACGACGACCATGATCTCCACCATGTCCTTCAACGCGATAGCCTCGCCGTCCGCTCTCCCCTGGACTCTCCCGACCATCTGCCGTAATGCTGTGCCGCGCGATTACCGCGCCTGCTGTTCAGCGTTCCCTCCACCCTGCCTGATGACCGGCAATTCCCTGCCAGCAGTGCGCCGCCGAACCCTACCCCGCGCTGATGGGTCGCACGGCAGTGATGGTCCCCCGGCAAGGACTGCCGGCCTCGGCGTATGGCCTGCTCCAGGCAGGCTGCGGGGCGGTGGTCGCGGCTGCGTAGGTGCAGCCCGTGCCGTGGGTGTGGTGCGGGTGGGGAAGCGCGCGGCGCGTCCTGTGCGGTTGAGGTCACCGTCGGGGTCACACATCCATTGCGTCATCGGAGCGGTGGCGCCCCGGAGCCGCACGGAGCGCGAGCAAGGGCACGCTGGTCCGCTGTCGCGGTGCGTATGACCGTACCGGTAGCATAACCTCCGATCACGTCCGGGCGATCCGCCGGGCATGCGTTGCAGCACCCTCGGTAGCGGGGGCGCACCGCTGCCGCCTCAGCATCCGACCGTACCGATGGCGATCAGGATGTACGCACAAAAAACCAGACCGTCAAACCGATACTAATCACTATCACGGCTATCCGTACCCGGTGGGCATCGATCCGGCGGGCAATGGCAGCTCCCCCATAGCCACCGATAATAGCGCCGGTGGTCATCACCAATGCCGGCAATGTGTGCTACGGTCTCATGCGTTTGCAACTGGGTCATGACCTGACCGGCTTCCGCTACGGCGGTCAGCCACGCGGCCTGGCCTCCGAGGCCGAGATCCTGGCCTGCTTCCCGGAACTGGCTTCCCTGGCCTGAACCGGTCGCAGTGCCTCTGCCGTACAACCGTCCTCTGTGTGCCTGCGCCTCGGTCAGCGGCAGCGGGCAGGCGCGGCTTTGCCTGTGGCCAGGCCAGTCAGGAAGGGCAAGCCGTGCAACGATTCTTAAGGTGCAGGGACTTGACACGTGCAACGCATCGGTAGCCAGCGCATCTTGTCTTTTCTTTCACTCACCACAAACGCATAAGGCCATATGCGTCAAATGCTGCATCGCTGCTCACAAGGGGCATTTGCTCAACCTGGGCCTGTGCCACCAGCAAGCGGTCAAAAGGGTCACGATGATGAAAGGGCAGGGTAGCCACCTTAGCGGTATGGCTAATCGTGATACCAAGTAACCCGATCCTATTCAGGCTTAATTGGTGTGGGATGAAAGTCTCAAAAGGCTGTGCCAATTGCAGTCTGCCAAGACTGATCTTGATCGCCATCTCCCATAGACTGGCAATGCTAAGATAAGCATCATTGCTCATGTCTTCAATCAACGCCCGTGCACTGGGACTGAGGCGCTCATCACCGCCGACGAACCACAGGAAAGCGTGTGTATCAAGAAGTAGTTTCATGGCATATACGGGTTAAAGTCTGGGAGTGGTGCATCGAAATTATCCGCCATGACAATCAATTCTTTCGCACTCCCAAACTGGCGGCGCATGGAAGAGATCACGGGCACCAGTTGGACGATTGCCTGAAGGTCTTTAACAATCAACACCGTTTCACCCTTTAGCACGGCATTAACCAATTCGGGCAAACGACCTTTCGCTTCTTCTAAATTTACTTGGAGCATTTTTGTTCACCTTTCTGACTTGGACCACGTTGCGCTGGCTAACGGCCTGCGCTTCAGCCGCTGCGACCGAGCGAAGCGGAGCAGTCGCCTGCATGCGCGTGTTAGCCGCAACCCACAGAACGGAAGTAAGCCCCCACCGACCGCAAGCCCTGCCTGTTCCTATTGTCAAAGTGACATAACGATCACGCCTGAGAATTATAGCACAACGGCAGCAACATCCCAGACACCCATGACCTTCTCACACCACCCCAGGCAAGGACATCGCGGGCACAACCCCACCGCCGACAGAAGCCTCATGCTCGGCCTGCCCTGCCAGCCCAGTCGACTTCAGTCGCTGCGCACCTCGCCAGACGAACCACGACAAGACAGGTGACCTGCTGCAAGGCAACGATGCCTGCCGGTCTGGCGCCGCAATGTTCATATCAAGGCTCCATCCATTTCCGGCCAGTACTACCTTGCTCATCCCGCCCCGCACCGCATTCGTCCACCTATGCCCACACGTGGCCTGACAGACGGATACCCTTCGCTCTCGCGTGTGAATCTGCCGCATTATTTGTGTGCATTGCGCGGTACATAAACTGCGGTAATTATAGGTTACTCTCTATCTGATGCCAAGGAGTTCCAGATGTTTTCTTCCGGTCATTCACGCGGACTGATCGATCGGGTGCGCGGTGCGCTGCGCTGCAACCACTCCGCGCACCGCACCGAACAAGCCGCTATCGGCATGGGTGCGGCGGTGCAAGCGCTTTCATACCATACACCATCTGCACGTGAGGGCATTGGGACCTACCGGCGTATTCCCGCCCCTTCACAGCGGCGATCATCACGTTGACCGGTACGGGGGCGTCGTGTGTGGTGCGTGGGGATCTTGGAGACGTTTGGCGTTCTCACCTTCGCTATGTACTTCCGGTTGACCGATGCATCGCGCCTGATCCACCGATGATCAGGCGCGCGCCCATTGATCGCACTCCTGACCGTGCACCGGCAGGCTGCGCCGGCAGTGCGCCACCAGACCCTGCCCCGCGCCGATGGGTCGCACGGCAGCGATGGTCCCCCGGCAAGGACTGGCGGCCCCAGCGTATGGCCTGCTTCGGGCAGGCTGCGGGGTGGTGGTCGCGGCTGCGTAGGTGCAGCCCGTGCCGTGGTGGGTGTGGCGGGTGGGGAAGCGCGTGGTGCGTACCGTGAGGTTCGTGTCACCGTCGGGGTCGCACATCCATTGCGTCACCGGAGCGGTGGCGCCCTGGAGCCGCACGGAGCGCGAGCAAGGGCACGCTGGTCCGCTGTCGCGGTGCGTATGACCGTACCGGTAGCATAACCTCCGATCACGTCCGGGCGATCCGCTGGGCATGCGTTGCGGCGCCGTAGGCAGCGGGGACGCACCGCTGCCCCCTCAGTATCCGACCGTACCGATGGCGATCAGGATGTACGCACAAAAAACCAGACCGTCAAACCGATGCTGATCCACCAGGGATGAAGCACCTCTTGCAATCCTCATCCGTAGTCCGGTAGTGTCTCGCTGCCGTCTCACACAAGCAGGCCACCCTCACGGTTGAGCAATGCGTTCAAAGGTATCGGCATTTGACCAATAGATGGGCTGGAACCGAAACCCGCATGGGTGAACATCCTACAACCCACTATCGGTGGTTATGGCTGATGTGACGGCGATGATGGTCGGTCAGTTGAGGCATTTGAGCCTCCCTTGCGAATCCAGATTTGTACTTAACTACAATTCTACGCGCTAGAATGATACTTTGAAGTGCAAAAGTATAATTTGCTACCAAAATGTGCGCTCTTCTCCAATCACGTTCATGATCTCAATTGCCACATAGGTCTTGCCATAAGCCGCCTCGCCGGTCAACTGCAAGATACCCGCCTGCACGAGCTTTTCCACGTTGCGTTGAGCGCTGGGATAGGTAACGTCCAGCAGACGTTGCGCTTGGGGAATGGTCAGGATCGGCCGGTCAAAAAGAGCATCCACCAGCCGGATGAGCAACGCTGATGAACGAGTCTGCGCCAGGCGTTGATGCCACGTCTCAGGTCTTGCAGTCTTCTGGCGCGCGTTGCGGTATCCCCCGCCTGCTCGGCCACACCGCTTCTTCCAAGTACAACTGCTTCAGGGTGGCTTTGTCTTCTTGCCATTCTATCTGCAAACGCCGCGCCATCACCTCTCGCTCCTTACCAGTGTTTGCAGGCTATTATACACGGTTTCTCAAAATACAATTGGTATAAACGGGTCGCGCGCGACCCTTCGCGCTGCGCGGGGTGACCATGCCGGATGGTCACAGGGAATTGGTATTAGACGTCGCCTGCGTGGGCGCGCACGGGGGTGCAGGCGCGTGACCACGTTCAATGTGCAATGTGGTCACGTTCAACACTCCTACCATCCGTACCGTTCCGGTCCCCAGGGGCGGGTGGTGACCTGTTGCTCGACCATGACCATCGCGCGGTCGGGCAGGTCGTCGCGCAGAATGACGCCAGGACCGCAGATACTGTAGGCGCCCAGGCGTCGCCCCGGCATAATAATGGCGTTGACGCCGGTGCGGCAGAAGTCGCCGAAGTATGCGGCATTGGCAGCGGTCGTCGGGATTTCCGGGCGCCCGTTGATGCGCCAGACGGTCGCGCGGTCGTCGAAACGCAGATTGCCGCAGACCGTCGCCGCGCCAAAATCGACCGCCATGCCAACCACGCCCCAGATTTCGCAGTAGTGGTAGCAGTAGACCGTATCGAGCGCCACGCCGCTGAACTCGGCGCCATGCCCGTAGATGCCGCGCGCGCCGAGTGATGAATGCGCCCCGATCAGGCAGTAGTCGCGCAGCACGGTTTCGCGCCCGACGACCGCGCGCCCCTGGATGATCGCGCCGTTCAGCGCTTTTGCGCCGGCGCCGAGCCACAGGTCGCCCTCCACCACCGCGCGATTGCCGATTTCTGCGCCAGGACCGAGGATCAATCGTCCGCGAATGTCGGCGCCGTCGTGGACGCGCGCCGTTGGATCGATCCGGTCGCCGTCGAGCGCCGCAGCCATGGCGTCAATCACCCGCGCATTCGCTTCGAGAATGTGCCACGGCTTGTCGAGGTCCACGTGAAAGCCGGGAGCATCGACGGTCGCCACGCGCTCCCCTTCGTCCACCATCATCTGGAGCGACTGAACGATCTCGGCGTCGACCGGCGGCATCCCGCCGACGCCGACGCGCACGAGTGCGGGGTTGTCGCGCAGGAAGGGGAGCGCTTCGGGACGAAAGGCATACACGCCGCAGAAGCGCCGGTCGCCGTCGCGGCTGTGCCCTTCGACGCCGTGCAACACGCCGTTGTCCACAAACGGGATCAGCCAGTCGAGTGACGATTCGGCGCCGAGGGGTTGCACGAG
Organism: Roseiflexus castenholzii DSM 13941; assembly: GCF_000017805.1. Taxonomy (GTDB): domain Bacteria; phylum Chloroflexota; class Chloroflexia; order Chloroflexales; family Roseiflexaceae; genus Roseiflexus; species Roseiflexus castenholzii. The sequence continues at coordinate 4,820,766 of NC_009767.1, read as the reverse complement.
CGCTGCCGCAAGCGGGCGGTCGCGCTCGAAGCGGTCGCGCAACGCCGCGAGATTCGCCCGGTCGGTCACGATGTCGCCGGCGACGACGAGGAGATCATCGTCGATGCTGGCAGCGCCGAGGAGCGCGGCGGCGGCCGTGCCATCGGGTCGCGCCTGGCGCGCGAAGACGATCTCGGCGGCGGCACCGCGCAGCGCCGCGCGGATGCTGGCTTCTCCCGCGCCGACGACGACCACCTGCCGGGTGACGCCGAGAGCGGCGAGGTCGTCGGACAGGCGGCGAATAGCGGGGACATTCGCAATCGGAAAGGCGCATTTGTTGCGCACCACATTGTAGGGCCAGAAACGCACACCGGCGCCAGCCGCGAGCAGGATCGCAGTTCGAATCATAGGCGTAGCGTCATCGAACCGATGTCAAAACAACAACGTGTGCGACTCATTATATCAATTATCTGTGAACATCCGGCATGGTCACCCCGCGCAGCGCGAGGGGTCGCGCGCGACCCGCTTCGATTCCTCGCTGCGCGCGGCATGACCCGCATGCGGCATCCTCAAGCGTCATTGGTATCACCCCTCGCCCCGTCCCTCTCGCCTCTCGCCTCTCCCCTCTCCCCTCTCACCCCGTGCCTCGTCCCTGCTGCGCGCGGCATGACCCGCATGCGGCATCCTCAAGCGTCATTGGTATCACCCCTCGCCTCTCGCCTCTCGCCTCTCGCCTCTTGCCTCTCCCCTCTCCCCTCTCACCCCGTGCCTCGTCCCTGCTGCGCGCGGCATGACCCGCATGCGGCATCCTCAAGCGTCATTGGTATCACCCCTCGCCTCTCGCCTCTCGCCTCTCGCCTCTCACCCCGTGCCTCGTCCCTGCTGCGCGCGGCATGACCCGCATGCGGCATCCTCAAGCGTCATTGGTATCACCCCTCGCCTCTCGCCTCTCGCCTCTCGCCTCTCGCCTCTCGCCTCTCGCCTCTCCCCTCTCGCCTCTCGCCTCTCGCCTCTCGCCTCTCGCCTCTCGCCTCTCCCCTCTCGCCTCTCGCCTCTCGCCTCTCGCCTCTCGCCTCTCCCCTCTCCCCTCTCACCCCGTGCCTCGTCCCTGCTGCGCGCGGCATGACCCGTCGCGGCGCGCGGCATGACCCGCATGCGGCATCGTCAAGCGTCATTGGTTTGATGCGCTGAATCCGCGCTCGCCATAAATAGCGTTTCCCAATCCCCCTTCGCGCGGTGTACGAGTCAAATTCGGCGCTGGCAATCGAACCAGCGATGGCGAGAGGAATCAGCCATGAGTTACCGGCGCCTGTACTACCGCCTCGTGTGGGCGACATATCGACGCGCCCCACGATCACCAGGGACGTCGAGCCGCCGCAACCGCTTCCGGGGACGGCTGAACTTTACATATCGACGTGCCCCACGATCACCAGGGACGTCGAGCGTTCCATCCACCGCACCCGGCGTGATAAAACCCGCGAACTGAAGGTTTTCGTTTACGCAATTGGCAATGTCGAGGATCATATCCACTTGGCTATCTCCATCCCCCCGCCATCGCCGTTGCCGAGTGCGTCCGCCACCTCAAAGACGCAATCTCATCCATCGTCAACCGGGAACACGCCGGGATCGACTTCGCCTGGCAGACCGGATACGGCGCATTCACCTTCGGCGACCGCGACAAACCGATTGTGGTCGACTGCGCGCGCAACCAGAAGCGCCATCATTGCGCCGGAACGACGCTTTCCGCCCTTGAGCGCACCCCCGACGACGAAAACGAGGAGCGCGAGGCAGAGTGCGCCACCCACCGCCAGGGACCGCAGCCGCCAACGAGGAGCGCGAGGCAGAGCGCGCCACCCATTGCCACCCATCGTCAGGGGCTTCAACCCCTGGCGCGCGAGATTCACCCCCTTATCTTCGCTCTCGTCAACGCGCTGACGTGGAGATTCAACCTCTGGCGCGCTGGCGCGCGAGATTCACCCCCCGGCTACGAATTGCAACGGATTCGGCATGAACAGCAGCACAAACGTGATTAATCCCACGATGGCAAGCGTGGTGTGCGCTGGTCCAATCCGCGACACATCATTCAACGGCGGCGGATGGCGCGGCCCGATCAGCAACCCCAGCACTCCCCACAGCAGCCAGTTCGGCGCCACGAGCGTTCCGAGCAGAACGCACCCGCCAATGAACGCATACGCCAGATAGTGGGCATACTCGCCGAGCAGCGCATACGCCACATGCCCGCCGTCGAGTTGACCGATGGGCAACAGGTTGATCATCGTCACCAGCAGCCCAATCCACGCGCCCCAGGCGACGGCGTTCAACTGCACGTCCACCCCATTGCCCGGCAGGAATTGCCCGAACACCAGGTACTTCGCCGCCGCGTACAGGATCGAGTTTCCTTCCTGAATGTAGCCTTCCGCCGGCGGCGGACCGACCGGCGATGTCGCCAACCCGTAGAACAGCAGTGGAATGGCGACAGCCAACCCGGCGAGCGGACCGGCAATGCCGATCTCCAGGATCGTCTTGCGGTCGAGCATCGGTTCGCGCTGAACGATCACCGCGCCGAGTGTGCCGGTAAAGGTGATAATGCCGAGACCGGGGATCGGGATCGGCGGCACAGGAATGAAGTACGGCAGGCTAACCGGCGCGCGCCGCAAGCGCCCGACGACATAGTGCCCCATCTCGTGAACGAACAGAATGCCTATGATCGTCGCCGAGAAGGGGATGCCCGCCACAATCCCCGCCGGGTTGCTGAACACATCGATCCCATCGTAGAGCGCGCCAACCATGAGGGTCGAGAGAATCGTGATCAAAAAGAGCGCTACCGGCAGCGCCACGTTGGGTTTGGGCGCCGAAACGACGAACGGCAGCGCCATGAGTTCCACATTGTCGCCGGATGCGCGCAGGAATGGCGTGAACCCCAGCGCCTCCATGCGCGCCCGAATCTGCGGGTAGATTGCGTCGGCTGGAGCGTGGAGACTGCCGACCATCGTGAGAACGCCACGGCTATCCCAGGCGTATCGTTCGATGGTCATCAACCCATCGAGCGCCAGGCGCACCCGTCCCATCAGTTCGAGCCGATCAAGGGTGTCGGTTACTTGTGCGTCCACATATCGATCCTTATCTGTATGAGAAACCTGCGATGTCGCATGATACCAGCGATTTGGGAATGATGGTGCGCCCGGCGGGGCAGGCATGATATGGTCAGGCGGCAGTCCGCCGCGCCGCCCGACGCGGAACCGTCGGGCTGATCGCGTGAAGGGCGCTGACGCGCCCTTGCCCAGGTGTGGACGCATGCCTGGAACCAGCCCTGCGCGAGCGGGGTTTCGCGCGTTCTGCGCGGGCTATTCCGCCGCCGCTTCTTCTTTTCGGGGGCTGCCCCAACCGCGCGGGCTTATGTCTGTGTCCCTGTTCACACTCGTCCCGACGCACAGGCGTCAGGTGCAGCATCGCAAGGCGGCGGGGCGCCGGGTGTTGGCGCGTGCTGAGACCATTCCGCCGCCGCTGCTCCTTTTCGGGGGCTGCCTCGACCGCGCGGGCTTATGTCTGTGTCCCTGTTCACACTCGTCCTGACGCACAGGCGTCAGGTGCAGCAGCGCGAGGCGGCGAGGCGCCGGGTGTTGGCGCGTGCTAAGACCATTCCGCCGCCGCTTCTTCTTTTCGGAGGCTGCCCCGAACCTCCGTTGTGGGCGACCGGCGGGCATCGTTTCCCCCGACCATGAACAGTTCCTCGTCTTTTTGTGGCGCGGGGCATCGGCCATGCCAACGCCCTTCCAACACCATAATCGGGAGCGCCGCTCTGCCGATGGTCGAATGGGAACGGAGGTGTTCACATTCCGCCCGCCTGCAACATTCAACGCGCGACGTCTTCTTCCGGCTCGGCAATCGTGATCAGCCGGTGAGTCATCTCGACCGTGCCATCGGCAAGGACTTTATCGCCAATGCACGAGATCATGGTCACTATTTCGCGTCCCTGCGGCAGCATATAGTGGACTTCGTCCGGTTCTGCCCAGACCTGCCGGGTGACGATGTAGCGATGCGCCTTGCCATTGGCATCGATCAGCACCACCGGAGCGCCGAGACGCAACTCCTTGAGGCGCGCGAATGGCGCAGGAATGTGCGGCGCCTTGCGGAAGCGCAACACATGTCCCCAAAGCACGATATTGTCGCCCTGCCCTGGCAGTGCGCCCAGTGTATACCAGCCCACATCATGGTCCGGCACGATTGGAACGCGGTCGGCGTCGAGACCGACCGGAATCAGGGCGCGATCCAGGTCGATGGCGTCGATAACCAGGCGAACCGGCGGCGCCGCCGCCGGTCGTGGTGTTGGGATGGGGGAAGGGCGTGCTGTTGGCGGGAGTGTTGGTGCAGGTGTGGCGGTTGGGAGGATGGTTGGCAAGACAGTTGCAGTCGGCGCCGGCGTTGGCAGGGAAGTCGCCCTGGGCAGCGCGGATGTGACGGACAGCGGCGCTGCGAGCGCTTCAGTGCGCGCATCAGGAACGGACGGCATCTGAACCTGTTCAGCGCCGCATCCGGCGATGAATAGTCCGGTCAGTATCATTAACATCCAGCGAATGGAAAGCATTGCGTCTTCTCCTCTTCTGCGTCGGCGAAATCAAAAAATAGTCCGCTCTGTGCCTTCTGCGCCTCTGTGGTGATATGACAGGAGTTACATGGTTGGCAGGACGGTTGCGGTTGGCGCCGGCGTTGGCAGGGATGTCGCCGTGGGCAGCGCGGATGTGACGGGCAGCGGCGCTGCGAGCGCTTCAGTGCGCGCATCAAGAACGGACGGCATCTGAACCTGTTCAGCGCCGCATCCGGCGATGAACAGTCCGGTCAGTATCATTAACATCCAGCGAATGGAAAGCATTGCGTCTTCTCCTCTTCTGCGTCGGCGAAATCCCAAAATAGTCCGCTCTGTGCCTTCTGTGCCTCTGTGGTGATATGACAGGAGTTACGCGGTCGCCTCACGGATGAGCCGCGTGATGGCTCTTTTTACCTTTGGCAGAGTGGTGCTTGTCTTCTTTTGTGGTGGGGTGCAGCCGCAAACCCGCTGCGCCTCCACCGCCTTGATTCGGGAGCGCCATGCTGCCGCAGGCTCCGGCAAAGCCAGAACATGCGCTGCTGTGTCATACCAATGACCTGTGACCATCCGGCATGGTCACCCCGAGCAGCGCGAGGGGTCGTGCGCGACCCGCTTCGATTCCTCGCTGCGTTTACCCTGAGCGAAGCGAAGGGCGCGGAATGACAAGTCGCGGCGCGCGGCATGACCCGCATGCGGCATCGTCAAGCGTCATTGGTATAAGTTCTGTCAAGAAACGAACGCGCCGGCCCTCAGCGTTCAACCCGGCAGAACAACAGTCTCCGTCGTCGTTTTGTACGGACGAAACCCGCGCGCCTGATAATTCGCCAGCGCGTAAGGACCGTCGAGCGTGCAGGTGTGCACCCAGACGCGCCGGGCGCCATCATCGAACGCGCGCTGCACGCCGGTCGAGAGCAGGTGCTTCCCCAAGCCGCGCCCGTGGAACATTGGCGCCAGCCCAAAATATGCAATCTCGACATCCGGTTCTTCCGATTCAGCGTTCAGTTCGATATATCCGGCTGGCGTGCCCTGCACAGAGAGCACCAGCAGCGTGACCGACGGACGCGACAGATACGCCAGCAACTGCTCGTCGCTCCAGTCGAGGCGCATCGTCCAGTGGTACGTCTCGCCGACGGCGCGGTACAGAAAGCGATAGAATGCCGGAAATGGAACGCGCGACTCAATCACCGTCACACTGGGGTCGGTGGTAAACCAGGGGCGGAATGCCGTCCGATCTGGCAGTTCGAGATAGGTGGTGACGACCGTCACCTGGCGGGTGGTTGTCATAGAGCGCCTGTTGCAAACGCATGCCGCACAATGATACTGCACGACTATACCACAACCGGGTTCGCGCGCAAAGTGTTGCGCCTCGATGGCGGTACGTTGGCGCAACCATGTGTGGTACAATATGAATTGTGATGTATTGCACGGGTCGTTTCTGTGAACCCGCCATCTGTCCGCGTCCACTGCCGACCGTCTATCGCCGATCGCTGAACGCAAGCGCCATTTTTGTTTAAGGGAGCGCCTATGAGCACCACACCGCACCGCTACCCCGATACCGCGTGGTCGTCCCTGCTCGCCGGGCGCGCCGGCGAGCGTGCAGAACGCGGAACGCTGATCTACACCCCGGATCACGCTGCCAACGATCTCTTCGTCGTGCAATCGGGGATGGTGAGCCTCCACCTTCGATCCGGCGAAGGGCGGGTACTGACGCTGCGCATCATCGAAGCCGGTCAGGTGTTTGGGCATGTCGGCGCCGGGGACGACACGCACTACGATACCTTCGCGGAGGCGATTTCGCCGGTGCAGTATGTGCGCATTCCATGCGGCGAACTCGTCGATCTGCTGGAGCAGACGCCGGAACTGGGCATCGCACTGGTTGAGGATATGGCGCAGCATCGCGCAGTGGTCAGCCGACGGCTCGACGAAGTGGCGTTCAAGTCGGTGCCGGCACGCCTGGCGTCGTTGCTGCTCGACCTTGCCCGCCGCCACGGAGGACCGCACGCTGCCAGCGTGCCGCGCCACAGCCATCGCCAACTCGCGGAGATGATCAACGCCTACCGCGAGACGGTGACGAAAGTGATCAATCAATTCCGCGATGCGCGCCTGCTTGAAATCGACCGCTCGAGCATTACGCTGGTGAATGTGCGCCGCCTTGAGGAACTGGCGCAGAGTTGACCAGCATCCGTTCGCTGATCTCCCACAGGCGCGCGGCTGCGTCCATATCCTGCGCCTGCGGCGCGGGCGACGTTGCGCGCGACTTGACGAAATACCTGCCGCTGACGGTTGCCACTTCAGGCGCCGTCGCCAGATAGATCGATGTCTGCGCGCCTTCTTCTGGACTGATTGCCCACAGACGCTGCATGAGCGCCATCAGCCCGCCCCAGAGCGCGCCATTGTTGTGCGCAAACCGCGTTGCAACAAACCCCGGATGCAGCGCGTTCGACGTGACGCCTGAACCTTCCAGTCGGCGCGCCAGTTCGTTCGAGAACAGAATATTCGCCAGTTTCGATTGCGCATACGCAGCCCAACCGTTGTAGCCACGGCTGAATTGGAGATCGTCCCAGCGCATCCGCCCGTTGCGGTGCGCATCCGAAGACACATTGACGACCCGCGCCGGCGCGCTGGCGCGCAACGTATCGAGCAGCAGATTGGTCAGCAAAAAGTAACTCATATGGTTCAGCGCCCAGGTCATCTCGATGCCGTCAGCGCTGACCTGGCGCGAAGCGAAAAAGCCGCCGGCGTTATTGACCAGCACATCGAGCCGCGTATGGCGCTGCGCGAACGCTTCGGCAACCGAGCGAACGCCGGCCTGCGACGAAAGATCGGCAATGAGCGGCTCGACATCGACGCCGGTCGCCTGTTTGATACGCGCGACCGTCGCCGCAGTGCGTTCCCGGTTGCGCCCGACGATCACGACGTGCATCCCGCGACGCGCCAGTTCGCGCGCGGTGACTTCGCCAATTCCCGACGTTGCGCCGGTGACAAGAGAGACAGGTGTGTGTGCCATTGATGGAGTTCCTTTTGCTATGGAGCGACGCGCCTGAAGCGCAGCGTTCAGGCTGCCGCACGGTCATCGCATGGTACCACGAGGCTGTATCCTTTGCTGCACGCGGAGCGGCATTCTGAGCGAAGCGAAGAGTGCCACGTCCGTTGTCCTCACAAGAGGGTACGTTCTCGTTTGGTTTCTGGATGATGGCAGGCAGTATCGCTGGCGCTGCGCCGCAACGTGTCAGCCTGGTTATTCTTGATTTTCTCAATTACAGATGCTATATCGTGCTCTTTTATTACCATGCATCGAAGATATGCGAAATGAGACCGATGCTTTCCCGAAAAGATGTTGACACATCCATGTCGGAGTTGTATACTATGCGAAGGAATTAGAAATCTCATGCGCCTGCTCGCGCGGAGGGATTCTCCGGCAATCCGCCGGATGGTGAGGGGCGTGTCATAGCAAGAAGGGCGTGAGCGTACCGCAGCGACTTCGGGAAGGTGCGAGCCGAAGGTAAAGCGCGTCCGGGTGCGGCTATGACATCTGCCAGGGAAAACCCGTTCACGGGGCGAACCTGGCCGTTGCGCGCGTTAAGCGTTTCGAGTGAGCACAGCGCGCGCTGCACTGTGCTAAGCGGGGTGGTACCGCGGGTTGTGGTCAACCCGTCCCGGCGTGGTCTTCGACCGTGCCAGGACGGGTTCCTTGTTGAGCGAGGAGGAGCCAGTGACCACGAAAACAGGTATTGATCGACCAATGGACAGAACGGCGCATGGGTTGACATCGCTCCGCAATGGCGTCAAGACGTTGCCCTTAGCGCCAATGCGCGACAATTCCGAGATTCGGACCTTGATCGACCGAGTGCTGCCGGTAGTTGACGAATGGCGCGAGCATTTGACCGTCAGCATTGGGCGAGCGACAGAACTGACCGGCCTCAAGGATACGCAGATTCGCTATTTTGAAGAACTCTACCGGCAGGATCGCGATCCGGCCGCGTCCTCTGGCGTCACTCGCTCCTACTCGCTGACCGATCTCCGTCGGTTGGCGGTGTTCGCCGAACTGCTGAAGGAAGGGTATCGTCCGGCGCAGGCGGCAGAGATTGTCCGTTCGTTTGCAGACGCGATCGATTATGGCGCAGCGTATACTGTCGCTGATGCATTGCGTCGCGAAGGCGATGCCATTACCGATGGCTTCTTGCTGTCGCGCCTGGCAAGCCAGGTGATTTTTGCGGCGCAGCGAGAGATCGGTGAGCGTCTGCCCGATGCCCGGATTATTGCGATGTTTCTTGTCGAGCGGCGTATCGACGGCGTCTCAGCAGAAGAGTTTGTAGACATTGCGAGAGATATTGCAACGCATCCCCAGAATGTGCTGGTTGCCGTTGATCGCGCCGCCGTCATTGGCAACGAGTCCGACAGCAGCGAGAGTGTGTGGAGTGATGATGAAAGCAGCATTGTGCTCTTCTATAGCCGCGATCCCTGGAGTGTTCCTGTGCCGGATAGGGCGCAATTCTGCTATTACCGTCCGCCTTCAACGCCGGATGCCACGGTTGTCTTTATGGTCGAGTCTGCCGGGTATCGCAGCATTCCGCCAGAACTCACGGTTAAGACGTCGGCTCGCGATCATCTCCTCGACTGGATGGTGCGCATGTGCCTGTCCATCTTTCCTGAGTTCCGGCAGGCGACGCGCGCGCACAATTATCGCTATCGTTCCGACGGCTATCGCCTGGCGCACACCCGCCAATCGCTAACCCGGCTGATGCACCGGGTGCGTGACCTCATTTTCGGCGACGATGCTGATGTGAGCGTGGCCTGTTTGCTCTTGCCCGACGATCTCTACAAACCGATGTATCTGTCGATCCTGGCGCATGCGGGGTACCCGGAAGCGCGGGCGCGGCAGGCACGGCTCATGCTCTACGGCGAAGGTGAAGGATTGAGTGGGCGCGCCTTCAATGCGCGCGAGCCGTTTCTGACCCTCGATGCTGAACAGGATCTGCGGGTGTTCGGCGCTCAGGACGAACGCTGCAAGGTGGCGCTGGCGGCGCCGCTTTTGTCACACTGGGATACGCATCCGTTCGGGGTGCTCTATCTGGCGTCGCAGCGCCCGGCTTCCCCGCTCTGGAGCGAAACCGCCTTCGTTGCGCTGGTCTTCGGCAACATTCTCAGCGAACTGCTCGGGCGTTGGTGGTTGACGCGCCTGCGCCGCAAACATGATAATCTGCTGCACCGGTATGTGGCGGAGTATATTCGCTGGTTCAATGGAATGGATATGCACGGTCCTGAGTTCAACGAAGGTTTGCAACAGATCGAGCGGATCTGGGAACGAATTGCCGTAACATCTGCGAGTTCCGGAAATGTGCGCACTGTCGTGGAACGCCTGTCGCGCCAGTATGTGACACTGGTCGTGCTCGACATCGATCGCAGCCGTCAGTTGCACAGTCGCGGCGATGAACCGTTTCTGCTCGCTGCGCAGCGCCATGTTCACCAGGCAATTGCTCAAATCCTGCCCGATGTGCGGGGGTACTGGTTCAAAAACGATCATACGCTGCTGGTTCTCGATGGTTATGCGCCGGAGGAGGCAATCGTCCTGATCCGACGGATTGCCGGCCGGGTGCAGATGGTGCCGGTTGTGATCGAAGGAAGAACCGAACGCACGACGGTGACGATCAGCGCGGCTCTTAAGTCGTTGTCGTATCAGGAACTCTACGATCTTTCCCACCATGATCGCGAGGTGCTGCGGTCGAGTCTAATGACGATTATCGACACTATTTATGAACAGACGCGAGGGTGTGAACGGACGATCAAGGTGTTTCAGCACGGCGTATGGGAAAAAGTGTGAGGGGTTGCGCCTGTTTGCGTCAAGCAGTGTGCGACGGCAACGCGCGCTCCGTATGTGTCGTGCTCTACCCGTGAGCGCCTGTTTCTCCGACAACCCGATCGCCGGTTCTGGCGCCGCTTCCGGCGGCGCTTCTTTTTTTAGAAAATCTCTACTTGACTCGTGTATTTCTCTACTATATGATATAAGTGCGTATGAGCGCACAGGTTCTCCGGCATCATTCTTGAATTTTCCAGGCGAATTCCATGATATCGATTATCGATCGAGATTGTCCGTATCCTCCCATATCATGGAAGGAGCAAGGTCGTGGACATTCTGTTATCGATCCGGGTTGTCGGAGGTATTGTCGGTTTTTGGATCTGCTTCTTTCTCGGTAGTCGCACCGCATATCATCCCTCAATGCGGTGGTTGCGCTGGTCATTTGTCTTTGCCGGTTTCCATTTCCTCTTTGTCGCGCTTGAGTCTCTGCTCACATCCACGACATCCACCGCTATTTCACTGCTCTGCTGCGCAACAGGCCTGATCGCCATCGCCTTCTGGCATGGATGGCTCGTCGGAGTGCGCGGGCTTGCGCGCACCGAGCGCATCGTTCGCAAGGTTCACCTCGGCGTGGCGGTCGATTACGCTCTGGTTGGCGTGGTTATCAGCCTCATTCCCGCAGATGGGACCTTCATCGCGCCAATCATCGATCCCCTGGTTGCGCCGGTTCTTATTGGCGTCTACCTGGCAGGCGCGCTCTCTCATATCTGGGTGATGACCTGGCGACTGCATCATCGCGAAACGATCCCGGTCGCGTGCGCAGCATCCAGAGCGGTGCTGATCGCAACGACGATCATCGGTGTGAGCGTCATCGCGGTTGCCGCCGGTGCAGCACTGCGGCAATCGCTGCCAGAGGTCGTCCTCCTGATCGAGCATGCGGGGTATGGAGCGCTCAGTGGCGGCATGGCGCTGATGGGGTATGGCGCACAGAGTTATACCGAACGCCATATGGGACGAACCAGAGGTCGTGATTACCTGTTCAGCGGGATTGCCAGCCTGGGTATCGTGGGCGTGTATGAGGGTGTCCTGATCGCATTTTGGCTGGCGACATCGAAGGTCTGGCCAGCCCAGCAAGCGCTTGTTCTGGGGATCATCCTGATCCCTGTGATTGTTGCCACACACTTCGGGTTCGATCAACTGCGCGATATGCTCGACTGGTTACGTTTCGGCGCATCGGTGCGGCGGGTGCGCGGCACGTTGCGCACGATCACGCGACAGATCGGCTCTGCGAAGCCGCGCGATCAGGTGCTGCGCGATGTGCTACAAGCGTTGGCGCATGCGCTGCGAGCGGAACGCACTGCCATCTTCTGGTTCAAGCGGAGTGAAGCGCATCTGCTTGCCGCATATGGTCAGAAGCCGGACTCGCCGGTGCAGGCGGACGCTCTCTGCACCGTCCGGCTGAAACCGCTCAACGGATTTGCTGGCTATGAGGACGTTCTGCCGCTCTGCACCGGTCGCAAACAGCACGGCGCCCTCCTGATTGGCGGTTCGGACTGCCGGCGGTGGACGCTGGATGAACGCGAACGCCTGGAGGCGATTGGGGTGCTGCTTGCCAATTATATCGCGCACACGGCGTCTGAACCGGTCACCATTCCGCAGCATCTTCACCGTCTCGAAGAGCAGACGCGCGACGTGCAGGCGCTGCACGCCACACTGGACCAAGGGCGCTCTCCATCGGTCTTCATCACGACGCTCGGCTCATTTCAGGTCGAGGTGCGGGGGCAACCGGCATCGTACAAGGCTGTGCGTGTTGGCCGCCACATGCTCAATGGCATGCTTATGTATCTGGTCGCCAATGTGGACAAAACTGTCAGGCGCGATGCGCTGATCGAAATTGCCCTCGATCATCGCCGCGGTCGAAAGCCGGACGATGTCTCGTCGCCGGACGGCGCGCACTATATTTCCGGGTTGCGCAAGATTCTGGAGCGCTGGGGCATGGCGGATGCGTTGGAAATCAGCGACACGACGGTGATACTGAAGCGGCATCCATCGTGGACTACCGATACGGATCAGGTGGTCGAACGGTATTGTCGCGCAAAACAAGAAATCGCCAACGATCGGATTGATCGTGCCATCCTGTGGCTCAAAGAGGCGCGCGCGCTGTTCAAGGGCGATTACCTGCCGGATTTCGATGCTGCCGATTATCGTATTGAGGAGACGCTCAAATGGGAGCGTGAACACGCAGAGATTGAACGTCTCCTCCTCAGATGCTACGCAGATTGTCCAGATGACGCCATCAAGCACGAGGCGCTCGACACAGCGCACTCGATTCTCAGTCGGTATGAAGACGATGGCGACATGCTGCGCAGCATCGAGCGTGTCGCGCAGCGCTTCCAGGATCACCGGCTGCTTCAGCGGTGTCGAGCGCTCCTGTCGGATTGCGCCACATAACCGCTGGATATGTGCTCGCTGTCATGGTGCGCGCACCTCACCTCCCGCCCCGCTCCCGCGTGCCGCTTTGGGGATCATCGGGGATCGCGTGGGATCACGGAGGCGCCCGTTGGTGAACTCCCCTCTCCCGCGTGCGGGAGAGGGGCAGGGGGTGAGGGGATGGCTTCGACCGGCTGCGCCGGTGGCGCGGTGACGAGATGGCTTCGACCGGCTGCGCCAGTCTCGCAATGACGGCGAACACCGGCACGTCTGCGAGGGGATTGCTTCGACCGGCTGCGCCGGTCTCGCAATGACAGCATGAACGGACTCTCTCGTGGGGGTCCGGGCGGATCGAATCCCCCCGCGCGCGCAGCGGCATGCCCGCCGTGGGACCGTGGGACAGGTGCGCGCACCTCACCTCCCGCCTCGCTCCCGCGTGGGGATGAGGGGCGAGGGGATGGCTTCGACCAGCTGTGCCGGTCTCGCAGTGACCGCGCATCCCGGCACGTCTGCGAGGGGATTGCTTCGCCGCCTGCGGCGGCTCGTAGTGACGAGATTGCTTCGACCGGCTGCGCCGGTCTCGCAGTGACGAGATTGCTTCGACCGGCTGCGCCGGTCTCGCAGTGACCGCGCATCCCGGCACGTCTGCGAGGGGATTGCTTCGCCGCCTGCGGCGGCTCGTAGTGACGAGATTGCTTCGACCGGCTGCGCCGGTCTCGCAATGACAGCATGAATGGCCTCTCTCGTGGGGTCCGGGCGGACCGAATCCCCCCGCGCGCGCAGCGGCACGCTCCACCGCAGGACGGACGCGCGCGCGGCGCCGGTCGCCCCGCTCCTGCGTGCCGCTTTGGGGATCATCGGGGATCGCGTGGGATCACGGAGGCGCCCGTTGGTGAACTCCCCTCTCCCGCGCGCGGGAGAGGGGCAGGGGGTGAGGGAATGGCTTCGACCGGCTGCGCCGGTGGCGCGGTGACCGCGCATCCCGGCACGTCTGCGAGGGGATTGCTTCGCCGCCTGCGGCGGCTCGCAGTGACGAGATTGCTTCGACCGGCTGCGCCGGTCTCGCAATGACAGCATGAACGTCCTCTCTCGTGGGGTCCGGGCGGACCGAATCCCCCCCCGCGCGCAGCGGCACGCTCGGCGGCGGTGGGATAATGTGTCGTGCTAGCATACTAGTATAGTATGCACCGGCATGCCCGCCGTGGGACGGGCGCACGCGGCGTCGGTCTCCCCGCTCCCGCGTGCAGAAGCGGGGCATAGGGTGAGGGTGCAACGGCGCATCCCAACGCTATGCATGTCTTTTGCTGTTGCATACATCGTTTTCAAGGCATAGGGTGAGGGTACAACGGCTCATCCCAACGCTATGCAGTCCGCCAGTCTCGTGCGCGTGGTCCGCTCTTGAACGGGCGCTCACAGGGGGGCGCCTCGACCGATCCCAGTTTTTAGATTTAGCCATTCTACCTGTCATGTTCCTGAACGGGCGCTCACAGGGGGGCGCCTCGACCGATCCTACGGGCACGCGCGGGGAACTCCCCACCGTTGGTGCGGTCGTTCACGCATGGTGACCGATGATCGCTCCTCAAGGGCGTCGGTTTTTCTGGATGTTCATCAATCTCGGTCAGGTGTGCGCAGGAAATGGAGATTGTCTAAAAAGAAAACCCAAAGTTGTCGGAGTTTTTCAATATCTCACAGAATTACTCAGCCATATCTCACTCGTTTCTCAGAAAGGCTCTCTAGAATGAAGCCGACACTGCTGCTCGCGCCGCTCATTCGGAGCAGCGCCGTTCCAGCAGTGGCAGGGAGGCAACGATGACTACGTCTGTGCACCCCGCGATCCACGAACGGCTCTTTCGCCCTCACCCGTACATCGTTGGCGTCAAGATCGTCGTTTGCCTGGCACTCGGCGTCGGCATGATGCTCGCCGGCATCGTCCACGCAACCGGTGCAGCCTTGCTCTTCGCGCTCGCGCCACTGTTCCTGGCAGCACGCATCGCGTACTGCGAACTGGCCATGACCCTCGTCGTGCGTGGCGACACACTGTTGTTGCGGCAGGGGTGGTTCTTCTGGCGCGAGGAACAGATCCCGCTGCATCGCGTTGATGTCCTGATCACTCAGAGCCTGCTCGGACGTCTGTTCGACTATGGGCGCCTCACGATCACCCGCGATGATGACGTTCTGATCGTGCGCAACGTTGGCGAATTTCGGCAGTTGAAGGAGGAAATCGCTCGTTTGCAGCGCATTCCGGCGTTCTGGAGGGTGCCATGAAGCGTTTTGCGCTCACACTGCTCACACTGGCGCTGATTATACTGCTGCTTGGCAAGAGTGCGTCGCGTCTGGCGGAAAGCATCTCGCTCTGCTCCATCGGTCTGGCGCTGGTGCTGGTCGAGCGCATCCTTGTCGCCATCCGTCGCCGGGTGTCGTCTGGGGTGAGTTTCGTCGCTTGCGCCAGAGCGGTCCATCGGCTGCGACAGGCGTCGCGTACATCGGGGATGCGCCGCGCCAATGCGCCTTGTCGCGTGTTTGACGATACCACCGTAGCGCCGGCGCGCGCTGTCATGCGGGCAAGAGCGCAGCATCATGCTGTCCCGCATGGTGTGTCGGGGGATCGGGTACTGGCGCGTCTCCGTCGGACTGCACTGCACGAGGTGCTGCTGGCGCGCGATGAGTACACCAATCGGTGCGTCATTATCAAACGAACGCTTCCTGGCGCACCGACTCACGATCTGCGTCGTGAAGCGGGCATGCTCTTCTGGCTCGAATGGGCGCGGCTGCCCATTCCGGCGCCGCAGTATCTTGCCTATGACGAGCGTGATGGGCGTAGTACGCTGAAGATGACGTTCATCGATGGACAAACGATTGAGGAACTGGCAGGCGCGGGGCGTCTTGCGCTCTCTTCGCTCGTGCATCTTCTGGCGCGAACATGTGTGGCGCTTGATGCGCTCCATCGCGCCGGATATGTGCATCAGGACATCAAGCCCGCGAACCTCATTCTGGATCAGAACGGCACGCTGGTGGTGATCGACTGGGGTTCGGCGCGTTGCTACAATTTGCCCTACGATCCGCGCTCGATCACCTGCACGCCGGAATTTGCCAGCCCGGAGCAGTTGCAAGGGTTGGTGCTGCCGGGCAATGACCTGTATGCCATCGGGAAGACTCTGGCGGCGCTCGTGCCCGCGCCGCCGCCAGCGCTGGCGCGGGTCATTGCGCGCGCCACCGGTCCGTTCGCGCATCGCTACGCCACCGGCGCCGACCTGGCGCAGGCGCTGCTGGCGGCGGCGCAGTGATGCAGTGGGCATCAGGAGGTGAGGAGAACGTCTCGCGTTTAACGTTCAGTTCCTCCCCGCCAAAGACTTTAGGGGCGCGCCGTCGGTGCACGTGGGGCGCGCCCTATGCATCCGTTTCGAGACCCGGCGCGTCGCTGAGGGAGACATGCCTGTCATACGGCTCAGAAGCATGGTGGGAGCATGCTCGTGGATCGCCGCAGAGCGCAACCGATGTTCACGGATCAGTCCTCAGACCTTAGTTCTCTTTACGCCACGTCCCAACATCTGGTATGCTATTAGGTGATGAAAGCACTGATCATTTCCGATGTGCACAGCAATATCATCGCGCTGGACGCGATCTGGTCGCGCGAATGCGATGCCGATGCCGTCTACTGCGCCGGCGATCTCGTCGATTACGGGACGCATCCACGCGAGACGCTCGCCTGGATACGCGCCCATAACGTCGTGTGCGTGCAGGGCAACCACGACCGGCAGGTGGCGGAGACCTTTTATGAACCGGCGCTCTGGCACATCACCGACAGCGCACTCCAGTGGCGTCACCACAATGCCCGGCGGTTGACGGCGGCAGACGCCGATTTCCTGATGTCGCTGCCGGAAGCGGTAACATTCGAGATCGACGGCATTCGCTATGGCATGACCCATCTTTACCGCAATTACGAACTCATTCTGAGTCGTCATGCCTATCATTCATTCTGTCGGGTGCGCTTCCCAGATCAGGAGATCGACCGGTTGATCCTGGGGCATACGCATCGCCAGGGAGTTATGACGCTCGGCGAGCGCGAGATCTGGCTCAATCCCGGCAGCGCCTCCTATCGTCGAATGGACGATCCGGATCGAGAAGCGCACTACATCGTTATCGAAGATGGAATCATCTTGCTGCGCAGCGTGCCCTATGATTATGGCGCGGTCTATGACGACGTGATGCAGCAACGTCTGGCAGCCGACGAGCTGCGCGTCGTGCAGTGGTTTTTCGGTCCGCGTGATTAGCAGCGGCGGAACAGCGGCGTTCCGTCCACGTGCAAGGAGGCAGGTATGGCAGAGCGCAAACCGGAAGGATACCTCAACGGTCGTCCCCTCCACCCGGAAAGCCTGATGATGAGTTACGGCTACCGCCCCGAATGGTCGGAGGGCGCCGCCAAAATCCCGATCTTCCAGACCTCGACGTTCATTTTCAAATCGGCGGAAGAGGGCAAGGCATTCTTTGAACTGGCGTATGGTCTGCGGTCACGGCGCGACGGTGAGCAGATGGGGTTGATCTACAGCCGCCTCAACAATCCCGACCTCGAAATCCTCGAGGACCGGTTGACGCTGTGGGACGAAGCCGAAGCGGCGGCAGTCTTTGCGAGCGGCATGGCGGCCATCACCACTACCCTGCTGACGTTCCTGCGCCCCGGTGATGTGTTGCTCCATAGCGAACCGGTGTATGGCGGCACCGACTTTCTTTTCAAACATGTGCTGCCGCAGTTTGGTGTTCGCGCGGTCGGTTTTCGCGCCGGCACGCCGCCAGAACAGGCGGAACTTCTGCTTCGACGCTTGGGTCTGACCGAACGCCTGGCGATGATCTTTATCGAAACTCCTGCCAACCCGACGAACGATCTGGTTGACATTGCGGCGTGCGCGGCGCTTGCGAACCGTCTGAGCAGCGTGCGGCGCATTCTGGTGGCGGTGGACAACACGTTCCTGGGACCGCTCTGGCAGCAACCGCTCAACCATGGCGCCGACCTGGTGCTCTACTCAGCCACCAAGTATATCGGCGGCCATAGCGACGTGATAGCGGGAGTCTGCCTGGGAAGCCGCGAATTGCTGGATCAGGTCAGGGTTTTGCGCACGATCTTCGGCACCATGGCGGGACCGCACACCGGTTGGTTGTTGCTGCGCAGCCTGGAGACGCTCAAATTGCGCATGACTGCTCAGATGAAGACTGCGCGTCACGTTGCGGCGTTCCTGAAGACGCACCCGAAGGTGGCGCGTGTTCGCTACCTGGGCAACCTGACTGAAGACGACCCGCAGTACGAGATATTTCAGCGCCAGTGCAGCGCGCCGGGGAGCATGATTTCGTTCGAGGTCGTCGGCGGCGAGGCCGAAGCCTTTCGTTTGCTGAATGCGCTTCAGTTGATCCATCTTGCTGTCAGTCTGGGAGGCACCGAATCGCTTGCCGAGCACCCGGCAACTATGACGCACGCCGATGTCGATCCTGAAGAACGGATCGAATTGGGCATTACACCGGCGATGATTCGGCTATCGATTGGCGTGGAACACCCGGAAGATGTGATCGCCGATCTGACGCAGGCGCTGGAAGCAGTGTGAGGATCGACACAAACCGGTTATGCGCCGGTGATACAATAGCATTCAACGGTTGATCGTCCGGTTTTGCGATCAGTCCGTCGTCCGCGAGGTCAGGGTGTTTGCCGAGTATGGCAAGCGTCTTGACCTGCTATGCTTAATGGTGGGTTGATGATGGCGTGGTTGTTGCCGGTCTTCATTGCGTTTCTGCTGATCGCGGCGCTCATGGAAACCGCCGTCGCACTGTATGCGTGGCGCCAGCGTATGACGGCCGGCGCTACACAATTGGTTTTGCTCATGGCAGCGGCGATTGTCTGGACGCTGGCATACGGGTTGACGCTGATCAGCGCGTCGCTGCCGACCAAGCTGCTCTGGCTTGGCGTCGCGCACCTTGGAATTGTATTCCTGCCCGTCCTGTACCTGCGTTTTGCCATTGCTTACACCCGGCGCGCTGCGTGGCTGTGGCGCTGGCGCGGCGCGCCGTGGTACATCGTTCCGATTGCGACGATTGCGCTGAACTGGACCAATACTGCGCACGGTCTCTATTATCAGGATGTCGCGCTCCTTCAGGACGGACCGTTTGTGCTGTTGCATGTCACGCCTGGTCCGTGGATTTGGGTCTTCGCCGTGTACAGTTACGCTTTGATTGCGTCAGGAGCGCTTGTATTCTGGCGCGCGTCGCGGGAGGCGTCGTCGTTGCAGCGCGGCCAGGCGACCATGGTGGCCATCAGCGCCTTTGTGCCCTGGATTGCCAACCTGCTGCAACTGCTTGAATGGCATCCCCTGATGCCGCTGGACATCACCCCCCTTGCGCTGTCCTTTTCAGGTCTGGCGCTCCTTTGGGGCATGTTTCGCTACCGCCTCTTTACGCTGGCGCCGATCGCGCGCGAGTATGTGGTCGAACTGATGAGCGATGCGGTGATTGTGCTTAATGCGCGCAATCGGATTATCGACATGAACCCGGCGGCGCAGCGTCTCTTCGCGCCCGATGGCGGTTCGCTCTTCGGTCAGCCGGTCGAGACTCTTCTGAAGCCCTGGACTGCGCTGTTGCGGGCTTGCCATGAGCCGGGTGAGCAGGTTTTGGAGATTACATGGCAGCAGCGGATATTTGAGGTCAAAATCACTCCTCTCATCGGGCAGGAAGGTTCGGTCAACGGACGGCTCTTGATCTGGCGCAATATTACGCAGCGCAAGCACAAACAGGCGCTGCTCCGCAATCGGCTCCATTTTATTCAGTTGATCCAGCAGGCTGCCAACGATTGTGTGCGCTGCGAGGTGGCGCAGATCGATGATCAGATCATCAGCGTGCTCGAGAAAGTCGTCCGATTTACCGGCGTTGAGCGCAGTTACCTCTTTTTGATTGCACCGGAAGGCGATCACGCGATCAGAACGCACGAATGGGTCCACCCCGCCGTCCTCTCCAGCGGTGGCAGGCGCGGCCGGCTCAATCTCGCTGAGTTTATGCCGGTGATTGAACCGATGCGGCGTGGCGAGATCGTTGTGATGCAGCGGCGCGATGTGCCGGAGACGCCTGAGTATGAGGCAGTGCGGCGAGCATTCAATGACTTCGGCATTCAAACGGTGGTCGGCATCCCGCTGTTCATTGGCGCGCAGTTCATCGGGTGGATCGGCTTTGATACGGTCTTCCGCGAGTTCGAGCCGTCTGACGCGGTCGTTGAGGCGTTCCAACTGACCGGACAGTTGATCGCCAGCGCCATTCATCGCCAGCGCATCGAAGCCGCGTTGCGTCAGCGCGAACAGCACTTTCGTTCGCTGTTCGACAACATGTTTGAGGGCGTGGCGCTCCACCGACTGGTGCGCGACGATAATGGCAGAATGATCAATTACGAGATCATCGACGTCAACGTCCAGTATGAACGCATTCTCAATCTTCGCCGTGAGGACGTCGTTCATCGGCTTGCCACCGAGGTCTACGGAACGCCGGAACCGCCATACCTGGCGGAGTTCGGCGCAGTGGCGGCGACCGGTCGCCCGGCGCATTTGGAGGTCTACTTCGAGCCGATGCAGAAGCATTTCTTCATTTCGGTCTCTCCGCTGGGACCGGATCAATTTGCGACGATTTTCTTCGATGTGACGGCGCGCAAGCAGGAAGAAGCCGAACGTGAGCAGTTGCAGACGCAATTGATGCACGCACAGCGCCTGGAAGCGATTGGACGGCTGGCAGGCGGCGTGGCACACGATTTTAACAATATCCTGACCGTTATCAGCGGGAGCGCCGACCTGGCGCTGACGACGCTGCCATCCGACTCGCCGGCATACCCGGATATTCAGGCGATCCAGCAGAGCGCCAGGCGAGCCACCCATCTGGTGCGTCAGTTGCTCACGTTTGCGCGTCGTCAACCGAGTCATCCGCAGACGATTGATGTCAATGCCCTGATCGATGGCATGGTTCCACTCATCCTGCGGTTGATTGGGGAGGACATTCGCCTGACCTGGATGCCGGCGCCGCATCCCTGTCCGATCCGCATCGATCCCCATCAGTTCGAGCAGGTGCTGATGAACCTGATCGTCAATGCGCGTGATGCCATGCCGGAAGGCGGCGCGCTGGTGATTGCCACGTCGCAGACGGCGCCGACCGGAGACATAGTAGTGGAAACGCCATATATCCGCATTTCCGTGCAAGATACCGGTGTTGGCATTCCTGTCGAGGTGAAAGCGCACATCTTTGAGCCATACTTTACCACGAAAGCGCCTGGACAGGGCGCCGGTCTGGGTCTGGCGACATGCCTGGGCATTGTGCAGCAACACGCGGGATTCATTCGCTGTGAGAGCCAACCGGGGCAAGGCGCACGGTTCGATGTCTATCTGCCCTATGCCTCTGGTGAATCGTCCTATCACCAGGATGCCGAACTCGACTCCCAACCGGAGCGTGGTCAGGAAACGATCCTGGTAGTCGAGGACGAACCGGCGGTTCGGAGTCTGGCGGTGCGTATTTTGCGCGATCATGGGTATACCGTCTTCGAGGCGAGCAATGGGCGGGAAGCGCAGCGTGTCGTTGAAACACTGCCTGGGCATGCGCTGCATCTCCTCCTCACCGATCTGGTCATGCCAGAAATGAGCGGCGTCGAACTGGCGACCTGGGTTCAGGCGCGTTGCCCTGGTGTGTCTGTGCTGTTTATGTCCGGGTATGCCCGTCAGGTGACGATCAACCGCGATAACCCCGGCGTTGCGTTTTTGCAAAAGCCGTTCAGTCGCCGTACCTTGCTGAGTCAGGTGCGTTGTCTGCTCGATGCAGTGGCAGTGGAGACGTCTGGATGAAACCTTTCTGACCGCCCCTCTCTCGACGCGCGCCAGGAGCGGGTGGGGACGCCAGGAGGCGAGAGGCAGGCGGCGCCATACCCGCGCGCATGGGGGCGCCTCGCCGGCGACGCGCGCCGACCCGCCTGCGTTTGCGCCATGCCTGCGCGCATGGGGGCGCCTCTCCCCATGTTGCACTCTTAACCTTCGACCTCCCTATCGTATCACCGGTGATTCACCGGTGAATCACATGAGTATCAGCCCGACTGTATCGGCAGGCGTCTGAGGCTCGACTATAATGGTGCTGGTCTGCTGCGCTGCGTGAGCAGGGGCAGTAAACCCTGGTATCATACCAATGACCGGTGACCATCCGGCATGGTCACCCCGAGCCGCGCGAGGGGTCGTGCGCGACCCGCTGAGATTCCTCGCTGCGCTCGGAATGACAAGTCGCTGCGCTCGGAATGACACGCATGCGGCATCTGCAAGCGTCATTGGTATCATTTCAGTCACGTGTCATTCTGGTATTGAAGGAGCAACGCAGTGAAGATCCCCTTTTTGTATTGGCGTCAGATAGCGCTCATCGCGCTTCTGGGCATATTGACGCCACTGTTTGCCGCGTGTGGCGGCGCGCCCGCATCGCAGGGAAGCACACCACCGACGGCCGTGATCAACGCGCCGACGTCGCCGCCGGTTGTCTCTCCAGCCAATCCTGCATCGCCATCACCAACGGCAGTCGTAAGTGATCCGACCGTCGCCCCTCCCCTTCCGCCGCCGACCGAAACGCCGGTTGAGTTGACGTTCCCGCTGACGTTGCCCCAAACGGCGCACGGTGTGGTTGCACACCTGTACTACACCGATCGCGAACGGGTGCTGACGTTGACGGAAATCGCAGGATATACCTGGGTGCGCCAGCAGATTCAGTGGAAGGACATTGAAGGACCGGAACCGGGCGATTATAAATGGGGAGAACTCGACAACATCGTGAACGATGTTGCTGCGCGGAACCTCAATCTGCTGATCAGCATCGTCAAAGCGCCCTCGTTTTACAATCCGACCAACGGCTTGCCGCGCGACCCGGTGACGATGGGCAATTTTGTCGAGGCGATGGTGAAGCGGTATGGCACGAAGATCAAGGCGATTGAAATCTGGAACGAACAGAACCTGGCAGTCGAAAATGGCGGACGTGTGACGGTCGAAGATGCCGGGCACTATGTTGAAATCCTGGTCGAATGTTACAAGCGGATCAAGGCGGTGGAGCCGCGCATTTTCGTCCTGGCGGGAGCGCCATCGTCGAGCGGCGTCGATGAGCCGTCGCTGGCAGTTTCCGATGAGCGCTACTACCGGGCGATGTACGAGTATAAGGGTGGATTGATCAAGGACTATTTCGACGCGCAGGCGGTCCATCCGGGCGGGGCTGCCAATCCTCCCGACACCCTCTGGCCCGAAAAGCCGAGTTATATCGAGGGGTGCAATCCTGCGCCGGATCGATGCTGGAATGACCATCCGACCCACTACTTCCGCCACGTCGAAAATGTGCGCAAGTTTATGGTTGAAGAAGGGGTCGGCGATCATCAAATCTGGATCACGGAGTATGGTTGGGCGACGCCAAATGATACGCCGGGGTATGAGTTTGGCAACTATGTCTCGCTCGAACAGCAGCGCGACTACATTATCAGTGCGATGCGACGCATTGATGAACTGTACCGTACCCCGGACGGCAAGCCGTGGGTAGGTGTCGCATTTTTGTGGAACATGAACTTTGCGGTTCTCTGGGGCGCACAGGGAAACCCGAACCACGAGCAGGCATCATTCGGCATTCTGAACCCCGACTGGAGTCCGCGCCCGTCGTTCCTGGCGATTCAGAGCTATCTGGCGGCGCGTAAGCAGAATTAGGGGAAGGGGGGGAGGGGTTTGATCTTTACCCCTACCCCTTAACTCAACACATCACGCACAATCTGCTCGAGCCGGTCAAGTGGGAAGGGCTTGGGCAGGTAATAATCGACGCGCTGCTCGCGGGCGCGCTTTTCCAGTTCGGGAGTCGCGTAGGCGGTGATCAAAACGACGCGCGTATCAGGGGAGGTCTCTTTGATGGCGGCAGTCAGTTGCAAGCCATTCATCCCTGGCATGTTGTAGTCGGTGATAACCAACGGCACCGGACGAAGCGCAATCTGTGCCAGCGCCTCAGCGCCGCCGCTCACTGTGACAATATCGTAGCCACCGGTGAGATCGCGCATAAGGCGATGGAGAATGATGAGAATATCGGGTTCATCCTCCACCAGAACAATCGCCGGATTGCGTATCGGATAATCGGGCATAGTGCGATCTCCGTCGCTATGATTTCAGGATGCGACTGCTCCCCAATCGTTTTGGCTAATGAATATGCGTGTGTGAACGCCTGCAATGACGTGCACTATCACCGATACAGCGACCGGGCATTGATGAAGAGCCACATGCATACGCCAGGGTAACGCATATCCTGCTACGCTGTTCTCACAATGCCGCTATTGTATCACACCGTGCAAAGTCGGGCAATAGACCCTCACGCATAGTATCCGTATTCGCCATCGAAACGCGCACCATTGAGCACCACCCCAATGATGTTCGCTTTGACTTTCTCCAGGATTTCGCGCGCCCGGCGCGCTCGGTCGCGCCGGGTTCGCCCCGCCTCGATCACCAGTAGCACACCATCGACGCGCGTCGCCAGCACTGCGGCATCGGTGACGGCAATGACGGGAGGCGTGTCGAAGAGCACAATGTCCGCCATGGTGCGCAATCGCTGAATGACGGTTTCCATTCGCCGTGAACCGAGAATGTCGGCTGGACGCGGCGGCAGCGGACCGCTCGCCAGCAGGCTCAACCCTGGCACGCCGGTATCCTGGAGTGGCGGCGGTGCATCGTCCTGCGCCAGGATCATGGTCGTCAGACCGACATCGTTCGTCAATCCAAACAGGGTATGGAGCGATGGTCGGCGCAGGTCGCAGTCTACCAGAATAACGCGCTGCTCTGCCTGCGCAATCGTGACCGCCAGGTTTGCCAGGGTTGTAGACTTCCCTTCATCCGGCGCCGTGCTCGTTGCCAGCAAGGTATGCAGCGGCTTGTCCAGGCTGGAAAACTGAATATTCGTGCGGAGTGTCCGGTAGGCTTCCGCTGCCGGTGAGCGTGGATCGCGCAACGCGATCAGCGGGGATTCGGCATATCCATTAGTCTGATTCATCGCTCTGGCATCGTTTGTTGTATTCATCGTCTTGCCGGTAACGCTGCGCTCCGGGTATCGCTGCCCGTCGCGGGGATTGCCCCCAGCGTCGCCAGTTGGACGTGCCGTTCGACATCGTCTGGCGTTTTGATCGTGTCGTCGAGGGCTTCGAGCACGAATGCCAGCAGAATGCCGAGCACCAGCCCAAGCACCGCGCCGGCAAGCATATTGACGCGCGTCTGCGGACGGTGGAGCACCGGCGGCGTTGCCGGTTCGAGCACGGTCATACTGATCCGGTCGGTTCCTTCGAGAAAGTTGTTGCGCGCGCTGACCAGCGCAACCATGTTGTTGCCGATGGCGTCTGCCAGGCGTTGCGCCGTCGCCGGGTCGGGATAATCGACCTGCACGATCATCTTGCGCTCGTCGGGGCGCGGCTGGATGGCCACGCGCTTCAGCAACCATTCCGGCGTCCGGTCGAGTTGCAGGTCATCACTGATCTTCTGCAACTGTGGGCGCGCCAGCGCCATCTCGCGGAAACTGCTCATGCTGTTCTGCAACACAATCGATAGTCCGTTGTCGATCCGGTTCGGCACGACCAGATAACTCGCCTCGGAGCGATAGACGCGCTCCTGGAGACGGCTGAATATCAGTGCGCTTGCGACCGCCACGACCGTCGTCAGGAGAATAATCCACCAGCGGCGACGCAGCACAGCCAGATAATCGGAAAGTTGCATGTCACCCTCCTGTGTTCTGTGATGGCGCGGCGCGCCCTGTTTCCCAATAGTGCGCGCCGAATGCCAGGAATGCGCCTGCCAGCAATCCGATAAGTCCGCGGAGCGCCGCCGTTGCAATTGCTGTGGTCCAGCCATTGGTTTGAGTCGCTGCGCCAGGCGGCTCGAGTACAACGACGTTGACCAGCGGACGCGCGGGCGTTGCGGAGGGATCACCCCACAATGCCAGCCCGCGCCGCTGAATCAGTTCGACCGAGGTGGTGGTCAATGCTTCGGCGAGCGCCGGGTCGCCGGTTTCCGCCCATATCTGCACAACTCGCCGTCGGTTCGATGCGCCAAGCGACGCGCGCACCTGATCCGGCGGGATCGATACGCCGGTGAGCGCCAATGCGCTGCTGACTTCGGCGCTAAATGGTGTGCCCTGCACGATTGCAGGAAGATCATACGCGAGAGCGTCTTCGGTGTCAAAACGCCGGTCCTCGCTGCGCGTGATGAGCAGACTGGCGGACGACCGGTAGCGCGGTGGTTCGAGCAGTGCCAGTCCCAGACTGATCACGGCGGCGATGATGGCCGGCGCAGCAATGATGCGCCAGTGGCGGCGAATAATGGCGATGTATATCGGTATGGGCATGAGGATTGAGAACTGAGAACCAAGAACTGAGAACCGAGAACTGAGAACCGAGAACTAACCGTGACCATCCGTCCCGATCTGCGGCGATCCGTGTGCGCTCCCGCCACGCTCCGGCGCCGCACCAGGAACTCCTCCATGCTCACCTCTCGCTTCTCTCTATGATGTCCTCGATCAGCAGGCGCATCCGTTCAAGAAACGTTTCTCGTCCGAATTGCTCGGCGTGGCGGCGAATAGCGCAGGCATCGTAGCGTTCCGTCAGTGTTGCGGCAATCGCGTCCATCACATCTTCCACCGTCTGCTGGTGAAAGAAGCGTCCGGTCACCCCTTCGACAACTGTTTCCAGCGCTCCTCCGGCTGCATACGCAATCACCGGTCGTCCGGCGGCCATGGCTTCGAGCGGCGCAATGCCAAAATCTTCTTCACCGGGAAAGATAAAGGCGCGACAACCTGCGAAGAGGGCTTGTCGTTCCGCTTCACTCACCCGCCCCAGGAATGTGATCGTCGGTCCTGCCATTGCCTGCAAGCGCGCGCGATCACGTCCATCGCCGAAGATTTTGAGCGGCAGCCGCAGCCGCGTGCATGCCCGAACCGCCAGATCGAGCCGCTTGTAAGGGATCAGGCGTCCACCCGCCAGAAAATAGGCGCCCGGCGGCGTTTCACGCCACGGAGGGAGATCGACCGGCGGCGGGATGATGGCCGCTTTGCGCCGATAGTAACGCCAGATGCGCTGTGCGACAACCCGCGAGTTGGCGATGAAAGCATCGACTCGCTGCGCCGAGAGGACATCCCACATACGGAGCAGGACGAGCGGCAGCGCCAGCGCCGCGCGTTGCGTCGCGCCGAACGCTTCGCGGGCAAGATAGTCCGACGTGCGCCAGGCAAAGCGCATTGGTGTGTGACAGTAACATATGTGGAGGGCATCTGGTCGTGGGATAACCCCTTTGGCAAAGGCGCTGCTACTGCTGATCAACACATCGTAGGCGCTCAGATCGAAACTCTCGAACGCCAGCGGATATAGTAGCACATACGCGCGAAATAGTCGCCGCCAGGCAGGAAGGCGTTGCATCCACGACGCGCGAATGTCCCACGTGCGGAAGACGGCAGGCATCGTAGCGGGATCATAGATCGACGTAAAGACCGGCGCGTCGGGAAACAGGTCGTGCAGCGCTTCGAGCACCCGCTCGGCGCCGCCGTACTGGTTGAGATAGTCGTGGATGAGCGCAACGCGCATCGTCGCATGGCTGGCATTCCGCGTCTTTTGGTGTTATGTGCCATCTGGCGGAATGCGCACTTGTCGAGCACTGCCGGGTTCAAAACCGACTGCTTATTATACTGCGCTTATGGATGTCGCTTATGCCGGGTGATGGGGCAACGAAGGGTCGCACTGCGACCGGTACGTCCCGCCTGAGCGGTGCGAGGGAACCGCAGGTCATGCGTCTGCGCGGCGCTCTTTCATGAGATGCGGTACAATGCATGCCAGATGGTTCCGATTGAACAAAGAAGCGTATTGCCGTATGACCGATTCGGATCGTGAAGCGCGCCAGATGTTCGCTCTCGGGAGCATGGGACATGTCGCATACCATTTATGGGCGGAACAGGCGCGGCGAGAGCATCGTTTCAATCTTGCCCGCTTGTTCGATGCGTTGAGCGCTGCGCGACTGGCGCGCGCCGGTCAGGCGTTTCGTCGTTTGAATTGGGTGCGCTCGACGGCTGAAAATGTCGTCAGCGCCTTTTCTGGCGCAGTCATTGGTGATATCGACGCTGATCGGATCACCGGCGTGACGCCGCTTGCGCGGGAGTTGCTGGCGCGGGCGCAGCGCGCCGTAAGTGAGGGACGCGATCTGCGCGCCGGGGAGCTTGGCGATCTGTTCGTCTGTACGACGTGTGGCGAGATCTGCGAAGGTAAACTCGAAGGCGCCTGCCGACGCTGTGGCACCGTTCCCGAAGCGCATCGGGCATTTCGGGCCATTGAAGCGATGGGTACGCTTGGTCCGCATGCGATTATGGCATTTCTGGAACGGACGGAAGAGGCGCTGCGCACCCTTGTGGCGGGTCTCGACGACGATTTCCTCGCGCGTCGCCTGAACGACGCCACGCCATCGCTTAAGGAGTTGATCGGTCATCTTGCCGATATGGACGCGATCTTTCGTCAGCGCGCCTGGTTGCTCCTCGAAACCAATCAGCCGACGCTTTCACCCGCACACCCGCCATCGCTCGAATCTGCGGCAATGTACCGCGACCAACCGATAGATGCTGTGCTCGATGCCTATCATACGACACGCGCGCAGACGTTGAGTCTGTTGCGTGGGTTGACCAGCGCCGCCTGGCATCGCGAAGGGTATCACGAGGTGTATGGGGTGATCAATCTGTTGCACCAGGCGAACTGGCTCATTTCGCACGAACGAGCGCATCTCGTCGAAATGGCGCAGATCCGTCACGACCTGATCGCAACTGATCGGCGCTACGCTGAGACGACGGTTGCGGACATTGTTGTGACCGCTTCGAACGAAGGCGAGTGAGGTTCTATGCAGATGATAAGATGAAATCCATCGATCGACCATATGACATCGACGAAATCGCGCCAGGACGATTCGTTGTGCGTGATACTCGCGCAAATACGCTACTGAAGCGTGAGGGCGATCTGGAGGGGCGGTTGTTCACGTTACGCTCCTGGCGGCGGGATGGGCTGCTGGCGCGGCTGCGTGAACGCGGATTTCGTGTGCGCACGCTGGAAGATCGCGTTCGCGCGCTTCCTCCGCTGCCGCCGCCGGTTCCTGCGGGTGTCGCGTTCTGGCATCCGTTGCCGGACAACGAACGATGGAGCGTGTTCGATCCGCAACGCCTCGACTGGGTTCCTGTCCCGGAAGAGACACGCAACGGCGTCGTTGGATGTGTAGTGCGGCAGGGACAGGTCATCCGGCGGCGGCGTGGACGCGGCGTTCCGCGCTATGCGCTGGTTGCCGCAGGCGCCATGTTGCGCACAATCAATGAGACCGAAGCGTTGCTCCGGGGATACGCGCAGGCAGCGACGCCAACCCTGGCGGCGCGATGCGATGGGGCGCGTCTTGTGCTTCCGGCGCATCCGCTGCCGCCGCCTCATCGGAGCCTGATCCACAGTCTGGCGGTCGATACCGCCGACAACTGTCCGGTGATCATGCCGGATGCCTGGACCCTGGCGCAGGCGATCTACGCGCGGTTGGGGGTGCGCCTGGTGTTGAGCAAGAGTTATACCAATGACGATTGAAGATGCCGCATGCGTGTCATTCCGAGCCCTTCGCTTCGCTCAGGGTAAACGCAGCGAGGAATCGGCGCGGGTCGCGCACGACCCCTCGCGCTGCGCGGGGTGACCATGCCGGATGGTCACAGGTCATTGGTATTAGGGGTTATCGGATCGTCTCTCCAGGACGCGGCGGGTGACCTCCTGCGCCGCCGCTTCAGTTCCGGCGCGCCATTGCGCATCATATGTTGATCGCACGATCAAGTCGCGCACTTCTTCGACCGAGTCGCTGACGATCAGGAGATCGACGTCGGCGGCAGCAATGTTGCGCGCAGGCAATACCGTTTCGCGCAGCCAGGTCAGCAAGCCGCTCCAGTAGGCGCTGCCAAACAGAATGATCGGAAAGTTGCGCACCTTTCCGGTTTGCACCAGGGTCAGCGCCTCGAAGAGTTCATCGAGCGTCCCAAAGCCGCCGGGAAAGATGACGAACGCCTGCGCATACTTGACCAGCATCATCTTTCGCACAAAGAAGTAGCGAAACGTCACCGAGGTGTCAACATACGGATTGAGGTGCTGCTCAAAGGGAAGTTCAATATTGAGACCGACCGAACGCGCTCCGGCTTCGCGCGCGCCGCGATTCCCCGCCTCCATGATGCCCGGTCCGCCGCCGGTGATGATGGTAAAACCTGCTTCACCGAGCGTTCGCGCCACATCGACTGCGGTCTGGTACAGCGGGTTATCGGCGCTCACTCGCGCCGAGCCGAAAATCGTCACTGCCGGACCGACATCCGCCAGTGTCTCGAAGCCATCGACAAACTCCCCCATAATACGCAGCACGCGCCAGGTATCGGTGCTGAGAAATTCGGTAGTGGCGCGGGGGCGCGCCAGCAAACGCTCGTCCTCGGTTGGGCGTCGGTTGCGCCGCATTCGCCCTCTGGTTGCATCATCCATGGGTTGCGCTCCTATGAACGTCATCGGAGATGACACCTTTGTAATGTTTTGGTAATACACCGCCGTATACTGAAACGCGATACGGCGATTATCTCTTGAGGGAGACGGTTGTTGCACCGTAGAAGGAGAATCCAATGGAAATCCTGGTCGCCGACGATGATCTGGCCAGTGTCAAACTGACGTCCTTTTTGCTCGAGGATGCCGGATACCGAGTCATCAAAGCCTACGACGCGGCAGGCGTGTTGCATGCGATCGAACAACGCACCCCCGATCTGGTGTTGCTCGATGTCGGGATGCCGAAGGTCAGCGGCTTCGATATCTGCCGCCAGATCCGTCGTATGTCGGACGTGCCGATTATTTTCGTCACCGGCAGCGGTCAGTTGCAGGATCGCGTCACCGGGCTGCAAATTGGCGGTGATGATTATCTGGTGAAACCCTTCGAACCGGCCGAGTTGCTGGCGCGCGTCGAAGCAGTGCTGCGGCGGCGCAATAGCGATATGGTCAACCCGGTGACGCGGATTTCACAGGGACCGCTGACGCTCGATCCGATCGAGCATACGGTTCTGTTTGAAGATGGCCGCCACGTCGTGCTCACTCCGATTGAATTTCGCCTGCTCTACTATCTGATGCAAAACTCAGGGCGCGTCCTGAGTCCTGACCAGATTCTCAACAAAGTATGGGGATACGACTACGAAGGCGAAAGTAATCTGGTCGCCGTCTACGTGCGCCGGCTGCGCGCGAAAATCGAATCCGATGGCGAATCGCCGCGCCATATTATCACCGTGCGCAATCTAGGCTACAAATTCGTCGCCTGACGAAAGGTTCCGTTCTTGTGATGGAAAGCGCGTGGGATCTATGCCGCACCCATACGAACTTGCACAAACCTATGCGCCGCGTCCTGATTTTGCAGAACGCATCGCAACTATCGCGCCGAAGCCAGGTGAGTTCTGTCGGTTGACCGGTCTGCCCTATGCCACCTATATGCGGATTCTGCGGGTAGGGCGGACCAGCAAACGAACGGCGCTGCGAATCGCCAGAGTATACGCTTGGGCAAACGATCAGATCTCGGTACGCGAAGCGCTCGATCTGCTGTTTGTGCCACGTCCGCGAGTGGTTATGGAGCCGGTCCCCGGCACGAACCGCTTTCGGCGTCGCGCTGACGATCCTCCCTCCGATGCGCAATCGGCGTTCCATGGTTCTGCCGGTGACTGATCCGGCGCCGGGGATGATTCCAGCAGTCGCCGTTCGACGATTGGAAAGGACTATAGCAGGGGCGCCCTCGGTCAAAGGATGTCGCTGTGCTGCACAGTATCGATGGCTGGCGCCAGTGCAGGACATAAACCGTTCTCCTTCCGCCTGCCCCGCTCCCGACGGGTCATTGCGAGACCAGCGCAGCCGGTCGAAGCAATCCCCCCGCCGGACGCGCCGGTGCGCCCTGTCATTGCGAGACCGGCGCAGCCGGTCGAAGCAATCCCCTCGCCGGGCGTGCCGGGGTTCACGGTCCTTGCGCGCCGCCGCAGCCGGTCGAAGCAATCCCCTCGCCGGGCGTGCCGGGGTGCGCGGTCCTTGCGCACCGCCGCAGGCGGTCGAAGCACACTGTCCTTGCGAGACCGGCGCAGCCGGTCGAAGCAATCCCCTCGCCGGGCGTGCCGGGGTTCACGGTCCTTGCGCGCCGCCGCAGCCGGTCGAAGCAATCCCCTCGCCGGGCGTGCCGGGGTGCGCGGTCCTTGCGCACCGCCGCAGGCGGTCGAAGCACACTGTCCTTGCGAGACCGGCGCAGCCGGTCGAAGCAATCCCCTCGCCGGGCGTGCCGGGGTTCACGGTCCTTGCGCGCCGCCGCAGCCGGTCGAAGCAATCCCCTCGCCGGGCGTGCCGGGGTGCGCGGTCCTTGCGCACCGCCGCAGGCGGTCGAAGCACACTGTCCTTGCGAGACCGGCGCAGCCGGTCGAAGCAATCCCCTCGCCGGGCGTGCCGGGGTTCGCGGTCCTTGCGCGCCGCCGCAGGCGGCGAAGCAATCCCCTCACCCCCTGCCCCGCTCCCGCGCTGCGGGAGCGGGGAGTTCACCAACCAGTCAAAGGTCCGGTACGCGAGTTTGACCCTTCCCCTGCCCCGCTCCTGCACGCGGGAGCGGGGAGTCCGGCGCCGCGCGCGCGGGTCCATCCCCCGGTAGGAGTGCTGGTGTTCACCATACTAGTATGCTAGTACAACATATTATCTCACCATCCGTCCCTCGCCGGGCGTGCCGGGGTGCGCGGTCCTTGCGCGCCGCCGCAGGCGGCGAAGCAATCCCCTCACCCCCTGCCCCTCTCCCGCGCTGCGGGAGCGGGGAGTTCACCAACCAGTCAAAGGTCCGGTACGCGAGTTTGACCCTTCCCCTGCCCCGCTCCTGCACGCGGGAGCGGGGAGTCCGGCGCCGCGCGCGCGGGTCCCACGGTCCCACGGTGGGCGGGGCGGGTGCGCACGGGGGTTCGGTCCGCCTTTAAACGTTCGAGGGAGAAGGGGACGGGGAGATGAGGACAACGCGGCGTCGGGACGACCATCCCCGTCAGAATCCTACATCGCCGGTGTGTACGGCGTGCAGAACACCGGTGGCGTCGCGCAGCAACAGTGTGCCGTCGGGGGCGACATCCTCTGCAATGCCGTGCAACTCGCCGCCGGGCAGCGTCACGGTCACCGGTTCACCCATGTGCATCAGGCGCGCACGCCAGGCGGCGAACAGCGCCGCGCGCTCACCTGACCGAATCTGTGCGTAGCGTTCATCGAGCGTTGTCAGCAATGCTTCGAGCAGGGCGGTGCGCGAGATGCGTTGACCAGCCGCAGCGCTGATGCATGTCGCCGTCTGTTGCAGATTACGCCCGTTGATCGTACTGTCAGGCGCCTGATTGACGTTTACTCCCATTCCCACCACTGCCCACTCAAGAGTATCGCCGTTCACGCTGACCTCAGTCAGAATACCTGCGCTTTTGCGCCATTTGCCATCGACAAACAGCAACAGATCATTGGGCCATTTCAGGTGGGCGCGCACCGAAGCGACATGTTCAACTGCTTCGCAGAGGGCGACGCCGGCCATCATTGTGAGCGAGAACGCCTCGCCTGGCGGAAGCCAGACCGGGCGCAGCAGAATTGACAGCAACAACGCATCGCCATAGGCTGACACCCAGGTGCGTCCGAGGCGACCGCGCCCCGCCGATTGTTCTTCCGTCAGCACGACCAATCCTTCGGGATAGCCGTTGCGCGCGCGCGCTCTGGCGATGTCGTTGGTGGACGCCACTCGCTCATAGCGCATCAGCATGGCGCCGATGATGCGCGTGTCGAGCTGGCGTCGGAGCGTGATCAGATCAAGGTCTTCTGGAAGCGGGCTCATCGTTGTTTCCTTACAGAGTGTGTGTCAGTATACCATGCGCCGCTGCGGACCCTGTGCACTTCTTGACCGCCGCTCTTGCCATGTGCTATACTCTGACACTGTACCATACTGTGACAATTGCTTGACAAATGCCGTCTGCCTTCTCTTTGCGCAGACAGCGGCTTCGAGTATAGAGGAGAGGACTCATGTCCCAGCAGCTACGCCTGGTGATTGCGGATGACGAATCGATCATTCGTATGCACTTGAAAGAGACGCTGGTCGGTTTGGGGTATCTGGTGGTTGGCGAGGCAGGTGATGGCGTTAGCGTCATTAATCTGGCACGCGAGTTGCGCCCCGACCTTGTGATTATGGATATTCGCATGCCCAAACTTGATGGCATTCAGGCAGCCAGAGTTCTGACTGAAGAGAAGATTGCGCCGGTTCTGTTGCTGACCGCCTATTCGGATCGGGAGTTGGTGGATCGGGCGCGCGAGGCGGGTGTGGTTAACTATGTCGTCAAGCCGTTCCACGAGGGTGAACTCCTTCCTGCAATCGAGATCGCGCTGGCGCGCTACAACGAGTTTCGTGAGATGGACAGGCAGATCAACGATCTGAAGGAAACGTTGGAGACGCGCAAGCTGGTCGAGCGTGCCAAGGGCGTGCTGATGGATACGCAGGGTCTCAAGGAGCACGAGGCGTTCCGCAAGATTCAGCAACTCTCGATGAACACGCGCAAGTCGATGCGCGAAATTGCGCAGGCGATCCTGTTGACGGCGCAGATCGAGAAGTAATGCCGCATTCGTGTCTGAGCCGGCTGCCAGTTCAGAACCTGATGTTTCTCCGCCAGAGCATGTCGCACCGGGGAGAGTGATGCGTCTGCTCCGGGCGGTGTTGCCCCACGCGATCACTGCGCTCGCTGCGGTTGCGCTGACCCTGGGCGCTCAGCGTTTCTTGTCGTCACCCGCCCCCCCTGCCCCCCAACCGACAGCGCCTGCTGGCTTGATAACGCCGACGCCATCACCGACTGTCGGTGTAGCGCCGACGGCTGGCGCTGCGCCCTCGCCGCAACCGACGGATGCGCCACTGGCTGCCGCTGTGACGCGCCAGGAGGTGATCGACCTGCGCGTCCAGGATGATCGCCTGTGGGCGGCAATCTATCTCATGCGCGCGCTCAACCATCTGGCGGATGCTGAAGCAGCGTTGCGCATGAATGATTTCGCTCGCGTTGAGCAGATTCTGACAACTATCGATGATGCGCTCGAACAGGCATATGCGCGCGCTGCTGACGCTGATCGCGACCCGATCGTGCAGATCCGTCGCGATGTCGGGATCATTCGTGAAGACCTCTACCTTCGACCAGAGGGGATGGACGCGCGTCTTGCGCGGGCGCGTCAGGCGATTATGACCCTGATTGAAGCGCCGCGATGACGACAGCGGGACGTTCCCGGTTCCGGGTGCGGCGCCAGGGCGTGGCGAGAGCGCACACGGATCGTCGCGGATCGGGATGGATGGTCACGGTTGGTTCTTGGTTCTCGGTTCTTGGTTCTCGGTTCTGCGCCGGGGCGTGGCGGGAGCGCACACGGATCGTCGCGGATCGGGATGGATGGTCACGGTTGGTTCTTGGTTCTTGGTTCTCAATTCTTGGTTCTCGGTTCTCGGTTCTCAGTTCCCCTACCCTTTGCAGGTGACCACCATGACGCAGCGCAGCATCCTGATCACCGGCGGCGCGGGGTTTATCGGTTCGCACCTGGCGGACGCGCTCATTGCGCGCGGTGACCGGGTGGCGATTATTGATGACCTTTCCACTGGCGCAGTAGCGAATATTCGCCATCTCAAAGGGCATCCGAACTTCAGTTATACGCTCGATACGATTGCAAACGAGGCTGTTCTGGCTGAACTGATCGATGAGAGCGATGCCATCGTGCATTTGGCGGCTGCGGTTGGGGTGCAGCTCATTGTGCAAAGCCCGGTGCGCACCATTGAAACCAATGTGAACGGCACGGAACTGGTGCTGCGCTGGGCGGCGAAGAAGGGCAAGACCGTCCTGCTCGCCAGCACCTCGGAGGTGTACGGCAAGAGTGAGCGGATACCCTTCCGCGAAGACGATGACCTGGTGCTTGGACCTTCGACAATGGGGCGTTGGAGTTATGCCTGCTCGAAACTGCTCGACGAGTTTCTTGCGCTGGCGTACCACAAGGAGCGCGACCTTCCGGTGATTATCGCGCGTCTGTTCAATACTGTCGGTCCGCGCCAAACCGGGCGCTATGGCATGGTGTTGCCGCGTTTTGTGCGCGCTGCGCTGCGCGATGTGCCGTTGCGCGTGTATGGCGATGGCCAGCAGACCCGTTGCTTCTGTTATGTCGGCGATACGGTGCGCGCTCTGATCGCCCTCCTCGACCATCCTGGGGCTGTCGGGAAGATTTTCAACGTTGGCAATCCACAAGAGGTGAGCATCCTCGAACTGGCGCAGCGCGTGGTGCGTCTGGCGAGGAGTTCGTCGCCGATTGTGCTGGTGCCCTATGAACATGCCTACGAAGCCGGTTTTGAGGACATGCGTCGCCGCGTGCCGGATATTTCGCGCCTCGCGGCGCTCACCGGCTTTCGCCCCACCCTCGATCTCGACGACATCATCCGCGCGGTGATCGCGTATGAACAGGCGCATGGGGCGTAGCCCTTCGTCGTGTGCTATACTGAGGCTATGACGACTGACACCATCCAGATCAGTTCTCCGGTCGAATCAGACGCCGATCCGTTCCGCTACGGGTGGCGTTTCGTGCTGCGCCCGACCCCCGACGATCCTCGTCACCTGGAACAGATTCCGCTCACGTTAGAAGATGTCCTGCACCCTGAGGTGGGAGACTTCATCGTGCACAGCGACCGTCACGAAACCGACCGGATGTACCTCACCGAAGTGCTCCGCGCGCGCCTGGAGCCATCTGGTCTTGCGATCGTGCTCAGCGATGTGCGCATTGCATGGGATGTCCCCAACCTGCGGGCGCATGGTCCAGATGTGATGGTTATTCCCGGCATCCCGGAGCGGCGGAACTGGAGCACGTTTGAGGTGGCGGTCGAGGGTGCGCGTCCGGCGCTGATCATCGAAATCACCTCGCCGGAGACGCGCGAGAACGATCTGGTGCGCAAGGTGGAGCACTACGCATGGGCTGGGGTCGCGCAGTATGTGATCGTCGACGATATGGGCGGTCGAAGCGGGGAGCGACGGTTGCGTCTGCTCGACTATCGATTGGCGGATGGGCGCTATGTGGCGCACTCGACGGAAGCCGACGGGCGGGTGCAGCTGGTCATTGCCGGTCTGTGGCTGGGCATCGAGGGCGATCATGTCGTCTGCTATGATGAGCAGGGTGTGGCAATTGGCGACTACGTCATGGTCGTGCGGCAGGCGGCAGAGGCTGCGGAACGGGCGCGCCAGGAAGCGGCAGCGCGGGCGGAGGCGGAAGCGCGGGCGCGCCAGGAAGCGGCAGCGCGGGCGGAGGCGGAAGCGCGGGCGCGCCAGGAAGCGGCAGCCCGCGCCGAGGCGGAAGCGCGGGCGCGCCAGGAAGCGGCAGCCCGCGCCGAGGCGGAAGCGCGGCTGCGTGCGCTGGAGGCTGAACTGCGGCGTCTGCGCCGCGAGGAAGATGGACAATGAACGCTGCGTCGTGGGTCGAGTCGCTGGTTGCCTGGTGCAGGACGCGCAACATTGGGCTTTGTGTGCTGTTTGGCTCACGAGCGCGAGGAAATGCGCGCCCCGATAGCGACTACGACCTGGCGCTCAAGCCTGTTCGCGCGCCAGCGCCACTTGATCGCATCGCCTGGCAGGTTGAACTCGAGGATCTGCTGGGTGCGAATGTCAGTCTGGTGCTGCTGACCCCCGCCACCGATCCAGTGCTGGGGTGGGAGATCGCGCGCGACGGGCGACTTCTCTACGAACGTGATCGGGGGTCATGGATGCAGGAACGGGCGCGTCTCTGGCATCTGTACAACGACGCGCTTCCATTCCGCCGCGCCCTTGCCGAGTCGCTGCGGCGCTACGCTGATGAGGTGTTGCGTGGCTCGTGATGTCTTGCTGCGTAAGCTGGCATATCTCCGGCAGTTGCTCCGCGATCTGGCGCCATTTGAACAGATGAGCCGCGCCGAGATCGAAGCGCACCACTACACCATCGAGCGTCTTCTCGAATTGCTGGTTGGCGCAGCAGCCGACCTGCTGTTTCATATCCTGGCTGAGCGTGGACGGGCGCCGACCTCGTATCGAGACGCCTTTCGTCTGGCGGCGCAAGAAGGATTGCTGCCGGGCGATCTTGCGGGACGTCTCCAGCAAGCGGCAGGGATGCGCAATGTTCTGGTGCATCTCTACGAAACGATCGATTATGATATTCTGTACGCCAGCATCGTGCCAGCCCTTCACGACTTTGCCCTGTTCATCGCCCTGGCAGAAAAGTGGGAAACGTCGGAAGAAGGTTGAACGTTGAGGGTTGCAGGTGGTGCTCGGTGTAATATGCGCCCGCACCGCAACGTCTCCCGTGAGTGAAAATCGAAAGCGGTCATTGCAGGAAGATTGCACATCGATGGGTCGGGGCGCCCCTTTGTGGGCGCCCACAGGGATACAGGTTGCCGGTTACCGGAGGAAGATGGCTTCCTCTGCGCCTCTGTGGTGAATGAATTCAGGTGCAAACAGGCACAGGTGGACAGCGGGAAGGAAGCGAGTAAGAACCAACCATGCAATTCACCATTCACAAAACGCCACTGCCCGGCGCCGTGATCATCGAACCGGTCTGTTTCCGCGATGAGCGCGGCTTTTTTCTGGAGTCGTGGAACTCCCGCGATTTCGCGGCGCGCGGCATTGCAATCGATTTCGTGCAGGACAATCACTCGCGCTCGGTGAAGAACGTGTTGCGCGGCTTCCACTACCAGGATATGACGGCGCCAATGGTGAAACTGGTGCGCTGCACGCTGGGAAACGTCCTTGATGTGATCGTCGATTTGCGCGTGGGATCACCCACCTTCGGGCGCTGGCATGCCGTGGAATTGACAGCAGACAACATGTTGCAACTGTTGGTTCCAATTGGGTTCGGGCATGCGTTTCTCACGCTCTCCGATGTGGCGGAGATTCAGTACAAATGCAGC
This sequence comes from Roseiflexus castenholzii DSM 13941, assembly GCF_000017805.1. Classification (GTDB taxonomy): domain Bacteria; phylum Chloroflexota; class Chloroflexia; order Chloroflexales; family Roseiflexaceae; genus Roseiflexus; species Roseiflexus castenholzii. Next base: position 4,781,966 of record NC_009767.1, on the reverse strand, counting down.
ATATACTACACCCCCGCCGCCGAAGGGGTCATCGCCTGGAACGATCCCGACATTGGCGTCCCCTGGCCCGTGACCGATCCGATCCTCTCGCAGCGCGACCGGAAAGGGATGCGGCTGGCAGAGTATCTTGAACGTCCGGCGTTCCGGTTCGGGAATGTGGAAGGTGCAGGTTGAACGTGGAAAGGCGAGGGAGAAGCGCCCTTCTGTAGCAGGCGTTATCGTGACACTCTGCACGGGTTAAAACCCGGCAGCTTCTTGGGGCAACCCGCCTGGTGACGAGCTTATGCCCCAAAGGACTTGTCCAGCCCTTTTCAGGATATTGATCGCCGCGTTGTGATCTCTATCGAGCACAACGCCGCAATGTGGACACTGATGCACGCGCACGCTCAAATCCTTCGCAACGAGCCGCCCACACTGAGAGCAGTCCTGCGACGTGTTCCGTGGGTCTACCAGCAGCACCAGACGGCCAGCGCTTGCAGCCTTGCTCATCAGGCGTCGTATGAGGCAGCCCCACGAAGCGTCCAAAATGCTCTTCGCCAGGCGCGGGTTGCGCACCATGTTCGTGATGCGCAGGTCTTCCAGCGCAATCCGGTCGTAGCGTGTGATCAGGTTGTGTACCAGCTTATTCAAGAAGTCCTTCCGCCGATTGGCGATCCGTTCGTGTTGGCGTTGCAGCGCAAGCACGGCCTTTTTGCGGTTGCCGCCGCCTTTCTTGCGACGGGCAACCCGTCGCTGCAACACGCGCAATTTCCGCTGCTCGACGCGATGCCAGCGCGGGTTGTCCACCTTCTCCCCATCGCTTGTCGTGAGCAGGCAGGCGACGCCGACATCAATCCCCACATCGCGCTGAGCGGGCGGAGCCGGCACTTCGTTCGTGATGCACGAAAAGGCGGCGTACCACTTGCCAGCCCGTTTCACAATCCGGAGGGTCTTGATCCGCCCTTCAAGGGGACGATGCCAGCGAACCGCGATCCGACCAATGCCGGTGATACGGAGCCGCCGCCCATCGATCTTAAAGCCGTTGCCGTACTCTTTCAGACCAAACCCCTTCCAGCGATTGCGTCCCTTGAACCTGGGGTATCCTGGTTTCTCGCCCGTTTTCACACGACGGAAGAAGGCTTGAAATGCCTTATCCAGGTCGTCTACCACGATCTGCAGGATGTGGCTATGCACGTCTTTAGCGTCGGGATTGGTCGCTTTGCGCTCTTTCACGCGCCGCAGTTGCGCAGATTTGCGAATCGTCTCACCGCGTTCCTCGTAAGCGGTCTTGCGCTCTGCAAGGCAGTCGTTATAGAAGCGCCGGCAGGTCTCGCGGGTGAATTCCAGCCGCCGTTCCTGGGGCTTCGATGGGTAGAGACGGTAGACGAACGCCTTGCGCATGACCTGGAGACCTTATGTTGATTGTGCGGTTTGTTTTGATAGGGCAATTATACCCCGAGTTACTACTCGAACGCAGGAGCTATCATGGAGATCGCTGCTGCAACGAGACGCCGCCAGGCGATGGGGAATGGCTCGAACGCCGCTTCCATCGCCTGGCGGCGCTCTGGCGCAAGCCGGCGAGCAACCCGCCTGACTGCACGCGCTACAGCGCGGCGGCTTGCGGCGGGTTCCGTAAGGTCAGATTTCTCCCGCGTTGTCACGCCGGACACAGACTCTTCTCCGCCCCCGTCTCCGCTGTTTCATACCCTTTCCCGGAAGGGACGGGCGGGAGTGGCAGCGCCGGCGAAACGTGGCAGAGGCGGGAAGGGAGAAGATGGCAGCAAACGATCATTGACAAGGAGCATTTATGGCAGTCCTGGTTTCCGCGCGCGCGGAAAGCGTCGTGACCTATCTGAACCCGATGATCCTGGCGCGCAAACTGTGGCGCCACCGCGACCTGATCGTGCAGTTGACGCGGCGCGAGATCGAAGGACGGTATCGCGGCGCCTATCTGGGCATTCTCTGGTCGCTGGCGCATCCGCTGCTCATGCTGACAGTCTACACGCTGGTATTCGGCGTCATTTTTCAGAGTCGCTGGCCCCAGGCGCGCACCGATAGTCTGGCGGATTTTGCCCTGATCCTGTTCGCCGGGTTGTCGGCGTACTCCTGTTTCAGCGAAACGGTGGGTCGCGCCGCCGGATCAATCGTCAGCGTGCCGAACTACGTCAAGAAGGTCATCTTTCCGCTCGAAGTGCTGCCGATCAGCATTCTCGGCGCAGCGCTGTTTCATATGCTGATCAGCATCGGCGTCTTACTCGTCGTCCATCTGGCGATTGGCGGCGGCATGCCATGGACGGTCATCCTGCTGCCGCTGGTCAGTCTGCCGCTGATCTTCCTCAGCCTGGGGCTGGCATGGTTCGTCGCCAGCCTTGGCGTCTACATCCGCGATGTGGGTCAGGCGGTTGGAATCGTGCTCCAGGTGATGTTTTTTCTGACGCCGATCTTCTACTCGATTCAGATCATTCCGGAACCGTTTCGCACGCTGGTGCTGTTCAACCCGATGGCGCCGGTGACCGAGAACTTTCGCCGGGTGCTGTTGTGGGGGCAGTTGCCCAGTTTTCCCGGCACTCTCTGGTGGATTCTGGGAACCGGCGTCGTGATGATGCTGGGACACGCCTGGTTTATGAAGACGCGCAAAGGGTTTGCCGATGTGTTGTGAGCGGCAGGAAGGTTTCAGGTTGAAGGTGGGAAGGTTGCCGGTCGCAACGTTGCATCGCAGCGTCTCACGATGGTGAACATTGACGCGGGGCGTTGTGGGTTCCTGGTCGCTGCGGTGCAGCGTCCCAGAATGTTGCGCGTTCCATGGAGAACGTGGAACATGCGATGCAGCAGGTTGCCGGTAACATGTCCCTCCCCTTCGGGGTCTCCGCTGCGTGTTCCGTCTTGAACATGGAAGCGAGGGTCTTGATCTGTATCCCCCGCGTCAAGACTGCTCCAAAAGTCCTTCTTCCGCTCTTCCCTCTGCTCTCCTCGTAGACAGGACTATTCTCCTGTTGAAAGAATGGCGCCGGGGTTTTTATGCTTATGGTAGCCGTTTCTGCTGGCGCACTCAGTTTATGGTGTGAGGTTTTGTCAATGGATCAACCACTCTCCCGACCTGGGCGCATCGCGCTTGCCCTTGCGCTCATTGTCAACGCCACGTTCGTGTTGCTTGCGTTACCATCAGTCGCTCTCGCTTCCGGTTCCATCGTGTATGTCGCTCCTTCGGGAGCCGATACGCCAACGTGTGGCAGCGCAAGCCAGCCCTGCGCCACGCTGGAAGCCGGTCTTGAACGGATCGTTCATCCTGCGACCGGTCGATATGCCGGTGAAATCCGTCTGGCTGCCGGAACATACACCTACCCATCGAATCGAGCGGTCGCCTTTATCTGGCGCAGAGGCGTCGTCACCATACGCGGCGGGTATTCGACCAGCGATTGGAACACCAGCAATCCCACGGCGAATGTCACAATCCTCGATGGTGAGAACGTCCGGCGTGGCATCTGGATGACGAACAGCACGTTCGACGCGGCGCAGTGCGTGGTGACCATCGAGGGGTTGACCGTGACGCGCGGGCGTGCTCGCAGCGATGATCCGTCGGGCGGCGGGATTCTGAACGATAGTTGCACGCTGACATTGCGCAATGTGACGATTACGAACAGCGTGGCGCGCGGACAGGACAACACGAACGCCAATCCTGCAACCTCTCCGGGAAGCGGCGGCGGTCTGTCCGTGAGAGGGGTTCCCGACAACCCGGCAGTCGCAACCCTCGAAAACGTTGTGATCAGCAGCAACCAGGCAATTGGCGGGAACGATAGCGCGTCGGCGCCGCGTGGCGGCCTTGCATCCGGCGGCGGTCTCTTCGCCATCAATGCGCGTGTGCGTGCTGTTCATCTGCGGGTCGAGAACAACATCGCGCGCGCGGGTGATGCGCCAGGGTCTGCTGGCGTCACCGGCGTCATCCAGTTTGCCGATGGGCTTGGCGGCGGCATCTTTTTTGCATTGATGCCGTCGTTCGAACTGGATCGTGCGCAGGTGCTCAACAATCGGGCAGAAGGCGGCGACGCCGGCAATCAGGGTGGTCTGGGGCTTGGCGGCGGCATCAAGATCGAACTGAGCGCCGGCAGCATAACGAACAGCATCATTCAGGGCAATCGCGCGGAAGGCGGCGCCGGCGCGAACGGCGGCGCAGGGCATGGCGGCGGCATCTTCTCCACCGGCTCAACAGTGACCATAGAGAATGTCCATGTTCTCCAGAACAGCGTCCAGGGCGTCAATGGATCGACCGTCGGCGGCAACGGCGGCGGCGGCGGCATCTATTTGATCACCACACCCGGCGCCGGCAGCACCGTTACTGCCAGTAACATTGTGATCGCCGGCAACAGTGCGCAGGCGGGCAATGGCGCAGCGCCGACCGGTGGCGGTCTCGACTGTGTTGACACACAGTTGACGCTGCGCCACGCAACGATTGCCAACAATGAGTTGCAGGGGTCTGTCGCCGGTCTTGGTCCGGCGATCCGGCTGGTCGGCACATCGTCGTCCGCCGGTTGCGGCGGTGAGATCAGCAACAGTATCATCGCCAACCATACCGGTTCGCCGATCTATGCCAGCAGTTCGATCAAGCCGTTTACCGTCGCTCGTGTGCTGTTTTTCAACAATGGCAGCCCGAATATAACGGTAGCAGGCAGTGCGCCGATGACCGAGCAGAACTCGTTGAGCGGCAACCCGCAGTTCGTCTCGCCAGGCGCGCCGAATTTCGATTACCACATTCAAGCCGGTTCCGCCGCAAGGGATCAGGCGCTGAATAGCACGACCGCCGGCGACATTGATGGACAGGCGCGCCCATTTGGGGCTGCCAGCGATGTCGGCGCCGATGAATATTCGACCGAAATTCCGCTCGCGTTTTCGCGCATTCCGCGCGGGGTGACCCTTTCCTGGCGCACCCCGCCGATTCTTTTCATCACCCAGTATCGGATTGAATACACGAAAAGCGTCGGCGCGAACGACGCTCTTGAAGGTCCGTCGCCGATTCCACAGCCTGTCTCAACCACCACGCTGACGCTGAGCGGTTTGACACGTGGCGCTACCTACACGATTGTCGTCGTCGGGTTGAATGGCGGGAGTGAAGTTGGGCGCTCGCAGGAAGTGACACTCACCATCTGGCAGCACGAAGTGTTTTTGCCGCTTGTGGTAAGATAGGCGACGGACAGACGCGAGGCTGCTGATCGGTCATTCATGAATCTCTGGCTGCTCACATCACAATTTCCTCCGGCAGTGATCGGCGGCATTGCGCGCTATGTTGCCAATGCCGCCGATATGTTTGCCCGCGCCGGTCATCGGGTGACGGTGGTGACGGTCGATCAGACTGAAGGCGAGGAGGTTCTGCCATCGGGGGTGCGGGTCCTTCGCTTCGTGCCGCGAGGTCGGGCGTTCGCCCCATATGTTGCCAAGGACGCGACCGATCACAATCCGGCGTTCCCGTACAATATCATGGCGTATCCGATTGCACTGAGTTATGAACTGGCGGAACGGGTTTCGTCGTATGTGCAGCGCGATGGCGTGCTTCCCGATATGATCGAATGCCAGGAATATCTGGCGCTGCCGTATTACCTGATCCAGCGCCGCCTGGTCGAGCGCCATCCGCTCGGTGACGTTCCGCTGCTGTTGCACCTTCACAGTCCCGACTTTTGCATTACGCGCGCCAACCGCCAACCGCGCTATCGTTTGCCGGGGTACTGGATCGGGCGGATGGAACGGTTCTGTATGCATGCGGCGGATGCCATGCTGTCACCGAGTTTCTTTCTTGCGAACCAGATCGCCGGAGAGATGATGCAGCTCTCGCACGCAATTGAGGTCGTTCCGTACCCGTACCTACCCTTGCCGGCGCTTGAAACTATGCCGGAGCGCGGCGATCTTGTGTTCTTTGGGCGGCTGGAGCCGCGGAAGGGGGTCATGGAGTTTGTTGGAGTGTGCGATCACCTCTGGTCACGTGGCTACGATTTTCGGCTGACGCTCATAGGTGACGACACGCCCTTCGGTCCGCGTGGAATGTCGGTTGGTGCGTGGCTACGCTGGCGGTATGGTCGCCGGATTGATGAAGGGCGCCTGATCATGACCGGCGCATCGCTTCCGCCAGAAGACCTCTGGCGGCGACTGGAAAAGGCATGGGCGGTGGTTGTGCCTTCGACATGGGAGAATTATCCGAATGTCTGCATCGAAGCGATGGCGTTGGGGAAGCTGGTGATTGCCTCGACTTCCGGCGGTCAGGCGGAAATGATCGGCGCCGACGGGGATTGCGGGATACTGTTCCGTTGGGATCAGCCGGGCGATTGCGTTGCTGCCGTGGAACGGGCGTTGGCGCTGTCGGTCGATGAGGTGCGGGCAATCGGTGCGCGCGCGCGGGATCGCATCACGGCGCTGACATCGTTTGAGGCGGTGCTGCCGCGACGGATGGCGCATTTCGAGCAGATCACGACGTGTATGCGACCTCGCCGATCTTTTCCGGGTCTGATGCCGGATGTTCCTGCACCAATGCGCACGGTGACGCCCGACACAGTTCCGGGGCTGCTTTCGGTGGTTGTGCCCTATCACAACCTTGGAGCATACCTTGCCGAAACGATTGCCAGCATCGTCGCTTCTTCCTATCGTCCGCTGGACATCGTGATCGTCGATGACGGAAGCGACGATCCTGCAAGTGTGGCGGCGCTCGAACAGGTCGGTCAGATGCATCCCGATCTGGTGCGGATTGTCCGGTGTGAGCGCGGCGGGTTGGCGCGCGCGCGCAATCGCGGCGCTCAGGCGGCGCGTGGTGAGTTCCTGGCGTTTGTCGATGCGGATGATCTGGTCGAGCCTTCCTTTTTTGAGCGCGCCATCGATGTGCTGCAACGGTACGATAACGTCAGTTTCGTCTATTCCTGGGTGCGCTTCTTCGGCGAGTCCGATGCGTGCTGGCCCACCTGGAATGTTGAGTTCCCCTATCTTCTGGCGCACAATATGTTGACGGCGTTTGTCGTCGTGCGGCGGAGCGATTTTCTTGCCTGGGGTCAGAACGATCCATCGCTCAGCGATGCGCTCGAAGATTATGATGCCTGGATCTCGATGGTTGAGCAGGGGTGCATTGGGGTCAGTCTCCCCGACCCTCTGGTGCGCTACCGGATGCGCAGCGACTCGATGTATCACTCGTTGAGCGACGCGCAGATTCTGGAGATGTACGACCGGATCGTGGCTCGCCATCGTTCTGTGTACGAACGCTATGGCGCGGAACTCTTTGCGTTGCAGAACGAAAACGGACCAGGATGGCGCTGGAACCATCCGGCGACCGATCCGCCCGATGTTGTGCAGCATCAGCAGATTGCCGCACTGCAACATCGAGTCGCTCGACTCGAACGCTTGCTGGCGATACCACTCAGAGTGCGCCGAACGTTGCGTGACCTGTGGAGACGTCAGAGGTGAAAAACCTGGTACGCCGCGCGCTCAGGCGCTTTGGATCATATTCCGAAGGATACGGCGCAGGCTGGTCATTGGGCGGACAACCGCGGATTCTCTTCGTCAGCGGCATGGACGGCGCGCCGTTGCGGTATCGTGTGTTGCACCAGGCAGAGCAGATCGCCCTCGCCGGCGGATCATGGATGCTTGTGCGCGACACGGAGAGCCGACTGAGAGAGTGCGTGCAGCAATGCGACATTCTGTATCTGTACAAAGCGGGGACCACGTTGCAGGCGTGTGAGGCGGTGCAGACAGCGCGCAGGAATGCGCTCCCGGTTGTGTACGACACCGATGACCTGAACTGGGATGAGCGGTTGGTCGAATACTGCGATCTTGAACGGTACTATTCGCCGCCAGACGTTGTGCGGTTTCGGCGGATCTTTCGTGAAGCTGAACAATTGATGCAGTCGGTGGATTGTTTCATAACGTCAACCGACTATCTCGCTGCCGCGCTTACTGCTCATTTCGGCATTCCGGCGTATGTCAATGCCAATGCGCTGTCGCAGCAGGCGATCATGCGCGCCGAGCCGTTTTATCGGCGGCGCGCGGCGGCGCCGCCGCGCGCTCCTGTGACGCTGGGGTACTTCAGCGGCTGGCCCAAAGCGCATGAATCGGACCTGGCGGTTGCGCTTCCGGCGGTGCGTCGGGCGCTTGATGCACTTCCGGGTGCGCGATTGCGGATTGTTGGGCACTTTGAACGCAGCGCCCTGCCGGTCGATCTGCGCGAATGGGTTGAGATCGCGCCGTTCGTTCCGTATGAACGGCTCTTCGCGGAGATTGCGCGCGTGGATATTAATCTCGCGCCGCTGGTCGATAATCCGCATCGTCGCGCAAAGAGCGCCGTAAAGTTCCTCGAAGCGGCGCTGGTCGGCGTGCCGACGGTCGCCAGCAATCTGGAACCCTACCGTCTGATCGATCATGGGCGCACCGGCATGCTGGCGGCGAACGAGGAAGAGTGGTATGCCGCCATTATGGCGCTGGCGACCGATCCGCTGCGCCGTCGCGCAATCGGAGATGCGGCGCGCAGGTATGTTCTCGAACACGAAACGACATCTGTGCGGGCGCCTGGATTTGCGAACCTGCTGCGTCATCTCATCGATACACTTCCACTGAGATAACTGTATGCATCAGTGGTGGCGAGGAACACAGGCAACGAATCTCAAACGGCACGCTGACGGAAAACTATTCCGCCACGCCCCCGCCTGACAGTTGATGAGGATCGGGGAAATAGCCGTATCGCCAGGGCGCTGCGGGCTGAAGCCCTGGCTGAGGGCGTGCAAGCCCCTGGCGCTGCGGGCTGAAGCCCTGGCTGAGGGCGTGCAAGCCCCTGGCGCTGCGGGCTGAAGGTGCTGCGGGCTGAAGCCGTGGCTGAGGGCGTGCAAGCCCCTGCGGGGCTTCCACGACTCCTGGCGCTGTGGGCTGAAGGCGCTGCGGGCTGAAGCCCTGGCTGAGGGCGTGCAAGCCCCTGGCGCTGCGGGCTGAAGCCCTGGCTGAGGGCGTGCAAGCCCCTGCGGGGCTTCCACGACTCCTGGCGCTGCGGGCTGAAGCCCTGGCTGAGGGCGTGCAAGCCCCTGGCGCTGCGGGCTGAAGCCCTGGCTGAGGGCGTGCAAGCCCCTGGCGCTGCGGGCTGAAGCCCTGGCTGAGGGCGTGCAAGCCCCTGGCGCTGCGGGCTGAAGCCCTGGCTGAGGGCGTGCAAGCCCCTGCGGGGCTTCCACGACTCCTGGCTCTGTGGGCTGAAGGCGCTGCGGGCTGAAGCCCTGGCTGAGGGCGTGCAAGCCCCTGCGGGGCTTCCACGACTCCTGGCGCTGCGGGCTGAAGGCGCTGCGGGCTGAAGCCGTGGCTGAGGGCGTGCAAGCCCCTGCGGGGCTTCCACGACTCCTGGCGCTGCGGGCTGAAGGCGCTGCGGGCTGAAGCCGTGGCTGAGGGCGTGCAAGCCCCTGCGGGGCTTCCACGACTCCTGGCGCTGCGGGCTGAAGGCGCTGCGGGCTGAAGCCGTGGCTGAGGGCGTGCAAGCCCCTGCGGGGCTTCCACAGCCTGAGTGAGAGGTTGAGCTGGTCGCTCAGGGATGAGGCGCCGACTCGGCGATACGGGCATGCCGGATTCATTTCTCAGGTTCATAAGCCGCAGGCTGCTGCTGGCTACTCGGAGAGGTGTCAACCACGTATGACCTCACCGCTCGTTTCGATCATCATCCGGGCGCGGAATGAAGCGCCTGCGCTGCGACGCCTCTTGCCTCTGCTCCAATCGCAGGAGGTTGATTTTCCGTTCGACATCTGGCTGCTGGATAACGACTCGCAGGATGAGAGCGCAACTCTGGCGCGCGCGTATGGTCTCCGGTATCACCATATTCCGCGCGGCGGGTTCAACTATGCGGCGGCGCTCAACCTGGGCGCATCGCTGGCGGAAGGCGAGTTTATCGTCAGTCTGTCGGCGCACTGTTTTCCGCAACGCAGTGACTGGCTGGCGGCGCTCGTGGCGCCGTTGCGCGCGGATCGCAACGTTGTCGCCGCTTACGGTCGGCAGGTCATTGATCCGCAGAGCGGCGCATTCGAGGCGCATGGCAATGCTGAGTTGTTTCCGGCAGATGCGCGCCAGCCGAAGATCGTCGCATTCTCGAACGCCAATAGCGCCATTCGGCGCGATTATCTCTTGATCCATCCCTTCAATCCGGCGATCAAGATTCTGGAGGATCACCTGTTCTATCTGGAGATCGCCGGGGATTTCGATGTGGTCTATGTGCCCGAAGCCGTCGTGCTCCATGAGCATGATCGCTTTTCGTGGCGTTACTATGTGCGACGCTGGATACTGGAGGGATGGTCGTTCTATTTTTTGACGCGCCATCGCGGGTTGCCGTCGCCCTATATTCCGCAACGGCTCGTTTCTCTCCGCCGATTGCTGTTCATCTATCCGCGCATCGCCGTCGCATATGCGCGGCGTGGTCGGTGGGCGCCGGCGCTGCGCGCCATTCCCTTCTTCTGGCTGCGCGATCTGATCTGGCTGGCGAGTTTTGTGCGCGCCCGCCTGCTCCACCCGGTCATGGCGCAGACTGATACGGCGCTGCTGCTGCGCACCAATCGGTTTTTGCGCCGTCAGGCGATGCAGCAGTCGCGCATGACGCTTCCCGACGCGCCGCTCGACTGGCGCGAGGAATGGCAACTCAAGGCGGATTGGGGGTTTATCCGGCGGAATATTGCCGATTTCATTCGTTTGTGCCACGAACGCGGGTTGTTTGCCAGTCCGCTGCTGGAAGTCGGCGCATCGGGGCAGAACGACTACCTGGCGGAGTGGTATGACATGCGCACCTCCAATCTGGCGTCGAACCTGCACAGCGCGGACATGGCGCTCGATATGGAGGATATGCGCCAGATCGCCGATAATTCGCTCGGTTCGATTCTCTGTTCAGAGGTGATCGAGCATGTGCGGCATCCTGAGCGCGCGATTGCGGAAGCGTTTCGCGTGTTGCGTCCAGGCGGCACGCTGATCATTACAACGCCGTACAACATTGTGATTCACAACACCCCCGAAGATGGCGGCTTCCACGGGCGCAACTTCACGCCGCAGGGGTTAGAGTTGATTCTGCGCGAGGCGGGGTTCGATATTGTGCTGCTCGAAACGCGCGGCGCTACTGAGATGCGCCGTCGTCTGATGCCGAGCAATGTGTTTGCAGTGGCGCGGAAGCCGGGGTGAGCCGATGATGACTCGACTGCGCCAACGCCTGCCTGCCCTGCTGCGCGCCGTTGCCGCTCTGCCGCGAACAGTCACGGCGCCGCGCCGCTCACCGCCGCGCATCCGGTTTGTCTACCTTCATCCTGGCGCTGCAACGCGCTACCGCGTCTGGCATCAGGTGGAGCAGGCGCAGATCGCCGGTCTGGCGGCGGATGCCGTTGCGCTGCACGACTCGGCGCGACTCTACGATCTGTCGCAGGTCGATCTGCTGATTGTGCATCGTCTGCCGCTGGCGGCGCTGACGTTGCCGCTTGTCGTTGCCGCCCGGTTGCGTCGCATTCCGCTGGTGTTCGATAGCGACGACCTGGTGTGGGATGAGCGTGAGCGCGAGTACAATTTTCTCGACCGTCATCACGATCCGGTGACGATTGCCCGCCTCCTGCGCGCGGCGCGCGGTATGCGGCGATTGATGCGCCTGTCCGATGCGTTGATCCTTTCGACGCCATTCCTTGCGGCGCTGGCATCCGCCGATGTTCGCCGTCCATCGTTCGTCAGCCCGAATGTGCTGTCGCGCGAACAGGTTGCGCTGTCGCGCGTCGCGTTCGATGAGCGACAGCAACGCCCGTTGCGCGCACAACCGGTTATCGGGTACTTTTGCGGGCATGCGCATGTTCACGATGAGGATATTGCGACCGTCGGCGCTGCCCTGCGCATGGCGCTGGAGGAATGTTCTGAAGCGCGATTGCGCTGCTACGGCGAGGTGACATTACCGCCGGAACTGACAGATGTGTCGGTGTGTGACCGCATCGAGCGGCGTCCGGTGGTCGACTGGCGCGATCTACCGCGCCACATCGCGGCGGTTGACATTAATATCGCGCCGCTGGTCGATAACCCGCAGCGCCGTGGCAAGAGCGCCGTCAAATATCTGGAAGCCGCGGCGGTAGGTGTGCCGACGGTTGCGGTTCGGCTCGAACCATACCGGGATGCGATTGATGAGGGTGTGACAGGGGTGCTGGCAGCCACGCGCGACGAATGGGTTTCGGCGCTGATACGGTTGCTGCGCGACCCGGAGTTGCGGCGGCGGATGGGTGAGGCGGCGCGCGCTGATGTGCTTGCCCGCTTCACAACGGAGCGTCAGGCAGAACGATTTGCGCGGATGATCGGAGCGATTGGGAGAAGCGCGTGAATGGTGGAATGGCGCCTCGTTCCCTCGCTCCGGAGTTAAGGGTAGACCGACCCCCCCGGCGCACGGGCGTGTCCGGCGGGGGGATTGCTTCGCCGCCTGCGGCGGCGCGCGATGACTCGGTGGGGCGGGGGGATTGCTTCGACCGGCTGCGGCGGCGCGCGATGACTCGGTGGGGCGGGGGGATTGCTTCGACCGGCTGCGGCGGCGCACGATGACTCGGTGGGGCGGGGGGATTGCTTCGCCGCCTGCGGCGGCGCGCGATGACTCGGTGGGGCGGGGGGATTGCTTCGACCGGCTGCGGCGGCGCACGATGACTCGGTGGGGTGAGGGGATTGCTTCGACCGGCTGCGCCGGTCTCGCAATGACAGGGCGCACGGGCGCGTCCGGTGGGGGGATTGCTTCGACCGGCTGCGCCGGTCTCGCAATGACAGGGCGCACGGGCACAGAGGATGGACACGCGCGGCGCCGGTCGCCCCGCTCCTGCGTGCGGGAGAGGGGCAGGGGGTGAGGGCACAACAGTGCATCCCCCCGCCATGCCTGCCCGCGATGGGTATGCGCGCGGTCTGACCTTGAACCCGCTCCGGAGAGGGAGCGTTGCCCGTCTTCCGCCCCCGCGCTGCCGGAGGAGAAACGTTTGTAAGCGCGCGGATGGAGAAGCGCCATGCACATTCTGTTGATAACGCCCTGGCTGACGATTGGCGGCGCGGATCGAGTCCATCTTGACCTGATTCGTCAGTTGAACCGGCGCGGCTGTCGGTTCAGCGTGGTGGCGACATTGCCGGCGAAGCACGAATGGCGCCCATTGTTCGAGGAACTGACGCCTGATGTCGTCACACTGCATCCGACCATTGCGCCAGCACAGCAACCGGCGTTCGCGCGCGACCTGATCAGGTCGCGCGGCATTCATGCAGTTCTCATCGGCAACAGTCAGTTCGGATATGCGTTGCTGCCGTATCTGCGGTCCTGTTGCCGGGATGTGGCGTTCCTTGACATACTGCACGCAGTAGAACCACACTGGCGAGACGGCGGGTATCCGCGCCTGTCGCTCGACCATGCCGCCTGGCTCGATCTGAGCATCACCGTTTCACGCGACTTGCGCGACTGGATGATCGCGCGCGGCGGTGACCCGGCGCACATCGAGGTCTGCTATGCCAACATCGATGTTGACGCATGGAATCCGGCGCTTTTTGACCGCGCAGCGTTGCGGCGAGCGTTCGGCATCCCGCCGCGCGCGCCGCTGATCCTGGTGATCGGGCGATTGTCGTCGGAAAAGCGTCCACGTCTGGCGGTGCGCATCCTGCGGGAAGTGGCGCGCCAGGGTATCGCCTTTCATGCGCTGATTATCGGCGATGGACCGGAGCGCCCGGTGTTGGAGCGGATGCTGCGCGACCCATTGCTCCAGAACGTCCGCTTGACCGGCGCGTTGCCCGAAGAGCGGGTGCGGGAGGTTATGGCAGCCGGGGACGTGCTGCTGCTACCCTCGGCGCGGGAGGGGATTGCGCTGGTGTTGTACGAAGCGATGGCGATGGGGATGGTTCCGGTGGTCGCCGATGTCGGCGGGCAGCGTGAACTGGCAACACCCGACTGTGGCATGCTTATTCCATCATCCAAGAGCGAAGAAGCGGCATACGTTGCGGCACTCGCCGGTCTGTTGCGCGATCCGGCGCGTCGCGCGGCGATGGGTGCTCAGGCGCGACGGCGGATCGTTGACCATTTTCGGATCGATCAAATGGGTGATCGCATGGAGATGCTGTTCAGGCGCGCGGTTGAGCGCGCGATGGGCGCCGAGCGTCCAATTCCGACGGAAGGCGACGCGGCGCGCAGCGCGGTCGAGGCGATCCGCCTTGCGCGTCACGCAAGGGATGTGGCGCGTTTGTGGCAAGCCGACAGGTATTCTGAGGATGCGTCCCTCTCACCTGTGCGCCGCGCCGTGTTGGGTGTTGTGCGCAGTATGCGGCAACGGTTGCGCCCATGGTACCGACGTCTGGTCGGTCGTGATGGACATCCCTTCAGCCGTGGAGTTGTTGCAGTGCGTGATCGGGTAGTGGCGTGGGTGTATGACGAAGGGCGAGAGGCCCCCCCCGGTAGGCGGGTTTAAGGCGCAATGACGAGATTGCTTCGCCGCCTGCGGCGGCTCGCGATGACTCGGTGGGGCGGGGGGATGGCTTCGACCAGCGGTGCTGGTGGCGCAATGACGAGATTGCTTCGCCGCCTGCGGCGGCTCGCAATGACAGCGCGCGCTGGCGAGTCCGGCGGGGGGATGGCTTCGACCAGCGGTGCTGGTGGCGCAATGACGAGATTGCTTCGCCGCCTGCGGCGGCTCGCAATGACAGCGCGCGCTGGCGAGTCCGGCGGGGGGATGGCTTCGACCGGCTGCGGCGGCGCGCGATGACTCGGTGAGGTGAGGGGATTGCTTCGACCGGCTGCGCCGGTCTCGCAATGACAGGGCGCGCTGGCACAGAGGATGGACGCGCGCGCGGTGCGGGTTTGGGGATCATCGGGGTTCGCGTGGGGTCACGGGGCGCCGGTTGGCGAACATCCCGTTTCCACGTTTGAGCGCCCGCAGGGGTGGATAGGCGCCGCTGCTCGTTTGACATCCCTGCCGGGTTATGCTATTATCACCCCTCGCAGACAGGAAACAAAAGTGAGCGGAAACGCATACGGATAGAGCGCATCAGCACGCGACGCAGGCGATATGGCAGTTCCAACCGCAGACATTCTCCCTCAGGAAGCGGCGCCACTCCCCGCACCGACCGACGAGGTGGTCATCAGCGTCCAGAACGTCGGCAAAATGTACCGCATCTACGACCAACCGCAGGATCGGCTGAAGCACATGCTCTTCTGGCGGTTCGGCAAGCATTACGGGCGCGAGTTTTGGGCGCTGCGCAACGTCAGTTTCGAGGTGCGGCGCGGCGAAACGGTGGGGATCATCGGGCGCAACGGGAGCGGCAAGAGCACGCTGCTCCAGATCATTGCCGGCACCCTGGCGCCGACCGAAGGCGAAGTGCGGGTGAAGGGGCGCGTGGCGGCGCTGCTTGAACTCGGCAGCGGCTTTAATCCCGAATTCACCGGGCGCGAAAATGTCTACCTCAACGGCGCGATCCTGGGGCTGAGCCGCGACGAAATCGACGCGCGCTTCGACGACATTGCCGCATTCGCAGACATCGGCGAGTTCATTGATCAGCCGGTGAAGGTGTATTCGAGCGGCATGTATGCGCGGTTGGCGTTTGCGGTTGCTGTCTCGCTCGATCCTGACATACTGATTGTTGATGAAATTCTTGCTGTGGGTGATCTTGCGTTTCAGCAGCGTTGTGCGACAAGATTGCGGCAACTTCGAGATGAAGGGTTGACGCTTTTGTATGTCAGTCACTCGCCTGACTCTATCAAGAGCGTTTGTCAAAATGCTTTGCTACTAGTTGAAGGAAAAGTTTTTTACAAAGGGCATGCGGAAGAGACGATGAATAAGTATCTCAACCTGATTCGTGAAGAGACAAATGCAGCTATGTTGTCGAAAGAGGCACATCTTCCTCGATATATACCATTTCATTCTCTGGCAAAAGCGAAGCTTCGCTATGGGTCAGGTCACGTTCAAATCGAAAGAGTGGAATTGTTGGACGAGGACGGACAATTCTCTCATTCTTTTAGATTTGGTGATATGATTACGATTCTAGTAGAGTTCCGTTCGTATATCGAGGTGAACCATTTTAGTTGTTCGTTTCTAGTAAGGGATTCTACAGGCGTTGATCTTTTTGGGACAACTACTTTTGATGAGAGAATAGAGTTTCCAATACTCAGAGTTGGAAACAGAGGGCTTGTTCGATTCAAATTTCTCAATCAACTGAGGATTGGTAACTATGGTGTGTCAGTGGCTCTGAATCGTACTTCGCAAAGAGATTATTCTGATAATATTCTTTTCGATCAGATAGACGGTGCTGCTGTGTTTTCCGTGGTGCCTGATATTTCCAGGCCGGTGCATTACAAATTCTTTGTTCCGATTTCGATAGATTATGAGGTAACGTTTGAATGAATGATTCTCAAGTGTATGTTCCGAAAAACTATCAGTACTGGCGTGACCATGGGAGTGAATGGTTTGATGAGTATGAGCGACGCCAGAAATATATGCTCTGTTATCATATTCAGAGGGTTATGCTCGCAGACTATATGCGGCATAGCCGTCCTGCTCGTGTGATCGAATTTGGTTGTGGTCCCGGTCGTCATCTCAAGTATCTGAGCCGGATTGAGGGTATTGATGTGTATGGATATGATCAAAGTGCCGCTATGGTCTCAGGGTGCCTTCGGTGGACTACGTCGGAGTGGATCGCAGAGCATGTGATCGTAGGTGAACCGGTTGGTCCTTTGCCGTATCCTGACCGACATTTCGATATCGTCTACACCGTCGAGGCATTGATTCACACGCGTCCAGAGGATGTAGGTGTAGTACTCGCGGAGCTGGTGCGTGTGAGCAAGTGGCAAGTGCTTCATCTGGAACCTGCTCAAGGGGTTCAGATCTTCGAAGATGCGCACGATGGTTCCTGGTGTCACGACATTGTGGCTGCGTATCGTCAGTTGGGGTATGAATGTGAGGTTTTGCCATCAGGGTATATCGTTCAGCAACCGTATCGGGTTATTCTTGATCCTGCTCGTCCAGTCTACACATGGCCGTCAGATATGCTGGACCTGTTGCGCAGGATGGAGTCTGACATACAACCGACACTCGACCAGTTGGCGCAGAACATCAATGATTTGTCTTCACAAATTGTAAATCTACGGGCAGAGCTGGCGGAGGCGGAGGCGCGGGGACGGCAGATGCAGCAGCAGTGGGAGGCGACGCAGGCGGCGCTGAAGGAGGAACAGCGAAAAAACAGACAGTTGGCGCAGAACATCAATAATTTGTCTTCACAGATTGTAAATCTACGGGCAGAGCTGGAGGAGGCGGAGGCGCGGGGACAGCAGATGCAGCAGCAGTGGGAGGCGACGCAGGCGGCGCTGGAGGAGGAACAGCGAAAAAACAGAATATTGATGTATCAGCAGGCTCGCTTTGAGGAATTCATCAATCAGTTGCGGCATGCTCTAAAGATGCCGATAGAATGAAGAGGGAAGAATGGGGACAAGCAACTGGCAACATATTCCATTCTGTGTCGAGGTTTTGATGAGGATCGAGCCGCGACGCGTGCTTGATGTGGGGGTTGGATTTGGCAGATGGGGCATCATTGTGCGTGAGTTTTGTGATGTCTGGTTCGGTAGAGTATTGCCGGAACAATGGTCGGTATATGTCGAGGGGATTGAGGCTTTTGCGCCGAGTATTTCGAGTTATCACTCGTCTTTCTATAATAAAATCTGGGTGGGAGATGCTGTCGAAGTTTTTTCTAGGATAGACAAAAGCTGGGATGTCGTGATATTTGGTGATGTTCTGGAGCACTTCACTCGAGAAAATGCAGAGAAGTTATTGTTATGGTCAGTTAATCACTCAAACTATGTCATTGTTAATATTCCCATCGGTGATGATTGGGATCAAGGAGAAATGTATGGAAATCCGTATGAACAACATCGCAGCGTATGGGTTGAGGAGGATTTTCATGGCTTCTTCATGGTAAGAAGGGCGCTATTCAATGACTATCTCGGGAGGAAGCACGGATCTTTTGTGCTATCGCGTCATGATCCAAGAGGTGTCGCGTTAAGGCTGTTCTCGGAACGAACCGATGAGTTTCAGAGTGAGATCGGAGTTTCTATGGATCGGTTAACTCATCATGTAGATTTGGATTCCTTACATAACATTGTCGAACGAACGCGTGCTATCAGCGAAGAACTCGAATCTATCAAGAACTCACGGAGTTACCAGGCAATGGTGCAGTTTCGTCGATCGCCTATCGGCCATATTGCTGCGAAAACGTTGCGATATGTCGATCAGAGTGTTGGGAAAATAAAAGGCCTTTCAAAGATCAGGCAAGGAATTGTCGGATTGGTTTATCAGTATGTGCCCAGGGTGAACACTCGTCTCCTGGAGCAGATGTATCATTTACCTCACGGTATCGTTCGTTTGAGGTTGATTGGCAAAAATCCGCACAGCCAGGGAGCGGAAGCGTGGATTCTGGCGGTGCGGAACAATCATGGCTTTCTCAGCGCCGGTCAGATCAGATTGTACGGTTCCTGGACGGTGCGTGAGGGGAGTGGCATGAAGGGTATGCCTGCACTCGTTGCTTCAGAGTATGGTTGGGCTGATATTCCGGCGGAGCATGGTGCTCATCTGGTCTTGCTGCGGCACCCATGGAGTGGTATTGTCGAGTTACAGTTTGGGAATGTGCGACGTCGGTTTGACCTCTATGCTTCGCAGGCACACGATATTATTATTGATCTTACGACGCTAGAGCAGAAGCAATCGCTTCCTACCGTGCGTCCCGTTCCGTTGCCGGATACTTTCAGACGTTGGCTCGAGACGACAGATTTTAGCCAGGGAGTTGTTACGGTTGTCAATCCAGAGTGGCGAGGAATTTATAGTTCCACTAAGAATCTCTTTGATACCATTCTGGAACTGCCTGATCATCTTGACGAAGCATCGGGTTTGCAATATGCCTGGTTGCTTGCAGAAACGAGATGTCAGGTCGTAGTGATTCAGGGTTTTCCGATGACGTACTATCATTTAGTGACAGCACTGCGTCGGATTGCTCCGAATATGCGTATTGCTGTTATCTGGCACGGGACATTCTTGCAATTGACGGAAGATTACGTCTGGCAATCCTTCCGGCAGGTTGAACGATTTTGTCGCGAGGGTGCTATCTGGAAATTGGGGTTTGTTAAGGCGCGCATGGCTGAGATTATGGCGAAACGTGGTATACGAACCGGATTTGTACAAAACATGGTGCGCGAGGTGCCAGATAAGCCTTCGGAGCCGTTACCCGGCGGTCCACACATTGGTGTCTGGTTGCTTTACGATGGATGGCGCAAGAATCCTTTCGCTTCTATTGCTGCAGTGTCTGCGCTTTCTGGTGCGACTCTTCACATGTCGGCTGCCTCCGACCGTGTGCAGGAGTTTGCTGAGTTTATGAACATACGCAGCAATATACACTTTCGGCCCATCGACCAGGGTTTGATGCGACATTATCTGGCGCAGATGCATCTGAATCTTTATGTGACTTTGAGCGAATGCGCGCCGATGCTTCCGCTCGAAAGTCTATCAGTAGGTTCTCCGTGTCTGTTCGGTCCTACGACGTATTACTTCGACGATCATGACTATTTGCGCGAACGTCTCGTGGTGCCGCAACCAGATGATGCAGGGATGATTGCTGCGTACATGCAGCGCGCTCTGGAGGAGCGAGGTGAGATCATCGCCGCCTACGCCAGGTATGCGCCAGATTATAATCGCCGCGCGAGAGCGACGCTCGCTGAGTTTTTGGAATTCGATGGTTGTGATAGTGCGAAAAATACATGAAACGCATTTGCTTTGTCACGCACGAGATTGCTCCAACTACTTGGGGTGGTTGCGGGGTATTGTTATACAACGCGGCCTGTATGCTCTTGAGAAAAGGTCACGAAGTTATTTTCGTGTTGGACTTGCCGCATGATTACTTTGATAGATTTCAAGGGGTTGACCGTTTGCGCTTTCCCAACCCGGAGAAATGTCGCGCGTATCACGCTGAGAGTATTGTTGCCCGGAGTGATCTTAATGAAAACTCTTTTCCTTTTCCATCTCTCTGGAAAGCGTATCGAATTCATCTGGCGTGCAAATATGTGGCTGAAAGGGAAAAACCCGATCTCATCGAGTTTCATGATTTTCTAGGGGTAGGGCACTATGCTCTGACGGCAAAAGCGGCGGGTCTGTGTTATCAGGCGACACACCTGGCGGTTCGTTTGCACAACTCCATCGAGGTTATGGATATTCACTCTTCCTCTGCGCACCTACATGCTCATAACCACTTTGTGCATGATCTTGAGCGTAGCGCTCTGCAGCTTGCCGAAACGATCCTCTATCCGTCACCATCATACTTGCGCGAGGCATATCAACCGTTCTACCCTCTCTGGTTTGGGAGGGTTGTGGAGTCTCAATCGCCGCTTGTTGATGTTCCGTCGAAAAACAATTACAGCGATGAGGATCATGTTATTCTGTTCTATGGACGGATTTTTTCGATGAAGGGTGTTGATGTATTTGTTGATGCTGCTGTTGAAATGTTGCGCAGATACAGCGAAGTGCGTTTTGTGCTTGCAGGGTATGACTCTCGGGAGGCGCCCGATGGAAGTCTTACCTATGAGCAATTCTTAAGGCGCAAAATTCCCTCGCGCTTTCAGTCGGCCTTCGAATTCGTCGGACAGCTTGACCGTTTACAAGTAGAATCTTTGCTCCCGCGTGTTCGATTTGCAGTGTTTCCAAACCACTACGAGTCGTTCTGTTATGCTGCCCACGAACTTTATGCGGCAGGCATTCCGGTCATTGTTTCGAACATCCCTGGATTCAGGGATGTTTTCAGGCATGAGGAGAATGCCCTGGTTTTTGATGGTACCGTAGAAGATCTGGCAAGGCAGATGATGCGTCTTTGGAATGACCATGCATTGCGCCAGCGTCTCATATTTCCCTATCCTGTCGCAACTCGACCTCTTGGTGATATCTATGACAATCCCCCCCGCGACAGTTGGATTGTGAGAGGTGATCATGCCTCATGTTCTTTGCTCGTGTGTGTGATCGGTGAAGAAGGCGCCCTGTTTCAAGAGACCATTGGGAGTCTAGAACGAGTTCATAAAAGTGATATGCGAATTGTTCACTTGCGACCGGCAGGCTCGACAAAAGATGAAGCCTGTGGGTGGGTTCTTGGTCAATTGTTTCAGTTCCTTTCTCTGGAAGGTGATGCTCTTCTTCCGACCGAGGTTCGTACCGGACAGGCGCTGTTACTGTTGCGTGCCGGGGATCGTGTCGCGCCAGATTTTATTCGTGTCGCCTGTAATACGCTTGCTCGTCAGCCTCAGATCGGTTTTGTCGGCGCCTGGCATCGTGTTCGCGCGGCTGAAAAGGAATGTATCGAGAACTTTCCATTTGACGCATCCCCGGAGTTGCTGCCTTTTCTTAGCGGTAAGATGCTGCATCGTTTTGTTGTGCGCACCTTGCCTGATCGCATGCTGATTGACGTGTTTGACTCAAAAGCGGGCGCCTGCGGTGAGATTGCGTATGTCTGGAGTCTTGATGCGCAGGGTCAGCGAGGGCTAATAATTCCAGAACCGCTGGTCGAACGCGGTGAAGAACCGCATGCTGTTCCGCGCCTGAATGAACTCAGCGCACTGATATTACGCGATACATCGTACTGGCATCAGTCGCGTCTGGCGCGGCTTCTTGTCTGGTATGTCGGTTATGCCAGGGCGCATCGTTTTCCACATCCGAGTCTGCACGAGGCGCCTGTGGTTGAGCCTCGCCTGTGGCGCCTGGTTCGCCGGGTGTATACAATGCCGGGCTATGCCGTAGCGCGCAATGCTGCGTTTGCCTTCTACCGCCTCTGGAGGAGTCTGGATCGAGGTTATGGAAAGACGAACGCCCTATAAACACATTGCGGCGTCGAGTGTCGTAGGCGCCGCTTTCACGATGACGCACATTACCCATGTCTCTTTTGCCGACCTGTCCTCCGAAGTGGCAGGTTTTCCCTTTTTTGGTCTGTACTTCCTTGTTCTGTTGAGCGCGCTCGCCTACGGGCTGCTCGGCGTTGTCGTCGGGCGCCTGCGCCGGTTCAGCCCACGCGCGCGGATCGCCTGGCTGGTCGGCGCCCCATTGCTTGGGGTGATGGCGACGCTGGTCATTCCTACTTTTCCGCCGCAGCCCTGGTTTGGAGAGGAAATGGAAGTGACGATCACGCCGCTCAACGAACGTAACCCCGCCGCGCAAGGCAGTGAGGTGTGGTTGCTGCGTGCTTCTAACGGCGGGCAGGCGCTCGACCTGGCGACGTTCGCGCATGATGGCAGTTAGGTGTGGCGCGACAATGGCGAGTTGGTGGCGCTGACCGGCACGACCGCGCCGCTGCGCTGGCGGGGACAGGTGCGCTCAGCGCTGATGGTTGAGTTGCTCGAGCATCCGTGGTCGGGTAGGGTACGTGTGCAGGTCGGCGATCAGGCGCAGGAGTTGGACCTGTACGCTGCAACGGCGCGTAGCCGCATGGTGACGCTGGCGCCGCCGCCGTCGCTGTGGACGCGCGCAGCAGGGGGGCTGTGGCTGGCGGACATCATCAGTTGCGGTGTGCTGCTCACGGCGGCGCTGCTGCTCCTGGCAACCTGGCGACCGCAGGCGCGCTCGCGCGTCTTGCCGTGGTTCTGGTATACGCTGCCGTGCGTCGTCGTCTGGTCGTGCACCCTGCTCGTCTTCTTTCCCGGATTGATGTCATCCGATTCTCTGGACCAGTGGGATCAGATGTTGCGTGGCAAATACAACGACGTACATCCGGCGTTTCATACGTTGACGATGTGGCTGATCACGCGGGTCTGGCTTTCTCCGGCGGCGGTGGCGCTGGCGCAGATCGGCGCCCTGGCGCTGGTCTGCGGGTTGACGGTGCGCGAACTGGCGCTGCTCGGCGTCAGCCGATGGGTGCAGGTTGTTCTGATCGTCCTGTTCGCGCTGTCGCCAGTCAATAACCTGATGGTCATCACGCTGTGGAAGGATATTCCGTATGCCATTGCGCTGCTGTGCGTCTTCTGGATGCTGCTGCGGGTCTGGCGCACGGACGGCGTCTGGCTGCGCGCGCGGATGGCGCCGGTCGCCATCGGTGCGGCGCTGGCGGCGCTGGCGCTCTACCGGCACAACGGCGCACCGACGGCGCTGCTGATCCTGCCCGCGCTGCTGCTGGTCGGGCGGCAGGCGCGCTGGCGGCAGGTCGTCGTGATCGGCGGCGTGTCCGTGGCGCTCGTCTTGCTGGTGAAGGTGGGGCTGTATCGCGCGCTGGACGTAGCGTCGGCGCCGCCGTGGTTTGCCCGGCAGATGCAGATTCACCAACTGGGCGCGTTCGTGGTGCATTCAGAACAACTGGATGGTTCCGATCGCGCGCTGCTTGAGCGACTGCTGCCCC
Source organism: Roseiflexus castenholzii DSM 13941 (assembly GCF_000017805.1). GTDB lineage: Bacteria > Chloroflexota > Chloroflexia > Chloroflexales > Roseiflexaceae > Roseiflexus > Roseiflexus castenholzii. The sequence goes on along the minus strand of NC_009767.1, from coordinate 4,758,644 downwards.
GCGACGAGTGGCATCGCCGATACTGGTGCTATAGTCTTAATTCATTGTTGTATGGTGATCCGCTGCCTGACCAACATTTGTTTGATACAAATGTCGGCGAATTTACCGCATTGTGGCAAAAACTGGCGCTGCGCGATCCGGCAACGCTCGCGCGCCATCAATGGTGTCTGACGAACCTGATCTGGCGGGTGACCCAATCAGAAGAGGCGTATCTGTCCACCTGGCCAAGGGATTTGCTTATCCAGAGTCAATGGGCGCATCTCCTGGGTGTGGGTCCGGCGTCCATCGTTCCGTCGGTGCGTGATCAATGGATCGTCCCATGGTTGGAGCGGTTGGAGCAGCCGGAGTGGGTCTGGCTGGTCTGGCGTCCGGCGTTGTATCTCTATCTGGCGCTGTTCTGCGTGGCGGTTGCGATGATCCGGCATCGATCGTGGCGCCTGGCGGGGCTGGCGCTGCCGGTTGTAGCGCAGTCGCTGATCTGGATGCTGCTCCTCACCGTGCAGGACTTTCGCTTTCAGTATGGAACATATGTGATCGGCTTGCTGGCGTTGGGGTTGGTGTTTCTTCCTGTGCCGATGCGTGGCGATGCAGAGTGCGACGGTGGCGTTGTGCCGTCGTAAGGTTCTTTGCTGACAGCGGCTTTGTTCGACCGGATACGTGCATATGCCCCTCCCTCCCTTTCCCCTTTCCCCTTCGCTTCCCGCCTACGGCTATGCGCCGGTCGATCCGGCGGCGACGCCGGTGGTGAGTATTGTCACGCCATGTTACAACTCTGGCGCGATCTTCCTCGATACCGCGCGCTCGGTGCTGCGTCAGTCGTTGCAGCAGTGGGAATGGATCATTGTCAACGATGGGTCGGACGATGCGGCCACGCTGCGCGTCCTGGCGTTGCTCCGCGCCGTGAATGACCCGCGCATTCGCGTGGTGGACCGGTCCCGCTGCGGTCTTTCGGCGGCGCGCAATGCGGGTGTCGCCGTCAGTCGCGCACCGTTGCTCTTCTTCCTCGATAGTGATGACCTGCTGGCGCCGACGGCGCTCGAACAGTGCGCCTGGGCGCTGGCGTCGCGTCCGCAGAGCGCTGCCGTGGCGACCCGGTGCGCGACGTTCGGCGCGGCGCAGCAGGAGACGCGCCGCGGGTTTGCGACGCGCCATATGTTTCCGCACGATAATCCGCTGACAGTCAGTGTTCTGCTGCGCCGTTCGGCGTTCGACCGCGTCGGCGGGTTCGATGAGCGTTTCCGCGATGGGTTGGAGGATTATGAGTTCTGGGTGCGCCTGGCAGCTGCCGGGTTGTGGGGACACGATATTGCGGAGGCGCTGGTGTGGCTGCGCCGCAAGGCGCCAGAGACGTATCGCGGGTATCGCTGGACGTTTCGTGAGGATCGGGGGGCAATGGCGCGTATGCGCAATGATCTGCGCACGCGCTATCCGCAGGTGTTCCGCGATGGTCCGCCGCGCGTGTCTGGTGAGCCGTCCCCCATTCTGCAACCGCACGCGCTGATCGATCCTGAGCCGCCGTTCGCCAATCGTCTGCAACCGGTCGGAGCGCGGCGGGTGCTCATGCTGGCGCCCTGGGTCGAGATCGGCGGCGCGGATCGCTTTACCATCGACCTGGCAGCCGGTCTGCGCGCGCGTGGGTGTCGCGTGTCGGTGTGCCTGTCGCGTCCGTCGGCCAACCCCTGGCTGAATGAGTTGCGCGGCGCTGCCGATGAGGTCTTTAATCTGCCGACGTTCCTTGCGCCTGCCGATTATCCGCGCTTTCTGCGCTATCTGATCGAGTCGCGCAGCATTACGACGGTGGTGGTGCAGAACGATCTGTTTGCTTATCGGTTGCTGCCTTTCCTGCGCGCCTGGTGTCCTGATGTGCCGATTGTCGATTTTTTGCACATCGAACAGGAGCACTACCACGGCGGCGTGCCGCGCGCAGCGCTGGAGTATGATCCGGTCATCGATCTTCATATCACATCATCGCACCACCTGCGGCAGTGGATGATCGAGCGCAGCGCCGATCCGGTGCGGGTTGATGTTTGTTATATCAATGTGGATACACAGCGCTGGCAACCCGATCCGGCGGCGCGCGCGCGCGTTCGCGCGGAACTGGGAGCGCCCCCTGATGTGCCGGTGATCCTGTTTGTCGGACGGTTGGCGCCTCAGAAGCGTCCCCGACTGGTGGCAGAGATCGCGCGCGCGCTGATGGAACAAGATGTTCCCGGCATGTTTCTGGTGATCGGCGATGGTCCCGACATGGGCTGGATGCGGCGGTTTGTGCAGCGGCATCGTCTGGAACGCCGGGTGCGGTTGTTGGGGTCGGCGCCATCGGCGCAGGTGCGGGAGATAATGGCAGCCGCCGATATTCTACTCTTGCCGTCGGAACACGAAGGCATTGCGTTTGTGCTCTTCGAGGCGATGGCGATGGGGCTGGCGCCGGTTGCCGCCGATGTCGGCGGGCAGCGTGAGTTGGTGACGCCCGACTGCGGTGTGCTCGTTCCGCTGGCGGGAGATCAGGTTGCGCAGTATGTCGAAGCGCTGCAACGCCTGATCGCCGATCCGCAGCGGCGCGCGGCGATGGGGCAGTCGGCGCGCGCGCGGGTTGTGGCGCATTTTGACCAGCAGCAGATGATCGACCGCATGCTGGAACTCTTCGAGCAGGCGGCGACCCTGGCGCGCGATGCGCCGCGCCCGTCGGTGGATCGCGGTCTTGGTCTGGCGACGGCGTCCCTGGCGATTGAGTATTTTCAGTTCCGCGAGGCGCTGCTCCGGCTGGCGCCGGTGCGTTGGGCGCGCGCGGCGCGCTGGTCCTCTGCTTGGGAAACGGTGCGGCGGATTGCAGAGGTGCGCACCCTGCTCGACCGCCTTGATCGCCGGATATATGTGCTGCGTCGTGAGGTCATGTGGCGAATCAAGCGCGCGCTGGGGAAGGAGTATAATCAGTGAGGTGCGAGGCGAGAGGCGAGAGGTGCGAGGCGAGAGGTGCGAGGGTCCCGACCATGGCGTAGCGCGAAATTTATCTCGCTTGGTGGCGAGGCGAGAGGTGCGAGGCGCGAGGGTCCCGACCATGGCGTAGCGCGAGATTTATCTCGCTTGGTGGCGAGGCGAGAGGTGCGAGGCGCGAGGGTCCCGACCATGGCGTCGCGCGAGATTTATCTCGCATTTGTGGAGAGGTGCGAGGCGTGAGGTGTGAGGTAATACCAATGACGCTTGAAGATGCCACATTCCTTGTCATTCCGAGCGCAGCGAGGAATCTAACCGAGCGCAGCGAGGAATCTGAGCGGGTCGCGCCAGACCCCTCGCGCTGCTCGGGGTGACCATGCCGGATGGTCACAGGTCATTGGTATAAGAGGCGTGAGGCGCGAGGTGCGAGGTGCGAGGCGAGAGGCGAGAGGCGAGAGGTGCGAGGCGAGAGGTGCGAGGCGCGAGGGTCCCGACCATGGCGTAGCGCGAGATTTATCTCGCTTGGTGGCGAGGCGAGAGGTGCGAGGCGCGAGGGTCCCGACCATGGCGTAGCGCGAGATTTATCTCGCTTGGTGGCGAGGCGAGAGGTGCGAGGCGCGAGGGTCCCGACCATGGCGTAGCGCGAGATTTATCTCGCTTGGTGGCGAGGCGAGAGGTGCGAGGTGCGAGGGTCCCGACCATGGCGTCGCGCGAGATTTATCTCGCATTTGTGGAGAGGTGCGAGGCGAGAGGTGCGAGGTGCGAGGGTCCCGACCATGGCGTAGCGCGAGATTTATCTCGCTTGGTGGCGAGGCGAGAGGTGCGAGGCGCGAGGGTCCCGACCATGGCGTAGCGCGAGATTTATCTCGCTTGGTGGCGAGGCGAGAGGTGCGAGGCGCGAGGGTCCCGACCATGGCGTCGCGCGAGATTTATCTCGCTTGGTGGCGAGGCGAGAGGTGCGAGGTGCGAGGGTCCCGACCATGGCGTCGCGCGAGATTTATCTCGCATTTGTGGAGAGGTGCGAGGCGAGAGGTGCGAGGTGCGAGGGTCCCGACCATGGCGTCGCGCGAGATTTATCTCGCATTTGTGGAGAGGTGCGAGGCGAGAGGTGCGAGGTGCGAGGGTCCCGACCATGGCGTAGCGCGAGATTTATCTCGCTTGGTGGCGAGGCGAGAGGTGCGAGGCGCGAGGGTCCCGACCATGGCGTAGCGCGAGATTTATCTCGCTTGGTGGCGAGGCGAGAGGTGCGAGGTGCGAGGGTCCCGACCATGGCGTCGCGCGAGATTTATCTCGCATTTGTGGAGAGGTGCGAGGCGTGAGGTGTGAGGTAATACCAATTACGATTGAAGATGCCGCATTCCTTGTCATTCCGAGCGCAGCGAGGAATCTAACCGAGCGCAGCGCGGAATCGGAGCGGGTCGCGCCAGACCCCTCGCGCTGCTCGGGGTGACCATGCCGGATGGTCACAGGTCATTGGTATAAGAGGCGTGAGGCGCGAGGTGCGAGGTGCGAGGCGAGAGGCGAGAGGCGAGAGGTGAGAGGTGAGAGGCGAGAGGTGCGAGGGTCCCGACCATGGCGTCGCGCGAGATTTATCTCGCATTTGTGGAGAGGTGCGAGGCGAGAGGTGCGAGGTGCGAGGGTCCCGACCATGGCGTCGCGCGAGATTTATCTCGCATTTGTGGAGAGGTGCGAGGTGCGAGGTGCGAGGCGAGAGGCGAGAGGCGAGAGGTGAGAGGCGAGAGGTGCGAGGGTCCCGACCATGGCGTAGCGCGAGATTTATCTCGCATTTAGCGTCTCAAAGGATTGTACGTCTTCGTTACATGTTGAACGTGGGGCGGTTGCGGTTATTGGTATAAACGTACCCGACCCTTGAGATCTCTGTTGTGGATCAGGATCAGCCCAGGCGCGAATCTGTAGGCATATCTCTCGTGCTCTGTTGAAATGTTGCAAGACCTCAAGGGTCTTGAGGGAAGGTTGCCGGTCGGGGCGTGCGGCAGGGGCGCACCGCAAGGGCAGGCGCCGGGGCCTGCCCCTACAACGGCTACAACGGCGGGTGCGCCGGGGTAGTATCGGAGCGTGCGCAGCAGGGGCGCCCACAGGGGGGTGCCCGGCGGGTGCGCCGTGGCAGGAGCGCCGCTCTGTGTCCTCCGTGTCTCTGTGGTTCATTCAAGGTGTTACATCAAGTCGGCACCCGTCAGGTGCGATGTATCGAAGTGTCCTCCGTGTCTCTGTGGTTCATTCAAGGTGTTACATCAAGTCGGCACCCGTCAGGTGCGATGTATCGAAGTGTCCTCCGTGTCTCTGTGGTTCATTCAAGGTGTTACATCAAGTCGGCACCCGTCAGGTGCGATGTATCGAAGTGTCCTCCGTGTCTCTGTGGTTCATTCAAGGTGTTACATCAAGTCGGCACCCGTCAGGTGCGATGTATCGAAGTGTCCTCCGTGTCTCTGTGGTTCATTCAAGGTGCTATTAATGCCCCACCTGCACACACAATCAGATCAAGCCGCTGCTCCCGGCACGCCGCGCGTCAGCGTCGTCATTCCCTGTTACAACCAGGCGCGCTTTCTGCCCGAAGCGGTCGCCAGCGTGGTAGCGCAGACCTTCACCGACTGGGAGATCATTATCGTCGACGACGGCAGCCCTGATGATACTGCGACCGTCGCGCAACGCCTGATCGCTGCGCACCCGGATCGGCGCATTCGCCTGATCCGCCAGGAGAATCGCGGGCTGGCAGAGGCGCGCAATGCGGGGATTCGCGCGGCGCGCGCGCCGTACATCCTGCCGCTCGACGCCGACGACATAATCGAACCGGAGATGCTGGCGCAGACGGTAGCGGCGCTCGATGCGCGTCCTGGGGTCGGATTCGTGTACACCGATGTGCGTCGGTTTGGTGCGGAAAATAACGTCCTGCGCACGCTGCCGTACAGTCTGGAGCGGTTACGTTTCGAGAACCTGATGATGCCGGCGACCCTTTTCCGTCGAGAGGCGTGGGAGCAGGTTGGCGGGTTCCAGGCTTTCAGCCCGATTCAGGGGTATGAAGACCGCGAGTTTTGGGTGAGTCTGGCGGATGCCGGGTGGCAGGGATGGCACATCCCGCAGCCGCTGCTGCGCTACCGGCGCGCGGAAGGGAGTATGCTCTCGCAGGCGCGCCGCCACGACCTTGAGCTGCGCGCGAAGATTTTCCTCCGTCACCCGCGCCTCTACGAACCCGATGTACTCGCCTGGGCGCGGCGCGTTCTGTCGTCCGAATGGAGCGTCAACGGCGCGTTGCGGTCACCATGGCATCGGTTGCTGGCGTACCTGGGGTATGTGGCACTGATCCGGCGACATCATCCGCCGTTGCTCCTGCCGACGATTGTTCACCCGTTCTTCTGGCGGCTGCCGATCCGCTGGCAGGGACGCCTGCGCGCGCTGGCGCGTCTGGCGCGGTTGCAGCGTTAATGTGACTCCGCCCAACGAGTCATTGCGCGCCGCCGCAGGCGGCGAAGCAATCCCCTCACTGCGCCACTGGCGCAGCCGGTCGAAGCCAACTGTCATTGCGAGCCGCCGCAGGCGGCGAAGCAATCCCCTCACTGCGCCACCGGCGCAGCCGGTCGAAGCCATCCCCTCACCCCCTGCCCCGCTCCCGCGCGCGGGTTGACGGGCGGGGGGTGAGGGGCGCGCGGGTCTGTCCCCCAGTGAGCGTGCCGGTGTTCGCGCGGGGGTTCTGCCCGCCCTTAAACCGAATCAGATGGGGGTCTGCCCGTGCTAACCCTCTCACACCCTGCCTCTGTGAGGCTGACGGGGAGCAGAGGAGTCGAGGAGAGCATGCACCGATGGGTAATCAGTAGCCAAATGTCGCAAGAACGCATAGGTAATGGGCGAAAGGGGCCAGTCTTTGTTCCAGATCAATTTCAACTGGCGCTGCAAATCACAATCGTTCACCGGCAGTAGACGCAAGACGCCTAGATCCACCTCGTGACGCACCACATAGGCGGGCAGGATGGCAAAGGCGTTGCCCGCCAGCAATGCGCGTTTGATGGTTTCGGGATTGTCGAATTCCCCCACATGCCGCAATCGGACACCGTGGCTTTTCAGGAACTTGTCGAGCCAGGCACGGCTCTGGCTGCCGATCTGACGCAGAATCACCGGTTGATCGTCGAGCGCCTGAATACTCAAGGACGTTGCGTTCCACCAGGGATGCGCATGGCTGATAACAACATACTGCTGCACCGTATCCAGCACCAGCACCCCGAAGTGCGGCGGCAGACGAATGCCGTCCAGTTCACCCTCGATAAAACCCGCCTCACACTGGCTTGCGATCAGGAACGTGATAACTTCGGCGGTGACACCGGTCTTGATCGATACCGTAAACTGCGGATAGCGCATGCGGAACTGTTCCACACACTCAGGCAGCACATAAATACCAACCCCGGGTGTGGCCGCAAGCGCCAGATTGCCCCCGCTCAAACGCGACACATCGGTGATCGCCAGCCGCGCCTCCGCCACTAACCTGAAGATCTCCTGTGCATACTGGAGAAGCGTTTCGCCAGCAGGCGTCAATTCGACCCCGCGGTGCTTGCGGATCAGCAACTGTTCGCCGAACTCGGCCTCCAGGTCCTGAATGTGCTGGCTCACGTTTGGCTGCGACATCAGGAAATGATCCGCCGCTTTGCTGATGCTGCCCGCCTGCGCGACGTAGACAAACAGTTCGAGTTTGTGCAGGGTCAACATGGCATAACTTCAGGTTATTGCACCGATATTAAAGAGAGTATACCAGAGAACGCGCGCCTGCGGTATATTTCGTGCAGTTCTTCACCAAAATCCCGCCGCGCGCATACACACCATGGACAAACGCGATGCCAGATCAACACCCGACTGTCGAGCAGCAGCGACCCGGAATTGTCGCTGCCCTTTCCGACTGCGCAGTCGTGAAGCAGCGGGAATTGATCATGGATGCGTCAGGAAACGCTGGCGTCAACGGTTGAGCGCGGCAATAGCGTTGCCGGCGCACTGCGCCATGATGATGATGGTCCGTCAATCACGCGAAGGAGCACACAGACGATGACGACCCTGACACCCACAAAAGCAACGGCGCCTCCAGGCAACGGCAGCCATCCCACGCTCAGCAGTGACGGCAAAACGGAGACTCTTGCGCTCATTCTTGCGAAACTAGAGCGGATGGAACAGCGTCTCGACCGGTATGATGCGCTCGTGCAGCAAGCGTTGCCTATGGCGGCAGTGATGACCGACACCGTCGATGGCTGGATGCACGAATTGAAGCGATCCGGAATCGATATCGATGAGCGGACCAAAGAGGCGCTCCGACTCCTTGCCGAATTGACGGCGCCGCAGTCGATGGAAGCGCTTCGTCTGCTGGTGGCGATGCTGCCCACGCTTGGCGCGCTGGTTCAGCAGGCGCCAGGCGCGATTGCAACCCTGGTGGACACCGGTGACGATCTGGTGATGCGTCTGCGTGAGGCAGGAGTGGACATCGAGCACCTGGGGCACAGAGGCTTGCACGCAGCGAAAGCGTTGATCGACTCGAACGTCCTCGAAGACTCGGCGGTTGCGGTGATCAGCAATGCCGCTCAGTCGCTGGCGGATAGCGCCTGCGCTGCTCGTCCCGTCTCGGCGTTCGGGTTGTTGCGCGCCCTGGGTGATCCCGACGTGCAGCGCGCGCTCGGATTTTTCCTGGCATTTGCAAAGTCGTTCGGCAGCCGTTGTTGAATCAGCGCCTGAAGGAGGCATCAATGCAACGCCATTATCCTGTTGTGATCGCTGGCGGCGGCACTGCCGGACTGACCGTCGCTGCTCAATTGGTCAACGTTCTCGATCCCTCCCGCATTGCTCTTATCGAACCAAACGATCGTCACTTCTACCAACCGCTCTGGACGCTGGTCGGCGGCGGCGTCTTTCCCAAGGAAGAGTCGATGCGTGATGAGGCGGAGTTCATTCCGGCTGGCGTAACCTGGATCCAGGAGTATGTCAGCGCCTTCGATCCGGATCAGAATCGGGTGGCGCTCAAGAATGGCGATGCGCTGACCTACGACTATCTGGTTGTGGCACTTGGCATTCAGATCGATTGGGATAAAATCAAGGGATTGCGAGAGGCGCTGGCGGAGCGCAACGGCGTGTGCAGCAACTACTCCTACGAAACGGTTGATCGCACATGGGAGAATATCCGTTCGTTCCGGGGCGGCGTTGCAGTGTTCACGCAACCGTCAACGCCGATCAAGTGTGGCGGTGCGCCGCAGAAGATCGCCTACCTTGCCGATGATCACTTCCGCCGCGCCGGTGTGCGCTCCAGGAGCGCGATCAAGTTCTTCTCCGGGACCGGCGGCATCTTTTCGGTCAAAAAATATGCCGACGCCCTCACCGCCGTATGCCGACGGAAAGGGATCGAGACGCACTTCCAGCACGAACTGGTCGAAATCAACCATCGCCAGAAAGAGGCGGTCTTCCAGAGCCTCGCAAGTGGCGAGCGTGTTTCGGTTCGGTATGATATGATCCATGTGACGCCGCCGATGAGTAGCCCTGATGTGATTAAGCAGAGCAAACTGGCGGCTTCGACCGGTTGGGTGGAGGTTGACCAGTTCTCGTTGCAGCACGTCCGCTACTCGAATGTGTTCGCCCTCGGCGATTGCAGCAACCTGCCGACGTCGAAAACCGGCGCGGCTATCCGCAAGCAGGCGCCGGTTGTGGTCGAGAATCTCGTCGCTGCGATGGAAGGACGACCGCTCGAATCGGTCTACGATGGCTACACCTCCTGCCCGCTGGTCACCGGCTACGGCAGCCTGATCCTGGCTGAGTTCGACTATCAATTGATGCCAAAGGAGTCGTTTCCGTTCGATCAATCGCGCGAGCGGTATAGCATGTATGCGCTGAAAGCCTACGGCTTGCCCGCCATGTACTGGAATGGCATGTTGCGCGGACGCATGTAATACCAATGACGATTGAAGATGCCGCCTTCGTGTCATTCCGAGCGCAGCGAGGAATCTGACCGAGCGCAGCGACGTGTCATTCCGAGCGTAGCGATGTGTCATTCCGAGCGTAGCGAGGAATCTGAACGGGTCGCGCCAGACCCCTCGCGCGGCGCAGGGCGACAAGAGATGCCGCCTTCGGGTCATTCCGAGCGCAGCGAGGAATCTGACCGAGCGCAGCGATGTGTCATTCCGAGCGTAGCGATGTGTCATTCCGAGCGTAGCGATGTGTCATTCCGAGCGTAGCGAGGAATCTGAACGGGACGCGCCAGACCCCTCGCGCGGCGCGGGGCGACAAGAGATGCCGCCTTCGGGTCATTCCGAGCGCAGCGAGGAATCTGACCGCGCGCAGCGCGGAATCGGAGCGGGACGCGCCAGACCCCTCGCGCGGCGCGGGGTGACAATGCCGGATGGTCACAGGATTCTTGTCATTCCGAGCGCAGCGCGGAATCTGAGCGGGTCGGGCACGACCCCTCGCTTTGCTCGGGGTGACCGTGCCGGATGGTCACAGGATTCTTGTCATTCCGAGCCCTTCGCTTCGCTCAGGGTAAACGCAGCGAGGAATCTGACCGCGCGCAGTGCGGAATCTGCGCGGGTCGCGCCAGACCCCTCGCGCGGCTCGGGGTGACCATGCCGGAAGGTCACAGGATTCTTGTCATTCCGAGCCCTTCGCTTCGCTCAGGGTAAACGCAGCGCGGAATCTGACCGCGCGCAGTGCGGAATCTGCGCGGGTCGCGCCAGACCCCTCGCGCTGCTCGGGGTGACCGTGCCGGATGGTCACAGGATTCTTGTCATTCCGAGCGCAGCGCGGAATCTGACCGCGCGCAGCGCGGAATCGGAGCGGGACGCGCCAGACCCCTCGCGCGGCGCGGGGTGACAATGCCGGATGGTCACAGGGAATTGGTATAAACCATCAAGGAGGATGTCATGATCTTTCGTCAGTTCCTCAATGAGGCGATCTCTGCGGCGTCGTATCTGATCGGATGTGTGCAGAGCGGCGAGAGTGCCGTGGTCGATCCGGGTCTGCCGCCGGAAGAGTATTTGATGGCGGCTGCCGATAAAGGCTTGCGCATTACGGCAATTATCGAGACGCACTTCCATGCCGACTATTTCTCGACCGGTCGGGCGCTGGCGGCGTTGACGGGTGCGCCGATTTATGCGCCCAGTCGTGACGATATCGAAAATGAGATTACCGGCGCATCGGTCCACTACCCGCACATACGTGTGCGCGACGGTGATGAAATCCGCATCGGCAATATCATTCTGCGGGCGATCCATACTCCCGGACACACGCCGGAGCATATGGCGTATGCGGTCATCGATACGCCACGCGCCGGCGAACCATGGATGGTTCTGACCGGCGATTCGCTGTTCGTTAACGATGTGGCGCGCACCGATCTGGTCAATCTGCCGCTTGCAGGACCTGAGGTGATCTATCAGAGCATGCAGCGACTGCTGGAACTGCCAGATTACTGCGAAATCTATCCAGCGCACTATGGCGGCTCGGCATGCGGCGGCAAGCAGATGAGCGGCAAGCCGGTCAGCACTATCGGGTTCGAGCGACGGTTCAACTGGCTGTTGCAGGCGCGTGATGCGCAGGAGTTTGTTGCGCTCGGTGGGGTTGTGCCACGCGAAGCGGTTGAGTCGGTGCTCATTCACCGCAATACGAACCGGGGGGTGCTGCCGCTCCCCGCCGAAGCCACCCGCGCGGCGATCCATCACCGTCATCACCACGCTGAGGCGCCAGCCCTGTCTCTCCAGCAGGCGTATGAAGCAATCCAGAGGGGCGCAGTCCTTGTTGACCTGCGACCGGCGCTGGCGTTTGCCGGAGGTTATCCGGCCGGTGCGGTCAATATTACGTTCAACAAGAGTAACATGGTGGAACGCGCCAGACTGCTCCTCGGAACCGGTACACCGCTGGCGTTCATCGGCGACATCCCGCTGTTGGCGCAGGAAACGGCAAACCTGTTTATTGAGGAGGGGTTCAACATTGTCGGGTATGTTCAAGAACCGGTCAGCGCCTGGCTGTCGAGCGGTCTGCCGGTCGAGCGGATCGCCGTGGGCGACCTGGATGCGCTCCATCACCACGTGCAGAACGGCGACGCTGTCATCCTGGATGTGCGTGAACCGTTCGAGTGGGAGAAAGGGGTGATCCCGAACGGCAGCGTCGATGTGCGTCTGATTTCGCTCGGAGAGATTCGGCAACGTTGGCGTGAATTGCCCACCGACCGCACGATTGTGACGGTGTGCGAAAGCGGGACGCGCGCCAGCGCCGTCGCCAGTTTCTTGAAACGGATGGGGTTTTCGGACCTTGTCAATATTGCGCCCCAGGGGATGAGCGACTATGTGAAGCGGTACGAAACGGTTCGTCCAGAATTGGCGATGACGACGTGACGCTGCGGGCTGAAGCCCTGGCTCAGATCGTGCAAGCCCCTGCGGGGCTGCGGTCGCGTGACGCTGTGGGCTGACGCCCTGGCTCAGGTCGTGCAAGCCCCTGCGGGGCTGTGGCGTGGTGCGACGCTGCGGGCTGAAGCCCCGGCTCAGGTCGTGCAAGCCCCTGCGGGGCTGTGGGGTGGTGCGTGACGCTGCGGGCTGAAGCCCCGGCTCAGGTCGTGCAAGCCCCTGCGGGGCTGTGGGGTGGTGCGTGACGCTGCGGGCTGGAAGCCCTGGCTCAGATCGTGCAAGCCCCTGCGGGGCTGTGGCGTGGTGCGACGCTGCGGGCTGAAGCCCTGGCTCAGATCGTGCAAGCCCCTGCGGGGCTGTGGTCGCGCGACGCTGTGGGCTGAAGCCCTGGCTCAGGTCGTGCAAGCCCCTGCGGGGCTGTGGCGTCGCGTGACGCTGTGGGCTGACGCCCTGGCTCAGGTCGTGCAAGCCCCTGCGGGGCTGCGGTCGCGTGACGCTGCGGGCTGAAGCCCCGGCTCAGGTCGTGCAAGCCCCTGCGGGGCTGCGGTCGCGTGACGCTGCGGGCTGACGCCCTGGCTCAGATCGTGCAAGCCCCTGCGGGGCTGTGGCGTGGTGCGACGCTGCGGGCTGACGCCCTGGCTCAGGTCGTGCAAGCCCCTGCGGGGCTGCGGTCGCGTGACGCTGCGGGCTGACGCCCTGGCTCAGATCGTGCAAGCCCCTGCGGGGCTGTGGGGTGGTGCGTGACGCTGCGGGCTGGAAGCCCTGGCTCAGGTCGTGCAAGCCCCTGCGGGGCTGTGGGGTGGTGCGTGACGCTGCGGGCTGAAGCCCTGGCTCAGATCGTGCAAGCCCCTGCGGGGCTGTGGCGTGGTGCGACGCTGCGGGCTGACGCCCTGGCTCAGGTCGTGCAAGCCCCTGCGGGGCTGTGGCGTGGTGCGACGCTGCGGGCTGACGCCCTGGCTCAGGTCGTGCAAGCCCCTGCGGGGCTGTGGCGTGGTGCGACGCTGCGGGCTGACGCCCTGGCTCAGGTCGTGCAAGCCCCTGCGGGGCTGTGGCGTGGTGCGACGCTGCGGGCTGACGCCCTGGCTCAGATCGTGCAAGCCCCTGCGGGGCTGTGGCGTGGTGCGACGCTGCGGGCTGACGCCCTGGCTCAGGTCGTGCAAGCCCCTGCGGGGCTGTGGCGTGGTGCGACGCTGCGGGCTGACGCCCTGGCTCAGGTCGTGCAAGCCCCTGCGGGGCTGTGGCGTGGTGCGACGCTGCGGGCTGACGCCCTGGCTCAGATCGTGCAAGCCCCTGCGGGGCTGTGGGGTGGTGCGTGACGCTGCGGGCTGATGATCCTTAAAGAATTAAGTCCGGTAGATAAACCGACATAGCACAGGCGGTCGGCGGAACCGCCAGCGAAACGGGTGAGAACGCGATCAACCTCTGCGCGCAGCCGGGGGAGATCGCCCGCCCAGCGCGGCAGGGGGGCACGGTTTGCCGCATCTGGCGCCCCAGCTTCTCGACTCGGATGACCCCACGAGGCATACGTCGGCCACGGCGCCAGCTGGATCGGTCACTGCCACCGGACCCCTTTTTCGGCTTGCCGCCGCGCTCGGTTTGGTGGACCAATGGCTGAGACGATAGCACGGAGCGGGCGTGGGGTGCGGTTCCCAGACCACCAGCCGATCGGGATGGGGATGCTCCGTCCAGGGATCGTGCCCGACGTCGATGCACGCGACCGCCAAATCGGTGGCACGCAGAGCCTGAGCGCACAGCGCCAACGTCGGCGCCGTGCTGCGGGTGGCGCGCCGAACACCGACCTGGACCGTGCGCCCATCCAGTGTAGCGCCCACCCGCGCCAGCGTGGTAGCGCGCTGACGGAGATAGGCGCGCACCTGATCGTCGCCGCGCACCGCATCGGCGGTGGTCAGGGTGGGTTGGCGCGCGATCGGAACGGCATCGAGAAACCCCAGGCGGCTACGCTCAGGGGCGGCGTGCAGCCGGACCAGGAGGACCGCAATGACCGCCCGTTGGTCATCATCCTCCGGAGCAGGACTGCGTCTGCTGGCGCGGGTCCGCTTCCAGACGACATGAAGCCGATCCCGGATGGTGTGGACGCCGGGCAACGCGCGGGATGGTCCCCCCGTGCAGGATGGGCGGATGCCCGCCAGGGTCCAGCGGGGCTGATCCGGACCGCCGGTGCGCGGGGCACGCTGAAGCCGAATGCGGCCCCTCCGTCTGCGCCGCGTCCAGCGTTGGGGGCTGAGGGGGAAAGGCGGGCGTGCTCCCACGTCCATTGCGAATGGCGCGTCCGTCGACCCCTTCCGCCAACCAGCGGTTGCGCCGAACAGAGACGGGAGCGGGGTCGCGGAGCCGGCACAGGCCGGAACGTGCGACGACCGCCGGACGCCTGCCATCGGCGATGGTGAGCCGCGCGGCGGCCCGTGTACGCAGATAGGGCTGCGGTGCACGGTCGCGCAAGGCGTGTACCGCGCGACGTTCCTCAGCGGAGCGAACCAGCGTGCGGGGTGGGGGCATCTCAACCTCGCGCTCTGCCGAATCGCTCATTCTCTGAGCTGCGGGCTAAAGCCCTCGCTCAGGACCTGGAAGCCCCGGAGGGGCTTGCACGAACTCAGCGCGGGCTTCAAGCCCGACCCGTGCGGCTGAGCCGCACGTTCTCTGAGTTGCGGGCTGACGCCCGTGCGCAGGACCTGGAAGCCCCAACGGGGCTTTCACGAACTCAGCGAGGGCTTCAGCCCGCAGTGCCGCTAAGACCTGGAAGCCCCGCAGGGGCTTGCACGAACTCAGCGCGGGCTTCAAGCCCGACCCGTGCGGCTGAGCCGCACGTTCTCTGAGCTGCGGGCTAAAGCCCTTGCTCAGGACATGGAAGCCCCGCAGGGGCTTGCACGAACTCAGCGCGGGCTTCAAGCCCGACCCGTGCGGCTGAGCCGCACGTTCTCTGAGCTGCGGGCTAAAGCCCTTGCTCAGGACATGGAAGCCCCGCAGGGGCTTGCACGAACTCAGCAAGGGCTTTAGCCCGCAGTGCCGCGAATGCGCAACCTGGCGACGCAGGTTGACTGGATTGAATTCTAGATCTTCATCAGCCCGCGCGCAGGACATCGAAGCCCCGGAGGGGCGTTCACGAACTCAGCAAGGGCTTTAGCCTGACCCGTGCGGCTGAGCCGCACGTTCTCTGAGCTGCGGGCTAAAGCCCTTGCTCAGGACATGGAAGCCCCGCAGGGGCTTGCACGAACTCAGCAAGGGCTTTAGCCCGCAGTGCCGCTAAGACCTGGAAGCCCCAACGGGGCTTTCACGAACTCAGCGAGGGCTTCAGCCCGCAGCGCCGCTAAGACCTGGAAGCCCCGCAGGGGCTTTCACGAACTCAGCGCGGGCTTCAAGCCCGACCCGTGCGGCTGAGCCGCACGTTCTCTGAGCTGCGGGCTAACGCCCTTGCTCAGGACATGGAAGCCCCGCAGGGGCTTGCACGAACTCAGCAAGGGCTTTAGCCCGCAGTGCCGCTAAGACCTGGAAGCCCCGCAGGGGCTTTCACGAACTCAGCGAGGGCTTTAGCCCGACCCGTGCGGCTGAGCCGCACGTTCTCTGAGCTGCGGGCTAAAGCCCTTGCTCAGGACCTGGAAGCCCCGGAGGGGCTTGCACGAACTCAGCGCGGGCTTCAAGCCCGACCCGTGCGGCTGAGCCGCACGTTCTCTGAGCTGCGGGCTAAAGCCCTTGCTCAGGACATGGAAGCCCCGCAGGGGCTTGCACGAACTCAGCAAGGGCTTTAGCCCGCAGTGCCGCGAATGCGCAACCTGGCGACGCAGGTTGACTGGATTGAATTCTAGATCTTCATCAGCCCGCGCGCAGGACCTGGAAGCCCCGCAGGGGCTTTCACGAACTCAGCAAGGGCTTCAGCCCGCAGCGCCGCTAAGACCTGGAAGCCCCAACGGGGCTTTCACGAACTCAGCAAGGGCTTCAGCCCGCAGCGCCGCTAAGACCTGGAAGCCCCGCAGGGGCGTTCACGAACTCAGCGCGGGCTTCAAGCCCGACCCGTGCGGCTGAGCCGCACGTTCTCTGAGCTGCGGGCTAACGCCCTTGCTCAGGACCTGGAAGCCCCAACGGGGCTTTCACGAACTCAGCGAGGGCTTCAGCCCGCAGCGCCGCTAAGACCTGGAAGCCCCGCAGGGGCTTTCACGAACTCAGCGAGGGCTTCAGCCCGCAGTGCCGCGAATGCGCAACCTGGCGGCGCAGGTTGACCGGATTGAATTCTTGATCTTCATCAGTCCGCGCGCAGGACATCGAAGCCCCGCAGGGGCTTTCACGAACTCAGCGAGGGCTTTGGCCCGCAGTGCCGCTAAGACCTGGAAGCCCCGGAGGGGCTTTCACGAACTCAGCGAGGGCTTTAGCCCGCAG
Organism: Roseiflexus castenholzii DSM 13941; assembly: GCF_000017805.1. Taxonomy (GTDB): domain Bacteria; phylum Chloroflexota; class Chloroflexia; order Chloroflexales; family Roseiflexaceae; genus Roseiflexus; species Roseiflexus castenholzii. The sequence continues at coordinate 4,741,959 of NC_009767.1, read as the reverse complement.
TGCCGCTAAGACCTGGAAGCCCCGCAGAGGCTTTCACGAACTCAGCGAGGGCTTCAGCCCGCAGCGCCGCTAAGACCTGGAAGCCCCGCAGGGGCGTTCACGAACTCAGCGCGGGCTTCAGCCCGCAGTGCCGCGAATGCGCAACCTGGCGGCGCAGGTTGACCGGATTGAATTCTTGATCTTCATAAGCCCTTGCTGCGCGCGCCGTAAGCGTCGCTTGCGCTTCTGTAATGACAACGACGCGCAGTTTTCAACCAGGCGCTACGGCGTCCCGCCTGGCGGTGTTGGCAGTGCGATGTCGGGGTTGACCGGCACCAGCACGGCCGTCTCCGGCGGCACATTCAGCAGTGTGGCGCTGACCCAACCCGCCACGCCGCGCACGGTCAGCACCAGGTACCAGCGCCCGTTATCGCTGCGCCCCAATAATTGCACCTCTTCACCCTGGTTCACGCGGTCGATGGGTGTGGCGCTGACATTCGGATCGGCGCGCACATTGCCGGGGTTCGCTACTGTTCCGCGCAGCGACGACACAATCGGCACCGGTGGATACGTGGGAGTTGGCGTCGGCGATGGCGTCATATTCGCATCCGGCGTCGGCGACGCCACAGGCGTGGCAGTTGGTGTCGCGCTCGGAGTTGGCGTGTCGGTCGGTAGTGGCGCAGTCGGCAAGCCGGGGATCGGGGATGGTTGCAGATACAACGGTTCTTCCGTCGGTCCGGGGGTGTCGGTTGGCGCGGCTACGGTCGCCGTTAGCGATGGTGATAGGACGACAGGTGTGGTCGGCTCAGGCATGGTTACCGGGGGCAAAGGCGCTTCGGCAACCGTCGTTGCCGCGAGGGTCGGGGTCACTTCCGGCGATGGTTGTAGCGTCGCAGTGTCGGTAACCACCGGCGTAGTAGTATCAATCGGTGGCGTTGGTTGCTCGACGGCTGTCGGCGCGCCGCCGATCCCGGGCAGCGGGATGCCGCCGCATCCTGTAAGCGCCAGGATCAGAGCGATAACTCCAATAATGGATCGCATGTCCGACATATTACTTCCCTGGAGGGGTCAGGAAAACCTTCCCGTCCCACATCCGTCCACCTGCACCTCAGACCTTTGAGGTCGCGGCGACGTGTATCAAGAGGAGACGATCCTTTCCGCCAGCGGATTATTGCCTGGCATTGCGACAGAGGTGGAGCAGACCTCAAAGGTCGGGGACGTTCTCGCATTCAACCTTCCCACCCGCGCGCCTCGCGCCTCGCCCCTCTCGCCTCGCGCCTCCCACCTCGCGCCTCTCCCCTCGCACCTCACGCCTCACGCCTCGCGCCTCACGCCTCGCGCCTCGCGCCTCGCGCCTCGCGCCTCGCGCCTCACGCCTCGCGCCTCGCGCCTCGCACCTCACGCCTCACGCCGCGCGCCGCGCCACCAATGCGAGATACATCGCGCGCGACGCCATGGTCGGGCGCCGCGCGCCGCGCCACCAATGCGAGATACATCTCGCACGACGCTATTGCGAGATACATCTCGCGCGACGCCATTGCGAGATACATCGCGCGCGACGCCATGGTCGGGCGCCTCGCGCCTCGCCCCTCTCGCCTCGCGCCTCGCGCCTCACGCCTCGCACCTCACGCCTCACGCCTCACGCCTCGCATCTCTCCACAAATGCGAGATAAATCTCGCGCGACGCCATGGTCGGGTCCCTCGCCCCTCTCGCCTCGCGCCGCGCGCCTTGCTTCTCGCCACAAATGCGAGATAAATCTCGCGCTACGCCATTGTCGGGACCCTCTCGCCTCACCCCTCTCGCCTCTCGCCTCTCGCCTCTCGCCTCGCCACCAATGCGCGATACATCTCGCGCGACGCCATGGTCGGGTCCCTCGCCCCTCTCGCCTCTCGCCTCTCGCCTCGCGCCGCTCACCCAAACACCATCCCACAGATCGACACCACCGACGTTTCCTCGTCGTCTGCCGGGCATTGCGCATACGCCGTCAACTCACCTTCGACGGCGTCCATCAGACGCAGCGCCAGATATGTCGGCGGCAGTCCACAAATATTCTGGCGATCACCGGTTTCGGCAATGACGCGAAAGAAACCGGCAGCGTCGCCGGCGCGCATTCGGTCGATCACCAGTTCATCGGCGCGGCGCAACGCCTCTTTATCGGCGTTGCTCAACGGCGCTCCGCCAAATGCCGGTCCGACGTGCGACATATCGCCGGAGATGATTACCACAGCGTGTCGGGAGGCAATAATCCGACGCAGGGCTGTAATCAGCGCCTCGAAGCGCGGATCGGTCGCCGGGTCGTCGCCGTCCATATAGCGTGCAAATGAACCTGCCAAAATGGGAATAACCGGGCAAGGCGCATCTCCGCGTATGTATTGCAACCACACCGCTACCAGTTCGAGCGAGTGTTCGACACGGTGATACAATTCGCCCGCAAATGCAGCATCTTCGCCGATGGCTGCCGCCAATGCATCGACGACCGACGTATCGGTCGGCAGGACGCCGAGGGGCGTCGCATACCGCTGGCGTGTCAGCGTGACCGGTTCGGGGCTATAGTGATCGGTGCCGATCAGAAGAACGATTTCAGCAGCGCGCACCATCTCGGCGGCGCGCTGCCAGACCTGGGCATACACCCGACCGCCGCGCGCGTAATCGATATGCGGGCTGAGCACACCGCGACCGGTTGGCGGCGCCGGAGCGACCGGACCGACTGCGGCAATGAAATCATCGAGCAACCGGCGCAGTTCCGCCGGATCGGCGGGGTACGACTGTCCTGCCAGGGCTGGCGGGCGAAACGGCGCCGCGCGATACCGGGCAAGCGCCCGCGCGTGTTCTTCCCTGAAACGCAGATTGTCCAGCAGGAACGCTTCATCGAGCGCATCGACCAGACGATTGACCAGCGCACTATCAACCGGCACGCCGAGCATCGAGCGAAGTTTCCCGGCAATCGTCGCGCGGTGATGCTTGCCGTCGCAGAAGAGCAACGCTGGACCGAGTCCCTGCGAAATCACCAGGAAGCGGTCTGAAATCTGGAGCGGATCGCGCAGCAGCAACGACGGTTGCCCATCGTGCATCACCCGGCGAATATCGATAGCGCGCAGTTTGGGATACTGATCAGTGGACGACAGCATAGCGCAGTTCATCCCGATGGTCACGGATTTTGATAATGGCAGTCGCGACGTCATCCATTTCGTCGGGATCGGCGAGCAGCAGCCATTGCGGCAGCCAGATCGCCTCACGGCACGCCTGTTCGGCATTTGGGCATGCCTCTGCCCGGGCAAACGCCGCACCAAGCGACGCCTGTCGGTAGAGCGGGAAGGGATAGCCCGTCGAGCATGGAATGCCTTCCGCTTCGAGCGCCTGCTCGAACCGGTCGCGTGGCACGCCAAAGGCGCGTTCATCGTAGCGCACCATGTACAGATGGAAGGCGTGTCGGTCGGCGCGTTCGTCCCAGCGCATCGGCTGAATGCCCTCGACATCGGCGAAGAACGCATTCAGGCGGCGCGCGCATGCCATGCGCCGGTCGGTCTGTTCATCGAGACGTTCGAGTTGCGCCAGGAGAACGGCAGCCTGCCAGGCAGAGAGACGCATATTCGTGCCCAGATGTGGGTGCTCATACCAGGCGCCGCCGATAGCGCGCCCCTGATTGACGCGGCTGCGGATGGCATCGGCAAGCGCCCGGTTGTTCGTTGTCAGCGCGCCACCCTCGCCAGCCGTCATATTTTTGCTGCTCTGGAAACTGAACGACCCGACATCGCCGAGCGATCCGCACTTCCGACCGCGCCACGACGCGCCGTGCGCATGCGCGGCGTCTTCGATCAACAGCAGATGATGGCGCTGCGCCAGCGTCGTGAAGCGATCCATATCCGCAGCGTGACCCGCGAAATGCACCGGAATGATCGCGCGGGTGCGCGACGTAATTGCCGCCGCTGCTGCATCAGGGTCGAGGTTGTAGGTGTCCGCTTCGATATCGGCGAACACCGGGGTGGCGCCGACCAGCCGCACCGCTGATGCGGTAGCGATGAAGGTGTAGGGGGGAACAATCACCTCATCGCCGGGACCGATGCCCGCTGCCATGAGCGCCGCGACCAGCGTTTGCGTGCCGTTGACTGCGGCAATGCCGAATGCTGTATCGTGGTGCTGTGCAAAAGCGCGCTCAAACTCCTCCACAACCGGCGCGAACCCGCCCCAATCGTCGCTGCGGAGCACATCGAGCACCCGCTGCTCTTCACGCGCATCCCACTGCGGCCAGCGGGGCCAGGGGCGAGTGCGCACCGGTGAACCGCCATTGACTGCGAGGACTGCCATATGCCTCCCCGGCTACCGTCAGAACGCGAGAAAACGCCATTGCAAGGTAGCATAGCCGGGGAGAATTGTCAATCGACAGGAGTTATACCAATGACGCTTGACGATGCCGCCTTCGTGTCATTCCGAGCGCAGCGACGGGTCATTCCGAGCGCAGCGACGTGTCATTCCGAGCGCAGCGACGGGTCATTCCGAGCGCAGCGAGGAATCTGAACGGGACGCGCACGACCCCTCGCGCGGCGCAGGGTGACAAGAGATGCCGCAATCGGGTCATTCCGAGCGCAGCGACGGGTCATTCCGAGCGCAGCGACGGGTCATTCCGAGCGCAGCGAGGAATCTGAACGGGACGCGCACGACCCCTCGCGCGGCGCAGGGTGACAAGAGATGCCGCCTTCGTGTCATTCCGAGCGCAGCGAGGAATCTGACCGAGCGCAGCGCGGAATCTGAACGGGACGCGCACGACCCCTCGCGCGGCGCGGGGTGACAAGAGATGCCGCCTTCGGGTCATTCCGAGCGCAGCGACGGGTCATTCCGAGCGCAGCGACGTGTCATTCCGAGCGCAGCGCGGAATCTGAACGGGACGCGCACGACCCCTCGCGCGGCGCGGGGTGACAAGAGATGCCGCCTTCGGGTCATTCCGAGCGCAGCGCGGAATCTGAACGGGACGCGCCAGACCCCTCGCGCGGCTCGGGGTGACCGTGCCGGATGGTCACAGGGAATTGGTATTATTGCGGCGGCGATCGGGCTGGGCGCCTTGTACGGTGGGCAGATGTGGCGCGTGCATCAGCAAAATCAGATCGCCACGATGGTCAAGGCACAGGGCGCCGTTGTCGAAGTCGTCTCACGAACAAGAACCCAGGGCGAAAAACGAAGCACACTCCACTATGCAGTCGTGGAGTTTCGCACGGCGAACGGCGAGACAATTCGCTTTGAGGACACTATGGGCAGCAACCCGCCAGCCTACCGCGTGGGTGATGCCGTCGAAGTGCTGTACGACCCGCAAACGCCGCAGTCGGCGATGATCGACTCCTGGTGGATATGGATGCCTTCGACGATTGTGATGGTGGTCGGTGGTTCTTTTGCGGTTATAGGCGGACTTGCATGGCTCGATGCATTCTTCAATCTCATCAAACCCGGCGGTCTGCTGGGATTGCCGGGCATTCTGCTGCTGCGCCGGAGACGCGGGTAGCACATGGAGCGGGTTGCGCAGAAAAACAGGATTGCGTGAGACCCCGACTGAATGCGATGGCGTGTGCAGCAACTATCCTCACGTCAACTTCCGTATCTGCGGCACAGCCAAACGTATGAGCGCTGCGACTCCCAGGACCACCAGCGCCCCGCTGATCACTGCCGTCGGTTCACCGGCTCGCTCGGCGATCACCCCGATCCAGAGCGCACCGATTGGCATCATTCCGAAAAAGACCATGCTGTAGACCGCCATCACCCGACCCCGCAGCGCATCGGGTGTCAGCGTCTGCACCAGCGCATTTGCCAGGTTCATGATCAGGATCACCGCCAGCCCCGAAGCCGTCAGGAGCACCAGGGTCAGCGGCAGCCAGGTCGTGAAGGTCAGCACAATGAGCAGTGTTGGGAACGCAAATGTGCCGACTGTCAATAGACGCCCTTTGAACTGAAAGCGCCCCAGTGACGCAATCAGCAACGCTCCCAGCAGCGCTCCCAGACCGCGCGCCGATTGCAAGAGACCGGTTGTGGCGGCGTCGCCCCCCAGAATGCGCACCGCCCATGCCGGGAAGAGGGTCGCAAACGAGATGCCAAAACAACTCGTCGCCCCCACCAGCGCAATCAGCGTGCGCACCACCGGTTCGTGCAGGATGTAACTCAACCCCTCGCGCAGGTCGCGCCACGCCGAGGCGCTGCGTGGCGCAACCGGCTGCGGCGCCATCCGCATGCGCCAGAGCGCGCCAATGACCGCCAGGAACGAGATGCCGTTCAGCATGAAACACCACGCCGGTCCCACCAGAGTGTAGGTCACCCCCGCCATCGCCGGTCCGGTCGTCGTCGCCAGGTTGAACATCGTCGCGTTGAGCGCAATGCCATTCGTCAGGTCTTCCTTGTCCACCAGTTCACGCACGAATGCCAGGCGCGCCGGAGCGTCGAACGCATTGGCGATCCCTAGCAGGAACGAGAGTGCGACAATATGCCAGGGTTGGACGATACCGCTGAACACGAGCGCCGCCAGCGCGAATGCCAGCGCCATCTGCGCCGTCTGCGTGATGATCAGCAGAGTTCGGCGCGGCATACGATCGGCGACCACGCCGCCATAGAGAGTCAGCGCCCACGCAGGAATGCCGGCGGCGAACCCGACATACCCCAGGTACGCGGGCGAACCGGTCAGTTGAAAGACCAGAAATCCCTGAGCAGTGGTTTGCATCCAGGAGCCGAAGAGCGATACCATCTGCCCGAAGAACCAGAGGCGATAATTACGATGCCGTAACGCTGCGAATGTCCTTGCGGCAAACGCGCTACGCTGCGACGGTGTGATAGTCATTTACTGTGGAAAGATGCTCAGGTCGTTCTTCAACACAAGGGCGTGCTGGTAGGGGTCGAGCATTTCAGCCGTGATGCCGAGTCCTTCGATCAGCGCGCGGTAGCGCGGATGCGCTTCGGGGCGTTCACCGGCGGCGAGCACGGCATCGAGCAGGTTGAGCGCCAGGCAACGTCGTTGCTGATAATTGAGCCGTTCGCGCGCTTCACGGACGAACGCATCGAACGAAACACGCGCCAGATGCTGCTCGATCCGGTCGATCAGATCGCGGTCCAGCGCCAGGCCGCGCCGCGCATCCGGCACAAAGCGCGCCAGCGCGCCACGCTCATCATACAGGCTCCTCGCGCTGTGCAGGTGCGCCAGCGCCGCCAGTAGTGTCGCGCCAGGCGTCAGTGCGCCGGGCGGGTACACTGCGTCCAGTTCCGACCATGCTCCCATTGTCGCTCTCCTTCTATGCTCACCGTATTGCCGGATAGGAAGAGCAATTATACCACCTGCGCCGCTGTGTGTAACGTTGCAGCGGCGCAGCACATCTTATACCAATGACAATTGAAGATGCCGCATGCGTGTCATTCCGAGCCCTTCGCTTCGCTCAGGGTAAACGCAGCGAGGAATCTGCGCGGGTCGCGCAAGACCTTTCGCTCCGCTCGGAGTGACCATGCCGGATGTTCACAGGTAATTGGTATTATTTCGACAGCATCAATCTTTCTGGAAAGGGGCGAACCGTGTCATACGATGTCATGGTTATCTCCGCGCACCCCGACGATGCCGAAGTGCAGATGGGCGGCACAATCGCGCTACTGACGAAACAGGACAAACGGGTTGTGCTGGTCGATCTGTGCGATGGCGAACCGAGCGATTTCGCCGCGCCGGGTGTGCGCGCCGAACAGGCGCGCCGTGCAGCAGCGCATTTGGGCGCGGATCGTCTGTTCCTCAATGCACAGGACCGCCTGATCACCGACACGATCCATCTGCGTCTTGCCGTCGCTCGCCTGATCCGCATCCATCGTCCCGCCATCGTCTTCGCTACCACCGACGCCTGCGTCCACCCGGATCACGCGGCTGTCGGCAGCCTGGTGAGCGCTGCGGTCTTCTATGCGCGCCTTGATCACTGGGACCGTGTGCCGGGTGGGGAAGCGCTCGGCGATACCAGACCATGGGCGGTCGAGCGCCTCTTCTACCCACATTGCAAAATGGAACCGCCATGGGGACGCGACTTCGCCTTTGCAGTGGATGTCAGCAGTGTCTACGACCGCAAACGAGCGGCGCTGGCGGAATACGGCTCGATTTTCAGGATCGAAGAAGGGCATGATCGGTTGTTGACCCTCTACGAAGCGGAGGATGCATACGTTGGACGACTCTTCGGTGTGGCGTATGCCGAAGCGTTCAAAAGCCAGAGTCCGCTGCTGGTGCATAGTCCGACGGTCTTTCTGCCCGCCTTGCACGGGTAATGTAACCTTTGCTGCGCTTCACACATCATATGCGCAGAAGAATTGCACATCTCTGAGGAGGAAAGCCCAATGGCGCTCTTGCACGATAAGGACCGGAAGATTGTCCGTGAGCAACTCGAAGAAGGGTTGAAGCGACCGGTGACCATGGCATTTTTCAGCAGCAAGGAGAACTGTGAATTGTGCGATGTCACCGGCGAGTTAGTCGAAGAAGTGGCAGGGCTTCATCCATTGCTGCGCGTCGAGACCTACGACCTGCAAGCGGACGCCGCGCGCGCTGCCGAACTCGGCGTTGATAAGGCGCCGGCGATCGTCATCCTTGGCGGTGAAGCGGCGCAGGACTACGGCGTGCGCTTCTACGGCATTCCGAGCGGCTACGAGTTTGTGACCCTGCTCGAGGCGTTGCGGATGGTCGGCAGCGACACGGTGGAATTGCAACCGGCGACGCGCAGTTTCCTGAACGAACTGAAGCAACCGATGCACTTGCAAGTCTTCGTGACGCCAGGATGCCCATACTGCCCGCGCGCCGGGGTGCTGGCGCATCGCCTGGCGTATGCCAGCCCGCTGATCACCGCCGACGTGGTTGAAGTCACCGAGTTCCCTGACCTCGGCGAGCGCTACGAGGTGATGGGTGTGCCGCGCACAGTCATTGACGATGTGGTGCATATCGAAGGCGCCGCGCCGGAGAGCATGGTGGTCGGGAAGTTGCGCGAGGCACTGATGGCCGCATGAGTGGCGTGAGGCTCAGGTACACGTTGGCGCACCCCAACGCCATGTATGCCCGCTCTGCGCATACGCGCGCTCCGCTCGTGAACTCGCTGGGCGCAGGATGCGGGGATTGCTTCGACCGGCTGCGGCGGCGCGCGATGACTCGTTGGGGCGGGGGGATTGCTTCGACCGGCTACGCCGGTCTCGCAATGACAGGGCGCACCCCGGCACGCCCCACCGTGGGACGGACGCGCGCGCGGCGCGGGTCTCCTCGCTCCGCGTGCGGGAGCGGGGCAGGGGGTGAGGGGATTACTTCGACCGGCTGCGGCGGCGCGCGATGACAGCGCACCCCGGCACGCCCCACCGTGGGACGGACGCGCGCGGCGCGGGTCTCCTCGCTCCGCGTGCGGGAGCGGGGCAGGGGGTGAGTCAAACGCGCGTACCGGCCATTAGCGCCGGTTGGTGAACTCCCCTCTCCCGCGTGCGGGAGGAGTGTCAAGACGGTTCGACCAGGATTCCGGAGCCAACCGTCTGACGGGAAGCGGTCCGCCGTGGAGCAGTGCCGCAAGCAGCACCAACCGTCCGCGACGGAAACACCGGATCGTCCGAGGCGCCCGGCGACCCGTCGCGCGGCGGCGCGCCACATGCCGAGGCGGAAGCGCGTCCACGGTCGATGCAGGGTGCGCCACTTCGGTGGCACAGCCGACGCGCACCACCCACAAGGTCGCCGGCGCCATGACCAACCACCGCCGTTCGGCACACCGCGAGTCGGTTATGTTGGTCGGTTCCCCGTGCCACCCACCACGTGTTACCAATGACCTGTGACCATCCGGCATGGTCACCCCGAGCAGCGCGAGGGGTCGTGCGCGACCCGCGCAGATTCCTCGCTGCGTTTACCCTGAGCGAAGCGAAGGGCTCGGAATGACACGCATGCGGCATCTTCAATCGTCATTGGGATGTGGCATCCTGGTCGCTGCCCTCGACCCCGGCGCGCATCCCATACCAGACCGTCTCGGCGGCGTCCGGCGGCAGGTCGGTCAGCATCAATGTTTCGGTCGCGGCGGCATCCCAGCGCGCCGGCAACCTGCCGTCGATCTGGCGTTCGCCAGCCGTGAAACCGGTGACCCGTCCGCGCCACGAGGTGGGACAAGCATATCGTCGCAGTAGCCGGCCTCGCCTGCAAAAACCTTTTCCACTGATGCCGAACCACCCGAAAAACCCTACACTTGAGAGCGCTCCTCCACCGCCCGCCTCATGCCTCGCGCCGCGCGCCTCGCCGCCTGACAGCGTTGCGCGCATAGAGACAAAGTACCTCCACCGCCCACCGAATGCCTCGCGCTGCGCGCCTCTCGTCTTATATAGTATAAGGGGTGAGGGCACAACGGCACACCCCAACGCCACGCATGCCCGCTACGCGCCGGTTATGCCACGACGAGGCTCCACGTCCGTTGCAGCGCCAGCAACACCAGGGCCGCAGCGAAGATGCGCGTCAGAGTCAGACTCTTCACCCGGCGCGCCATAAATGCGGCGCCGGACTGAGCGCCTATAATGGCGGATACCGATGTCAGACCGAGCAAGAGCCAATCGAAGCGCGCATCGATCAGATGGGCAGCGAATGCCGAGAATGACGGCAGCGTCACAATGACCGCATTTGTTGCAGCGGCAATGCGCGCGTTGTAACCGAGCAACACCAATGTCGGCATCATCAGAAAGCCAGGACCAACGCCGAGGAAGCCGGCAAAAACGCCGATCGCCGCACTGGCCGCGCCGGCCTTTACCCGAACGTCATCACCGATCGAACGCGGCGCGCTGTCGTCTTGCGGCGGCGGAAAGGCCATGCGATATGCAAGGAAAAAGAGGACGCCGACATAAATCCACCAGATAGTAGTGGTTGACACAAACTGAAGCAACCAGACCCCGATCGGCGCCACAAGGGTGGTGATCGCCAGCAACGGAAGCGCGGTGCGCCAGTCGACCATTCCCTTGCGCGCCAGTGTGATAGCGCCGGTGATTGCTGTAATGCCATTGAGCCAGAGCGAGAGCGGCATGATTTCATGCTTCAGATCCAGACCAAACAAGCCGAGCGTCGGCGTCGCAATGAAGGCGACCCCTAGCCCCATCATTCCTGAGAGGAACGAAAGGATGAACAGCAGAAGCGTCAGGATAACATACGACATTGTCTGTCTCCTTTCCAGACGATGCCGATGATAGCGCGATCAACCCGGTCGCAAACAAAACAGGGGCGATCGCCGCCCCTGCTCTCAGTTGTCCAATCGTCAGCCCATCACCAGATTGAACAGATAGCCAACCATCATGATCCCGACGGCCACCACGCCGATAAACACGGCGATCAACTGTGGCTTGAGTACCCGGCGCAGAATGATCATTTCGGGCAAACTGAGGGCGACGACCGCCATCATAAAGGCAAGCGCCGTTCCCAGAGCGGCGCCTTTCGCCATCAGCGCCTGTACCACCGGGATTACACCGGCGGCATTCGAATAGAGCGGCACGCCGAGAATCACGCCTGCCGGCACCGACCACCATGCCTCGCGCCCAAGGATGCCAGACAGCGCTTCTTCGGGAACGTAGCCATGAATGCCGGCGCCAATGGCAATCCCGATGACGACGTAGAGCCAGACCTTGCCGACAATCTCACGGGTATTCTCCCATGCAAAGGCAAACCGTTCAGCCCATGTCGGCGCTTCACCTGCGACGGCGCCGCCACCGCCTTTGATCTGCCAGACAAAATCCTCGACGTAGCGCTCCAGGCGCAGGCGCCCGATAACGATACCGGATAGAATTGCCACACTCATGCCGGCAACCAGATAGAGTAGGGCTACCTGCCAGCCAAACATGCCAAGGAGCATTGCCAGCGCAACCTCATTCACCATTGGCGCGGCAATCAGGAACGAGAAGGTCACACCGAGCGGAATGCCCGCTTCGACAAAGCCGATAAAGAGCGGCACCGCCGAGCACGAGCAAAATGGTGTGAGCACGCCCAACCCGGCTGCCAGTGCGTTCCCGATCCCCTCACGCTTGCCGCCGAGCAGGGCGCGGGTGCGTTCGGGACTGAAGAACGAACGGAGGACGCTGATGCCGAAGATCATCCCACTTAACAGCAGCAGGATCTTTGGCACGTCGTACAGAAAAAAGGCGAGCGCCTCGCCTGCCTGTGATCCCTCGGCAAAACCCAGCACCCGATATGCCAACCAGTGCGCCAGCGGTTGGATCAGGTTGTACGCAATCAGCCAGCCAACAGCAGCGACGGCAACAATACCCCATGCGCGCCGTGATGAATGTCGTAGTGATAACGCCGATAATGTCTGCTCCATGATTCATCCCCCAGGATATGCAAAAAATTGCATATGCTTGCGTCATAAAATGGGGCGCCGCCGCCCCATCCCCCGATAAGACGTGCTGTGTATCAACCAACCTTCAGCCAACTGCCGATCTCCTCCTCAGTCGGAATGCGCCCGGAAGCGACCAAGACGTCATTGATCACCAAACCCGGTGTGCGCATGACATTCCAGCGCATCATCTGCGCATAATCCGTCACCTTCTCGATCTCCGCCGTCAGGTTGCGCTGCCGGATGACATTGCGCACACGCTCCTCCAACTTCCGGCAGTTTGCGCATCCTGACCCCAGAACCTTGATGTTCAGCATGGGTCCCTCACTCAATACGTGCAATGTGCGGTACACAACGCGGGCACGAACATCCCGTTGCCCGTCGCGTGGCCGGCTTCTCTTCATCGCCGACAATCGCGCGCGCTGTGTCGAGCATATCGAAGACTTCGCGCCGGATGACCCGATAGTAGATATTCGAACCGTCGCGCCGGTCCTTGATCAGGCCGAATCGCCGTAACACCGCTAGTTGCTGCGAGACGTATGCCTGCCGCAAGCCAAGCATCGCTTCGATATGGCAGACGCACGCTTCACCTCCGCGCAGGATTTCGAGAATCTGAATCCGCACCGGGTGCATCAGCGCCTTGAAGAGTTGAGCCTGTTTGTCAATTGTGACATGTGCCATGGCTCCTATCATATGCGTTTTTTTGAATATCCTGGTAACATTCTGTCACCTGGTTGTTGTGAATCCACAACCATCCTCCGTCTGCAAGATTTGTGCGAGATACGGTGTCGGAACACCCAACATCCGCTGCGTAAGAATCTGCGTCTGTGCGGGTGTGAGAAGGGGGTGATTGCCGCTGTGACGATGCGGGAGCGACCTCACCCAACGCTGGCCTGCGTGGTTCACTCCGGCGCTGCGGTTCCATTCCGGCGCGTCGCTCGCTGTCATCTCCTCACCGGCAACGCGCACCGCAACGTCCGCCTCCAACACGCGACATACGCCAGGACAACCTGTGCTATACTATGCTTGCCGGATGCCGCAACCTTAGCATCGCAGAGATCGCCGCAAAACGATGCTGGCAGGGTGTCTTGTTTCAGGTGCACCCCAGGTGACCCTCGCATGTGGAAAGGAGGAATGTGATGGCGACGATTGGTCGTGACACAACGATCAGTTGGCTCGGACACGGTACGTTCCATATCCAGACCCCCGGAGGGAAGAAGATACTGATCGACGCCTGGGTGGATGGCAATCCCGTCTGCCCCGATGAGTGGAAGCAACGGGTGCGTAGCGAAGGTCTTGATGCCATCTTCCTGACCCATGGGCACTTCGACCATATCGCCGATATTCTGGATCTGGCAACCGCCACCAACGCCACGATTGTCGGGCAGTTCGACATCACCAGTTGGCTCGCGTCGAAAGGCGTCGGTCAGGATCGGTTGGTCGGGTTCAACAAAGGCGGGACGGTCGAAGTAGCAGGCATTCGCGCCACGATGACCCACGCGACCCATAGCAGCACTTTTACCGACAATGGCATAATTGTGCCGATGGGCACGGAGGCGGGGTATGTGCTGCGGATGGAGAATGGCTTTGTAATGTATCATACCGGCGATACCGCCGTGACGATGGACATGCAGATCATCGGCGATCTGTACCGCCCCGAATTGGTTTTCCTGCCGATTGGCGATCACTTTACCATGGATCCGATGCAGGCCGCCTATGCGCTGAAGTTGATCCGTCCGAAATTCGCCATTCCAGAGCACTACGGCACCTTCCCAATCCTGCGTGGCACGCCGGACCAACTCCGCGAGCAGTGTAGCGCTTTTGGCGTTGATGTGACCGTGATCGACCTGAAGCCGGGCGAATCGGTCAGTTGACAGGCGGTCGTCGCTCTCCTGTGAGGTGTTAATGAAGCTGCTCATTCCGCAGGCGCTCGCACCCCTGATTGAACCACGCCTGGCGGAGATGGCGCCGGACCTGGAGGTGGTGCGTTTCGACGATGCCGGAGAACCGGAGGGGGATGTCTGCGACGTAACTATGCTGCTCCGCTGGTGGACGCCGGTCAGTGCGCTGCGCCGCGTTCTGGCGGCAGCGCCGAACCTGCGCTGGATCCACACGCCGAGCGCAGGCGTTGAGCATCTCCTGATTCCCGAAATTCTCGAACGCGACATTGTGCTGACGAATTCGGCAGGCGCACAGGCTATTCCTATCGCCGAGTTCGTTTTGATGTACATGCTGAACCATGTCAAACGCGCCTTCGACCTCAAGGCGCTGGCGCCCGACGAGTGGGATCGCGGCGACGATATTCCCTGCGATGAACTGTTCGAGCGCACGCTCCTGATCATTGGCTATGGTCACATCGGCGCAGAGATCGCCAAACGGGCGCGCGCCTTCGGTATGCGGATCCTTGCCAGCCGCCGCCATCCCCAACCAACCGACGGGGTGGATGTGATGGTCGGGGAGCATGGCTGGCGCGACCTTCTCCCACAGTCTGATTATATCGTTCTTGCCGTACCGCTGACCGCTGCAACCCGTGGGATGTTCGACGCGGACGCTTTCCGGCGTATGAAGTCGAGCGCCTACCTGATCAATATCGCGCGCGGGCAGATCGTTGACACCGATGCGCTCCTGGAGGCGCTGCACAGCGGGCGAATCGCCGGCGCGGCGCTCGATGCGCTGCCCATCGAGCCACTGCCTCCCGACCATCCGCTCTGGAAAGCGCCCAATGTCTGGATTACGCCGCATATTTCGTATTCGTCACCACGCACGCGCGAACGTATTATCGATATCTTCTGCGAGAATCTCCGCCGCTATCGAACGGGTGAACCGCTGCTCAACGTTGTGGATAAGGCAGCTGGCTATTGACGTTGCACTATGTCAACACGCACAGGAGACGACGATGCTCACACCGGCGCCGACGCGCGGCGATACGTCCTGGTTCGTTCACGACCGCTTCGGGATGTTCATTCACTGGGGGTTGTACGCGCTCGCAGCACGCCACGAGTGGGTCAAAAGCCGCGAAAAGATCGACGACGCATCCTATCAGCGCTATTTCGACCATTTCGACCCTGACCTGTACGATCCGCGCGCCTGGGCGCGCGCTGCGCGTGAGGCGGGGATGAAGTATGTGGTGATAACGACGAAACACCACGAGGGGTTCTGTCTGTGGGATACGCAGTACACCGATTATAAGGCGCCCAATACGCCGGCAAAGCGCGATCTGCTGAAGCCGTTCGTCGAGGCGTTCCGCGCCGAAGGGTTGCGTATCGGGTTTTACTATTCGCTGATCGACTGGCATCATCCCGATTTTCTTATCGATGTCTTTCATCCACTGCGCGACCATCCAAATGTCGCCCAACTGAACGCCGGGCGCGATATGCGGCGTTATGCTGCATATATGCGCAATCAGGTGCGTGAGTTACTGACCGGCTATGGATCGGTGGATATTATCTGGTTCGATTTTTCCTACCCCAACCGCGAGTACAACGGCTTGCCCGGCAAAGGGCGTGTCGATTGGGAAAGTGAAGCGCTGCTGCGCCTGGTGCGCGACCTGGCGCCCGACATTATTGTCAATAACCGCCTCGATCTGCCGACTGAGTTCGCCGATGTGCATACGCCTGAGCAGTTTCAGCCGCGTGAGTGGGTCCATGTCGATGGCGAGCCGGTGGTGTGGGAGACGTGTCAGACGTTCAGCGGGTCGTGGGGGTACCACCGTGATGAAATGACCTGGAAAAGCCCGGAACAACTCATTCAGATGCTGGTCAATTCCGTGGCATGCGGTGGCAACCTGCTGATGAATGTCGGTCCGACGGCGCGTGGGACGTTCGACGACCGCGCGCTTGCAGCCCTCAAGGTCTATGCCGACTGGATGCGCTTGCACAGCCGCTCAATCTATGGTTGCACGCAGAGTGAGTTTACTGCGCCGACCGATTGCCGCTTCACGCAGAATGGAAAGCGACTCTACCTCCACATTTTTTCCTGGCCCTTCCGCCATCTGCACCTTGATGGCATGGCAGGCAGAGTGGAGTATGCGCAACTCCTCCATGATGCCAGCGAAGTTCGGCTGCTTGAACCGGGTAAGCACAATGAATGGAGCATCGCCCAAACTGCTGCCGATACGCTCACCCTGGAGTTACCGGTGGTCAAGCCCCGTGTGACTGTGCCGGTGGTGGAATTGTTCCTTCGGTGAGCGCTATGAGCGGCAGGTATGTTGTCGGTATCGATGCAGGCGGATCGAAAACTCATGCACTGATTGCCGATCTGGAAGGGCGCGTCGTTGGCGGCGGAGAAAGCGGACCGGGCAACTGGGAAGGGGTCGGTCTCGATGGGGCGTTCGATGCCTATGCGCGGGCAATCGATGCGGCGTTGCGCATGGCCGGTATCAACCGCACCGATATTTGCGCCGCCGGATACGCGCTGGCGGGTCTTGATTGGGAAAGCGATGTGGCGCGGCTTGAGTCGGTGATCAGGCGCCTGGATCTGCCCGGACCCTATACGCTGGTGAACGACGCTTTTGGCGCACTCCGCGCGGGTTCCACCGATGGATGCGGCGTGGCGGTGATCGCCGGAACCGGCTCGACGGTTGCCGGTCGCAATCGTCGCGGCGCAACATTCCGCACCTTTGGGTTGGGCATGCACTGGGGGGACTTCCACGGCGCGGCTGGGCTGGTCTGGGAAGCGACCCGCGCCATTGGGCACGCCTGGATTGGGCGTGGACCGGCGACCGCACTGAGTGACGCTTTTGTGCGGGCATATGGCGCGGTTGATGTGCCCGATCTGGTCGAACGGGTGTCACGTGGCGCTGCTCCACCACCGAATGGACGCCTGGCGCGGCTGGTTTTTACCGTCGCCGATGCCGGCGATGAAGTTGCCTGCCGGATTGTACGGCAGGCAGGAGAGGAGTTGGGGTTGACGGCTGCGGCAGTGGTGCGCAAACTCGCGCTCGAACACGAATCTTTCGATCTGGTGCTGGCGGGAGGGGTCTTTCGCGCGCGGAACAGGCTGCTCATTGGTGCGCTGACGGAGCAGGTTCGCCGGTGCGCACCGATGGCGCGGGTGGTGCGGCTGGAGGCGCCGCCGGTCGCCGGCAGCCTTCTGCTGGCGTTCGATGCCGCTGGTGTGCCAACACCGCCGGCGCTTTGTGTGCGGTTGCTGGCAGAGGCGCACCACTGGTTTCAGACGATAGGAGGGATGGAATGACGACGATTGCGCTCATTGGTACAGGCAGAATGGCGCGTGGGTTAGGCGCAGGATGGGTGCGCGCCGGTCATCGCATTATCTTTGGGTCGCGCGTTCCCGATGAGAAGACCGACCTGATCGCTGCGCTTCCTGCTGCGCGGGTGACGACGTATGCCGATGCGCTGGAAGAATCTGCAATCGTTGTTCTCACGCTGCCATACCCCGACGTGGCGCCGTTCTGCCGCGCCCACGCCGCTGCGCTGCGCGAGCGATTGGTGATCGACATCTCGAACCCGTTCGATCATCTGCCGGACAATCGTGTCGCCGGCGCTGAAGTCACCCGCGATGCCATTGGTCCGGGCGCGCGCGTTGTTGCCGCCTTCAAGACCAATTTCGCCGCGACGCTCCTTGCACCGCTGAATGTCGACGGCGTTCAGCGCGATGTGCTGTTCGCCGGGGATGATGAGGAGGACAAACGCATCGTTGCCGGGCTGATCGCCGATCTTGGATTTCGACCGGTCGATTGTGGCGTGTTGCACAATGCGCGCATCCTCGATGGCATGGTTCCGCTGATCATCGAACTCGACCGGCGCTATGGCGGCGCGTGGCAGACATCGTGGAAATTGCTGCCTTGACAATATCTCCATATGCGCGTGCCCTGATCCTCCTTCTGTGTTGCCTGGCAGCCTGCGCGCAGCCTGAATCTATGGCGCCAACGCCGTTGCCTGAGCCTTCCGCAACACCAACCGCTACAGCGACACCGCTGCCTTCGCCAACGACTGCGCCGACCGCGCCGCCGCCTCCCACGCTCACGCCTGCGCCGGAACCGTTGACGGTGTGGGCAGCAGGTGACGAAGCGCGACGTGACGCCCTCGCGCGGCTGCTCAGCGAAGCCGCCGCCGCAGCCAACGTGCCGATCCGCATCCGTAGCAGCACTCCCGACGCCATGATCGCCCGTCTGCGCGTCGATCAGATCGATGGACGGCCACCACCGGATGTCATCTGGGGTGATGGCAACGATCTGGCGATCCTGCGCACCATGGGGCTGATTCAGGCAGTGCGCTCGACGCCTGCCGCCGAGGGTACGCTGCCGGCTGTCGTTGTGGGCGCAACCGCCGACGATCAGCAGTGGGGCGTGCCGGTTGGCGCACAGGGTTTCTTGCTGCTGCTCTACAACCGGAAACTTGTCGAATATCCGCCGCGCACCATCGACGCACTGATCGCGGCTGCGCGCACCAACACCGGCGGAGGACGGTTCGGACTGGTTGCCGGGTGGACTGAAGCGCGCTGGTTTGCGCTCTGGCTTGACATAACAGGAGGCGCCATGCTCGATGCCGACGGAATGCCCGCCCTCGACGCTCCTGCTGTTGTGTCTGCGCTCGAACTGCTGCGCACCCTCCGGCGGTATGGACCAACGCCCCCCTCGACCTACGATGAGGGCGCGCGACTCTTCCGGCGCGGCAGGGTGGCGCTGGCAATCGATGGCGATTGGGCGCTGGAAAGTTATCGGGGATTGACCGACACCCTGGAGTTAGGCATCGCGCCGCTGCCGCTGGCGAATCGGGGCGTGCCGGCAGCCGCGCCGCTTACCGGCGTGTACTTGATGTACGGCGCTGCGCTCGACGGTCAACGCCTGGCACAGGCAGAAACGCTGGCAGCGACCCTCCGCGAACCGGTATGGCAGGCGCGCATCGCGCGCGACCTGAGCATGCTCCCGGCGTCCATTCCCGCCTTGAACGACCCGGCGGTCACTGACGATCCGGCGCTGGCGGCAGCTGCAACGTATGCCGGCAATGCGCCGGGCATCCCGCCGACCCGTCCGATTCGCTGCGCATGGGACGCCATCGAAGTCGAACTGCCGCCATTCCTGCTCGGCAGGCGCACCGCCGCCGAAACCGCCACCGCCATGCAACGGCGGGCGATGGCGTGTGTGGAGCGGTAGCTTCTATGCGTATGGGCGTCTCGCCTGTGAGCGACGGGTGACAGGCATTCGCTCAACCTGTCGAGGTAATTACACCGCTTACACTGCGTGCAGTCATGCATTGGCAGAAAACAATGCGCCGCTATACCGGCGTTGTCCGACCGGGCGCCCCCTGCGCTGCGAACGCACGCCTTCGCTCAGGACGAGGAAGCCCCGTAGGGGCTTGCACGATCTCAGCCAGGGCTTCAGCCCGCAGCGCCAGCTTCGTGTTTGGGAGACGCCAGGCGCACGGGCGAGCTGCACCACCCCCCACCGCAGGCGGGCTTCGCAAGCATAGCCCGCAACTGATGAGGATGAGGCAATGAACCCGGTAAACCTGCGCTGCGGGCGCACGCCTTCGCTCAGGACGAGGAAGCCCCGTAGGGGCTTGCACGATCTCAGCCAGGGCTTCAGCCCGCAGCGCCAGCTTCGTGTTTGGGAGACGCCAGGCGCACGGGCGAGCTGCACCCCCCCCCCCCACCGCAGGCGGGCTTCGCAACCATAGCCCGCGACTGATGAGGATGAGGCAATGAACCCGGTAAACCTGCGCTGCGGGCGCACGCCTTCGCTCAGGACGAGGAAGCCCCGTAGGGGCTTGCACGATCTCAGCCAGGGCTTCAGCCCGCAGCGCCAGCTTCGTGTTTGGGAGACGCCAGGCGCACGGGCGAGCTGCACCCCCCCCCACCGCAGGCGGGCTTCGCAACCATAGCCCGCGACTGATGAGGATGAGGCAATGAACCCGGTAAACCTGCGCTGCGGGCGCACGCCTTCGCTCAGGACGAGGAAGCCCCGTAGGGGCTTGCACGATCTCAGCCAGGGCTTCAGCCCGCAGCGCCAGCAGACCGGTTGCCTCGCTTCGTGTTGAGGAAGCCCCGTAGGGGCTTGCACGATCTCAGCCAGGGCTTCAGCCCGCAGCGCCAGCTTCGTGTTTGGGAGACGCCAGGCGCACGGGCGAGCTGCACCACCCCCCACCGCAGGCGGGCTTCGCAACCATAGCCCGCGACTGATGAGGATGAGGCAATGAACCCGGTAAACCTGCGCTGCCACACCGCGCATCCCCTGCGCTGCGGGCGCACGCCTTCGCTCAGGACGAGGAAGCCCCGTAGGGGCTTGCACGATCTCAGCCAGGGCTTCAGCCCGCAGCGCCAGCAGACCGGTTGCCTCGCTTCGTGTTGAGGAAGCCCCGTAGGGGCTTGCACGATCTCAGCCAGGGCTTCAGCCCGCAGCGCCAGCAGACCGGTTGCCTCGCTTCGTGTTGAGGAAGCCCCGTAGGGGCTTGCACGATCTCAGCCAGGGCTTCAGCCCGCAGCGCCAGCAGACCGGGCTATTTTCTGCATCAGCCGTCGGGCGCCTCCCACAACGGCGTCAACCCTTGATGCGCACCTCGACCCCGCCATCCGCAATGATTTCCACCCCGGCGTGCGTTGCCCGAAAATGGACCCGTCGTTCGCCGACACGCAGATTCTGCACCTCGACCCACGAGAGCCAAGGCGGAAGATGCGGCGCAAGGTGCAGTGTGTTGTCGAGCGCATCGACCTCAAGCCCCAGAATGCTGCGCACGATCAGCAGCCCTGTACCGGCAGCCCACGCCTGTGGACGGCAACTCACCGGGTATGGCACAGGACCATCGAACGTTTCAGGATCGCGGTCATACCCGCACATCAACTCGGGCAGGCGACGCAAGCGGAAATGCGCCGCCGCTGCAACCAGGCGACCGGCGATTTCATTGGCTTTGTCACGGAACCCACTCCGAGTCAATCCCCAGAGGATCAGCGAGTTATCGTGGGGCCAGACGCTGCCATTGTGATAACTTATCGGATTGTAATTCGGGTCGGCGGCGCTGCGGGTGCGCACCCCCCAGCTCGACAACATATCGGGCGCTGTTAGTCGATCTGCTACCTGCGCAGCGTATTCCGGCAGCAAAAGATCGCACAGAAGTGCGTGTCCCGGATTGCTGGTGACTTCACGAATGGGTCCTTTGCCAACCTCAATCGCCTGCGCGTAGAACTTCTCGTCCTCCAGCCAGAAATCGGCATTGAACCGCTCTTTCAGCGCCGCAGCGCCAAGACGCAACTCTGCCGCCCGGTCAGGTTCTCCCATGCGCTCGAACAGATCCGCCATCCAGGTTTTGGCGGCATAAGCGTATGCCTGCACCTCCACCAGCGCCAGCGGCGGTTCGGCAAGGGTTCCGTCGGGATGCATCACCGAATCGCGCGAGTCCTTCCACCCCTGAATGCGCAACCCTGCTGTCGAGCGCGGCTCGAACGCGATATAACCATCACCATCGGCATCGGCATAAAGGTCGATCCAGTCGATCGCGCGCAACGCCGCCGGCAGCAGATCGTGGTACAGCGTCCTGTCGCCGGTCCAGCGCACGGTGGCAGCGAACAGCATTAAGAACAGGAGCGTGGCATCAATGCTGCCGTAATAGGGATTGAACGGAACGCTGTTGGTGTTGGCGAGTTCCCCAAAGCGCATTTCGTGCAGAGTCTTGCCCGGCTGCTCATCGCGCCAGGGATTATCCTGTGTTCCCTGATGCGCCGCCAGATAGCGCAACGTGCTACGCGCCAGGTCCGGCTGAAACCAGAGCGCCTGAAAACTGGTAATCAACGAATCGCGCCCGAAGGGAACCGCAAACCAGGGAATTCCCGCCACCGGCAGGAAGAGATCGCCAAACGGCACTGTCAATGCACGGAGATCGTGGCTGCTGCGCCGTAGTATCTCGTTGAACGCCGGGTTATCGGTTGTCACGATGGCTGCCGCTTCGTCCCATGCCTGGTATGATGCGCGTACCGCTTCCAGCGCCGTCTCAAACGATTCGCCTGCACGACTGTTCTGTTGGTCCAATGGATCGGTCGCAGGTGTGATGGTCAGATCAACGCTCCAGGTGGCATGCGGTTCCAGCGTCAGACGCCAGTGTACCTGCGCGCGCGCGGGGGTTGGCAGTTGCCGCAGACGGCGCGCCCCTTCGCCTTGCGGACCGGGAGAGGGCGGCGGCGCTTCAGCGCCGAGTATATCAACCGTATCCGGGATGACACTCAGATGAATGTCGGTGGTGCGCACCACATCATCGGCGCCGCGATAGATGAATCGGAGCCGATCGCCGTGATATTCGACCGGCGCTATTGAACCGCGTGGACCGCCGGCGAAGCCGCGCACAACGAACATATCGGCAAAATCGACGGCCAGTTCGACCGTCAGATCACACTCGATTGGAGTGCGATTGTAGTTGGTGACCCCAATCCGCTCATAGACCGCCTCGTGTGCGACCCGCTCGCGCCGCACCGCGATTGTCTGGCGGTCGAGTCCCTGTTCGTTACCGGATGCGCCGTTCGTCAGGAGGAACACGGCACGATACACATGTTCATCACTCGAAGCGAGCAGTTCGAGCGGTTGACTGTTCAGGCGCACCTGGAAGCCGCTGAGGTGGCGCATATCGTAGAAATACAGACCGAATGGCGAGTCCTCGACGGGAATATCGCCGTTATGGTCGCTGATCATAAACGTGTGATGATTGGAAACAACCAGGTAATCCACGGGCGCGCCTCCGCTGTGCGCAAAGCAACGAAAAACCGACGTCGCAACGCGATAGCGATGTACTTTCGCCAAACAAAAAAGTCTCCTCATCGAGGAGACAGAAGATGGGGTGCCTGATGGGTCTCGAACCCACAACCTCCTGAGCCACAGTCAGGCGCTCTGCCGTTGAGCTACAGGCACCACGACTGCCCTAGTATAGCACAGCGACCGGAAGGCGTCAAACAGAAACCGCTGTGCATCGGGCATCTCTGGTTGCGCAATAACAATCCATCGTTGTTGAATCCTCCATTCCTGTCCTTTCGCATACACGGTATAAGAAGCGGAAAGGCTTCGCAAGCGTTTCTTGTGCCATCTCCATTAGCGTCGCGGAGAAAACGATATGCGCCATGCTTCCGACTCGCAGCCGTTGCCCATATGCCCATTCTGTGGCGCCCCACATCGTCCTGGAATACATGTTTGCCCGCAGTGTGGTCGTCCATTGCATCCATCATCGCATATCTTCGAACTCCTGGTCATCCGGGAGAATACCATCACGGCGCACATTCCTCTGCCCACAGCCGTGATCGCCATCGGTCGAGCAACCGATAACACGATCCTTCTTGACGATCCAAAGATCTCGCGTCACCATCTTCGCCTGACATGGAACGGCGCTGCATTCGTTGCCGAAGATGTTGGGAGCAGCGGCGGAACGTTACTGAACGGCGTCTCGCTGCGCGCGCCGACTGCCCTGCGTCCGGGGGACACGCTGACGCTGGGAGACACGATGCTGCGTCTGGGCATTGTGTCGGAAGTGGAAGCCGTCCTCGCTCCGCCAGTGCTGCCTGCCGCTCCGCTACCGCCGTCCCTGGCTGCGCCCTCAGCCCATGCATCCGGTCCAATGTCAGCGCCGCCATACCCTCCACCATCCGCATGGCCGTATTCGTCTGCGACTGGGCAGGAACCATCCGCCTTTGCGCAATCGTATTCGCCTCATGCACCGCCTCCTCCCGGTATGGCGCCTTACCCACTGCCGCCTTCTGGCGTCTCCCAGATGCCTACGCCGCTGTCCCGCCACTCACTGTCGCCTGGACTGCTCGCAATCGCCGCGATTGCGGTCGTCTTCGTCGTCGTTGGAGGGATTGCTGCGGCGTTGCTCTTCGGTTTCGGGCGCAGTGCAATCAGCAGCGCGCCGCCAGCCAATAGTACGCCTCTTCCGCCGGCAAATCTCGGTCCGACGACCCCGACCGCGACGCCTGCTCCACTGACCATGACGATCGCGCCCATCGAGCAGACAACCGTCGCTGCTGATGGACAACCGCACATTGATAGTCATGGCGCCAGTCTCACCGTTCCAGGTGATGCGCTTGAGGAGGGATCAGGGATCGAATTAATGGCGAGCGCCGCGCAGGGATCGCTCGCAGATGCGCTCAATCAGGCGTTTGCCATCGAAACGCCGTTCTATTCGGTTGTGGCAGAACACGACGGGCGTGGACGCGCAACGCTGGCGCTCCCGGCAGCCGGACCGGACTCGCGTGTAGCAGTGGTCATCGATAACGAATATCTGGCGCTCCTTGATCTCCAACCAACCGATGGCATGCTGCGCATCGACACGTTGATTGCGCCCAAGACGCTGCCCGACGCGCCTGCGCCGGGAATAGCGCGCGATGGGACGATCCACTATGTCGTTCTGCGTCCCAAACCCGGCAGCGCCGCATCTCCAGCCGAAACGCACAACCTGCTGGGGCTGAACCTTGCGCCGCGCCGCGCCTATGCCGCCGATGTCTATCGTGAATGCCTGGAATGGACGACAAACACTCGTTGTCGGACGAACGGCAGAGTCCATGTCATGTGGCGACTGACCGTGCCACTACAAACCGCCGATGCCGACGCCATCATTTCTCAGGTGGATGTCCTGATGAAAGCGTATGCAGGGAGAGGGTTCACCGCTGCTGCGTCAAGCGCGTCGATCTTTGTGATTGTCGATCCATCAGTTGCCGGACCGGTGTATAGCGCCAAGAATGGGATTATATATCTCCCGATGGATAGCGCATCCAGCATATCCACCAATGAAGGACGACGTGATCTGGCGCACGAACTTTTTCACTGGATCCAGGACGAGGAGTACGTTATGACGCTATCGGCGCTCTCTGGCGCCAGAACATGGTGGCTGGAAACGACTGCGGAAAATGGCGTGTTTTTGATCGATGATAGCGCTCTGGAGTTCAACCTACAGCACTATGGTCAGACAACGGTTGATCGACCGGCATTCCTTGGTTTTCAGGCGGCGCCGTTCACATGGTCGCGCAGCGACGAGGCGCGGTACATCCACGCGCAATTGCTCAGGGTAAACATGTGCGACAGCGATGCCTGCGCAATAAGCGAACAGGGAATGATTCGGGCAATCAACGACGGAACATACCCGCTCAATGACGCCGCCTTCCAGGCGAACATCCGCGCCAATCTGGACGATTACGCGCGCTATCTGCTCGGCGTAGCGCCTGAACGGACGAATACGACTATCTCGCTCCACAACGTCGTCCGTACCGGTGATACGTTTGGTGATGTCATCTGGGTCAAACAAAATATCCTGAGCGCTGCACAAGAGTTCTTCCTGGAAAGCAGTTCGGGTGAACCGCAGATCAGGCAGGAGACCCCCAAAGATCGCCCGCCCGAATACATCATCAACGCGCCCATCGAGCGGGCAGGAGTCTATCCGTTACAGGTCGTCAGCGGCGGAACAGGCAGACCAACCTGGCCTGTCATGCTGATCATCGAACCAGGGATCGAACTCTTGTATCGCCTGGATGATGAACCTGTCGTTCATCATCCAGGCGATGCGCAGCTGGTGCTGGGTCCGATCCATGCGACAATGGGCTATCGAAAGGTGCGGGTGGTTGCGCTTGGGCGTGATGAGACGAACACCTTCAAAGCCGCCGTGCGCCTTGTCGATCTGCAAGGAGACTGGTTGCTGATACCGGGTGATGTGCGCAGCAATTCGGTTGTGTGCAGCAGTGACAACACATCCGTCGATCCCGCGAAACTGACTCAACTATCCGCCGCCCTCTCAGAGGGGATGGCGCAACGAGGATCATACACCTGGCAAGGTCTCAACGAACTGGCGTTTGCGCTCGATCCCGGCATGACCCTGACCGACGATCCGGATGATCACTCGCAGATCGAAGCGATTGGATTGATTGGACCCGATAATATTCAGGGGATGCTGCGTCTGGTTGTTCCGCCGCCAGAAACGGGCGGCATGCAACCAGGAGTTCTTCTGCTGGTTGCGATGCCTTCCGGTATTCTGGCGTGGCGCACACGCCGCCGTGTCTTGATGGCGCTGACGATTCTGATCCTGGGCGCTTTCCTCGCCGGATGCGTCGGCGTATCGGTTCATGGCAGCGTCGACACACGCTACATCCTTGGCAAACTGGAATATGTCGGCAAGGGCGACACCCTCGGCGAACCGCTCTGGCGCATCAGCAAGGGTGCAGCAACGACCGATGTAGATCTGACGATCACCGTAGCAACGCAGATGATCGGAGATGAGCAACCACAGGAACAAACAACCCAGTGCAAGGGTCGGGTAGTACACGACATCACCGTCGAGATCTATAAAGATGGCGTTATCTCGCTACAAGATGACGGCGAGTAAGAAGAACACACCACGGTACGCTATCTGGGATCATTGCGGGTGTGAAGATTGCTCCTTCTGCAACCATTGAGGGAGACGAAGACGCCTCTTCGTCTCCCTCATACCAATGACCTGTGACCATCCGGCATTGCCACCCCGAGCAGCGCGAGGGGTCGTGCGCGACCCGCGCCGATTCCTCGCTGCGCTCGGAATGACACGCATGCGGCATCTTCAATCGTCATTGGTATCAGTACGTACAGGTGCGTTTTCGCGCCAATGCCTGATACAGCGTCGTCTTTCTATTGCAGGGCATGCTACAATCGACTCGCGTGTTTACCAACAGGAGGATCATGGTGTCACAGCCTGCAACCTGCATTCACTGCGGCGCACCGCTGAACCGACCCGGGGCGAAGTTCTGCACCCGCTGCGGGAAATCACAAGATACACCTCTACCCGCTGCCCTTGCATCAACCGCTCGTTCTTCCGCCGCTCCTGGCTACACTCCTGAGCGAACCGCTTCCCTGGCGCAGGGAGCATTCGCTGCCCCGCCTGGCGGCGCTCCTGACGCGACCATGATCGGCAGTGGTTCATCACAGGGTGGGGTGTCCGCCACCGGACCCGTGCTGATCGTTCAAGATGTAGGTCACACCTTCGAGGTCACGCTCGGTCAACAATCGCTTTCGATTGGGCGCGCGCCCGACAACGATATTGTCATCACCTCACGCTTCGTCTCCGGTCGCCATGCGCGCATCGAGCCGCATGGCGTCGCGCACCAGATTGTCGATATCGGCAGCACCAACGGTCTGCTCTTTAAGGGAAAGCGACTTCCTGCCAATGCGCCGCATGTGCTGGCAGACAGCGACGTGTTGCGCATTGGCGACCCGGCAACCGGTAATTTCGTCACGCTGACCTACCGCAACCCACAGGCGCCGAAGGTTCAACAGGCGGCTGAGGTCACGCGCAGCTATCGGCTCGATCCGACCGATCCGCAGATTACAATTGGACGTGAGGGATGTGAGATTCTCCTCGATAACCCGCAGGTGTCGCGCAGACACGCGGTTATCGACCGGGTGAACGGGAAGCATGTGCTGCGCGATGTGGGAAGCACCAATGGCACCTTTGTCAATGGGCGGCGCATCACCGAGCATACACTGGCAAAAGGCGACATTATCCAGATCGGCGCATTCAAGCTGGTCTACACTGGCGAAAGCCTCGATCAGTACGACCAGCGCGGCGCGTTGCGCATCGATGCGCGCAACCTGTGGCGTGAGGTATCGCGTGGCGGCAAAACCCGCATGATTCTGAAAGATGTCTCACTTTCGATTGCGCCACGCGAGTTCGTGGCGCTCGTTGGCGGCAGCGGCACCGGCAAGAGCACCCTCCTCAACGCCCTCTCCGGCTTCGTGCAGGCGACCCATGGGAGCATCCTGGTCAACGGCGACGACTACTATCGTAACTTCGACGCCTACCGCTCGGTGTTGGGCTATGTTCCACAGGACGACATCCTTCATCGCAGCCTGCCGGTCGAACGCGCGCTGGGATACGCCGCCGAACTGCGTCTGCCTGCCGATACGGCGCCGGTAGAGATTCGGCAGCGCATCGACCGTGTGCTCGAAGATGTCGAGATGACGCCGCACCGCGAAAAACCGATTGAAAACCTGTCCGGCGGGCAGCGCAAACGTGTTAGTATCGGCGCTGAACTGCTGGCGGATCCGTCGCTTTTCTTTTTGGACGAACCGACCTCCGGACTCGATCCCGGTCTCGAAAAGAAGATGATGTACACCCTGCGCCGCCTGGCGGATAGCGGGCGCACCATTGTGCTGGTGACGCATGCCACCGCCAACATTAATGTCTGCGATCACGTGGCGTTCATGTCGGACGGACGGATGGTCTTCTTTGGTCCGCCATCCGAGGCGCTCAATTTCTTTGGCGTGTCGAGCGGTGATTTTGCCGACATTTACACCCGCATCGACGGACTGGCAGACCCGAACGATCCTGAACGGTGGGCGATTGTGCAACGCGATCTTCAGACGGAGTACGCGGCATGGCAGCATCATAGGCAACAATCGTCGGGAAACAACAAACCGTCGGTTCCTACGCTTGCCGAACTATGGGAGATGAAGTTCCGCGCCTCGCCACAATATGCCACGTATGTGACCGGGCGATTGGCAGAGGCGCCGGTCGGACCGGTGACCGGCAACGCTGAGGGGGACGGCGCAGCGAAGCGTCCCGGCGTTTCGTCATTGCGACAATTCGGCATCCTGGTGCGCCGGTATTTTGACCTGACGCTGCAAGACCGGCGCAATCTGGCAATCCTGCTCCTCCAAGCGCCGATCATCGGTTTGCTATTGATGCTGGTCGCCAAAGCCGATGCGATTGTCGGCGAGAACGCTTTTGCCAATGAAGCCAAGAAGGTGCTCTTTATGCTGGCGACGGTCGGCGTCTGGTTTGGCATTATCAACGCTGCGCGCGAGATTACTAAAGAAGCGCCGATCTACCGCCGGGAGCGCCTTGCGAATCTGCGCATTGCGCCGTATGTGCTGTCGAAAGTGCTGGTGCTGCTGCTGCTGGTCGTTCTGCAAAGCGCCGTGCTGCTGGCGTTGGTCGGGCTGAGAGTGCAGTTCCCTGCGCAGGGAGTGATGTTGCCGATACAACTGGAACTGTTCATCACTGCCGTGCTGACGTCGTTGGCAGGGCTGGCGATGGGGTTGGCAATCTCGGCATTCGCGGCAACGCCGGATCGGGCGATTTCGCTGGTGCCGCTGGCGCTTATTCCGCAGATTATTTTCGCGGGGGTCATTTTCAGCCTGGGGGATGGCATCACCGTGCAGCGCGTTCTCTCCTGGCTGACGATTAGCCGGTGGGCGATGGATGCCTATGGTACATCGGTCAATATCAATGATCTTCCACTACAACCGGGAATGTTGCGCCTGCCCAATCCGCCGGAGGAGTACACTTTCGCGCCGGAGCACTTGCTGTCACGCTGGGGGATACTCTTTGGTTACATGGTCGTCTGCCTGGCGCTGACCGCCTGGCAACTGTATCAGCGTGACCGTCAGAGGTAGGGTTAGGTGTACTGCTTTACTCTGTTAGCGCACCCTTGGCTGCGGCATGGAATAGCACCGATGGAAGAGCGCTAACGGCATGACCGCCATCGAGACCTTGATGTGGCCAGTGAACGTTGTCATACATCATCGTACAGACCAGTGCAGTATCTGTGACCACCAGATGAAACGGGAGCAATCGTCCAATCGCTCGTCGCAACACCCCGGCAATCCGCCGACCGGTAGCCGTTGGGTGGATTTCCGCGTACTTCATCCGGGTCCGCAGATGAATCAGACTCGTCTTGTACTCCCGTCTGGGGCTTCCGCGAATCGCCGGTAACTCCTGAATGTCCAATTGACCCCGATGGCGTCCGACCGGAATCGGACGGTGCGGCCGTTTTTTGGGGGGAGCGCTGGGTCCATCCGGCGGCCTCCGGGGTCCGCCACACTGTCACCGCATTGGCGTTGGGAAAGCGCGGCTGCCGATCCTGCGCCATCCGTTTGGGTCCGTGATGCGGATGCGCCTGCCGTGCGGCGATTACCACGTCGCAAGAGGCGTCCGTCAAGGTCCGCCGCCCATGGGCGCGTGGCCCACCAGGACGATCGACCGTATCCGGACGGACAATTCAGCGCTGGATCGTGCGCCGCTGTACGCCAAACCGGCGCGCCAACGCGGATTGACTCATTCCGTCTCGATGAAGGTGTTGGACGCATGCGCGTTGCACACCGGTCAAGTCCGCCCTCGCGCCTCGCGCCTCTTGCCTTGCGCCTCGCATCTCTCCACAAAGGCGAGATAAATCTCGCGCTACGCCATGGTCGGGCGCCTCGCGCCTCGCGCCTCGCGCCTCTTGCCTCTTGCCCCTCGCGTCTCTCACCTTTCGCGCCTCTTGCCTCGCGCCTCTCACCTTTCGCGCCTCGCGCCTCTTGCCTCGCGCCTCTCACCTTTCGCGCCTCGCGCCTCTTGCCTCGCGCCTCTCACCTTTCGCGCCTCTTGCCTCGCGCCTCTTGCCTCTTGCCTCGTATCTCTCCACAAATGCGAGATAAATCTCGCGCTACGCCATTCCACCAAGGCGAGATACATCTCGCGCTACGCCATGGTCGGGCCCCTCGCCTCTCACCTTTCGCCCCTCGCGCCTCTCACCTTTCGCCCCTCTTGCCTCTTGCCTCGCGCCTCTCCCCTCGCGCCTCTTGCCTCTTGCCTCGCGCCTCGCATCTCTCCACAAAGGCGAGATAAATCTCGCGCGACGCCATGGTCGGGACCCTCACCCCTCGCGCCTCGCCCCTCTTGCCTCGCGCCTCTTGCCTCGCGCCTCGCATCTCTCCACAAAGGCGAGATACATCTCGCGCGACGCCATGGTCGGGACCCTCACCCCTCGCGCCTCGCCCCTCTTGCCTCGCGCCTCTTGCCTCGCGCCTCGCATCTCCCCACAAAGGCGAGATAAATCTCGCGCGACGCCATGGTCGGGACCCTCACCCCTCGCGCCTCGCCCCTCTTGCCTCGCGCCTCTTGCCTCGCGCCTCGCATCTCTCCACAAAGGCGAGATAAATCTCGCGCTACGCCATGGTCGGGACCCTCACCCCTCGCGCCTCGCGCCTCACCCCTCGCGCCTCGCGCCTCTTGCCTCGCGCCTCGCATCTCTCCACAAAGGCGAGATAAATCTCGCGCTACGCCATGGTCGGGACCCTCACCCCTCGCGCCTCGCCCCTCGCGCCTCGCGCCTCTTGCCTCTTGCCTCGCATCTCTCCACAAATGCGAGATACATCTCGCGCTACGCCATGGTCGGGACCCTCACCCCTCGCGCCTCGCCCCTCTTGCCTCGCGCCTCTTGCCTCTTGCCTCGCATCTCTCCACAAATGCGAGATACATCTCGCGCTACGCCATGGTCGGGACCCTCACCCCTCGCGCCTCGCGCCCCTCGCCTCTCACCCCTCGCGCCTCGCGCCTCTCCCCTCGCGCCTCGCGCCTCTCCCCTCGCGCCTCGCATCTCTCCACAAAGGCGAGATACATCTCGCGCGACGCCATGGTCGGGACCCTCACCCCTCGCGCCTCGCCCCTCTTGCCTCGCGCCTCTTGCCTCGCGCCTCGCATCTCTCCACAAAGGCGAGATACATCTCGCGCTACGCCATGGTCGGGACCCTCACCCCTCGCGCCTCGCGCCTCTTGCCTCGCGCCTCTTGCCTCGCGCCTCTTGCCTCTTGCCTCGCCACCAATGCGCGATACATCTCGCGCTACGCCATTCCACCAAGGCGAGATACATCTCGCGCGACGCCATGGTCGGGCCCCTCGCCTCTCACCTTTCGCGCCTCTTGCCTCGCGCCTCTTGCCTCTTGCCTCGCGCCTCTTGCCTCTTGCCTCGCGCCTCTTGCCTCTTGCCTCGTATCTCTCCACAAATGCGAGATAAATCTCGCGCTACGCCATGGTCGGGCCCCTCGCCTCTCACCTTTCGCGCCTCTTGCCTCTTGCCTCTTGCCTCTTGCCTCTTGCCTCTTGCCTCTTGCCTCTTGCCTCTTGCCTCGCATCTCTCCACAAATGCGAGATACATCTCGCGCGACGCCATGGTCGGGCCCCTCGCCTCTCACCTTTCGCCCCTCGCGCCTCTCACCTTTCGCGCCTCTTGCCTCGCGCCTCTTGCCTCGCATCTCTCCACAAATGCGAGATAAATCTCGCGCTACGCCATGGTCGGGCCCCTCGCCTCTCACCTTTCGCCCCTCGCGCCTCTCACCTTTCGCCCCTCGCGCCTCGCGCCTCTTGCCTCTTGCCTCTTGCCTCTTGCCTCGCCCTTCTCGCCTCTCGCCTCTTGCCTCTTGCCTCGCGCCTCTCACCTTTCGCCCCTCTTGCCTCTTGCCTCGCGCCTCGCGCCTCCATTCTGTGGTACTATACAAGATACCGTATTCGCCTGTCATGCTTTCGAGGAGACCACCATGCGGTTGGTAACGTACCGCGACAGCGAGGGAGTGCACCTGGGTGCGCTGCGCGGCGGCGAGGTCGTGTCGCTTGTCGGCGTGGCGCCTGATATGTTGAGCCTGATCGATGCCGGTCCCGCCGGGTTGGAGGCTGCGCGCGCCGCTGCCGAACGCGAGAAGGGCGTTCCGTTGAGCGCCGTGACACTTCTCGCGCCCATTCCGCGCCCACGACAGAATGTCATCTGTCTGGGGATGAATTATGTTGCGCACGCCATCGAGTCGTACCGCGCGCGCGGGCGCGAACCCAAACTGCCGGAATATCCGGTCTTCTTCACCAAAGCGGCGCATACCGTGTGCGGACCGGACGACGATATTCCGCTCGATCCCAAAGTGACGACTGAACTGGACTACGAGGTTGAACTGGCGTTTGTCATCGGCAAGGCGGGTATGAATATTCCGCGTTCAGAGGCGATGGCGTATATCTTTGGGTATACCATTGTCAACGATATTTCGGCGCGCGATCTGCAAAGCCGTCATCAACAGTTCTTCAAGGGCAAGAGTCTCTATCGCGCCTGCCCGATGGGACCGTGTATCGTGACGGTGGATGAGATTCCCGATCCGGCGGGGCTTGGCATTCGTCTGCGGCTGAACGGCGAGACGCGCCAGGACTCGCATACGGGAGACCTGATCTTCGACATCCCTGCGATTATCGAACACCTGTCACTCGGTATGCCGCTGGAAGCAGGGATGGTCGTTGCAACCGGCACGCCGGCCGGGGTTGGTCTCGGACGCACGCCGCCGGAGTACATGCGCCCTGGAGATGTGATGGAAGCCGAGATCGACTCAATCGGCGTGCTGCGCAATCGGATTGTCGCAGCAACGTGAGCATGCCATGAATGTGGTCATTGTCGCCAATGCCCCGTCGTTGCGGCTCGACCCCTACCGCGAGATGATTGCCGGCGCCGATCTGGTCATCGCTGCCGATGGCGGAGCGAACGCCCTTGTAGAAGCCGGTTTCCGCCCCGCCATCGTCATCGGCGATCTCGACTCGCTTGGCGCGACGCGACTGGCGTTGCTCGCGGCGGATGGCGTCGAGGTGCGCCGCTTCCCGCGCGAAAAGGACGAGACCGATCTGGAACTGGCGTTGCTCCACGCCGTCGCCATCGGCGCAACGCACATCGACATTCTTGGCGCGCTGGGAGGACGCTGGGATCACACCTTTGCCAACGTCGCCATGCTGGCGATGCCAGAGTTGCAGGGGCGACAGGTGCGCCTGATCGATGAACGGCAGCGTCTGTTTCTGGTGCGCGATCAGGCGCTGCTCGAAGGTCAACGTGGCGATACGCTGTCGCTCCTGCCGCTGACGCCGACTGTCTGCGGGATCACGACGCGCGGCTTATTCTATGCACTCGACGATGCTACGCTGCACTTTGAGCGCGCGCGCGGCGTCAGCAACATCCTGATCGATCCTCCCGGCTTCATCTCCTTGCGTGAAGGACTCCTCCTGGTCGTTCAGCACGACGACTGCGGCGCATTCCAGTTTGCGGCGGGCATTGAACCTTGTTGAGGCGCGAGAGGGAAGGGTGAAGGCAGGAAGGTTCTGCGTTCTTGAAACCCCCGAATCCCGACCCATAACCACCCGTGGTGGTGGTACAATACAGACGTATGGACAACGAACGTCAGCAACAACCACGGATCAACTGGGGATCGATCATCGGCTGGCTCATCTTTTTCGCAGTGATCGCCGGCGGTCCGCTGCTCAATGCGCTACGGAACGCGCTCGGCGGCGCTGTGCCTATCTCGCCGAACCTGCTGCCGTTCATCATTTTGGGGCTGGTCATTCTGGGGGCGCTAGTGTCGATCGTCCGTGGGATCACGCG
The DNA here is from genome assembly GCF_000017805.1 of Roseiflexus castenholzii DSM 13941. Lineage (GTDB taxonomy): Bacteria > Chloroflexota > Chloroflexia > Chloroflexales > Roseiflexaceae > Roseiflexus > Roseiflexus castenholzii. Next base: position 4,707,558 of record NC_009767.1, on the reverse strand, counting down.
CAGAGGCGAGCGTCACGCCACCGTCAATCAGCCCTCGTCACAGCCCCGGTCGGTGCGTTCGCCATTCCCTTCGACCTATCAGCCCGCAACGTATAATGACGACGCGCGCCTGCCCCAATCAGTGCAGTCGCCGTTTCCATCGGCGTATCAACCTGCGACCTACAACGACATCCCGAACCTGCCCCAACCGGTGCGCTCGCCGTTCCCATCGTCGACGCCTGACCTGGAGTGGCACGATATCCAGGTTCGCCGCATGTCGATGTCGCTGCCTGACCAGCGCGCGTTGCCCGCTCCGCCGCGGTTCGATCCGATCATCAGTCCGGTGGGCGTGATCGTTGGCATTACCGGCCTGATTATTCTGGGCGGGATCGCGCTGTTTGTGTTTGGCATCGCACCGTAGCAATATGAGCGATTACGACGCTATCGCGCGCTTTTACGACGCCGATCATAGCGGATTTGCCGATGATCTCCCCTTCTACCGCGAATTGGCGCGTCGCACTGGCGGGCGTGTTCTTGACGTAATGTGCGGCAGCGGTCGCCTGCTGGTTCCGCTGGCGCAAGCCGGCATGCGCGTCACCGGCATCGATGCGTCGGCGGCGATGATTGAACGAGCGCGGATGCGCGTTGCGGCGACCGGTGTTGCTCCGCGTATCGCCCTGTATCACGGTGATGTGCGGTCCGCCGTGCCCGACGGTCCGTACCATCTGGCGATCGTGGCGCTCAACAGTTTCATGCATCTGACGACCACTGCAGATCAGTTGGCTGTGCTTGCCAACATCCACCGTGCCCTCCATCCCGATGGACTGCTGGCGATCGATGTGTTCAATCCGCACGCGCGCAACCTTGCCGGGTGCGACGGAGAACTGGCGCTGGATCGAACCTTCCGCACAGACGATGGCGCGTTCGTCTGCAAGTTCGTGGCGCAGCGAGCAGACATGGCGCAGCAGATCAACTATGTCACCTTTGTGTACGATGAACTTGATGGGAATGGCAGCGTGCGCCGCACCGTGCATCCTATGACATTGCGCTGGTTCTACCGCTACGAACTCGAACACCTGCTTGAACGCATCGGTTTTGTCGTTGAGGCGATCTACGGCTCGTATGACCTCGACCCGTTCGTGACAGGAAGTGACATTATGCTGACAGTCGCGCGGCGACGAGGGTGAGGGGAGAGGCGCGAGGCGCGAGGGGTGAGGGTCCCGACCATGGCGTAGCGCGAGATTTATCTCGCCTTTGTGGAGAGATGCGAGGCGCGAGGCAAGAGGCGCGAGGCAAGAGGGGCGAGGCGCGAGGGGTGAGGGTCCCGACCATGGCGTCGCGCGAGATGTATCTCGCCTTTGTGGAGAGATGCGAGGCGCGAGGCAAGAGGCGCGAGGCGCGAGGCAAGAGGCGCGAGGGGCGAAAGGTGAGAGGCGAGGCGCCCGACCATGGCGTCGCGCGAGATTTATCTCGCATTTGTGGCGAGGCGCGAGGCGCGAGGGGTGAGGGTCCCGACCATGGCGTAGCGCGAGATGTATCTCGCCTTTGTGGAGAGATGCGAGGCGCGAGGCAAGAGGCGCGAGGCGCGAGGGGAGAGGCGCGAGGGGTGAGGGTCCCGACCATGGCGTAGCGCGAGATGTATCTCGCCTTTGTGGAGAGATGCGAGGCGCGAGGCAAGAGGCGCGAGGGGCGAGGCGCGAGGCGCGAGGGGTGAGGGGTGAGAGGCGAGGGGCGCGAGGCGCGAGGGGTGAGGGTCCCGACCATGGCGTCGCGCGAGATGTATCTCGCCTTTGTGGAGAGATGCGAGGCGCGAGGCAAGAGGCGCGAGGCAAGAGGGGCGAGGCGCGAGGGGTGAGGGTCCCGACCATGGCGTAGCGCGAGATGTATCTCGCCTTTGTGGAGAGATGCGAGGCGCGAGGCAAGAGGCGCGAGGCGCGAGGGGCGAGGCGCGAAGGGTGAGGGTCCCGACCATGGCGTAGCGCGAGATGTATCTCGCCTTTGTGGAGAGATGCGAGGCGCGAGGCAAGAGGCGCGAGGCAAGAGGGGCGAGGCGCGAGGGGTGAGGGTCCCGACCATGGCGTCGCGCGAGATGTATCTCGCCTTTGTGGAGAGATGCGAGGCGCGAGGCAAGAGGCGCGAGGCGCGAGGGGAGAGGCGCGAGGCGCGAGGGGTGAGGGGTGAGAGGCGAGGGGCGCGAGGCGCGAGGGGTGAGGGTCCCGACCATGGCGTCGCGCGAGATGTATCGCGCATTGGTGGCGAGGTGAGAGGCGCGGGGGGAGAGGCGCGAGGGGCGAAAGGTGAGAGGTGAGAGGGGGGAGAGGCGCGAGGCGCGAGGCAAGAGGCGCGAGGCAAGAGGCGCGAGGCAAGAGGCGCGAGGGGCGAAAGGTGAGAGGCGCGAGGCAAGAGGCAAGAGGCGAGAGGCGAGAGGGGCGAGGCAAGAGGCAAGAGGCGCGAGACGCGAGGGGAGAGGCGCGAGGGGCGAAAGGTGAGAGGCGCGAGGCAAGAGGCAAGAGGCGCGAGGCGCGAGGCGCGAGGGGAGAGGCGCGAGGCGCGAAAGGTGAGAGGCGCGGGGGGAGAGGCGCGAGGGGCGAAAGGTGAGAGGTGAGAGGGGGAGAGGCGCGAGGCGCGAGGCGCGAGGCGCGAGGGGCGAAAGGTGAGAGGCGCGAGGCGCGAGGCAAGAGGCGCGAGGCGCGAGGCAAGAGGCGCGAGGCAAGAGGCGCGAGGGGCGAAAGGTGAGAGGCGAGGCGCCCGACCATGGCGTCGCGCGAGATTTATCTCGCATTTGTGGCGAGGCGCGAGGCGCGAGGCGGGAGGTGCGAAGGTTCTCTCAACCCCGAACCCCTGACTCCTCCTCTTCACTCCCTACTCCCTGCGCCCCTGCCCGATCATGTCAAGAAATGCAGCCACCACGGCCGGATCGAAATGCGTACTGGCCAGGGAGCGGAGGTATGCGATCGTCTGTTCTTCTGTCCAGGCTGAACGATACGGTCGATCAGAGCGCAGCGCGTCCCACACATCGACGACCGCAAAGATACGCGCGGCAAGTGGGATCTGTTCACCACGCAATCCGCGCGGGTAACCGCTGCCATCCCATCGTTCGTGATGGGCATAGGGAATATCGAGCGCAGGTTGCAGAAAGGGAATCGCCGAGAGCCAGCGAAACGCATAGACCGGATGCTGGCGCATGATCGCCCATTCATCGACACTCAGCGGGCCTGGCTTAAGCAAAATATGATCGGGAACGCCCATCTTGCCAATATCGTGAAGGAGCGCGCCGCGCCGGATATGTTCCATCTGATCCTCAGGAATGCCCATCCAACGCGCCAGCCGCAGGGTTAGCTCTGTTACACGTTCGCTATGCCCTTCCGTTTCACGGTCGCGCAAATCCAGCGCGCGCGACCAGCCGGCAATCGTTGCATCGTAGGATTGCTTCAATTCTGCGTGTGTGCGTCGCAAATCTTCGAAGAGCGAAGATGTATCGATAGCAATCGCCGCCTGCATCGCCAGCGCTTCGAGAAATGTCCACCAATGCTCGTCGGGCGTAAACGAGGCGCGCTGCAAGATTTCGAGCACGCCTTTGATTTCGTCGCGCGCCTGCAAGGGTACGGCAAAGTATGTTGCAAATGCCGCAGCCAGCATTTGATCACGTGGACTGATCAGCATCTCGGAAGGAAAGGTTGCGAGCGAGACCGTTTGACGCGAACGAAACGCCATGCCAGCCAGTCCTTCCTCAGCGCAGATCGCCACCTCGGCAAGATCGCGCGGCAGCCCCCGGTTGCAGGCTGTTTCGAGCATTGTGGTGCGTGGGTTGAACAATAGCACACTCGCTGCATCGACGTGCAACTCCTCAATCAGGCGATCCAGCAGGATCGCCAGCGTTGCCGGAAGCTCCAGGCTTGCTGTAATAGCGACGCCGATGGTATGCAGACTGGTCAGTCGGCTGACCTGCCGATAGATCTGTGCCTCGGCGCGTTTACGTTCCGAAATATCGCGGATGATCACCTGAGCAAATGCGCCATTCTGGTCGCGAAAACGTCCCAGACTGATTTCGGCGGGAGTAGCGTGACCGTTGACGCTGATCAGATCGAGTTCAATGCGCCAGACCTGCTGCGTCTCTTGCATGAGCGCTCTGATGCCCGCCCGATAGCGATCAAGCCCAGCAATATGCAGATAGTTGAGCAATGTGTCACCCAGGAGATACCCGGCAGACGGAGCTTCGAGCAGCGCGACCAGCGCAGGGTTCACGAGCAGCAATCGGCTTTCCTCATTGATGATAGCGATGCCTTCCGGTGAAAGTTCGATCAGACGCTGGAACCGCTCCTGTTCTGACAATAAACGGCGATAGCGGTTGAGACGGGTGATGGTGCGCACATGCGCCAGCAGTTCCGCCATGTCGAACGGCTTGGTGATGAATCCATTAGCGCCCGCGCTCAACCCCTCCACACGTGACTGCTGATCGCCAAGCGACGTGATCAAAAGAATGGGGATCTCGCGGAGCCGTGTATGATTGCGTAATTGCCGACAAACCTCAAAACCGTCGATCTCCGGCATCAATACATCTAGAAGCAGCAAATCTGGCGTATATTCGATCGACTGACGCAGTGCCTCGGCGCCGTTCTGAGCCATCAGCACCCGATGACCCTCGCGCGTCAACAGTCGTTGTAGAACAAGGCGCGCGCCCGGATCGTCATCGGCGATCAAGATGGTGCTGGTCGCATCCATATTACAAAGAGTATCACAGAGCGGCGCATCATAGAAATGACCCTGATCGAGCGCCAGTATTCTGGTTCCATTTGTTATCTGGGTCAGATAGAGTGGTATGATCCAGTTACATAACCGTGCTATTATATACCGGGATACGTCCGAAATCGAATAAAGTCGTTGCTTAAGTCAAGCAAATGCGCTAAGATAGCAGTGGGGATCGCTTACCTGCTCGCAAACGCTCTGCCTTGTAAGGCGCTTCATCGAGTGGTGCTCTGCCATTCCGTTCTCCTGGCACGAGAACAGAACATCGCACCAGCGGCTGTTCTTTTCACTATCCCACCCTGCTTATGAACCAGATAGCCAAAGTATGCCTGATCGGAGACTTCGCCGTCGGCAAAACCAGCCTGATCCGCCGGTTTACCGAGAGCCGATTCAGCGAATCCTATCTTAGCACAATCGGTATCCGCGTCAGTCGCAAAATCCTCCAGATGCCGGACGCATATCCATCGACGCTGACCCTGATGATCTGGGATACGGCGGGGAGCGAACCGTTTACGACGATTGTACGGTCGTATTATCGAGGCGCCCGCGGCGCAGCATTGGTATGCGATATAACTCGTGCAGAAACGGTGACCGCGCTTCTGCGCTACGCAGAAGAGTTTCATGCAGTCAATCCAGATGTGCCACTGATCATGATAGCGAATAAGATCGATCTGCGCAGCGAACGCATGGTATCAGACGAGCAGCTCGGCGAAATAGCCGCGATGCTCGATGCGCCCCTCTTCTTCACCAGCGCCAGAACGGGTGAGAATGTCGAGGAAGCGTTTCGGGCGCTTGGTCTATCGATTATCGTGAAAGAGAGAGTAGTATGACCCCCCACAACGACACCCTGCACCATCGGTTGGACAATACCAGTGAGAGCAATCAGGAAGGTCAGGAAGAACTCGAGCGTGTGCGCCAGATCATTCTTGGACCCGACCCGCTTCGTCAGCGCTTGCACGCCGCTGAAGTCGACCGACTGCGTGAGATCCTCTTTGGGGCGCAGATCGAGGAGTATGAACGGCGCTTTGCCGATCTGCGCCGTGAAGTTCAACGCATCGGCATCGATCTAGACGAGACGCGCGAACGCCTCGCCGATCTCGAAAAGACGATGGCACGGCGTATCGAAATGCTGGAACTGGACGTGCGCAAATTAACCGACGACGTTCGCCGCGAAAGCGACCGTCAGCGCAGTCGCGAAGCGCTCATGCAGCAGATTGCCACGCAGGTGCGGCAGCACGAAGACCAGATCAAATCCTTCGGCGAGACCATTCTCGAACTTCGGAAGGCTCAAGCAGCGCACGACTCAGATCTGCGCTCCGTCCGGGCTGGTATCATCGATGTGCGCGATCAGATCGAGCAGCGCGCACAGGCGCTGCGCCGCGAAATTCGCCACACCGAAGACGAAGTGCGCGCCGAACTGCGCCGCATTGCTGACCGCCTTGAGTACCAGAAGACCGACCGCAAGGCGCTTGCCAGCATGCTCATCGAGCTTGCCGCGCGTCTCGAAACTGGAGGGACGGTCACCGACCTGCTCGAAGGGTTGAACACCTCGAAGGACTAGTCGGGCATGGTCAGGGCGCCTGAAACGCAACGACAACTCGAAGAGTTGCGCCGGGTGTTGCTCAAGCCGGAAGCGCTGGTTGATCGCATCAGCCCGGTTATTGCCGATATTCTGGCGGAACAGATCAATCAGTCGCGTGATGAAATTGCACACGCCATAGCGCCTGCTATCGGTGAAGCCATTCGCCACCAGGTCTATCAGGCGCGTGAAGATATTGTCGATGCGCTCTACCCCGTGGTTGGGCAGATGATCACCCGCGCCGTCGCCGAAGCAGTGCGCAATCTGGCGCAATCGATCGATGAGCGCGTTCGTCAAAGCACCTCGGTGATGCTCAGCCCTCGCTACTGGCAGGCGCGCGTGCAGGGGGTCTCACATGGCGAGTACGCCTTGCGCGAAGTCCTTCCCTTTACTATTCATGAACTCTTCCTGATCCAACGCGAGTCGGGGGTGCTGATCTGCCACTATTCCGCCGGACCAGAACGCCCGGACCGCGATGTCGTCAGTGGGATGCTCACTGCTATTCGTGACTTCGCGCAGGAAGCGTTTGGGCGCGAAGAAAGCGGAGAACTCGGCGCCATTACCTATGAGTCGCGCCAGATCATCCTCGAGACCGGAAGCGCCGCATACCTGGCAGTGGTCATCAGCGGTGTTGAGCCGCCAGACTTCCGCGAACGCCTGCGCGAAACGCTCTTTGCCATTCACGAACATCGCTACGAGCGTCTCCGCGCCTTCGACGGAACCGATGCCCGACTGATCCAGGAAGCGCGTCAGACACTGCGGCAACATCTGGTTCCGCAGCAGGAAGACCACCCTCCGCGACGTCTCTCGATGCTTCAGCGCGTAATTGTGGTTGTGATCGGATTGTTTGTGCTGTCGCCGTTGCTCCTCTGTGGCGCCTGGATCTGGCATGTCGAAACGCGAATGGCGATGCTCATGACGCCGCCGATTGCAGCGCCAACGGCGACCGCCACGCCAACGGCGACCGCCACGCCGACGCCTACCAGCACGCCGACGGCAACCGCCACGCCGACGCCTACCAGCACGCCGACGGCAACCGCCACGCCGACGGCAACCGCCACGCCGACGGCGACGCCTTCGCCATTCAATGGTGTCATGATCGGAAACGTGTATCTGTACAGCACGCCGGACGAAGCCAGTACACGCACCGGTATCGTTGCACCGCTCGGCGCGCCGGTCGAAGTGCTGGCACAGCGAGGTGATTGGTACCGAGTGCGGGTAGCGCTGCCGCAAAACCCGCAGGTCGAACTGATCGGATGGATCCCGGCGCGTTGGGTCAGCCTGCTCAAACCGGTGCCGCCCGAAGTAATTACGCCGACTGCAACACAGTAGAACTATGGAAGATATGTCGCCACTTGTGGACTCTGCCTGCCTGATCGACATGCTCAGTCGCGAACATCGTTGTGCATACCTGGTGGTTGATCGTTCCTTTCGCACCCGATCAATCGGTGGATACCTGCACCTGTTTGCCGATCAACAACCGCATATCGGCGACTCGCTCTTCGATGCGTTTCCCGAACTGATCGGCAACGAAGCTATTCTGAACGCCATTCTTGCAGGCAATGTCAGTCGCCTGCATCTGCCACATGTGAACCGTGATGGCGCACATGGTGAGGTGCGTTACCTGGACTTGCTGACACTGCCGCATATCAATGCGCATGGTCAGATCGATGGACTGGTGCAGACCATCACCGACATCACCGATCAGAGTGTGATCCAACAGGCGCATATTCAGCAGCGCAATGAACTAAGCCTGCTGAAGGATCGGTTGAGCCGGCAAAATGTCGAATTGGCGCGCACCAACGCCGAACTTCGGCGCGCCAACCGCTTGAAGGACGAGTTTCTGGCAGGGATCAGTCACGAAGTGCGCACGCCGCTCTCTGCTATTCTCGGTCTGGCGGAACTCCTGCGCGCGAAAATCGTTGGTCCGCTCAATGATGAGCAGGTAGAGATGTTGAGCCGCATCGAAGCGAGTGGTCGTCACCTGCTGGCGGTCATTAACGATCTCCTCGATCTGGCGAAGATCGAAGCAGGGCGCTTTGAACTGGAGCCACGCCTGGTAGCGGCGCATCAGGTCTGCCGGTCGAGCCTGCTCATGGTCAAAGAACTGGCGCTGCGCAAACATCAGCGAGTGCATATCAACCTTGATCCAAAGGTCGAAGTGCTGCACGCCGATGAACGTCGGTTGCGCCAGGCGCTGATCAATCTACTGTCGAACGCCGTCAAGTTCACGCCGCCAGGCGGCGACGTTGGACTCGACCTGGAAGGCGATCCTGAGCAGGAGATCGTGCGGATAACGGTATGGGACACCGGTATCGGCATTGCTGCCGAAGATATACCACGCCTGTTTCAGCCTTTCTCCCAGATTCAGAATAAGTATCAGCACGACCAGGCAGGCAGCGGGTTGGGTCTGGTGATGGTTGCGCGTCTGGCGGAACTCCACGGCGGCGGGGTGTCGCTGGTGAGCGAACCGGGCAAAGGTAGCCGCTTTACGATGACGTTACCGTGGACCCGTGAGTATCAACAGGGGGCGCAGATGTTGACGGCGTCGGACGTGGATACCGCTTTCCCGGCACGCACCATTCCAGAGGCGGACGATCTGCCGCTTACGGGAGATCATCAGCACATCCTGCTGGTTGACGACGATACGACCGGTAGCGCCATCGTCGGCAATTATCTTCAGCAATGCGGCTATCGGGTCACGCATGCGGTTTCCGGCGATGAAGCGCTGGCGCTGGTACGTCATGAATTGCCAGACCTGGCGATTATCGATCTGCGGCTGCGGGGATTGGATGGGTTGGAGGTGGTGCGCTGGCTGCGCCAGAACATCGCTACCGGCAACCTCCCGATCATCGTGCTGACGGCGCTGGCGATGCCGGGGGACCGCGAACGCAGCCTGGAGGCTGGCGCCAATGCGTACCTCAGCAAACCGGTGCGCCTGCGTCACCTGGTGAAGGAGATTGCAAGTCTGATTAAGGGTTGAAGGGCAAGCAGGAGCGCACCGATGGCACGTCCACGTCGGTGGTATGCTCACGCGCCGATGGCATGCCCCTATCCGTATTTATACGCCACCCCATGCCCACCGCGTGGCAGGCGCCAGTCCACGTTGCGGAATGGGCAGGCGACCCGGCAACTGCCGCACTCAATGCATGCCTGGTATCCGACCATCATCCGCCCGTGGCGATCGGTTTCGAAGACGTGTGCCGGGCAGAACGCCAGGCATGGCTTGGGATCGCACGCCGCGCAGATTGCCAGATCCTTGATGCGGATGTGAGCATTCTCTTCATCGACGTAGTATTTCAGACAGACAATCAGATCGTCGATATTGACGTGCGGCAGTTGAACGTCGGCGACAGGCGCCGTCTGGCCATTGGTTCGATTACTCATGGCTTACCCTCTCATTGCACGCATTAGTTTCAACATATCCCAGGCGACGCCGGTAAACGAGCGACGCTCGCGCACCATCTTGAGAATATCGTGCTCCATAGTGCGCTTGGGAATGCCGTGAGCCGTGAAGTAGCGCAGCGCCGCTTCGTTCAACAGGTTGACGTAGGTGCCCATAAATTGCGGCGAACTCTCGAGAAAATCGGTCATACGCCGGTACTGTTTCATGTCTTGCAACACGAAGGTTCCTTCCAGGTTCCGGCGATAGCGGCTCAGGAACGCCGCCGAGAAATCGCCCGCCTGGTGCGCCGCCAGCGCCGTCTCGCCCGCCATCTTGCCTGCCGTAATCGCCAGGTTCGTTCCTTCGCGGTGAAGCGCGTCCACCATCCCGGCGGCATCGCCCGCGACCATCACCCCATCGCCTGCCAGTTTCGGCATACGGTCGTACCCCATCTCCGGGATCAGGTGCGCACCATATTCGCGCACCTCGCCGCCTTCCAGATAGGGACGCACGACCGGATGGTGCTTGAAACGCTCCAGCACTTCGTAGGGACGTAAACGGTGGGTGACGAATTCGTCGAGCAGCATGCCGACGCCAATCGAAATACCGGATTGATCGGTATAGATGAAGCCGGTGCCCGGCAATCCAAGCGTAACATCGCCAAACACATCGATGGCAACGCCTTCGCGCGGACCGCTCAAGCCAAAGCGTATTTGCAAATCCTTTGCCGGCAGGTTGATGTATTCCTTGACCGCCAGCGCCACATACTTCGGCGGAAGGTCCGACGCAATCAATCCCGCCTGTTGCGTGAGCAGGTTGTTGACCCCCTCGGCGATGATGACGACCGGTGCGTAGACTTTGCCTTCGGGACGATCGGTATCGACGCCGATGACGCGCCCGCGTTCGTCCTTGAGCAACTGCGTGACGGTTGTGCGGGTGATGAGCAACGCGCCGGCCGCAGCCGCCTGCTCGGCGAACCAGGGATCAAAGCGCGCTCGCAGGACGGTGTATGCATCCGCCGGTTCTTTGAGGTATCTTTCACTTTTGTGCATGACACGGATGGCGCTATCCGGTGAGAGCATCCAGTACCCCTGCTCGGTAACCGGGCGTTCGAACGGCGGCTTACGTTCCCAGTAATCGGGCAGGACATCTGCCAGCGCGTGGGTGTAGAAGACCCCGCCAAAGAGGTTCTTGGCGCCGGCGAAACGTCCCCGCTCGATGATGATGACATTCAACCCGCCACGCGCCATGGTCAGCGCCGCTGCCACGCCCGCCGGACCGGCGCCAACGACAATCGCATCAAAGGTGAGCCTGCCCGTCATACGACTGTCCTTTCACCTGACGTATCAACGCGGGGATCACTTCGTACAGATCGCCGACGATCCCCATCGTAGCGATCTGGAAGATCGGCGCGTTTGGATCGGTGTTGATTGCCAGAATGACATCAGCGCCGCTCATGCCGACCCGATGCTGCACTGCGCCGGAGATTCCCGCCGCAATGTACAACTTGGGACGCACCGTTTTGCCCGTTTGTCCCACCTGCCGGCTGGCGTCCATCCATCCGGCGTCCACCACCGGACGGCTGGCTGCAACCATGCCGCCGAGTGCGTCTGCCAATTCCTGGAGGAGCGCAAATCCCTCCGGTCCCCCCATACCACGTCCACCGGCGACGATCACTTCGGCATACTCAATGTTGGGTTGCTCTTCGGCGCGGATCAACCGCAATCGTTTGACCGGAACGTCCTCCTCGCGCATATCGAACGGAACGGTCACTACTTCGCCGGTCGCGTCCGGTGCGGGGTCCGGCATTGGCAGCACCCGTGGGCGAACAGTCGCCATCTGCGGTCGGTGGCGGCGGCAGAGGATTGTCGCCATCAGGTTGCCGCCGAATGTCGGACGGGTGGCTGCCAGAATATGGTTGGCGGGATCGATTGAGAGTTCGGTGCAGTCGGCAGTCAGACCGGTGCCGACGCGCGTGGCAATTGAGCCTGCCAGGTCGCGCCCAAGCGTCGTTGCGCCGATCAGGAAAATCTCCGGACGATGCTCCTTCACCAGCTGGCTGACAGCAACGGCATACGGCAGGTTGCGGTAGATCTCCAGCACTGGATTATCGATCAGATAGATGCGTGCTGCGCCATACTGAAACGCCTGTGGCGCCAGATCGGCAACCTGATGTCCTGGCAGCACCGCTTCGACCACGCTGCCCGGCAGATCCGCCGACAGCCGCTTCGCCGCGCCGAGCAATTCCCACGATACCGGATGCACCTGATGTTCCTGTTGCTCGACGAACACCCAGATGCGCGGAATGGTTGGCTGTTCAGCGTTCATGGCACTACTCCGTTACAGATTGCAGGTTGCCCACATGCGCCCGCTCAATCACCGCCATTGCCCGCGCCACCACTGTGTCCAGACCAAGATCGGCAACGGAGAGGACGTCACCTCCTGATCGCGGTGGTGGGGTATACGCCTTGCCGACCACGGTCGGTGAGCCTTTCAACCCGATCTGCTGCGGATCGAAGGGCACGGGTGATGTTGCTGTCCACATTTCTGGCTGATAGCGCGCCGCTGCAATCAGGCGCGGCAGCGGCGCATGACGCACCGGCGCAATCTCTTTCTCAACCGTCAGCAGCGCCGGTAAGGTCGTCTCCAATATCTCGATGCCCTGCTCGACCCGACGGTGTACCACTGCCCGACGGGCTGCAAGGTCAAACTCCTCAATCGCTACCGCATACGTGATCAGTGGTATGTTCAGGCGGGTTGCCACGCCAGGACCGACCTGCGCTGTGTCGCCGTCTATCGCCTGTTTGCCGAAGAGGATGATGTCAACCGGTAGTTCGGCGTTGATCACCTCGATTGCGCGAGCCAGCACATACGAGGTTGCCAGGGTGTCAGCGCCGCCAAACTTGCGATCACTGATCAGGATCGCGCGATCCGCGCCTTGCTCAACGCATTCGAGGAGCGCTTCTGTTGCTTTCGGCGGTCCCATTGTGATCACCGTCACCTGCCCGCCGCCAAGCCGTTCTTTGAGTTGCACCGCCGCTTCGACGGCGTGAAGGTCGTAGGGGTTGACGATGGCAGGAACTCCTTCGCGGATCAGCGTGCCCGTTTCGGGATCAATACGCACATTTGAGGTATCAGGCACCTGTTTGATGGCAACGACTGCATGCATAGGACTACCGCCATTCTTTCTCAACGACGCCTGCGCGTCTTCTATCGGGTACCGGGAAGGCGGAGATGAATCATTCTTTGCAATATTCCCCACATATATTACCAGGGAGGCAGCGGAAAACAGGGGAGAAACGACAATTCTCTGTGGTTATCTCTGAAAGGTGGGGGGATGATAGAGGTCTCATACCAATGACGATTGAAGATGCCGAATGCGTGTCATTCCGAGCGCAGCGACGGGTCATTCCGAGCCCTTCGCTTCGCTCAGGGTAAACTCAGCGAGGAATCTAAGCGGGTCGCGCAAGACCTCTCGCGCTGCTCGGGGTGACCATGCCGGATGGTCACAGGTCATTGGTATAAGGTGTGGCGTTTTTCTGGGTAAAAGGTGCCAAGTATCCGGTGTGGGGCTGCCCGCGCTCGCGGCTTTGGCTTTGGGGCGGGCGGGACGCCCGCGTTCCCGGCGCTCGCGGCTTTGGGGCGGGCGGGGCGCCTGCGCGCGCGGCTGTGATGCGGGCGGGACGCCCGCGTTCCCGGTGCTCGCGGCTTTGGGGCGGGCGGGGCGCCTGCGCGCGCGGATGTGTGTGGTTTTGATGCGGGCGGGACGCCCGCGTTCCCGGCGCTCGCGGCTTTGGGGCGGGCGGGGCGCCTGCGCGCGCGGCTGTGATGCGGGCGGGACGCCCGCGTTCCCGGTGCTCGCGGCTTTGGGGCGGGCGGGGCGCCTGCGCGCGCGGATGTGTGTGGTTTTGATGCGGGCGGGACGCCCGCGTTCCCGGTGCTCGCGGCTTTGGGGCGGGCGGGGCGCCTGCGCGCGCGGATGTGTGTGGTTTTGATGCGGGCGGGACGCCCGCGTTCCCGGCGCTCGCGGCTTTGGGGCGGGCGGGACGCCTGCGCGCGCGGCTGTGATGCGGGCGGGACGCCCGCGTTCCCGGCGCTCGCGGCTTTGGGGCGGGCGGGGCGCCTGCGCGCGCGGCTGTGATGCGGGCGGGACGCCCGCGTTCCCGGCGCTCGCGGCTTTGGGGCGGGCGGGGCGCCTGCGCGCGCGGCTGTGATGCGGGCGGGACGCCCGCGTTCCCGGCGCTCGCGGCTTTGGGGCGGGCGGGACGCCTGCGCGCGCGGATGTGATGCGGGCGGGACGCCCGCGTTCCCGGTGCTCGCGGCTTTGGGGCGGGCGGGGCGCCTGCGCGCGCGGATGTGTGTGGTTTTGATGCGGGCGGGACGCCCGCGTTCCCGGCGCTCGCGGCTTTGGGGCGGGCGGGGCGCCTGCGCGCGCGGATGTGTGTGGTTTTGATGCGGGCGGGACGCCCGCGTTCCCGGCGCTCGCGGCTTTGGGGCGGGCGGGACGCCCGCGTTCGCGGCTTTGGCTTTGGGGCGGGTGGGACCCCGCGCTCGTGGCGCTCGCGGCTTTGATGCTTGCGGACCCAGGAATTCAACACAGAGGGGGCAGCCTGTGCGTGCCCCCTCCTATCAGCACCGCCGGGCTATGCGCTCCGGCAGGGAAGCGCCGCCAGATCAGTGAGCGCCTTCGGGGATCGGGGCAACGCCGATCCAGTGGATGCCTGCCGTGTCGAGATCAGGATCGCGAGTATACGACTCTGGCGTGATACGCTCGATTTCAATGGTGCAATGACCAAGCGCGGACGCCAGCGTGTTGATCGCCGACTGCACCGCCGCCGACAGCATGCCGCCGATTGTCGAAAAGGATGCGACCGGTTGAAAGCCCTGCCTGATGACGATCCGCTGAACATTGCCTCCTGCGATACACTCTCGAAGTTGCTCGACTACTGTGCCTCCATCGACGGTGATGGTTTCGGTTGCCGACTGCACTGTCATGATGGTGTCCTCCTGCTTTGTGTGGTGTGCCGTGTTGCCGATTATCCGCGCTGTATGACGCGGTGTGACATGCAGTATACTACGGATAGTTACGGCAGAGTGTTTGCATTCTCTGTGCAGTCGAAGGAGACCATTATGCACGGTGGTGATCGCGTGGCACTGGCGCTTCAGGCGCATGGGGTGCGTTTCGTTTTTACCCTGACCGGCGGGCATATCGCGCCCATCCTGGTTGGTTGCCGTCAACGCGGCATTCGTGTGATCGACACGCGCCATGAGGCGACTGCCGTGTTCGCCGCCGATGCTGTGGCGCGACTGACCGGCGTGCCCGGTGTCGCTGTAGTGACTGCCGGTCCTGGCGTGACGAACACGATCACGGCGATCAAGAATGCGCAGATGGCGCAATCGCCGCTGGTGCTGATCGGTGGCGCAGCGGCGACTGCACTGCGGGGACGCGGCGCGCTTCAGGATATTGACCAGATGGCGCTGATGCAATCAATCACGAAGTGGCGTCGGTCGGTTGCGCGGGTGCGGGAGATTATTCCGGCGCTGGAGGAGGCATTCTTTCAGGCGCGCAGCGATGTGCCCGGTCCGGTGTTCGTCGAACTGCCGGTCGATCTGTTGTACGACGAACAGGTGGTGCGCCGGTGGTACGGTCTCAATCGTAGTGGACGCTCTCCAAAGCAATGGATTGTTCAGCGGTATCTCGACTGGCGGGTGAGTCGATTGTTTGCCGGCGTGCAGGATCAACCGGTGGCGACGTCCCGTTTGGTCGATGTTCCTGAACCAGAAGACGGCGCGGTGCGCGCGGCGGTGCTCCGCCTGGTGCAATCACAACGTCCGCTCCTGTTGGTAGGAAGTCAGACGATGCTCGATACGGCGTCGGTCGGTGCGTTGGCGAAGGCAGTCACCCGGCTGGGTGTGCCGACGTATCTCTCTGGCATGGCGCGTGGGTTGCTCGGCGCGAATCACGCATTGCAGTTGCGGCACCGGCGGCGCGAGGCGCTGCGCGAAGCCGATCTGGTCATTCTTGCGGGTGTGCCGTGCGACTTCCGCCTCGACTATGGCAACCATATTGCGCGTCGCGCCACGCTTATCGCCGCCAACCGCAGCCGCACCGATCTGATGCTCAACCGGCGCCCCGACATTGCGGTGTTGGGAGACCCGGCGCGCTTTGTGTGTATGCTGGCGGAACGGGTGTTGCCCGGTGATCCCTGGAAGGAATGGATCGAACGGTTGCGTCAGCGCGATGCCGTCCGCGATGCTGAGATTGTGCGTCAGGCAGCCGAACCGACATCCTATGTCAATCCGATCCATCTCTGCCGGGTGATCAACGAGACGCTTTCCGATCACAGCATAATTGTTGCCGATGGCGGCGACTTTGTGGCAACCGCGTCGTACACGGTGCGTCCGCCGCGCCCGTTAAGCTGGCTCGATCCGGGACCGTTCGGCACACTCGGCGTTGGCGCGGGATTTGCGCTCGGTGCGAAACTCTGTCAGCCTGATGCGGATGTCTGGCTTCTGTATGGAGATGGGTCTGCCGGCTACAGCCTGACCGAATTCGACACTTTTGTGCGCCACCAGGCGGCAGTGGTTGCGGTCATAGGAAATGACGCTGGCTGGACGCAAATTGCGCGTGAGCAGGTGGAGATTCTGCACGACGATGTGGCAACCACGCTGGCGTATAGCGACTACCATCGGGTGGCGGAGGGGTTCGGCGCTGCTGGCTATCGCCTCGACGACCCGGAACTGGCGGAGGAGACCTTGAAGCAGGCGCGCCAGACGGCTGCCCAGGGCAGACCGGTGCTCGTCAATGCTCTGATCGGCAAAACCGATTTTCGTAAGGGGTCGATTTCCATGTGAAAGTTGAAGATGGTACAGTGGAGCGAAGGTGCGAGGCGAGAGGGTGCGAGGCGAGAGGGTGCGAGGCGAGAGGGTGCGAGGCGAGGGGCGCGAGGCGAGGGGCGCGAGGCGAGGGGCGCGAGGCGAGGGGCGCGAGGCGAGGGGCGCGAGGCGAGGGGCGCGAGGCGAGGGGCGCGAGGCGAGGGGCGCGAGGCGAGGGGCGCGAGGCGAGAGGGTGCGAGGCGAGAGGGTGCGAGGCGAGAGGGTGCGAGGCGAGGGGCGCGAGGCGAGAGGGTGCGAGGCGAGAGGGTGCGAGGCGAGAGGGTGCGAGGCGAGGGGCGCGAGGCGAGAGGGTGCGAGGCGAGGGGCGCGAGGCGAGGGGCGCGAGGCGAGGGGCGCGAAGCGAGAGGCGCGAAGCGAGAGGGTGCGAGGGAAAGTTGTCGTTGCATGTTGCGCGTCGGAAGGTAGTAGGGGCGCCCAAACAGGGGTGAAGGCGTGCGATGGGAAATGAGGTCTGGCGTTCTTCTCTGTACCCTCTGTGCTTCTGTCGTTCATCAAAACGACAAGGCGTGCGGGTGGAGAGCAAATACAAGAAGATGACATGATTCTTGACACAGAATCATGCAACCCTCTTGCATTTTACGCCTCCAGCGTGGTATACTGCGGTTGAAACTGCTTTTTGCCCTGTGAGTGTAAACATTCATGGCACGTCCGCTTCTTCCGAACCGTTCGCCTGCTGAGCGCGCCATTCCCGATGACGTGCTGCGCCTGGCACGCACCCGCTTCACGCATGCGCTCGCTCGACTGCGCGAATCTGCCTCGATTGCCGAGTTGCGCACCGCGCTGGATGCGCTCTGGCGCGAGATCGATGACCCGTCCGGTGCGTTGCTCGTCGCTGCCGATGATGCGGAGACCACCGCCTTCAGCAAACGGCGGTTACGCGACGCATTCGAGCAGATTGCGCGCGCCTACACCCTCGAACGCGCCCGCTACTATCTCGACCGTCTGGCGCGCGCCGCGGGTGAGTCCCGTACCGGCGCGATCAACGAGATCGACCTCAACCGCTGGAAAGAATACGACGATGTTTTGACCGATAGTTTATGGCTGTTTGACCGGCGCGCCGCCGGCGGCGCGCACCATGCGGGGTTCTGGGGCAATTTTGTGCCGCAGATCCCCTATCAACTGATGCTGCGGTATACCCGTCGCGGCGACCTGGTCCTCGACCCGTTCGCCGGTTCCGGTACCACGCTGATCGAAGCGCAGCGTCTGGGTCGATTGGCGATTGGCGTGGAACTGAACCCGGCCGTGGCGCAACAGACGCGCGCGACGCTGGCGCGCGAATCCGACGTTCGTTCGGCGCTGTGCGCGCTTGAGGTCGGCGATAGCGCCGCCTTCGATTGGCGCGCGACGCTGGAACGCTATGGCGTTCGCTCGGCGCAACTTGCCATTCTGCATCCGCCGTACCACGACATCATTCGCTTCAGCGACGACCCGCGCGACCTGGCGAATGCGCCGTCGGTCGACGCCTTTCTGTCGCGTCTTGGCGCGGTCGTGGCGCAGGTTAAAGCGGCGCTCGACGCCGGACGCTACCTGGCGCTGGTGCTCGGCGACAAATATGCCAACGGCGAGTGGGTCCCGCTCGGATTTCTTGGCATGCAGGAAGTGCTGCGCCACGGATTCACCCTCAAGAGCATTGTCGTCAAGAACTTCGAGCAAACGACCGGGAAGCGCGGTCAGCACGAACTCTGGCGCTATCGCGCGCTGGTTGGCGGATTCTATGTCTTCAAGCATGAGTACATTTTCATCTTCCGGAACGCCTGACCGGATCATCAATGGCGTTGCGCCCATCCGCATCTGCAATCTCGGCGGTTGGACAGACGCCTGGTTTGCCGGGCATGGCGCAATTTTCAACATTGGCGTCTACCCGTATGTTGAGGTGCAGGTTGCGGTGTTTCCTCGCTCTTGTCGTGAGCATCAGGTGACGCTCCATGCTGAGAACTACGGTGAGCGCTCTGTTGTCATGCCGGGCAGCATCGACCACGCGCGCCATCCGCTCCTCGAAGCCGCTATCAATGAGGTGTCACTGCCGGACGACGTGGCGCTGGAGATCACGATTTTCTCCGATGTTCCGGCAGGCGCGTCCACCGGCACATCAGCCGCCGTCACCGTCGCGCTGATCGGCGCGCTCGACGCACTCACTCCCGGCAGAATGACGCCGCACGAAGTCGCCTACGCTGCACACCGCGTCGAAACGCAGCGCCTTGGGTTGCAGAGCGGCATTCAGGATCAGTTGTGTTCGGCATATGGGTCGATCAATTTTATCGAGATGTTCCAGTATCCCTATGCCACAGTGTCGCAGATCCGCGTTCCTGATGCGATCCGGTGGGAACTGGAGCGTCGTCTGGCGCTGATCTTTCTTGGTCGCACCCACAGTTCTTCAGCAGTGCACGAGCAGGTCATCGCGGGACTCGAACGCGAAGGCGACGCATCCCCGCGCCTCGATGCGCTGCGCCGTTGCGCCGTGCGCGCCCGCGATGCGCTGTATGCCGGCGATTTCGTGGCGCTCGGTCGGGCGATGATCGACAACACCGATGCGCAGCGTGCATTGCACCCGGCGCTCGTCAATGCCGACGCCGATTTGGTCATTGCGCTCGCCCGCGAATACGGTGTGCTCGGATGGAAGGTCAACGGCGCCGGCGGCGAGGGCGGTTCGCTGACCATTCTCTGTGGACCCGACGCCAGCGCCAATCGCGCGTTGCTCCGCGACATCCGCCAGCTCAGTCCACTCTTCCAGCCGATCCCGATCTACCTCAGCCGGATGGGATTGCGGGTGTGGACGACGGTTGCAGGTTGAAGGCGGGAAAAGGTTACCGGTAGTTGTGGAACGGTTGCGTGTTGTACGGAGGAGAGGCGGAGAACGCCACCTTCTTGATGTCGCCGTCATTGGATCGATATCTGCTGTGGGGCTTCGACAGCGGAATGGTTCTTGTTTGCCGGTTGCGTCTGGATCGACCTCAAGAGCCTCGGTGGTTCGAGGAACATGGCAGATGGGAAGGTCGCAGGCGGGAACGTTGCACATTGCACGTTCTTCAATGTGGGATGGGGCGCGGCGCACCGCTCTACGCGCTCTGTGTCTCTGTGGTTCAAATCAAGGTGACCGGCGTGAAGGCGGCGTCTTGCCTGAATGAGCGTCGCCAAAAGGAGGGAATATGAGCCACACGTTAAGCCCGCAGATGTCCGCTATCTCACCACGATCATCGGCGCACCAGCGGCTTGTGTCTGGTTTTGCACTGGCCGGATCGGTCTGGATCGTTGGTCTCATCGGGCACTTCACACCGCTGGCAGAATGGCCCGCGCTCTTTCTCTACGTCCTCGGCGCCATCGGCGTGACCCTGTTGCTAGGGGTGCGCGATGGTCTGTGGGAAGCAATGTGGGTGACGCGCTGCGGTTTAGGGCGGGCGCTGGCGTGGGGTGGCGGAATCGGTCTGGCGCTGCTGGTGATCGACAATCTCAACACCTTCATGTACTATCGTGCAGGCGGCGCGCCAATGGCGCAGATGGAAGCAATCCTGATCGGCATGCGCCTGGTCTTTCTCTTTCCGCTGCTGGTGCTGGCGGAGGAGTTTCTCTGGCGCGGCGTCATTCTCTCTGGATTGCACGATGCCGGGTTCAATCGCCATCTGGCGGTGGCGCTCACCACGACCGCTTATGCCCTGAACCACTTCGCCGTCGCGCCGGTTGGCATGGTCGAGCGCGCAATGATGGCGGCGATGGGGTTGCCGATTGGAATTGCCGGGGGGTATCTGGCGCTGAAGACTCGCAGCGTCTGGGCGCCGGTCGCACTCCATGGATTGACGATGATCTCGATGATTGTCGATATCTTCGTCATCCCCCGGTTAGTGTAACCCTACACCAGCACAAACGCGACCAGCAACGTCAACACCGTAATCGGCACACCGGCACGCAGGTAGGCGCCGAAGGTTAGGCGCACTCCCCAGCGTGCTGCGAGTTCCGCCACGATCAGGTTTGCCACCGAGCCGATCAAGGTCAGGTTGCCGGCCAGGGTCGATGCGGCTGCCAGCATCAGCCAGCCGCGTTCAGGCTGCGCCAGCGCGGGGATCAGATGTTGCAGCACCAGCACTGCCGGAACATTGCTGATCAGGTTCGAGAGGAGGGCGGTGACGACGCCGAACATGATCAGACTCCCGCCGATAAACGGCGCCGTCGCGGTAAATAACGTATCGGTCACCCCCTGAACCTGGAGGCTGCCGGTCACGACGAAGAGACCCGCAAAGAAGACGAGCAGGGTCCAGTCCACGGTCTTCCAGATGCGTTCCGGGCGCAATCGTCGTGTGGCGAGCAGCGCCGTCGCAGCCAGGAAGGCTGCAAGCGCCACGGGAAGCCCTGCAATCATCAGCGCCAGCATCACCGGCGCGACAACGGCGACCTTTCGCAGCAATGGACGATAGACCCGCATCCGACCAACTTCCGGCGTATCGAAGCGTCCACGCCGAAACTCCTGAGGATAGACCAGCACAATCACCAGCCAGCAGATCGCCATGCTGATCAGCGCTGTCGGTGCAAGCGCGGCGGCGAACGTGGCATAGGGAATGCCCGACGCATTGCCGATAATCATGTTCTGCGGGTTGCCTGTGATCGTCGCTGCCGAACCGATATTGGCGCTCGTCGCCAGCCCAATCAGGTAGGGGATCGGATTGCGCCGCAGCGCGCGGGTGGTATCGAGCACGAGCGGCGTGAGCATAAGCGCAATCGTGTCATTCAGGAAAAGCGCCGAGAGCACGCCCGACGCCACGATAATCAGCGCCAGCAACCCGCGTGGCGTATGCGCCACCCGCACCACACGCTGTGCGACAACGCCGAAGAATCCGGCATTGTAGAGTTGACCATTGAGCACCATCATACTGAACAGCAGCAGGAGCGTATCAAGATCGAGCGCCTCGAATGCCGCTTCGAGCGTGATAGCGCCGCATGCCAGGAGCGCCGCCGCGCCAACCACGGCGATAGTGGCGCGATCCGCGCGTAACCAGGGCCAGCGCCCGACGGCAATGCCCGCGATGGTGGCAACGACAATCACCACCGTCAGCCAGGATAGCCAGGTCATACACTGTTATCCTTGCGCACACAGCAAAATGGAGCGACGCATCTGCTGTGCCGCTCCATCGAACGACAACCGGGTCGAACGTCTGTCATTCCGTCACATCGCTCACCGTCGGCGCGGGCGCGGACGATCATCGCTGCGCGGACTGCGGTCGCCGCTGCGCTCGCTGCCACTACTGCGCCCACCATCACGCAGACCGCGCCCCGCGCCCGCTGCCCGGCGATCCTCCGCCGTCTCGCCGGTGAGCAACGCGCGCCGTGACAGGCTCACTTTGCCCGTGCCAGGCTCAATGCCGATGACCATCACATTGATCTCATCGCCCATCTTGATCACGTCTTCGACATTCTCGACCCGACCGACGTCGAGTTCGGAGACGTGCACCATGCCGTCCTTACCCGGCGCAAGATTGACAAACGCGCCAAATGGCATAATCCGCACCACCTTACCGAGGAAAATATCGCCGACCTTGATCTCGCGCGTCAGCGCTTCGACCATCGCCACTGCCTGTTGCGCAGCGGCGGCGTCAGCCGTTGAAATATAGACCCGCCCATCTTCCTCGATATCGATCTGCGCGCCGGTGGCTTCCGTAATACTGCGAATCGTCTTGCCGCCGGGACCAATAAGTGCGCCGATCTTCTCCGGGTTGATCTGGAGCGTGATGATGCGCGGCGCATACGGCGAGAGTTCCTTGCGCGGCTCGCTGATCACCGCATTCATCTTCTCGAGCACGTGCAGGCGACCCTCGCGCGCCTGAGCGAACGCCTCGCGCATGATCTCGTAGGTAATCCCGGTAGTCTTGATATCCATCTGCAACCCGGTGATCCCCTTTGCCGTGCCGGCGACCTTGAAATCCATATCGCCCAGATGGTCCTCAATGCCCTGGATATCCGTCAGCACGCGCCAGCGACCGTCTTTGCCGGTGATCAACCCCATTGCAATCCCGGCGACCGGCGCCCTGATCGGCACGCCTGCATCCATGAGCGCCAGTGACGAACCGCACACTGACGCCATCGACGAGGAGCCGTTCGAGGAGAGCGTTTCGGACACCAGGCGCATGGTGTAGGGGAACTCCTCTTTTGGCGGCAGCACTGCGAGCAGTGATCGTTCCGCCAGCGCGCCGTGGCCAATGTCGCGGCGGCGCGGCGAACCGAGGCGGCGGATCTCGCCGGTGCTGAACGGCGGGAAGTTATAGTGATGAATGTACCGTTTAGCCGTTTCGATGCCGAGATCATCAAGGCGTTGCTCCTCAGCCGGCGAACCGAGCGTCGCCAGCGTCAACACCTGCGTCTGCCCGCGGGTGAACAACCCCGATCCGTGTACGCGCGGGATCAGCCCCACCTCTACCGAAATCGGGCGAATGTCTTTCGGACCACGCCCATCGACGCGTTCGCCGCGCTCGAGGATCATGCGCCGCACTTCCTCGTACAGAATGTTCTCGAATGCGGCAGAGACCGCAGCCGTGCGCGCTTCGAGTTCTTCTTCCGGCTCATCGGCAGTGAAATGCGCGATCACCTCACGCTTGAGCGCTTCGGTCTGCGCATCGCGCACCATCTTGTTCGCGTCGGTGATCGCCTCGTACAATCGGTTTCCCAGCCACTGCTGGATCGCCTCTTCGAGCGACGTATCAACCGGCGGCGGGACGAATTCCTTCTTCGGGCGGCCAGCCAGTTTCACCAATTCGTTCTGCAAATCGCAAATCTGCTTGCATACCTGATGTCCCTGAATGACCGCTTCGAGCATCACCTCTTCGGGAAGTTCATTCGCCCCTGCCTCGACCATCAGCACCGCCTCTTTGGTGCCGGCCACCACCAGGTCGAGGTCGCTGTTCGCCATGTTGGGCATTGGCGGGTTGATCTGCAACGCGCCGTCGATATACCCGACCTGCACCGCTCCGACCGGACCGAGGAACGGAATGTCGGAAATCGCCAGCGCCGCTGAAGCGGCGATGATCGACAACGGCGCCGGATCGTTGACCATATCGATCGAAAAGGTCGTGACGATGATCTGCACTTCATTGCGGTAGCCTTCCGGGAAGAGGGGGCGCAGTGGGCGGTCGGTGAGCCGCGCTGTCAGGATCGCGCCTTCGGTCGGCTTGCCTTCACGTTTGAAAAAACTGCCGGGAATTTTGCCCGCAGCGTACATTTTTTCTTCGTAATCAACCGTCAACGGAAAGAAATCCGTATCAGTGCGCGGTTCTTTCGATGCCACTGCCGTTGCCAGCAGCATCGTGTCGCCGTACCGCACCACCACCGCGCCGTTCGCCTGTTCAGCGAAGCGCCCGGTTTCCAGTGTCAGCGTGCGGCCTGCAAGATCCATACTGACTGAATGAATCCGACGTTCTGACATAATCCTTCCTTGCACGCGGACCGTTGCCCGGTCCAATGCGGGGCGTCAGGCACTGGAGACTGCGGTCGAACGGTATTCGGCCACACGCTCCAATTCCTGACAGCCCCAGACGATACCTCCAATAAATGCGAGCCTGGGGTACACCCCAGGCTCACTCACTGACTATAGGTTTTTGTGGGGTGTACGCACAGGCGATCCCCCATTCGTCACCCAGGCTTCCTCCAGAGACCAACACACGCAGCGCATCTGCGCCGAACCTATAACGGAACCCTGATTGAGCGACGTATGCACCCCTGATGCCATGCTAGCGACGCAACCCCAGACTGTCGATCAACTTGCGATACGCATCTTTGTCTTTGCTCGCCAGATACGCCAGCAACCGGCGGCGGCGGCCAACCAGTTTCAACAACCCACGCCGCGAATGGTGATCGTGCGGATGCACCTTCAGATGCTCGATCAAGCCGTTGATTCGTTCCGTCAGTAGCGCAACCTGCACTTGCGGCGAGCCGGTGTCGCTGCTATGAATCTGATAATCGGTGATGATCGCCGTTTTTTCGTCCTTTTCCAGCGCCACGAGGAGACTCCTTTCCTCCAATCGCGGACAGGCTGGCGCAGCCTGCCGTTCACTTTTTGCAAACCATAGATAAGTATACCATAAGATGCACGATCGTGCAGTATCGCCAACTGAACATGGTATACTGGCATCGTCGTAGCCTGGTCTTGTATACGTCTGTGTCGCACGGATACCTATGGATCAACAACGTGTCAATCCCATCGAAGTCGAACTGAAGTTTCGCGTCGGCGATCCGGCGATCTTTCGCGCGCTGTCGCGCCCGATGACACTCGGCGACTTTCAGTTGAAGCCGGTTGGGGATGGCGAACATCAGCACAACACGTACTACGACACGCCCGATTTCCGGTTGCGCGCGCAGCACTATGGGCTGCGGGTGCGCACTGTCGGTCATCACCGGATTGCGACCCTGAAAGGCGAAACCCAATCGCGCGATGGTCTTCATCAGCGCCCTGAGTGGGAGATGCCTGTTGAGAGCGACGATCCGCAACGCTGGTCCCCCGGTGATGTGCGCGACCGCGCATTCGCGCTGGCAGGCGGTGCGCCACTCCAACCGGTGCTGACCATCGAAACCCTGCGGCGCCTGGTGTATGTCTGGCAGGGTTCGCGGCGTGTTGCCGAAATTGCGCTCGATGAAGGGGTTATCTATGCTGGCGGGCGTGAGCAGATGTTCTATGAACTGGAGATCGAATTGCTGCCCGAAGGTACTCGTGAAGATCTTGATACGCTCGGCGCACTCTTGCAGGCGCAATTTCCGCTGCAACCCGACAATCTGAGCAAACTGGCGCGTGGTTTGGCGTTGCTCGATGAAGCGGTGTTGGATGCTGAGGATGCCGCAAAACGTTTGAAAGGGGGCGATGTGATATCTGCATCAACCGAACAGTCGCTTATCCGCCTTCTGGCGTTGACGCTGCTGGATCGCGCGATACCAGAGGGCGCCTTTCTGCCGGTTCACCGCCGCCTGCTGGGGCTTGCTGCCGCCTGCTACGACGCGGCGCTCGCTGCCGGTGTCGAAGTCCCTGAGCGCGCTGCGCGCGATATGGTGCTCTCGGCGCAAATTGACGACCTGGATGCCGATCAGCAAGCGCTCGCCGCCGCACTGCCAGGGATGGTGCGCGCCAGAGTGCGCCCGCGTCGTGATCCGGCGTTCATCCGCCTGAGCGAGAGCGATCAGAAGATGGCGCTACGCCTCGGCGCAATCCTGCGCCTGGCGGCGGCGTTGGTGGAACAGAGCATCCGCACGCTGGCGGTCGCGCACACGAATGGCGCTGTTGCGCTGACCCTTGCGCCCGGAACTGATGACGTTCTGGAACCGATTACTGCCCGCAGCGATCTCTGGCGCGATCAGATCGGTCCTGTCACGTTCGCTGTTGTTGAACACGACGCGCTGGCGCCGCTGCCGGTCGAACCACCTGATCCAGCATTCGCCGTTCTGAAACTGACCGACGGGTTGCAGGGAGGCGAACCGTTGACGGAAGGGGCGCGTCGGATGCTCCGCCGCACCTTCGAGCGATTGCTTGCCCGGATCGATGCCGTTGCAAAGGACGAGGACCCGGAGGATGTCCATGATGCGCGGGTGGCAACCCGCCGCCTGCGCGCGTCGCTTCAGGTCGTCGAGGGCATTTTCGACCCCGATCTGGTGCGGGAATTGCGTCGTGGGTTGCGGCGCGTGGCTCAGTCGCTCGGCGTGGTGCGCGATTATGATGTGTTCCTGGAATCGGTGCGCGCATTCCGTGATCAACTGCCGGAGGAGCGCCGGTCGATCACAGCGCCGCTCATCGCCGCTATCGAGTCGGTGCGCGCGTCGGCGCGTGAGCGCCTGCTTGCGGACCTGGAATCGAAGCGCTTTGGACGTTTTCTTCGCCAATGTGCGGCTTTTCTCACCACTCCCGGCGCCGGGGTTGTCGATCAGAGCGAAACCGGTGCGCCGACGCGCGTGCGCGACTTTGCCGGCAGCGCCATCTGGCGACGCTACGAACAGTGGCGCGCCTTCGACGCCGTGCTCGACGGCGCATCTGACGAGGTGCGTCATA
Source organism: Roseiflexus castenholzii DSM 13941 (assembly GCF_000017805.1). Taxonomy (GTDB): domain Bacteria; phylum Chloroflexota; class Chloroflexia; order Chloroflexales; family Roseiflexaceae; genus Roseiflexus; species Roseiflexus castenholzii. The sequence continues at coordinate 4,680,966 of NC_009767.1, read as the reverse complement.
TGGCGCGCATTGCCGGCAAACGCCTGCGCTACACGCTGGAGTTTTTCGCCGATGCGCTGGGTCCCGGCGTCGATCAGGCGCTTGGTCCGCTGATGGAATTGCAGGAGTTGCTCGGTAACCTTCAGGATGCCGCCGTTGCGCGGGCGCACATCCGCGCGCTTGGACTGGCCGACGATCCGGGCGCACAGGAGTATCTCGCAGCGCTCGACGCAGCGCACGACCGGTTGCTCGCCGGTTTCGCGCGGTTGTGGGCAAAAGTTGACAGCGTCACCTATCGGCGGCGACTCTTTGAGTTGATTATTCGAATGTGAACATTGCACAGGAGTTGAAACTGTGACCGAAATGCAGAAGATTCCGCGCCGTGACGAGATTCCTGAACAGTACCGCTGGGATCTCACAACCATATACCCGGACGATGCCGCCTGGGAGCAGGACATCGCCGCTATTGAGAGCATGCTCGGCGATGTCGCTGCTCTCCAGGGGCGCGTCGCGCGCAGCGCCGACGATCTGCTGGCGGCGCTGCGCATGCGCGATCAGGTGTCGATGCGTCTCTGGCAGGTCTACGTCTATGCCAATCGGCGTTTCGATAGCGACACGACCGATCCAGTCGGGCAGGCGCTCGCCGAGCGCGCCGGGACGCTGGCGGCAAAGGTAAGCGCCGCTCTTGCGTTTATCGATCCGGAAATCCTCGTGGCGCCGGAGGAGCAGATTCGCGCCTGGCTGCGGGACCATCCAGACCTGGCGGTGTATGAGTATGCGCTGGATCAACTGCTGCGCCAGCGTGATCATGTGCGCTCTGCGGAGGTTGAAGCCATCCTGGCGCAATTCAGCGATATTACGCGTGCGCCGGGCGAAATCTTCGAGGTGTTGACGAATGCCGACCTGAGTTTCCCGACGATTGAGGATGAACACGGGCAGACGGTGCAACTGTCGCATGGGCGCTACATGCGCTTGTTGCGCAGCCCTGACCGGCGGGTGCGTCGCGATGCCTTCATCGGGTACTACAGCGCCTTCCAGGGAATTCGCAATACGCTTGGTGCGTCGCTTGCGGCTCAGGTGCGCACCCACGTGCTCAATGCGCGTGTGCGCAATTATACGTCGTCACTGGAAGCCGCCCTGACGCCGAATGATATTCCGGTCGAGGTCTACCACAACCTGATTGCGACGGTCAACGCCAATCTGTCGCGTCTCCACCGCTATCTCCGGTTGCGCCGGCGGATCATGGGGTTGGACGAGTTGCACTTCTACGACCTCTACGCGCCGCTGGTTCCCGAAGCCGATGTTGCGGTTCCGTATGCCGAAGGGGAGCGTCTGGTGCGCGCGGCGTTCGAGCCGCTCGGTGAGGAGTATGGCGCTGCCATCGCGGAAGCGTTCGGCAACCGCTGGATCGATGTGTACGAGAATGTCGGCAAGCGCAGCGGAGCGTACAGCGATGGCGCCTATACAACGGCGCCGTTCATGCTGCTCAATTATCAGGATCGCCTGAACGATGTGTTTACGCTGGCGCACGAACTCGGTCATGCGATGCACTCGTACTTCACGCGCAAGACGCAGCCGTATGTCTACGGCGATTACACGATCTTTGTCGCTGAAGTCGCTTCGACGCTCAACGAGGCGTTATTGACCGATTATCTGTTGCAGACGCGCGATGACCCGACTCTGCGGCGTTATCTGATCGTCGAGCAGTTGGAGGACATCCGCACGACTCTCTTCCGTCAGACGATGTTCGCTGAGTTTGAACTCGAGATTCATCGCCGTGCAGAGGCGGGTGAGCCGTTGACGACCGAACTGTTCAGCACGATCTATCGCAATCTTGTGGCGCGCTACCACGGCTCGGACGTGATGCTCGATGAGCAGATTGCACTGGAGTGGGCGCGGATCCCGCACTTCTACTACAACTTCTACGTCTATCAGTATGCCACGGGTCTGTCGGCGGCGCTGGCGTTGCATGCGCGCATCGTTAACGAAGGGCGTCCGGCAATCGAGCGGTATCTGCGCTTCCTCCGCAGCGGGTCGTCACGTCCCTCCATCGAATTGCTGCGCGATGCCGGTGTTGATATGCTCTCACCTGCCCCCATTCAGGCGGCGATGGATCATTTCGATGCATTGCTCGGCGAGTTGGAGCAGATGACGGCAGGCGCGCAGCAGTGAGCGGATTTGGCTTTATAGAATGTGGCTCAACCCTTCCAGCAATCGGTCGATGTCGGCGGAGGTGTTGTACGCCTGGATCGAGATGCGGATGAGCGGTATGCCCTCCCATTCGAAGCAGGGAACCTCGATGTGGAACTCGTTCCAGAGGCGCGCCTGAACCTGCTTTGGGTCACACGGCGGCAGCGGAAGTGCGCGCATTTGAACCCACCAATCGATGCTGTCGGGCGTGAGCGGTGCGCGCCCTGTCAGCGCAACAATCCGTGCTGAAGCATCGGCAAGCAATGCGTGGCAGGCGCGTCTGACCGTTCCCCAGTCGTTGGCGTTCTGAAAATCGATTGCCGCCGGAACGCTGAGAAATGCGGAGGGATCGTCAGTGCCCATCCACTCGTAGTAATCGCGGAACGATGCGCCTTCCGGGTACGCCAGAAAACTCGACCGCAGCGGATGGCGTGGTTGCCATCCCCAACTGACGATCAGCGGTTCCAACAGTGCCTGTCGTTCGGGACGGGCAAAGAGGAACCCGCTTCCTTTGGGCGCGCATAGCCATTTGTGACAGTTGCCGCCGTAGAAATCGGCGCCGATCGCCTGCATATCCAGGTCGATCTGCCCCAGTGCGTGGGCGCCGTCGATGACTGTGATGATGCCGGCTGCTCGCGCACGCTGACAGATGGCCTGAATTGGCATGATCATTGCGGTTGGCGACGTAATGTGGCTGATCGTGATCACTTTGGTGCGTTCGGTGACACCACTCCAGACCTGTTCCACAACAGCGTCGGCATCCGTCGCGGGCAACGGAACCGGCTGCGGGATGTAGATGGCGCCGCTCTGTTCACAGACGTAACGCCACGCGCGTTCGACGGCGCCGTACTCGTGGGTGGTTCCCAGCACTTCATCACCGGGTTGCAGGGCAATCGAGCGGGCGACGATGTTCATAGCGTAAGTGACGTTGGGCACGAAGACGACATCCTCCGCCGCAGCGCCGATGAACGCTGCCAGGCGTAATCGCGCGTCCGCCAGCAACCCGTTCAGCCGTCGCCCCAGGAACTCGACCGGTTGCTCTTCGATGGTGCGTTGCCATTGCTGGTATGCCTCGAACACGGGACGGGGGCATGCGCCGAAGCTGCCGTGGTTGAGAAAGGTGATGTCGTGTCGGAGAAGAAAGAGATTGGATGGATGCATAGGATGAGTATTGAGAACTGAGAACTGAGAACTGAGAACTGAGAACTGAGAACCGGGAACCGGAGGTCAGGGGTTAAGGGTTAGGGGTTGGAAAACCTTTCACTTTCCCACCTGCAATCTTCAACCTTCGGACCTTCTACCCTTTGTGCCTTTGTGTGAGTTGGAACGTGCAACATTCAACATGCGACACCCCCCGCCAGTTGACCGCAGGCGGCTGCGATAGCCACGCCACGCTCGACGCGCACAGTGCAGGCGATGCCACGCTCGCGCAGGATGCGCTGGAAGGTCAGCACCCGACGGCGCTCCGACCGCCCGAGTGGCATCCCGGGAACCGGATTCCACGGGATGAGATTGACATGCACCAGATGCAACGGTAACCCCGCCGGTCCTGCCTCGCCGCGTAACAGCGCTGCCAGTTTCGCCGCATGCTCCGGTTCATCGTTCTTGCCCTGGAGCAGCACATACTCGAACGACACCCGTCGCCCGGTTGCTGCCAGATAGTCGCGTGTGGCATCAAGCAACACTGCCAGCGGATACCGGCGGTTAATCGGCATCAATGCGCTGCGCAGATCATCGTCGGGAGCGTGGAGTGAAACCGCCAGATTGATCGGCAGCGTCTCCGTCGCCAATCGCCGGATGCCTGGAACCAGCCCCACGGTCGAAACGGTCATGCTGCGCGCGCCTATGTTCAGACCGCGCGGATCGTGGATGATCTCGACGGCGCGCCACCAGCGATCATAGGTCGCAAACGGTTCACCCATGCCCATAAAGACAATGTTGGTCACGTGTGAGACGGAACTGACCTCTGGCACGGACGGCGCATCGTTTTCCAGATCATCTGGCGACCACCAGGCATCGTCTTCTGGTTGCCGCATCGTTGGTCTAGGCGGACGACCGGCCAGGCGGCGCATCTCACGCGCTGCCCAGACGACCTGTGCCACGATTTCGCCCGGTGACAGATTGCGCAGCAAGCCGAGCGTGCCCGTGGCGCAGAAGACGCATCCCATGGCGCACCCTGCCTGCGTCGAAACGCAGACGGTTGCGCGGTCGAGATAGATCATCAGCACACTCTCGACGAGCGCGCCGTTGGGAAGGCGAAACAGCGCCTTGCGCGTCAATCCATTATCTGCCGTTTGAACCTGTTCCGGCGTCACTGGTGCAAGGCGGGTTTCGTTTGCCAGACGTTCCCGCAACGCCAGCGGCAGGTCGGTCATTGCCAGCGGTGTGTCGGCCAGGTTCACGTACAACTGGCGAAAGACCTGCCGTGCGCGATAGGTAGGCTGACCCCAGTCGGTCAGCAGGCGCTCCATTTCCGCCAGCGACAGGTCGTAGAGATTCGGCAGCGTGTCTCGATTGGTCACCGGAAGCGCCGTCATAGCACACCTGCAATTGCCGCCGCTATGTGCGCAGCTACCCGCGCATTCTGGCACAGGAGCGCAACGTTGGCGCGCACGCTTGCGCCGCCGGTTTCCTGGGCAAGCGCCGCCAGCAGAAATGGCGTCACCGCCGGACCGTGGACCCCTTCGTCCGTGGCGCGGCGCAGCGCGCGCTCAATCGCCGCCTCGACGACGACGCGATCCAGCGCATATTCCGCCGGCGGCGGCACGGTCAGCAGCATGCCAGCGCCGCCGAGCGCGCGGTGCGCATGCCAGGCGCGCGCAACGAACGTCGCATCCGACGCCTGCGCGACCGGCAGCCCGCTTGATCTGCTGTAAAATGCCGGAAACTCATTGGTGCGCCAGCCAAGGACCGGCACGCCACTGGTTTCGAGATACTCCAGCGTTGCCGATAGATCAAGGATCGCCTTTGCACCGGCGCACACCACCACAATCGGCGTGTGCGCCAGTTCCGTCAGATCGGCGGACATATCCCAACTCTCTCGCGCGCCGCGATGAACGCCGCCAATCCCGCCGGTGGCAAACACCTGCACCCCTGCCAGATGCGCCAGCGCCATCGTCGCCGCAACCGTCGTGGCGCCATCGCCGCCTTGCGCAATCACATATCCGAGGTCGCGCCGCGACACCTTCGATGGACGATGCTGCGCATCGGTCCGGGCGAAACGCTCAATCGCCACCTCATCCATTCCGACGGTCGGCACGCCCGCCACAATTCCGATTGTCGCGGGGACGGCGCCACTATCGCGCACCTCCTGCTCCATGGCGCGCGCCAGTTCGAGGTTGTGCGGGTATGGCAACCCGTGGGAAATAACCGTGCTTTCCAGGGCAACAACCGGTCGCCCGGCGTCGAGCGCCGCCTGAACGTCGGGAGCAATGGCGATTGAGATACTCATAGGTAGTATGATACCACAGCATTGCACTGTGATGTCGGACCAGGCTGCCCTCCAACATCTCAGCCCGTCGCAGATGGCGCGTTGTTTGTCGAGCATTGCAGATGGAACGTGATAAAAGTGACAGCAGGGGCGCCCTGCCTGCCGGTGGCAGAGGTTCAGCCTTCTGGCGCCGTATCAAGCATCCCGGTGCAGGACGGTTTTCCGCATCGCATCATTCGCGCAGTGGCGAGCGAGATTGCTTCGCCCGGCTGCGCCGGTCGCGGAATGACCGGTCGAGGTGAGGGGATTGCTTTGCCCGGCTGCGCCGGTCGCGGAATGACCGGTCGAGGTGAGGGGATTGCTTCGCCCGGCTGCGCCGGTCTCGCAATGACCGGTCGAGGTGAGGGGATTGCTTCGCCCGGCTGCGCCGGTCGCGGAATGACCGGTCGAGGTGAGGGGATTGCTTCGCCCGGCTGCGCCGGTCTCGCAATGACTCGCTGGGGTGAGGGGATTGCTTCGCCCGGCTGCGCCGGTCTCGCAATGACTCGCTGGGGTGAGGGGATTGCTTCGCCCGGCTGCGCCGGTCTCGCAATGACTCGCTGGGGTGAGGGGATGGCTTCGAGCGGCGACGCCGGTGGCGCAGTGACGAGATTGCTTCGCCCGGCTGCGCCGGTCTCGCAATGACTGGGTCAACGCCTTCCCTCGTTGGGAGGAGGGGCGAGCGCCGGTCATCTGGTGAACGGTGGAGATGGCGACTGTTCCTCTATATCGACAGCCCAGGCATGCACCCCCTGAGTAGTGAAAGAGAAGTGGCGGATCTGCACCCCGGCTTCGATTAACACCCGCTCGAGTTCGAGCCGCCGGTCGAAAGGGCATGCGAAGACCATAAACCCTCCGCCGCCGGCGCCGGTGATCTTGCCGCCCCACGCGCCGTGACGACGCGCCAGCGCATAGATGTCTTCGACCTCCGGCGGAGCAATATACGGCGAGAAGGCTTTCTTCACCTCCCACGCATCGTGCAACAGCCTGCCGAAATCGGCGATCCGCAGACCGCGCAGCAAACGAACCGCTTCATCGACGAAGGCTTTCGTTTCATCGTGATAGCGAAGCGTATCACCTTCCTTCAAGCGACGCACCTGATCGTCCACCAGATGTTGGGTCAGCAATTTGCGGCTGCCAATGTAGCCGAGAAGCAGGCAACTTTCCAATTCGAGCAGCGCCGTTGGGTCATTCAGCACCGGTTCGACGATCACGCGCCCATTGCCGAAGTGATAGACGCACATACCGCCAAACGCCGCCGCATACTGATCCTGTCGTCCGCCGGGAATGCCCAGATCGACGCGCTCGATCCGGTAGGCGAGTTCCGCCAGGGTGTGCGGGTCGAGATTGATCTGATACGCGGCGCCGATCAACTTCAGCATACTGACGACCAGCGCCGATGATGAACCAAGCCCGGATCCAGGCGGCACATCGGAGAACATGATCACCTCAACACCTTCGGAAGGCGGCATGGCTGCATCGAGCACCGCCTGCGGCAGGTCGAGCCGTCCGTCCCAATGCCCGGTCGTCTTGCGGCTGACCTCTTCCAGGTCGAGCGACCGGATGGTGATCCCCGGTTCTTTACTGGGGCGCAGCATGCAGCGCACGTACTTATCAATCGTACAGTTGAGCACCTTGCCGCCATGCTCTTCGGCGTAGGGGCTGACATCGGTGCCGCCGCCGAAAAAGCCGATCCGCATTGGCGCCTTGGCTTTGTAGATCCGCATGGAATGCTCCTGGTTGGAATACACGCGCCGCAGTATAGCACGTTTTGCCTCAAGTAGTGCATCCTTAACCCTGTTGCGCACACTTCTTTTCCACAAGAGCGCCACGGGTGGCATATGATGAATCCTGCACCCTGCCACGTCCATCTCCGAAAATAAGGAACGTCAGGAGAGGAGCATATCCATGAATGTGAGCAAGGCGCATCGTCTGGCGATGCCGCTAACGATGGCGGTTCTGCTCGTCCTTGCACTGGCGCCGGCACGTGTTGCAGCGGTTGATCGTCGTTCGGGAGATCGCGTCGTGATCGGCGCAAACGAAATCATTGCTGATGATCTCCTGGTGACCGCCACAACGCTAATCATCGATGGACGGGTGGTTGGCGATGTCGTCGCAATGGCGCAGACAATCGAAATAAACGGCGTTATCGAGGGCGATCTACTCTCAGTTGGCGGCGGCGTCGTCCTGAATGGCACGGTCACCGACGATGCGCGGGTCGCGGCAGGAATCATCCGCTTCGATCCGCAAGCGCGGGTTGGCGATACCCTGCTGGGAACCGGCGCAAGCGTCGAGATGCTGCCCGGCAGTACGCTGGGAGGTTCGTTGATCTTTATCGGCGGACAAGCGTTGCTATCCGGCAATGTTGATGGCGACGTTCTCTTTGGCGGAAACAGCCTGCTGCTCCGTGGCAGCGTCGGCGGGGATGTCGAAGCGGCTGTCGATCCGACAACAGCGACAACCTGGGCTTCGCAAATACGTATTGAAGGCGTGGCATCGCCGCCATCGGCGCCTGCCGGTCTGACAGTGGAACACGAAGCGCGGATCGGCGGCGATCTGACCTACAGGAGCAGCGCGCCCGCAACCATTCCGGTGGGCGCCGTTGCCGGACAGGTGCGCTTCACGGAAGAACTGCGGACAACACCACCCCAGCCAACTATCGCCGACCGGCTCCTGGATGTCGCGCGGCGCTTTGCCGGATTGTTCCTGCTGGGTCTGATCCTCGTGTGGCTGGCGCCACGCATTGTGCAAGGAACAATTGGTGAACTGGAAACCAGACCGGTCGCCAGCCTCGGCTGGGGTGTGGTCAGTATTCTGGCGATCAGTCTTGCGTTCATGATCGTCACACTGGTCACAGTCGTTCTGTCCATCATGCTCGGCTTCGTGAAGTTGAGCGGTTTGATGGGCATCACTCTCGCGGCAGGCGCGATTGTCGGCATGGCGCTGGTGGTGTTGACCATCCTTGCGGTCGCATACGTGGCGCAAATTGTGGTGGGTTTCGAGGCGGGGCGGCAGGTCCTGCTGCGTATCCGGCCATCCTGGGTCGAGCAGCCGTTCGCTCCGCTGGCGGTCGGGTTGCTCGTACTGGTCGTGCTAACGGCACTGCCAGCAGTTGGGTGGGTCATTGGTCTGGTAAGTGTGCTGTTGGGATTGGGAGCGCTCTGGATGCTGGGGCGCGACCTACTTACCGGGCGGACCCCTCTTGTACTGGCGCCGGTATAAGGGTATGAGCGGGCGGATGCTTGCGGGCATCCGCCCAACTTTTTCGGTCATGGTTTTTCGGTTCACAATCGGCGGTGAACCGGTGACGATCAGCGCCAGGTCCGGTTCGATGAGCGTGATGTTTGGCACGTATGAGGTGCTGACATATGATCGCGGCGGCCGGTTGTGGACGCTGGTGCGTCATGGTCGCGCATACCGGCGTGGGCTGAACGGTCAGGTGCTGGAAAAGCGCCACGTGAACGGCGCGCTGATCCGGCGTCGTCTGAGCGATGCGGAGGCGACCGATCTGATCGGCTTAGCGGCGGCGCGGATGGCAGCGCTGCGCAATGCGCTGGCTTCCGAGGCGTCTGCGCGCATCGGTATGAACGATGCGCTGAATGATGTATTGGAAATGCTCGAACGCGCGGCGTGCTTCGATGCCGCAGTCCACCGTGCCGATTGTGCAACGTTCGCACGGGTGTACGATCCGGTTGGCATCCTTCCGCCCGATCAGTATCTGGCGGTCGTATTGCAGGCGACCGAGGGATGCTCGTTCAATACCTGCACCTTCTGCGACTTCTACCGTGATCGTCGTTTTCGGATCAAGTCGCCCGACGAGTTTCGCGCGCATGCCCGGCTAGTGCGCGCGTTTCTCGGCGATTCGCTGCTGATGCGCCGGTCGATTTTCCTGGGTGAGGCGAATGCGCTGGCAGCACCGACCCGTCGCCTGGAAGCGTTCATAGAGATTGCGCGCGAAGAGATCGGCGCTCTGCCCGTTCATGCCTTTCTGGACGCATTGACGGGCAGGAAGAAGAGCGTGGAAGAATATGCGCGCCTGGGTATGCTGGGATTGAAGCGCGTCAGTATCGGGCTGGAGAGCGGACACGATCCACTGCTCGCATTCGTGCAGAAGCCATCGAGTGCTGCCGATGCCGCAGAGACCGTCGCAACCCTGAAACAGGCAGGCATTGCAGTGAGCCTGATCGTTCTTGTCGGGCTGGGGGGTGATCGCTTCGCCGCCGGGCATGTTGTCGATACGGTCGCGTTACTGAACCGAATGCCGCTCGGCGCAGGAGATATTGTATATTTCAGCACACTTGTCGAACGCGCACAGGCGCCGTACAGCGCGCGCTCAGCGGAAGCGGGCATTCGACCGCTCGACATTGCCGAACTTCGCGCACAACGTCAGGCGATTGTGGAAGGATTGCGTTTTGGATCATCCGGTCCGCAGATCGCCACTTACGATATTCACGAGTTCATTTATTGATCGGAGGTCGAGATGGTTCGAGGGCGCATCATTGTGGATACGGAACGCTGTAAAGGGTGCGGCTTGTGTGTCGCGTTTTGTCCGAAAGGCGTGGTGCATCTGGCGGCTGCGTTCAATGCCGCCGGTCATCATCCCGCACAGCTGGACGATCCCGACGGCAAATGCACTGGATGCACCATTTGCGCTCTGGTATGCCCCGAAGCGGCAATCACCGTCTATCGCACATTCTCCGTCAAAGCCAGCGTCACTGCTGGCGGCGTGTGCGCTCTGGAAGCAACGTCGTAATCACCAACGGAATGAATGATAGATAATGAGGAGATCGCAATGGCGCGAGAACTTCTAAAAGGCAATGAAGCAATTGCTGAGGCAGCGATCCGTGCCGGACTCAATGCCTACTTCGGGTATCCCATCACACCACAGACCGAACTTCTTGAATATCTGGCGCGGCGCATGCCTGAGTTGGGGCGTGCCTTTGTGCAGGCTGAGAGCGAAGTTGCCGCGATCAACATGGTGTATGGCGCCGCCTGCGCCGGCAAGCGTGTCATGACCTCATCATCCGGTCCGGGCATCAGCCTCATGCAGGAAGGGTTGAGCTACATCGCGGGCGCAGAACTGCCGGCCGTGGTGGTGGATGTGATGCGCGGCGGTCCTGGGTTGGGCAACATTGCCGCCTGCCAATCGGATTACTTTCAAATGACCCGCTCGGCGGGACACGGCGATTTCCGTCCACTGACTCTAGCGCCTGCCACAGTTCAGGAGGCGATTGACCTGACTGGGCTGGCGTTCGATCTGGCAGCAGCGTACCGCATGCTGGTGATCCTGCTCATCGATGGCAACCTGGGGCAGATGATGGAACCTGCCGAACTGCCGCCGTTTCGACAGGATGCCGCACCGACGCCGGAGTGGGCGGTGAGCGGTGCAGAAGGGCGCCCGCAACGGATTATTACGTCGCTCTATCTCCAGCCCGAGGCGCTCGAACGGCACAACCGGAACTTGCAAAAAAAACTCGCTGCCATCGCCGAACGTGAGCAGCGTTTTGCCGGTCTGTACCTGGAAGATGCCGATCTGATCGTTGTCGCCTTTGGCAGCGCGGCACGCGTGGCGCAAAACGCGGTCGAAGCCGCGCGCGCGCGCGGCATGGCGGTTGGGTTGTTCCGTCCCATCACCCTGTCCCCGTTTCCGATGCGCGCTCTGGAGCGCCTGACGCCGCGCGCGCGCGCGTTCCTGGTTGTCGAAATGAATGCCGGTCAGATGATCGACGATGTGCGTCTCGCCGTCGCCGGTCGCGCGCCGGTGCGTTTCTATGGTCGGTTGGGCGGCGTCGAAATGCTGCCAGACGAGGTGATGCAGGCGATTGAGCAGGCAATGCGTGATACGCGCGTCACAACGAATGGTGCGCGCATACTCGATGCGGAGGTGCGGCGATGATTGCCGAAGCGTGTGTCTATGAGCGTCCGGTGGGGTTGACGGCGGCGCCGACGCATTATTGTCCCGGTTGCACCCACGGTATTGCTCACCGGTTGACGGCGGAGGTTCTGGAAGAACTCGGCATTCTGGGGTGCACGATTGGCGTCGCCTCCGTCGGTTGCTCGGTGTTTGCCTACAACTATATCGCCTGCGATTTCGTCGGCGCGGCGCATGGGCGCGCCCCGGCAGTCGCAACCGGCTTGAAGCGGGTGTTGCCCGACCGGATCATTTTCACCTACCAGGGTGACGGCGACCTGGCATCGATTGGATTGGGCGAAGTGTTGCACGCTGCTGCGCGGGGTGAACTGATCACGGTTCTTTTCATCAACAATGCGATCTATGGCATGACTGGCGGGCAGATGGCGCCAACATCGCCAGCCGGCATGGTGACGACCTCATCACCAGGAGGGCGCGATCCGCAGTTGATGGGGCATCCGGTGCGGGTGTGCGAACTGGTGGCGCAGATGGATGGCGCCGTCTATGTGGCGCGTCGCAGCCTGCACAACCCGGCGGAGATCCGCAAGGCGAAGAAGGCGCTACGCACTGCATTTGAGTGTCAGTTGGCCGGTCGCGGATTTGCGCTGGTTGAACTGCTCTCTACCTGCCCGACGAACTGGGGCATGACGCCGGTTGACGCCCTTCGCTGGGTCGAGGAGCGGATGATACCGGTGTTTCCACTGGGAGAGTTCAAGGGAGGTGAGAGGTGAGAGGTGAGAGGTGAGAGGTGAGAGGTGAGAGGCGAGAGGCGAGAGGCGAGAGGGGTGAGGGGCCCGACCATGGCGTAGCGCGAGATTTATCTCGCATTTGTGGAGAGAGGTGAGGGGTGAGGCGAGAGGCGCGAGGCGAGAGGGGTGAGGGGCCCGACCATGGCGTAGCGCGAGATTTATCTCGCATTTGTGGAGAGGGGTGAGGGGTGAGGCGAGAGGCGAGAGGCGAGAGGGGTGAGGGGCCCGACCATGGCGTAGCGCGAGATTTATCTCGCATTTGTGGAGAGAGGTGAGGGGTGAGGCGAGAGGCGCGAGGCGAGAGGGGTGAGGGGCCCGACCATGGCGTAGCGCGAGATTTATCTCGCATTTGTGGAGAGGGGTGAGGGGTGAGGCGAGAGGCGCGAGGCGAGAGGGGTGAGGGGCCCGACCATGGCGTAGCGCGAGATTTATCTCGCATTTGTGGAGAGGGGTGAGGGGTGAGGCGAGAGGCGCGAGGCGAGAGGGGTGAGGGGCCCGACCATGGCGTAGCGCGAGATTTATCTCGCATTTGTGGAGAGGGGTGAGGGGTGAGGCGAGAGGCGCGAGGCGAGAGGGGTGAGGGGCCCGACCATGGCGTAGCGCGAGATTTATCTCGCATTTGTGGAGAGGGGTGAGGGGTGAGGCGAGAGGCGAGAGGTTGTAGAGGCGCGCCCACGCGCACAGCAGGTAGTGACGTTGCGATGCAACGTCGCCGCCGGGATGCGCAGGGTGCAGGTTGACCGTGGGAAGGTTGAAGGGAGGGGCGCGCTGGCGATGCGCCCGTGGAAAGGTTGCAGGTGGGAAGGTTGCAGGTTACGGCAGGCGATCAAACCTTTACCCCCTGACCTCCAGTTCCCGGTTCTCAGTTCCCGGTTCTCAGTTCCCGGTGCTCGGTTCCCGGTTCTTGAATCCGAGGCGACATATGTATCACGATCTCATCATCAGCGGTTCTGGCGGGCAAGGGGCTTTGTTCGCCGGGCAGTTGCTGGCGTATGCCGCGATGGACGCGGGATACCAGGTGACCTGGATGCCGTCGTATGGTCCTGAGATGCGCGGCGGAACGGCGCACTGCACGGTGATCGTCGCCGATGCGCCGATTGGCGCACCGCTGGTGCGCAACCCGCAGACGGTCATTGCGCTCAATCGCCCGTCGCTCGATAAATACGAGCCGCTGGTCGCAACCGGCGGTTTCCTGATCTACAACAGTTCACTCGTTGGGCGTGAGCCGCATCGCCCTGACATTGCACTGGTTGCCGTGCCGGGCAGCGATTTGGCGCGCGAGGTCGGCGACGAGCGCGTGCTCAATATGGTGATGCTGGGGGCGTTCCTACGCCTGCGACCGATCCTGCCGCTCGAAGAGGTCTGTCGGGCGCTGGAACGCCATATGGCGAAACGTCGCCATGAACTGCTGACGCTGAATACTGCGGCGCTCCGACGCGGGTTTAGCGCGCTAACCGTTCCCGTACCGCTTTGATGATCGTTTCTGGCGCAGGAAAGCCGCCATCACGGTACATCGAGTGGACCAACTCGCCATCCACAGCGACATCGAACGCGCCATCCTGCCAGGGAATGATTTCGATGCCGGCGATGTCGTAGTGGAAAGCGTTCATCAGTGCCGAGACGAGTTCCAGCGTCTGCGGTTCGTAGCCGCACGCCGCGCAGTAGACGATCTTGATCCTGGGCAAATGTCGTCCGCTGTCGATGTCCATCCCTATCCCTCCTGGCGAAGCGCCAATCCCCGGCTGATCAATTCGCGCAATTCTCGCACAACCTCACGATCGGCGAGCTGGCGGGTCTCGACGCGAAACGCGGCGAACGCCTGCATCAAGCGCGCGCGCGCTGCGTCGGGCATCACTGCAATCGATGTTCCTGGCACGACGCCGGCAAACGCCGGATCGGTCGCGTAGAGGTTTGCCAGCATCTTCTCCTGCATCTCGGTTATGACCGCAGGACGTTCGATCCAGTGCCCAATCGGGCGGAACTGTTGATCGAAGAAGGCAAAGACCGGAATCGACCGGTGAATGCCCTGGTTCAGGTACCGATCCATCAGATCGGGATTCTGGTCGCGGAGAAAGATGCGCAGATTGAGGTTGCCGCTTTCGGCGGCAAGGCGACCCAAAATGGGAACGTTGGCAATCGCATCGCCGCACCAGTCCTCGGTGATCACCAGCACGTTCAACGGTTCTGGCAGGTTTGCGAAGAACTCGATGTCGTCGGTCGACAGCTCAACGGTGCGCTCGTTCTCTTCCAGACGCTCGCGGTTGCGAGTCATCTGCGCTTTGTATTCATCATACGTCATCCCCTGCTCAAAGCGTTCTCGTGTGACTGTCATAGGGGTTCTCCTTGTAGTCAGTTGCAATGGACTGCCAGACGATGCTGTGAACCGGCATACCCGGAGAGGGTATGCCATATGATACCTTATTCGATACGCAACAATTCAGTGAAGGGATGGATGTGACGTTGCACCGTCGAGGCGCACAGCGGCGCCTGCTTCGGCGCTGCGGTAGATTGCATCCACAATTTCCGTGACCTGCAATGCCTGGTGTGCCTGCGACACCGGTTGCCGTCCTTCAAGGATTGCACCGACGAAATCGGCGGTCTGCACATCGCCCGGATTGTCGCGTTCGCCCGGCATCCAGTCGGGCTTCCAACTGACGAGCATATCGAGGTGCGCCTTGTTGACCTTCAGCGGGAAGACTTCCAGCCCGGCGGTCGTTCCCGAAAGTGAGACATTCTCGTAGTTTTCGGGGATATTCAGCGCCCATGAGCACTCGAGGAGCATGCTGGCGCCATTGGCAAAACGGATGAACGCCGCTGCCTGATCCTCGACAGTGAACTCGCGGTAGTTCCACTGCCCCCAGGGGTTGACGTTCGGCGCTTTGCCGAGATGTTGCGAGATGCTGGCGCAGACCTCGACCGGCTGTGGATTGCCCATCAGCCAGAGCGCCGTGTCGAGCAGATGGACGCCGAAATCGATCATGGCGCCACCACCCTGGATGTGCTTCTGGACGAATGTGCCCCATGAGGGAACACCGCGACGACGAAGGGCGTACACCCGCGCCATATACACAAGACCCAGTTCGCCTGAGTCGACGACGCGGCGGGCGGCGCGCACCGGCGCCATGTGGCGGTAGTGAAATGCGATGCTGAGGATCTTTTTGTTTCGCTCGGCTGCCGCGACCATGGCGCGCGCTTCGACCGGGTCGAGCGCCATTGGCTTCTCGCAGAGCACGTGCAGTCCGGCGTCGAGCGCAGCGATGGACGCCGGGGCATGGAACTTGTTCGGCGTACAGATCACCACCGCGTCGAGGTTCTCTTTCTCGAACATCTCGCGGTAATCGCTGTACACGCCGGGAATCTCGTACTCCGTCGCGGCGGATTGAGCCAGATCGACGACGACGTCGGAAATGGCGGCGAGGCGGACATTCGGATGCTTCTTGAAACAGGGAAGATGGCGCCCGCGGGCAATGTTGCCGGCGCCGACGATACCGACATTGATGATGGTTGAAGCGGTCATGGCGACTGTGAACTCCGTGGAACCTCTACTGGCGGACATCAGGATTGAAGTGAATCGAGGCGCACCTGGCGACCGGCGTTTGCCGACAGGTTTGCCGCCTCCATGAGCATGGTCAGGGCGAGCGCCGCCTGGAGATTGGCGGTATGACGCGCACCGCGCTGAATATGGTCCACCCACTGGACGAACGGCAGCGGTGATGATTCCGGGATGTCCTGCTCGACCCAGCCATCGGCGCTGCGCATGCGCAACACCGGCGGCGGCGCCTGGAAGATCAGGCTGGTGCGTGTGCCGTGGACTTCGATGATAAACGGTGATGCAGGAGTGACAAATCCGGCCTCGACGACGGCGATCGCGCCGCCAGGGTAGCCAAGCGTCACGACGGCATTGTCTTCCACGGCGCGCCCGGTGACATACCCATAGTGCGCGTTGACCGTCTCCGGCAGTCCGAGGAAATGGTGCGCCAGGTACATCGGATGACATCCCAGGTCGATCATGGCACCGCCCCGACACTGATCGGGATCGTAGAAATGGGGCGGCAGCCAGCCGTTGGGATTCTGTTCGGTGCGCAGGGCGCCGTTGTGCGCCAGGCGCGTGCGCACCAGCGTTGGCTCTCCGAGCGCGCCCTGAGCGATCAGACTGGCAATCGCCGCCGTGTACCCTTCCGAAAGGCGCGGCAGCGAAACGGTCAGCACCACATTCGCCTGATCCGCAGCGGCGACAATCTGATTGGCTTCGGTGAGGGTTGGCGCGAGCACCTTCTCGGTGAAGATATGCTTGCCGGCGCGCGCTGCGGCGACCATCACCTCGCAGTGCATAGACGTTGGCGCATCAACGATCACCGCATCGATCTCCGGCGACGCCAGGAGTTCGTCAAGCGATTCATAGAATGGCACACCCAGTTTTTCGGCGGCTGCGGCGCCGCGCGCGGGCAGTTCATCCCATACGGCGCCGATGGTCACATCAGGGTGACTCTGCGCCTGGCGGGTATAGTCCCAGGCGTGGACGTGCCAGTAACTCAGCATGGCGACACGGATCATGCCGGAATCCTTTCTGATATGCATGCAGGGTCGTGCGGGGAGGAGAAGAGGACTCCCGATGGGCGATGCGATATCTCCGCGCGAACCAGAATGAATGCGTTTCGCCCGCTGCGATTATACCACTGCTTGCAACGACGCACTACCTCACCAGAAACTCATCTCTGGGGAATAGATCGCGGTTCGTATCACGTGATCGGGGCGGAGGCGCCGATGGGTCGGAAGCCAGCGGCCGGCGCTTGACAAAATACTCGTCGAGCCATTGCTTGATATTGACCCCGGATCGCTGGTAATACTCACGGGTGAAGGGGTCTTCAAGGCGTTGATAGATCGCCTGAAGGTCCAGTTCAATCGGAGCATTGCTGCCGATCAGAATATCGCCGAAATCGACATAATGCGGAAAGACCTGGATGAACGTGGTGCGGACGCGCTCGGTCGGAACCCATGTCACCGCCAGACCACCGGGGTTCAGATGATTAAGCACCAGTCGGAAATACTCTTCCGAGTAGAGGTTGCCGGCATAGGCGCTATTCGGGCGCAGCGCATCGGCTTCGATAATATCGTATGTGCGTCCGCGCTGCATAATGTATGAACGTCCATCGGTAATCTCATAGGTGATCCGGGGATCATTCAGAATCGACAGCAGTGCAGGATATTCGCGCCGTTGCGCCATTTCACGCAGCATGTCCATCTGCGAGCCAACGATCTCGATGCAGATGAGTTCCTTTGTTTCGGGGCGACCACCAGCGTGAAAGAGCGTATCCCCCGATCCAAGCCCGATAATTGCAATCGTTTGTGGTTTGGGATGGATGAGTGTCGGCAGGAATCCGAGAACGCTGTGCGTCCAGCCATACGGAATAGCGCTCTGCCCTATTCCGTTGGACATGACATACGCCCGCCTGGAAAAGTCGCTGCTACCGCTCTTAATCAATGCCAGCCCTGTGTTATCCTCAGTAACGATTGCGTTCGATGGCGGCACGCCATGCAACGTTGCCCAAAAGGTCTGCGCGTCCGGTATGATCAGCGCCAGCCCTGATGCTATGACGATGCTGCCGACATATGTTGCGCGGCGCACTCGTGTGTGCGTCAGGCATCCCCATGCAAACAATGCCAGGAAGAGTCCCGACAGTGCGCCAATCACACGCAGGCTGTCGGGTGTTCCCAGCCACGAGAGCGCAGCCAGCCCGGTCAGCAGCGTGCCGAGCATGCTGCCGATGATATTCGACGTTTGCAACCAGCCGACACGCCTGCCCAATGTGTCTGGATCGCGCTGAATGATTTTCTGGAGCATCGGGAAGCTCATCCCCATACAGATCGTCGGCAGTCCGATGAGGAGGGTTGGCAGCATCACGTAGAGCAGAAAGAAGAATTGCGCCAGGCTCTGCGTTTCGGCGT
Source organism: Roseiflexus castenholzii DSM 13941 (assembly GCF_000017805.1). Lineage (GTDB taxonomy): Bacteria > Chloroflexota > Chloroflexia > Chloroflexales > Roseiflexaceae > Roseiflexus > Roseiflexus castenholzii. The sequence continues at coordinate 4,662,722 of NC_009767.1, read as the reverse complement.
CCAGCGCCGTCGGATTGAGCAGCAAACCCGTCAGCGCAGCAGTGGCGCGTCCTACATCCAGCGGATCATAACCGCCAAAATAGCGCCAGAATGTCGCCAGCCACGCTGCGTTGCCAACCTGCGTGACAAATGCCGTGAGAGCGATCAGCGCAAACACGATCACGCCGGTTTGCAACAGCAAAAAGGAGCGCATGGGATGGCGGTCGCGCGGCGCCTGCCTGATGCCCAAAAATGTGCCAAGCGCCAATCCGCCCAGAAAAATGGTCAACAGGGTCCCAAACGTAAACGCCGTTGACTTGAGCATCACTCCCAGCATGCGGAACCATAGAATCTCCAGCGACAGCGCAATGAATCCGGAGAGACCGTAGAGCGCGATCCAGACCGAAACGGGCAACTGTCTGCCAGATTCCTGATCCGCATGCGGCGATTCCTGCTGCACTGTATGCGAAGCGGATTGGGACGGTTGCGCGTTCCCCGGGCGCATGAGAAGCCATGCCAGCGGGAATGCAGTGCACGCGACCAGTGCATTCATTGCCGCGCCCATTTGCAGGATAGTCTCGAAACCGTACTGTCGCAGCAGGATCCACGTCGTGACCCCTGCGCCGACTGCTGCGCCGAGCGTGTTGACTCCGTAGAGTCCGCCGATTGTGCCGGCTGCCATCTCAATGGAACGGGTGAGCGCCCGTGCAAGCGCCGGCAACGAGACACCCATGCAGAAGGTGGGGATCAAAAGGCTAACAAACAATATCACCACCATCAGTAACGGTGACGAAGCAAGGTGGGCGTTTTGCCGGTAGAGCCAGTCGTAGTATAGCCCCTTGCTGCCAAGCGCGAACAGGGCGATGCCCAACTCGACGCCGGCAAACAGGATGAGATTGCCCCGGCGTGAGAGGCGATCCGCCAGATACCCGCCGGTGAGACTGCCGACCCCCATGCCTGCCATGTATGCCGCAACAATAATGGTGACCGAATAGACATCGGCGCCGGAGAAGAAGCCAAGTATGCGCTGCCAGATGACCTGGTAGAGTAACGCCGAGAAGCCGGACGCGAAAAAAATGGTGAGTGCGACAAACGAGACGAACTGTTCGGTGCGTAGAACGACTCGCAGATGAGAACGGGAGATTGTGCGATCCGACTCCAAACAACGCCTCCTCTCCACAAACAGTTGCTGACCTTTCTCCCCGCGTCGTGGCGCCTCTGCTGGCGTTGGGTGCGTGCGCCGACTTTCACGCGCCTTTCAGCGTGACAGTGTAACTATACCATATGCCTTTCCCTTGCAAATAAGCACACCCCAAGGGCGCAACGACTTCGGGGCGGGGATGTCCCTCCAACGGATTCAAGGGCGGACCGCGCGCATGAGCCTAGCGGCCGTGCATGGCGTTGGGATGCGCCGTTTTCCCCTCACCCCTGCCCCCCCGCATATGGGAGGCAGGGGGCTTGCGCCACGCGCGCGGGTTCGTCCCACGGTGGGAGTGCCGGTGTGTACTCGGGTGTTCTGTCCACCCTTAAAGCGGGGGAGGGCAGGGGTGGGGGCAAACCTGGTGAGCGCGGAAGGCGCATCCACCGCTACGTCGTCCACGGCTTCGGTCGTAAGGCGGGTGTGTCCCGCGTCCCAGGACGGGCACTATCAAAACGTGATCGACAGTCCGCCATCCACAACGAGCGTATGCCCGGTGATATAAGTGCAACGCGGCGAGACGAGGAATGCCACGGCTTCGGCGATCTCTTCGGGCAATGCGGGGCGCGCCAGGGGAATGCGTCGTCGGCGCACATAGAACTCCTGGAACTCCGGCGTTTCGTGTTCGTTGACGCCATTGACGATTGCCATGGGCGTTTCGACGAAGCCCGGCGCAATGCCATTCACCAGGATTCCGTGCGGCGCAAGTTCAACCGCTAGACAGCGCGTGAGTTGGTCGATGGCGCCTTTTGCCGAGTTGTAGTGGCTGGACTGTGGCATGCCGAGGAAGCCATTAACTGAGGAAATATTGACGATCCGCCCGCCTGTCCCTTGACGCACCATCTGGCGCGCTGCCGCCTGGCTGCACCGAAATGTGCCGAAGTACATCACATCGACAGCGCGTACCCACTCGTCAAAGGGTACATCGAGCAGATCGGCGGTGTAAAAGATGCCAGCATTGTTCACCAGAATATCGAGATGCCCGAACGTCTGCACTGCCGCCTCGACCATGCGTTCTGCGTCGCGGGTCACATCCGCCTGAACGAAGATTGCCCACCCACCCGCCGCAGTGATTGCGTCGACCGTCGCGCTGCCGCCGGACTCATTCAGGTCAGCCACCACAATTGCGGAACCATCGCGCGCCAGCGTCAATGCTGTTGCCCGCCCGATCCCGCTGGCAGCGCCGGTGATCAGCGCCACGTTTCCTTCGAGCATGCCGCTCATCGTACTGCTCCATTGCGATCAATATGTTCGACTGCGCTGATGCCGCGGTAGAGGACGGCAGTCACTTCGGTATCGAGTTCCGCTCCTGGTTCCAGTCGGCTGGCGGTTCCCTGCGCAATCGCCTCTTCGAGACGGTATGGATAACCCGTGCATGGTTCGAGGATCGTTGTGTAAAGACCGCGCCAGCCGCCATATGCGCCGAAGACCCACACTGAACGGAAGACCGCCGGATCGAACGCCAGCCCGAAGCCTGTGGCGCGCGCGGTATCGGTTAGCGCGCACCAACCGGCGTCGAGTTCGATGGCGTAGAAGAAGTCGCAGAGTGCTGCGTTCTGCGGCGGAACCTGGCGCATATCGACCGTCGCGCCAGCATCGGAGTGCGCCAGGGACCAGGTGAATCGCTCGACTTTTGCGCCGAGCCGCTGGCGAAATCCCGCATCGACCAGCACGGTGCGCGCTGGCAGATCGATGCGGCAGCGGGGAGAAATTGCCAGCGCCGGGTGAAGTTTGAGCAGAAAATCGAGCGGCGCCGATCCATCGTTGCGAATCCGATAGCGAATCCGTATCACCGGCTCATCGGCGCGCAGTGTGATCGATTTTTCGACGAAAGTCGGCGTGACCACGCCGCTGCGACTCAGGCGCAGCCGTATTTCGTGGGCATCGACATCGACGTTCCAGTCATACGGCATCGACCACAACTCGCCATGGTCAGGATAGGCATCGCCACCGATCACAGCCGGTGCGTCGTTGGGAAACAGTTCGTCCCACCCGCCGCAGAACCAGTCGTCGTAGGCGACGCCATAGATTGCTGGACGTGGCGGCACACGTGGGTTGTGCCACAATATCTCGCGGTCTGCTGCCTTATCGACCAGCGACCAGATTTTGGCGCCCAGTTCCGGCAGGACCACCGCGCGCAGGTGACGGTTTTCGATCAACAACGCTTGCAAACCGCGATATGTCCAGTGGGGGTCGAAAGAAATGGCATTCATTGAATGCAATCCTTGCTTTTTACAACGTTCAGCACGCAACGTGGAATGTTCAATGTCCCCTATGCGCGCGCCGTTTGCGTGTGGTGGGCACCCACGGGGGCGCCCCTACGGTGAACGTCTCTGCCTGTGTCGGGGCAGGTCCCCGCGCCTACCCGGATGGGGGCAACCACGGGGGGCGCCCCTACCTTTCACCCTCCACCTCTATCATAACGAGCTCTGAACTGAACTCTTCTAGCGCCACGGTGATCCCGTCGCGCTCCAGTTCGGCGCCGGTGCGTTGCAGGGTGCGCCCGCTATCGACGTAGCGGACCAGATACGCCGCGTTTGGGAGCAGACCGCGCGGCTTGAAGGTGCGCTCGGCGACATCTCCCTGCGCGCGGTATACCATCACGACGCTGCGGGATTGGTCGGGCGCCACTGCCTGGAGAGCGTCCCATCCCCATCCCAGACCATCGATGTTGTGCAGCGGCGCTTTCAGATGGATGATCTTCGCCGAACGGATGAGATGGCGCAATGCTTTATATTGTTCGATAGCACGCCTGGTTTCCGCCATCTGCGCTTCGTTCCACTCGGTGACGCGCTGCATCAGGATGAGAGGCCCGCCGAAAATTGAACTGCGCAGGGTGTAGGGCGAGGGATCGTCCTGCATGTAGCGCACGCTATAGCGCGGCGAGAACGGGTAAGACGCGCCGTACACCCCCTGTCGTGTGGCATAGGACGAAGTATTGTCCACCGTGATGCTGGTATGGTACAGACGCGCCATTTTATAGGTCATCATGCATCCGCCGTCCTCGCAATTTTCGAGCACCAGGTGTGGGCAGGCGCGGCGCAGCGATTCGATGACGATGTCCAGCCCATACTGTGAGTTGGCGTAGTTGCTGTCGCCCGGTGCATGCGTGTGATCGCTGCGCTCGCACCGCTTCACCATATCCTCGCCGTCCTGGATGATGTAGTCGATCCCCTCTTCGTCCACCAGCCGGATCAACTGCTCGATGAGCCATTGGCGGCACGGCTCGTGTCCCAGGCAGAGCGGACCGGCGCCATAGTAATCGTTGCCGGTGTGAATGAGCCAGTCGGGGTGCGCTCTGGCGACCGGCGCTTCCGGGTTGCACTGCGCCAGCGCAACATGAACGCCAAACCGCATACCGTAGGAGTGCGCCCGTTCGACCAGCGGCTTCAGCCCGCGCGGAAACTTGATCGGGTCGGGGCGCCAGTCGCCGATCATACGTGCCCACCCCAGGTCCATCACCACAAGTTCGACGCCGAGTTCCGCGCAGCGGTCGATGGCTGCCAGTTGCTGCTCCTCGTTGATGTTCTGCTCGTACCGCCAGGAATTGTACTGCACCCACGGGTAGCGGTCGTCGGGCATCGGGGGATGGACATGCGCCTCGGCGAAACGCTGTGTCACATACCCGGCTTCGTCCCAATCCCCCTCGAAGCGCCCGACGAAAAACGCCGGAATCTCGAAGATCGCGCCTGGTGCGAGGCGGTGCGCCAGGTCATCGATCTGGCTCACCAGATTCACCCGTTCGGTGGTTGCCCAGGCGTGCAACCGGCTCTTGCCGTTGAACTCGATGCCGCACACCATGCCGCGCCCCCCCTCCGGCGGCTCGTCGTTCCAGTTGGGGGAACCGTCGCGCAGGGCGAACCACGCGCAACTGGAGGGACCCCAGTGGTGGGCGGGGTGCGATCCCATGCGGATCTCGTGCGGAGCGCATCCCACCCGCAGCCAGACCTCGTGCTGACTGAAGAAATCGCGCCGGTAATTCCAACTGAACTGTTCGACGTGGAACAGATAGAGTGGCGGCGGGGCGTGTGGCGTCAGCGTCAGAATATCGCACTGATCGATCCGCACCGTCGCACTGCTGCGATTCTCCAGCGTCGCCCAGGTGCGCACAAACGGATGATCGGCGAACAGGTGAAACCAGCGCATCAATCGCAGCCCGCCATCCGCCGTATCGAGCGTTAGCGCCAACAGGCGACTGCCATCTCCGACGGACTGCTCATCGACAGCGACAATCTGCGTCCAGAGCGGCATCCGTCCATCGACACGCAAAGCGCTCCCCGTCACCGATGACAGGTCAAGCCCTCCAGTTGCGCCGCTGAGATTCCAGGTCAGGCGCCCGTCCGCCGGCGACACGGTGATGGTTACGGTGTCTGTCGAGAGCGTCCATGTCTCAGGCGTGGCGCCTGATCCAGAGTGGGTCATACCGTTCATCCTTTCGCAAGAAGCGCATTGGCTTCTTCATCGATCTTCTTTGCCGCCTCTTCCGGCGTCAGGTTGCCGAGGAACAACTGATCGAACGTCGGCAGCAGCACCTCGCCGAAGATCTGCTGATTGTTGCGTGAGTAAAAATCACCAAGTCGTGCACCTTCGATAGTGCCGAGCACTTTGCGCAGCCCGGCTGGTTGCCCGACATACATCTCCTCGGACTCGCGCGCCGAACGCGCGATTGGTATCCAGTCGTGGTTGGACGCCATCGTCTTCTGATACGTTGTTGCCGACCAGCGCGAAAAGGCGAAGGCGGCGTCGATGACCTTCGAGTCTTTCGGAATGACCTGCCCGCCAAGCCAGTAAGCGGAGACGCGCTTATCCTTCCACATGGGCAACGGCGCCATATCCCACTTGAACGGCACATCCTGGAAACCACTGATCGCCCAGCTGCCATCGAAGAACATCGCCACCTTGCCGGTCTGGAAAATGCCAATATCCTGTGCTGTCGCGGAACGCTGGGTTTTGGTGGGAGCGACTTTATACTCGAAGATCAGGTCGCGGAGAAAGGTGAGCGCCTGCACATTGACCGGATCGCTGACCTGAAACTTCGTCGGCTCGACGATCTTATCGAAAAAACCGCCACCCATCGCCCACGCCAGCGTCTGCGCGCCCCACCAGATATCCATCACGCCGACATCCATCCCCCACTGCGTGGTCTCATCGCCGCTGCGCTTCGTCAGTTTCGTGGCGGCATTGATCACATCGTCCCACGTCCAGGTCTCGTCGGGGTATGCCAGCCCCTCGGCATCGAAAAGATCACGGTTGTAGTAGAGCGCCAGCACCTGGATATTTTCCGGCAAGCCGTAGAGATTGCTGCCGTCGAAGCGCCAGGCATCGTACAGTGCCACCGGATACTCCTCGGCGTTCATCAGTTCCGGCGCCAGATCGACATACGGCTGGATATTGGCGAGCAACCCTGCCCGGTAGTGTCCGTATGCCTGCACGTCGAAGAAGTAGAGGTCGTATGGGTTCTTCGAGCCATATGCCAGGTCGATGCGGGGCCAGTACTGGTCGTAGGGCAGAAGTTGCAGATCGAGATCGTACTGCCCCTTGAACGCTTCGTTGAACATCTGCGCGCGGACTCGGAAGTTCTCGTCGATGACCGGTCCATTACTCCACATAAGCGCACGAATCTTCGTTGGTTCGCTGGAGACCTGCGTCGGCGCTGCTGCTGTCGGGTTACCGGTTGTGGGCGCTGTTGGCGACGAGCCGCAAGCCGCCAGAATGCCGGAGGCAAGCGCTGCTCCTCCCACGGCTGCACTGCGCAGAAACTGTCGTCGACTCAGACGGGTGCGTGTTCCCATGATGGAATCCTCCTCTATCGCTTGTTTTCTGCCACGAACATCCAATATGCTGCGAGCGCGGGACGCGACGCATGGCGCTCCTACCCCTTAATCCCGGTCATCACGATTCCGCGCACGAAATATCGTTGCGCCAGAATGAACAGAATGAGCGGCGGCACGATCGAAATCGTCACCGCTGCCATCAGCAGGTGCATCTGCGGCCCGATACGCGGCGAACCCTGGAAATAGGAGAGCGCGACTGCAATGGTGCGTTTGCTCTCATCGGTCAGGTAGATCAACGGCGTGAAAAAGTCGTTGTACGTGCCCACAAACGTAAAGACCACCACCGTCGCCAGCACGGGATAACTGAGCGGCATCATGATGCTCCACCAAATCTGGTAGACATTGGCGCCGTCAATCGTCGCAGCCTCTTCGAGTTCACGCGGGATCGTCAGGTAGAACTGCCGCAGCAGGAAGATAAAAAACGCGCTGCCGAAGTAGGCGGGCACGATAAGCGGCAGAAACGATCCCACCCATCCCAGCGCATTAAACAGCAGGTAAGTTGGCACGAGTGTTACGGCGCTGGGCAACATCAGCGTCGAGAGCAACAGCATGAAGATGACGTTCTTGCCCGGCGCCGACAGGCGCGCAAATCCGTAGGCGCTGAGCGAACACGAAAGAAGCGTGCCAATCGTCACCAATCCAACAATGATGGCTGTGTTCCATGCGTACAGATGAAACGGCACGCGCGTCACCGCCTGCACGTAGTTCTCCCACTGCGGCGGGTCAGGGAGCCAGATCGGCGGCGAGAGGTACACCTGACTCGCCTGCTTCAGTGATGTCGAGATCATCCAGAAGAAGGGAATCAGCACCAATGTGGACCCTGCCAGCAGGATGAGAAGCGTCGTCAGCGATGTCAGACGCGCCTGACCGCGACGGGTCCGCCAGAAGAGCAGAGCAGCGCTCCGCACACTCATCAGTTCCTCCCCGGTCGCTCACTCTCGTAGTAAACCCAGAGCGGCGACGATTTGAAGACCAGCAAGGTCAGCGCCAGAACGATCAGGAACAGCACCCACGCCACGGCGGCGGCATAGCCAAAGTTCAGGTATTGGAAGGCGTGTCGATAGAGATAGACCGAAAGGAAAAGCGTGGCGTTGTTCGGTCCGCCGCCGGTAATCACATACGCGTCGGTGAAAACCTGCAATGCGCCAATAACTCCCAGCACCAGGTTGAAGAAGGTGACATGCGAGATCATCGGCAGCGTGATGCTGGTAAACTGTCGCCACCGTCCGGCGCCGTCGATCTCGGCGGCTTCGTACAATTCCTGCGGAATGCCCTGCAACCCTGCCAGGAAGATCAGCATTGTTCCGCCAACTCCCCACAGACTGGCGATAATCAACGCCACCAGCGCCCACGTTTCGTCGAACAGCCAGTTGGGACCGCGGATGCCAACATTGCGCAGCACAATATTGATAATGCCGTAGTCGCCATTGAACAGCCAGCGCCAGAGCATTGCGACACCAACGCCGGAAATAACCGTCGGCAGGTAGTACACCGAGCGAAAAAACAGTATTCCGCGCATTTTGTGGTTCAGGAGCAGCGCCAGCCCCAGGGCGACAACCAGACCCAACGGCACGCTGATGATCGAATAGATGGCGCTGACCCTGAGCGACTGCCAGAACAGTTTGTCGTTGAAGAGTCGTTCGTAGTTCGCCAGACCATTCCAGCGTGGATCGGTCAAAATATTGTACTCAGTGAAACTGAGCAACAATGAGGCGACCATGGGACCCAGCGTGAAGAAGAGCAAACCCAGGATGGCCGGCGCCATAAAAATATAGGCGTTGATCGCTTCGATGCGCTGCCGGCGGTTGGTTCGCCGTGTGCCGGGATGCACGACGATGCGTGGTTGAGGATGAGGCGTATCCATTGCGCTGCTCCTCACTGAGACGAGTAATACCAATGACGATTGACGATGCCGCATGCTGGTCATTCCGAGCGCAGCGACTTGTCATTCCGAGCGGAGCGAGGAATCTGCGCGGGTCGCGCACGACCCCGCGCGCGGCTCGGGGTGACCATGCCGGATGGTCACAGGTCATTGGTATAACCACTCTGTTCTCGGTTCATCCGTGGATCAGCACGATGGCCGATCCTTCTTCCGGCAGGTTCTCGACATGCAGCCCGGCATCCATCAAAGTAGCGCCGTTCATCTGCGCCCGATGCCCGGTATCGATCCACGAAAGGGTATAGACGCGATCCGGTTGCAGGTGTTTCAAGCGCAGCGCGCGCGATGGTTCTCCGCCGGGCAGGCGAAAGATCGCGATCAGATGCTCGTTGCCGTCCGGCATCCGGTACTGAAATCCGGCCCAGCGGTCGCCACGCCCCTCGCCAAGTGGTTGCCCGGTCAGGCGGTACATATCCGCCTCGCGCACAAAGCGCCGCATGACCGTTTTGTAGAACTGAATATGTTCAGCGTACCGCTGCGCGACCCATTCCGGCAGATCAGGCAGACGCTGCGAGAAGCCAAAGCGCCGCAGCATCGAAATGCGGGTGTAGCAATCGACCTGGTGCGGCTGAAGCGCCGGATCGCACGGATTGAATGTCTGGCTCGGATGTTCCGCAAATGCCCACTCACTGTAGCCCCAGTGCAGGCAGGCATCCGGTGCGAGCATACAGGTTGCGCCCCAAAACACCTGCAAACTGTGTTCGGGCCAGTCCGGGTCGCTCAGGAATGCCATGTGCGTGCGGCGCGCGATGCCCGGATCGATGCGCAGCCCGCCCGACGAGCAATTTTCCAGTACGACCTCGGGGTGCGTGGCGCGCAACCGGTCGAGGAGCGCATAGTATCCGCGATAGTGGGCATACAATCCGTCTTCCGCGCCATGCCCATGATCGGTGCGGTTGCAGCCGGCGCCAGGGTTGAGATTAAAATCCAGTTTGATCCAGTCGCACCCGTTTTCGCGCACAAGACGGTCGAGCGTCTCGAATGCCCACTGCTGCGCCGCCGGATTGCCAAGGCAGACGTACCCAAGGCGTTCACCGTCGCGCATGGCGATGAATTCAGGATGCCGCTCTGCCAGTTGCGCGTGGATGCCAAGCCCCTCAATTTCGCACCAGATGCCGAAACGCATGCCATGCGCGTGGACATCATCGGCAAGTGCGCGAATGCCGGACGGGAAGCGCGCAGTATTGACCCTATCCCAGTCGCCGCGTTGTTCGTACCAGTGCGTATCGGCGTCCGGCGCACCGAACCATCCGGCGTCGAGGGTGCATACCTCGATGCCCAGGCGCGCCGCGACATCGACATTGGCGCGGAAGGTCGCCTCATCGAGTGCGCGGTCTTCGTATGCCCACCAGTGGTTCCACTCGACCGGCAGCGCATCCGCCAGCGCATTGCGCGGATACCAGAACTGCCGTCCCAAACGCGCAAACTGAACCGCCGTCTCATCGAGATCGGCGCCTGTTGCGAACGCCAGTGTCACCGGCGGCGCCGCGACCGATGCGCCCGGCGCAAGATCGACGGCGAATTCCCAGTTGTGCAACCCGCCCGACAGCGCGAGAGCGCCATCCAGCTTTGGCGTGAAACGGATCACCCAGTTGCCCGACCACGCAATCATGCCGGACATCAGCGAGCGACCATTGCGCACAAGCGTAAACCAGGGATGATGGCCGTGCGATGAGCGTCCAGACCGGCTTTCCAGGGTGATGGCGCTATTGAGGATCATGCGCTGCGGCTCGAACTCTGCGCCCCATGCGCCGGTAAAGGCGCAGAGATGGTATCCATCGGGAGGAAGATCGAGCGCCAGCGAGTCCAGACGGGTCACGCGACGCGGTACGTCTCCCTCATTCTGCACGACGATCCATGTCTCCAACGCCGCACTATCGGCATAGGTTACGATATGATACGCAACGACGATCCCGGAATCGGCATATGCCAGTTCAACACACACGTGGCGCATGCCAGGCGGCGTTTCAGACTCTGACACATGCCGCACCTGGGCGCCCGGTGTCTGTGCATCGAACAATTGTCCATCAATCACTGCCGCAAAGAGCGCCGATGAATCCAACGCCCACGACTCATGCGCCAGCCCGAGACGCATCAGCCCGATGTGTGGAATAAGACGCAGCAGGCAGACAAGTCCAGCAGTGGAGTGATCGAGCGTGGCGGGGATGGTCACGAAACACTCTCCTGGGCGCGTGGCGCCATTGCTGCCCTTTGGCGAGCATCACGAATGCGCTCTTTCAAATACTCGATAGACTGGTCATCGATGCGGAACTCGATCACCACGTCGGGTCGGCGACCGGTCAATTCCGTGAGCGCAGGGACGCAGTTGTGCGTCACCACCAGGTGATCGCAACCGCGCGCCAGACGACGAACATCATCGTGAGCGCCGATCAGCGCGGTGACGACATGCGCTGTCGGTTGATAACTCAGAATGGTGTATTCCAGCGAACGAGCAGTATCCGGCAGGGTGCACACCAGTCCGATCCGTGGCTTCGTCAGCCGCGCAATGCGGAGCAACGACTCGGGCGAGGGGCGCGTATCGACGCCGATCACACGGTCCCGGTACTGTGCCAGCGCCTGTGACACCTCGGCGAGATGATGGAAAGTCGTCACGATCAGGTCGTATGCCTGGGCGAATGCGTCAACATTCTGGCGCAGTTCGTCGAGCAAGCCTGCGCTGATCGGCACACCGGTCAAGCGGGACAGATCATGGCTCAGGGTCGTGCTGTCGTAGGAATTGCACTCGAGGAAGCGGATCGTCAGATCGCTTTCGCCGTACACTTCTTCGATCAGCGCGGTTATGTCGGCGAGCAGTTGTTGGCGCGTCATACCTGCCGACATCGCCTGCCACACTACGTCGCGCGCCTGCTGCCGCACGTGCTCAAGCGGCGCCGCCGTCGTTGCCATGCGCGTAACGATGGGAGAGCGCCGGTCGGCGCGCATTTCCAGAAGGCCAAGTTTGCGCAATTCCTGGCAGGCTTTGTTCACTGTGTTGCGGTTTGCGCCGAATTCTTCAGCCAGTTTGCGCACCGGCGGCAACGCTTCGCCGGGATGGTATACGCCATTGCTGATACGCCATATCAGTGCGCGCTGGATATCTTTGGCGGAGATACGATCATGCATTGCCATCTGACTACTCCGTCAGTCTGTCCTATGGCATAGGATATAAGACACATGCATGGTATACGAGAGTCGCGCTCCTGTCAAGGACGCACCCTATGTGGTTCAGGGGTCCGCCCGGTAGGGGCGCTGTGCGCTGGCGTCCACTTGGGGCCCACAGTCCGCATTTCCCCGCCTACAATACGGTACGGGACCTGCTGGCATGCGTGGATGCGGACGACCTGGATCGGCGGCTGCGTCCCTGGATGGAGCGACTGCTTGGCATGCCCGTGGGCGGGATCAGGGCCGATGGCAAGGTCTTAGGGGGGAGCAAACGCGCCGGGGCGCCCGCCCTGCATGGCGTCGAACTCGTCACCCATACCACGGGGATGGCGCTCGCCCAACGCGAGGCCGTCGGCGGGGATGCGGCGGCGGCCCTGTTGGCGCTGCTCACGGAAGCGCCCTTGGACGGGCGCATGGTCAGTATGGATGCGGGCTTCCTGAATGCCGCCGTCACCCAAACCATTGTGCAGGAACACGGCAATTACCTGGGCGGTGTCAAAGGCGATCAGGCTGAGTGCAGGCGCTCCTCGATGACCGGGTCGCCCCGCAGGTGCTTTTCCCCCCCGGACACGCCGCCAGCCCCGTTGCCGGTAGCGCTGGATCAGATTGCGCCACCCCGGCGGAAGCGCCAGCCGATCGGGTTCCGTCGTGAACTCCAACCCCGCCGGGCGCCGGATGCGCAGACGATCGAGCAATCGCGGGGGCGATTGGAGATCCGCGAGCTCTGGGTCGTGGATGCGGGAGACGTGGGGCCGTCTCTCATGACCGCATATGGGTGGCGGCAGGTCACACAGATTGGCGGGCTCCGACGCTGGTGTCGGCGGCGGCATGCGGACCTGTGGACGGTAGAGGAAGTGACGGTCGTCAGTAGTCGCCAACGCACGCCCGCACAGTTCCTGGCGAGCATCCGCAACCACTGGACGATCGAAAATCAAGTCCACCGACCACGGGATGGCAGCATGCAGGAAGATCGCTTGCACGGACGGGCCATTGGGGTCATCCTCGCCGTGTGCCGGAATGTGGTGATCAATCTCATCCGGCGACATCTTCCGGGTCGCTACATCCCAACCGCGCGCAACGCCATCACCACCGACCTCGGCATCGCATTACGCTGGATGCATCTTCCATTAAGGAACTGAGAAGCCCTCCCCGCCGTCACGTCATCCTTGCAATCCCTTTGCGCACATGATACACTATATATGGTTTGGTTCCACGTGGCGCCCTGGATTCCTGCCTCTCCGGTCAGATCCCATAGCCCATCGTTTGCCAGACCCCAGTCGATCAAAACCCAAGGTGTGGGCTTGAAAGCAAGCCCAAAGGAGCGAAGCGAGCGATGAGCTACGCCGACAAAACTCTGACATGCCGCGATTGCGGCGCACAGTTCGTCTTCACTGCGGGTGAGCAGGAGTTTTACGCGCAGAAGGGGTTCACCAACGAGCCATCGCGTTGCCCAAGTTGTCGGCAGGCGCGCAAAGCGTCCGGTGGAGGCGGCTACGGCAATCGTAGCAGCGGCGGATATAGCGAACGGAGCGGTGGGTATAGCGAGCGAGACAGTGGCTACGATCGTGGCGGCAGTGCGCGTTCATCGGGAGTGCGCGAAATGTACACCGCGATCTGCGCCAACTGTGGGCGTGAGGCGAAAGTGCCGTTCGTTCCGAGTGGGCGCAAGCCGGTGCTGTGCGACGATTGTTTTCAGTCGCAGCGGCGCAATCGGATGTAATAAATGTTGGGGCAGGTAGGGGCAGGCTGAGACCTGCCCCCTACGACCTGCCCCTACCTGCCCCCAACGTCGTGGACCCGCCCAACCTTGCGGGCAGGTCCAAGACCTGCCCCAACATCACACCCCTTTCGCCGTCGTTGCGGGTGCGGGAGTCTCGGTCGTCATCGACGGCGCTTCGCGCTTGCTCTGCCAGATTGCCCAGACCAGCGCCGCAGCGCAGAGGACCATAGCAAAAATGACGCCGGGGCTGCCGCTTGGGATCGTCACCACAATCGGGGCGATGATCAGCGCCACCAGGTTGATCACCTTGATCATGGGGTTCAACGCCGGTCCCGCCGTGTCCTTCAGGGGATCGCCGACCGTGTCGCCCACCACGGCTGCTTTGTGCGGTTCTGAGTGCTTGCCGCCGAAGTTCCCTTCTTCGATGTACTTCTTCGCATTATCCCAGGCGCCGCCAGCGTTCGCCTGAAAGACCGCCATCAACTGACCGGAGAGGATGATGCCCGCCAGGAATCCGCCGAGCGCCTCGACACCGAGTAGGAAGCCGACCAGGATCGGCACCATCACCGCGATCAAGCCCAAGCTGATCAGTTCCTTCTGCGCTGCTACGGTGGAGATGCTGACGGCCTGTGCATAATCAGGCGTCACCGTGCCTTCCATGACTCCTGGAATCTTGAACTGACGGCGCACTTCGTTCACGATCTGCGACGCCGCGCGCTGCACTGCGCGGATCGTCAGCGACGAGAACAAGAACGGCACAGCGCCACCGATCAACAACCCAATAAACACGGTCGGCATAGCGACATTGATGCCGATGGTGCGCAGCTGCTCTGCCAGCGGCACGCCGATCTGCTCCTGCACCTTCGACACATCCGCCAGGTACGAGCCGTAGAGCGCAACGGCTGCAATCACGGCGGAACCGATGGCGATCCCTTTGGTGACCGCCTTTGTCGTGTTGCCGACCGCGTCCAGATCGTCCATGACATTGCGTGCATTCTTATCCAGCCCTGCCATCTCACCGATGCCGTTGGCATTGTCTGAAATCGGGCCGAACGAGTCCATCGAGATCGTGTTGCCGGTGAGCGTCAGCATCCCGATGCCGGTGAGCGACACGCCGTACAGCACAGCGGTGAGCGTTACCGTGGGATCGGTCGAGTACCCGCTGTAGATGGCAATCGACGTCAGGATCGACGCACAGATCACCAGGATCGCCCACACGCTCGACTCCATGCCAAGCGCCAGACCGGAAAGAATATTGGTGGCTGCGCCAGTCTTCGATGCTTTACTGGTTTCCTTCACCGGGTTGAAGTGTGTCGATGTGAAATACTCCGTCAGTTTATCGAGCGCCACTGCCAGCACCAGACCGGCGATCGTCGCCAGGAAGGGGCGCCAGTCGATTGCGCCGGTTGTCGGATCGACCATATAGACTGCCGTGAACCCCGCAAATCCAATGAAGCAGACGAGCGCAGCGACATAAAAGCCGCGGTTCATGGCTGCCATCGCATTGCGGCGCTTCTCGTCGGTGCTGACGATAGAGTTGCCGATGACCGATGCAATCACGCCGATTGCGCGCAACACGAGCGGGAAGACAATGAAGCGCAGGTCGTACTGACCATCGCCCAGCGTGCCGACGACGGCATCGCCCAGCACCAGTCCCAGGATGAGCGCCGATACCAGCGTTACCTCGAAGCTTTCGAACACGTCTGCCGCCATACCGGCGCAGTCGCCGACATTGTCGCCCACCAGGTCGGCGATCACCGCCGCATTGCGCGGGTCGTCTTCAGGGATGCCGGCTTCCACCTTTCCCACCAGGTCGGCGCCAACGTCGGCTGCCTTGGTGTAGATACCGCCGCCGACGCGCATGAAGAGCGCGATCAGCGAGCCGCCAAAGCCAAAGCCGAGGAGCGCGTCCGGGGCAGCGATGCCAAACACCATAAAGATCAACGTCCCACCCAGCAGTCCAAGCCCCACTGTCAGCATGCCAGTCACCGACCCCGACTTGTAGGCGACTTGCAACGCCGGGTTGTACCCTTTGCGCGATGCGGCAGCCACACGCACATTCCCTTCGACTGCCACATTCATGCCGACGAAGCCGACCGCATACGAGAACAACGACCCCATCAAGAAGGCGACGGCACGCCCGAGTGCTACCCACAGAGTCGCTGCTTCCTCACTGCCGAAGTGTTCGACCGCTTCGCGCGTCGGCGGAATGATGAACACACTGGCGGCGAGGAGAAATGTCAGAACGACGATCAGAATGGCGATGGTGCGGAACTGACGACTGAGGTAGGCATTCGCGCCGTCTTTGATGAATCCCCAGACCTCTTGCATGCGGGCGGTGCCTTTGTCCTGCGCCAGAATCTGCGCCCGAAGGACGAAGGCATATGCGATGCCGAAAATCGCAACGCCGAGCACGGCCCATACGGCTGCCTGTTCGAAAGCGCTGAGTTCTTGCATCGATCTCTCTCCTTGTTCGCGTGCGAATAGCAACGTTGCTGCAATTGGTAAGAACGGCTTTGTTTCGCCTGTCGGACGCCAGCGGCTCTGCGAGCGTCAGTCGGATTGCCGGAAGGAAAGAGTTCCCCGACCTAGCAGGCTCCTGGTTTGGCTCCTTTCGGTATGGTTTTGATTATAGCAGGCGAGGTGACAGCGATGCCGATTGTAGCATAGCCCGGCGCGTCATGCAAAACGACGTGTCATCGCTATGTTAAGGGATGATAACCTCAATGATACGATTATACGCTTCGCAGTCCGTGTGGCAAGCAGCATGTCTCCCTTTCGGTTTCGCCACGATTTGCTGGAGAATCCGGGCGGGACGCCCGCGCTCCCAGGAACGCCTGCGCCGCCGGGTGAGCAGAATGCCTGCGCGCCCCCAGCAACGCCTGCGCCGCCGGGCGGGCGGGACGCCTGCGCTCCCAGGAATGCCTGCGCCGCCGGGCGGGCGGGACGCTTGCGCTCCCAGGAACGCCTGCGCTGCCGGATGAGGGGGCGGGACGCCTGCGCCGCCGGGTGAGCAGAATGCCTGCGCGCCCCCAGGAACGCCTGCGCCGCCGGGCGGGCGGAATGCCCCGCGCCTCCACGAATGCCTGCGCCGCCGGGCGGGCGGAATGCCCGCGCCTCCACGAATGCCTGCGCCGCCGGGCGGGCGGGACGCCTGCGCTCCCAGGAACGCCGCGCCGCTGGGTGAGCGGAATGCCCGCGCCCCCAGGAACGCCTGCGCTCCCAGGAACGCCTGCGCCGCCGGATGAGGGGGCGGGACGCCTGCGCCGCCGGGTGAGCGGAATGTCCGCGCGCTCCCAGGAACGCCTGCGCCGCCGGATGAGGGGGCGGGACGCCTGCGCCGCCGGGTGAGCGGAATGTCCGCGCGCCCCCAGGAACGCCTGCGCCCCCAGGAACGCCTGCGTTCCCAGGAATGTCTGCGCCGCCGGGTGAGCGGAATGTCCGCGCTCCCAGGAACGCCTGCGCCGCCGGATGAGGGGGCGGGACGCCTGCGCCGCCGGGTGAGCGGAATGTCCGCGCTCCCAGGAACGCCTGCGCTGCCGGATGAGGGGGCGGGACGCCTGCGCCGCTGGGTGAGCAGAATGCCTGCGCTCCCAGGAACGCCCGCGCCGCCGGGTGAGCGGAATGCCTGCGCTCCCAGGAATGCCCGCGCCGCCGGGTGAGGGGGCGGGACGCCTGCGCCGCCGGGTGAGGGGGCGGGACAATCGCGCCCCAGGAATGCCTGCGCCGCCGGGCGGGCGGGACGCCCGCGCCCCCAGGTTTATTGTCGGGCGGGGCGGACAGGCTGCCCGATAATACCAATTCCCTGTGACCATCCGGCATGGTCACCCCGATCAGAGCGAGGGGTCGTGCGCGACCCGCTCAGATTTCTCGCTGCGTTTACCCTGAGCGAAGCGAAGGGCTCGGAATGACACGCATGCGGCATCTTCAATCGTCATTGGTATAAGACCTGATCGGACGACCCCTTCGTCTGGTGAGGTCATACTGCGTGCAGCATCCGTCAAAAGAAGGAGATAATGGCTGTTGACACCCTCCAACTTTCGGGTATAATACCCCTCGAAACATCGTGCAACTTTTCACGTATTATCCAGGAGGCTTTCCCTGGATCATACGAAAACCACGTTGCTCCTGATCATTGGCTGAAATGTCACATCCAAGTGCGCTGAGCGCAGCGACTGGAGAGGAGCCTTCATGAGCACGCTTCCTCGGAACCTTCGCAGATGGTCGCGTTTGCTTCTCCTGATTGGTCTTGCGGTTGTGCCTGCCGCCTGCGGCAACACTCCCGGCAATACCTATGACCCCTACGGCGATAACGCGCGCCGCATCTACGAACTCCTTATTCCAATCTGGTGGATGGCGCTCGGCGTGTTCGTTGTCGTCGAGGGGTTGCTCGTTTATGCGATCTGGCGCTTCCGCCGACGTCCCGGCAGTGCGGCGATGCCGTCGCAGGTGCATGGCAACACCCAGGTCGAAATTCTGTGGACCATTGCGCCCGCAATTATTGTGCTGGTCATTGCGGTGTTGACCTTCCGCACCCAGGCGGCTAATGCGATCATGCCCGAGGATGCGCTGCGGATCAAAGCCATTGGGCATCAGTGGTGGTTCGAGTTTCAGTATCCTGATGCTGGTGCTGACGGCAAGCCGGTGGTGACCGCTTCCGACATGTACATCCCGGTTGGGCGACCGGTGACGGTCGTGCTGGAATCGCAGGATGTCATCCATAATTTCTGGGTGCCGAAGCTTGCCGGGAAGACCTACATGATCCCCGGCAAGACGAATTTCCTGACGTTCACTGCCGAACAACCCGGCATCTACCGCGCGGTGTGCGCCGAGTTCTGTGGCGAAGCGCACGCGCTGATGCGCTTCCGTGTCATTGCTGTCGATGAATCGGAGTTCAATCGCTGGATCGAACAGAAGAAGACCCCGCCATCTGCGCCTGCCGGAACGTTGACCGTCAACGGGTTGACCGGCGATGCAACGCGCGGTCAGGCGATTTTCCTCGATGCGCGCAAGCAGTGCATTGCCTGTCACGCGGTCGAAGGGACGAATGCGCGTGGGCAAATTGGTCCGAATCTGACGTACTACGGCAGCCGCCAGACGATTGCTGCCGGTATTCTTCCATACTCGCCGGAAAATCTCGAGCGCTGGCTGCGCGAGGCGCCGAAGCTGAAACCCGGCAACTTGATGAGCCGGGTGTTGACGCCGCAATGGATCAAGGCGAATCTGAGCGACCAGGAAATTGCCGATCTTGTCGCTTACCTCAATAGTATGAAGGTGTCGGTCACGCTGCCGCCAGAACGCTAGGCTAGATTGTGGAGGATTTGTATGGCTATCGCCGAACGTACCGCCGGAACGGTCAGCCCGCCCAGCGTCAGTGTGCGCCCCGGATGGGCCGGGTGGCTTAGCACGACCGATCATAAGCGCATCGGGATTATGTATCTGGTCAGCGCGTTCGTCTTTTTCCTGATCGGCGGAATTGAGGCGCTGCTGATGCGCATTCAGCTTGGCGTGCCTGATAATACGTTCCTGACGCCCGATGTGTACAACCAGATGTTTACCATGCACGGCACAACCATGATTTTCCTTGGTCTGATGCCGCTGAATGTCGGGCTAGGCAACTATATCGTGCCCCTCATGATCGGTGCGCGCGATATGGCGTTCCCGCGCCTCAATGCGCTCAGCATCTGGCTCTTCATCTTCGGCGGATTGATGCTGTATGTCAGTTTCTTTGTCGGCGGCGCGCCGAACGTCGGCTGGTTCGCCTATGCGCCCCTGACACAGAAGCAGTTTGCACCGACCGCCGGCGTCGATTACTGGATTATCGGCATCGGTCTGACCGGTGTGGCGTCGATTGCCGGCGCGCTGAACTTTATTGTAACGATTCTCAATATGCGCGCGCCAGGAATGACGCTCAACCGGATGCCGCTCTTTGTCTGGATGCAGTTGGTCGTCGCCTTTATTCTGATCTTTGCCTTCCCGGTGCTGACGGTGGCGACAATTCAGTTGCTGTTCGACCGGCATTTCGGCACGCGTTTCTTCCTTCCAAATCTTGGCGGCGATGCAGTGCTCTGGCAGCATCTGTTCTGGTTCTTTGGGCATCCTGAGGTCTACATTCTCATTCTCCCGACGATGGGGATTATTTCGGAAGTGCTGCCAACCTTCTCGCGTAAGCCGATCTTCGGTTATGCGTTTGTGGCGTATTCCGGTGTCGCCATCGGTTTCCTCGGCTTCCTGGTTTGGGCGCACCATATGTTCGCCGTCGGTCTTGGTCCGCTGGCGAATGCGTTCTTCGGCGCCGCAAGCTTCCTGATCGCCGTGCCAACCGGTGTGAAGATTTTCAACTGGCTGGCGACAATGTGGCAGGGGTCGCTCAACCTGACGACCTCGATGCTCTATGCAATCGGGTTCATTAGTATGTTCATTATCGGCGGCATTAGCGGCATCACCCTCGCCTCACCGCCGATTAATGTTCAACAGACCGACTCGTACTACGTTGTTGCCCATATGCACTACGTGTTGTTCGGCGGCGCGATCCAGGGCATCTTTGCTGGCGTCTTTTACTGGTTCCCAAAGATGACCGGTCGGATGCTCAATGAACGACTTGGCAAATGGCAGTTCTGGTTGATGCTGATCAGTTTCAACCTGACGTTCTTCCCGATGCACCTGAGCGGGAATGAGGGCATGCCGCGCCGTATCTACACTTACGAGGCGGAGATGGGGTGGAACCTCTGGAACCTGATCTCGACCATTGGCGCGTTGCTACTGGCGGTTGCGTTCCTGCTCTTCCTCTGGAATGTGCTCACGAGTATCCGGCGTGGTCCAATTGCGCCTGCCGATCCGTGGGACGGGGCGACGCTCGAGTGGGCGGTCAGTTCGCCGCCGCCGGTCTATAACTTCGCCGTGACGCCACGGGTGCGCAGCCGCCGCCCGCTGTGGGACAAGAAGTATCCGCACCTGCACGAGGCGAATGGGTCGCATGGGGCGCCTGCCGGTCGACTGGCAGGACCCCTTGATGACGGCTTTGAGCCTGAAACGTCTGCGGCGATGGAGCCGATCCATCTGCCCTCACCCACCTATGCGCCACTCATTGTGTCGGTTGGCATCATGATCCTGGGCTTCGGCATCATTTATCTGGGTGATTTCGGTCTCATTGCAGCATCGGCAATGCTTGTCGGCTTGCTCATCATGGCGACAGGCATTCTCAGTTGGGTGCGCATCTCGCACGTTGACTCGCCGTATCAGGCGCACTAGCATGCGAGAGGCGAGAGGGGTGAGGCGAGAGGGGTGAGGGGTCCGACAACGGCGTCGCGCGAGATGTATCTCGCATTGGTGGAGAGGCGAGAGGGGAGAGGGGAGAGGCGAGAGGGGAGAGGGGTGAGGCGAGAGGCGAGAGGGGAGAGGCGGAGGGGAGAGGGGTGAGGCGAGAGGGGAGTCTGTGTTCTCTGTGCCTTTGCGGTGAGTCAATCGAGTGCGAAGGCAGGGAAGATTACAGGTGGTCGTTGAACGTTGAATGGAGATTCGGTATGAGCGAATCATCGATGATCAGACCGCACGCGACGACTGCGCACCATACGTCGCTCGGCGTCGATAACCGCAAGTTGGGGGTATGGGCATTCATCGGCTCGGAGACTCTCTTCTTTGCGACGCTGATCACAACGTACTTCGTGTTTGCGCCGGTCAATCGCGCGCGCCCTGATTTTCAGGACCCGCGCGAGTTTCTCGATATTGAGTTGACGACCGTGCTGGCGAGCATTCTACTGGCATCCAGTCTGACGATGGTGCTGGCGTTGTCTGCCAGCAAACGTGGCGACCGTCGCTGGTTCACCACCTGGCTGCTGGCAACCGTTGGATTGGGGCTGGCATTCATTGGCGGTCAGGTTTATGAATTCAACCACCTGTACCACGAGGGATTGACCCTGAGCAGCAGCCTGTTCGGTACAACATTCTTTGTGCTCACGGGTTTTCACGGGACGCACGTGGCAATTGGGGTGATCTGGCTGCTCTCGGTGTTCTTCAAGGTGCGCACTTATCCCAACTCGCCGGAGAATGCAATGGATGTCGAAATTGCCGGTCTGTACTGGCACTTCGTCGATCTTGTGTGGGTGGCGATCTTTGTGCTGGTCTATCTGATCTAGAGAGGAGCAGTCGTTGTGGCAGGTCATCACGAAGAACACAGCAGCCATGCACATGGCGAGCACAGCCATTCCGATCGGTTCTACTGGCTTGTCGCCGGAGTGTTGGCGGTGGTGACGGCGCTGGAAGTTGGATTGTTCATTGTCAACGAGCAACACCTGATTGCCAAATGGCTGGAAGTGACGCTGCTGTTGATCCTTTCGACGATCAAAGGTGCGGCGGTGGTCATGTTTTTTATGCATCTCAAGGGTGATGCAGGCATTTTCAAGTTCGTCTTCCTGGTGCCGCTTGCGTTTGCAACGACTCTGCTGCTATCCTTTATGGTGCTATTTTCGGAGCACGTCGGCATCGCGGGATAAACCGGGCATGCGGCAATGTATGAGTGGAACTTTGAGCCGGGTTTGATCGCAAACCTGGCGCTGATTGCAGGAGGGTACGCGCTCTGCGTCACCGGTCCGCTGCGGCGCTTTTTTCCCGGCAGTGCGCCGCCGACGCCGGTGCAGGTGCGCCTGTTCTATGTCGGGTGGGTGGTGCTGTTTATCGCGCTGGCGTCACCTATCGACAGTCTGGCGAGTTACCTGCTGACGATGCATATGCTCCAGCATTTGTTGCTGGCGATGGTTGCTCCTCCTTTCTTGCTGCTTGGTCTGCCGCGTTGGGTTCTTCGTCCCATAATGCGTGTCCCTGGCGCGTATCCTGTCGGTTCGTTCCTCACCAATCCGGTCGTCGTATTCTTCGCCTTCAATGCCGTTTTTGCACTCTGGCATGTGCCCGCTTACTATGATCTCGCCCTGCGTGATGAGCGTATCCATATTCTTGAGCACGTCATGTTCTTTGTTGTCGGCGTGCTTTCGTGGTGGCCTATCTGTAGCCCGATGGACGAGTTGCCTTCCGCACATCCACTGATGCAGACGGCGTATCTTTTCTTCATGTCGCTGCCGACGACGATTATTGGCGCGCTGATTGCGTTCGCCGAAGCGCCGCTCTACCCGTTCTACGCTCTGCGTCCGCGTCTTTGGGGCGTCTCACTCGGTGATGATCAACAACTGGCGGGGTTGATCATGTGGGTGCCTGGCAGCCTGATCTACTTTGCGGTTCTGACCGTCGTGTTCATTCGCTGGCTGAACCGGGAGGATGGCGATGAACTGAGGTTAGAGGTTAGGGGTTAGGGGTACGAGAACTGATACTAACTTCAGCCAGACAAGATGTTCGCGCGCTCGGTTCGCAAGGCGTAACGATCTACAACGCCTTGGCATTAGCATCGCCGAAGGGGCTTGCACGTCCTCAGCGACGACTTTGGCACTCCCAAAAGATCGTGGCGACTGCCGAAAGCGACAAGTCCAACAGGGGGCTTGCACGTCCTCAGCGAGGACTTTGGCACATGCGCGATCACCTGCGAGCACACAACATGAGCAGCCCCGAAGGGGCTTGCACGTCCTCAGCGAGGACTTTGGCACATGCGCGATCACCTGCGAGCACACAACATGAGCAGCCCCGAAGGGGCTTGCACGTCCTCAGCGAGGACTTTGGCACATGCGCGATCACCTGCGAGCACACAACATGAGCAGCCCCGAAGGGGCTTGCACGTCCTCAGCGAGGACTTTGGCACATGCGCGATCACCTGCGAGCACACAACATGAGCAGCCCCGAAGGGGCTTGCACGTCCTCAGCGAGGGCTTTAGCCCGCAGCGCCTTGGCGTCTTGCTGCGCACACCGGCAGTCTTGTGCGAATGATCGCGCATGAGTATGAGGACGCGGTTCGACCGTGCGCACCGCAGGCGGTTTGACATTCCACCTCAGCGAGGACTTTGGCACATGCGCGATCACCTGCGAGCACACAACATGAGCAGCCCCGAAGGGGCTTGCACGTCCTCAGCGAGGACTTTGGCACATGCGCGATCACCTGCGAGCACACAACATGAGCAGCCCCGAAGGGGCTTGCACGTCCTCAGCGAGGACTTTGGCACATGCGCGATCACCTGCGAGCACACAACATGAGCAGCCCCGAAGGGGCTTGCACGTCCTCAGCGAGGGCTTTAGCCCGCAGCGCCTTGGCGTCTTGCTGCGCACCCGGCAGTCTTGTGCGAATGATCGCGCATAAGTATGAGGACGCGGTTCGACCGTGCGCACCGCAGGCGGTTTGACATTCCACCTCAGCGAGGACTTTGGCACATGCGCGATCACCTGCGAGCACACAACATGAGCAGCCCCGAAGGGGCTTGCACGTCCTCAGCGAGGGCTTTAGCCCGCAGCGCCTTGGCGTCTTGCTGCGCACCCGGCAGTCTTGTGCGAATGATCGCGCATAAGTATGAGGACGCGGTTCGACCGCGCGCACCGCAGGCGGTTTGACATTCCACCTCAGCGAGGGCTTTGGCACATGCGCGATCACCTGCGAGCACACAACATGAGCAGCCCCGAAGGGGCTTGCACGTCCTCAGCGAGGGCTTTAGCCCGCAGCGCTTTGGCGTCTTGCTGCGCACCCGGCAGTCTTGTGCGAATGATCGCGCATGAGTATGAGGACGCGGTTCGACCGTGCGCACCGCAGGCGGTTTGACATTCCACCTCAGCGAGGGCTTTAGCCCGCAGCGCTTTGGCGTCTTGCTGCGCACCCGGCAGTCTTGTGCGAATGATCGCGCATAAGTATGAGGACGCGGTTCGACCGCGCGCACCGCAGGCGGTTTGACATTCCACCTCAGCGAGGGCTTTAGCCCGCAGCGCCTTGGCGTCTTGCTGCGCACCCGGCAGTCTTGTGCGAATGATCGCGCATAAGTATGAGGACGCGGTTCGACCGTGCGCACCGCAGGCGGTTTGACATTCCACCTCAGCGAGGGCTTTAGCCCGCAGCGCCTTGGCGTCTTGCTGCGCACCCGGCAGTCTTGTGCGAATGATCGCGCATAAGTATGAGGACGCGGTTTGACCGTGCGCACCGCAGGCGGTTTGACATTCCACCTCAGCGAGGGCTTTGGCACATGCGCGATCACCTGCGAGCACACAACATGAGCAGCCCCGAAGGGGCTTGCACGTCCTCAGCGAGGGCTTTAGCCCGCAGCGCCTTGGCGTCTTGCTGCGCACCCGGCAGTCTTGTGCGAATGATCGCGCATAAGTATGAGGACGCGGTTCGACCGTGCGCACCGCAGGCGGTTTGACATTCCACCTCAGCGAGGGCTTTAGCCCGCAGCGCCTTGGCGTCTTGCTGCGCACCCGGCAGTCTTGTGCGAATGATCGCGCATAAGTATGAGGACGCGGTTCGACCGTGCGCACCGCAGGCGGTTTGACATTCCACCTCAGCGAGGGCTTTAGCCCGCAGCGCCTTGGCGTCTTGCTGCGCACCCGGCAGTCTTGTGCGAATGATCGCGCATGAGTATGAGGACGCGGTTCGACCGTGCGCACCGCAGGCGGTTTGACATTCCACCTCAGCGAGGGCTTTAGCCCGCAGCGCCTTGGCGTCTTGCTGCGCACCCGGCAGTCTTGTGCGAATGATCGCGCATGAGTATGAGGACGCGGTTCGACCGTGCGCACCGCAGGCGGTTTGACATTCCACCTCAGCGAGGGCTTTAGCCCGCAGCGCTTTGGCGTCTTGCTGCGCACCCGGCAGTCTTGTGCGAATGATCGCGCATAAGTATGAGGACGCGGTTCGACCGTGCGCACCGCAGGCGGTTTGACATTCCACCTCAGCGAGGGCTTTAGCCCGCAGCGCCTTGGCGTCTTGCTGCGCACCCGGCAGTCTTGTGCGAATGATCGCGCATAAGTATGAGGACGCGGTTCGACCGTGCGCACCGCAGGCGGTTTGACATTCCACCTCAGCGAGGGCTTTAGCCCGCAGCGCCTTGGCGTCTTGCTGCGCACCCGGCAGTCTTGTGCGAATGATCGCGCATGAGTATGAGGACGCGGTTCGACCGTGCGCACCGCAGGCGGTTTGACATTCCACCTCAGCGAGGACTTTGGCACATGCGCGATCACCTGCGAGCACACAACATGAGCAGCCCCGAAGGGGCTTGCACGTCCTCAGCGAGGGCTTTAGCCCGCAGCGCCTTGGCGTCTTGCTGCGCACCCGGCAGTCTTGTGCGAATGATCGCGCATAAGTATGAGGACGCGGTTCGACCGTGCGCACCGCAGGCGGTTTGACATTCCACCTCAGCGAGGACTTTGGCACATGCGCGATCACCTGCGAGCACACAACATGAGCAGCCCCGAAGGGGCTTGCACGTCCTCAGCGAGGGCTTTAGCCCGCAGCGCCTTGGCGTCTTGCTGCGCACCCGGCAGTCTTGTGCGAATGATCGCGCATAAGTATGAGGACGCGGTTCGACCGTGCGCACCGCAGGCGGTTTGACATTCCACCTCAGCGAGGGCTTTAGCCCGCAGCGCCTTGGCGTCTTGCTGCGCACCCGGCAGTCTTGTGCGAATGATCGCGCATAAGTATGAGGACGCGGTTCGACCGTGCGCACCGCAGGCGGTTTGACATTCTACACAATGCCAGTGTACCAGGCGAAGCCATTTATCGACGGACGAAAGCCCTCGCTGAGCAGGTGGTTCGACCGTGCACACCGCACGTGGAAGCCCCACCGGGACTGCTGACGCCGAGGCGCGGTCATGCCATCCCCGACTGCCGGTGCATGTTGACTGTTGCAGTGCGCAACAGTATGTCAATGCGTTGTGGGACAAGCGGAGGTGAGATGTGTGCGTGTTTTGCTAGTATGATAGCATGCTAGTATCGTATGTGTGGTATACGAAATTCTCCCGTGACGTCAGAAGCAGCATACACATAGCCGTAAGCTCGTTGCGTAAGCGAAGGGATTGCTCTAGTCCGCCCGTTCATCCACGCACAATGTTTTCCCTCAAGACCCTTCAGGTCGGATGGTGCAGCGCAGACCTCAAGGGGCGGCGTCCTGTGCCAGCATGTCTTCGCGCGGCGGGCTGAACGTGTCGATTGCCAGCGACGCTTCAAGCGCTTCGACGCCATGTGGCATGTTGCCCGGTAATGCGACTGTGTCGCCTGGCTTGACTTCCCGTACCTTCCCTTCGATGAAAAAGCGCAGTCTCCCCGAAATGAGGTGCGTGATCTGTTCGTGGGGATGGCGATGCTCCGGCAACCGCGCTCCCTGATCCAACTCGACAAGGATCTGCTGCATTCGCCCGGTGACGGCAATCGTGCGGCGGCGGATGCCGGGTGCGACTTCGAACCAGCGTTCTTGCTGTGGTTCTGTCATGGTTTGTTCCTCTCCGTTGTGAAACGTTCTCTCCAGTTGTGACGTATCATTGATGCAAGGGGCAGAGGGGATTGCCCGGGCGCACAATGAATCCGGTCTTCTGTGCCGTCGGGTTGTGCGCCATCCGAAGTGTGTCGCGCTGAACGTGCAATTCTCGACAGGGCTTGCTGTGATCTCATAGCAAGGACTTCTGGCGCCGATGACTGAAGGAAACGACGATGACGGGTTTGCTCGGCATCTTATCCGCGTTTGGTCTATCGACTGCCGCAGGTCTCAATGCCTATATTCCACTGCTCACGGTCGGTCTTCTGGCGCGCTATACCGACCTTATTCACCTCAATGCGCCCTACGATGTGGTGGAACATCCGGTCTTCCTGCTGGTCGTCGCTGTGCTGACCCTGCTCGATTTCATCGGCGACAAAATCCCGGCAGTCGATCACGCACTGCACCTTGCCGGCATGATCATAAGCCCGGCGGCTGGTGCGATTGTCTTCCTGGCGGCAAACAGTTCGACCGGCGCCGTTGATCCGGTTTTGGCGGCGATCTGCGGCATCCTGGCGGCTGGCGCAACCCACGTCGGGCGTAGCGCCGTGCGACCGGTTGCAACCGCAACCACCGGCGGCGTGGCGAATCCGGTGGTCAGCGCCATTGAGGACCTTATCTCGTTACTGGTGTCGATCCTGGCTGTGTTGGCGCCGATCCTGGCAATCATAACTCTTGCGCTCTTCGCCATTGTCGTCGTGCGATTCATCCGCCGCATCTGGTCTCCACGACGAACCGCCTCCTCCCGCCAATGATAATCTTCTGGTTCTCATACGAACGTGCGGTCAGTCAGACACGATGGTCGCGCGTTCGTTGGGCAAGGCGCAACGATCCGCCCCGCGCGTTAGCAGTCCGCCCGGCTGTAGCCGCCGCGGGCTACGGTTGCCGGGCCCGCCTGCGCGGGCTGCACCGGGCGATGCCGGATGATGTTCTCGAAAACCATGCATGGTCCACATGACCGTGTATGAGTACCAGTTCTCAGTTCTCAGTTCTCTTCTTCCCGCCATCTAACCCGCATGCGGGCGAAACGCCTGCGATCCCAGGTTCTTGGCGCTCAGTTCTCGGCTCTCTTCCTCCCATGGCTTATAATCCAGCGACTGGTGGCGGAAGTACGTATTGTACAGTTCGGCGTAATGCCCGCCCGATGCCAGAAGATCGTCGTGGTTTCCTTCTTCGATGATTCGCCCCTGTTTGAGCACAATGATCCGGTCGGCGGTACGGACGGTCGAGAGACGGTGGGCAATAATAATGCTCGTTCGCCCCTGCATCACGACATCCAGCCCTTCCTGAACCTGGGTTTCGGTGAATGGATCGATGCTCGCCGTGGCTTCGTCGAGGATGAAGATCGATGGGTTTTGCAACAGAACCCGCGCCAATGCGACCAACTGCCTTTGCCCAAGCGACAGTCGCGCGCCGCGCTCGCCGACATCCGTCTCCAGACCATGGGGCAGGTCCGCGATCCACTCGCTCCCCAACCGGCGCGCTGCCGTCTCCACATCCGCCATCGTCGCTTCTGGACGACCATAGCGAATGTTGTCGGCGACGGTACCGGAAAACAAAAACGGCGACTGCGGCACCAGCCCGATCTGTCGGCGGTACTGCGCCAGGTCCAGCGCGCGAATATCGCGTCCGTCGATGAGCAATTGACCTGCCTGAAACTCATAGAAGCGGGTGATCAGTTTGATCAGGCTCGACTTGCCGGCGCCGGTGTGCCCCACGACGGCCAGTTTCTGCCCCGCGGGGATCACGAGCGAGAACCCCGGCAACACCCACTGCACCGATGCGGACGATGGCGATCCTGCGGTGCGATCCTGTCCGGTATCGTAGGTGAACCACACATCCCGAAACTCGATACGCCCGATGAGGTGTGGCGCCGGTTCATTCCCAATCTGCACCACCTTCGGCTCGGCGTCGATCAGTGCGAAGACGCGCTCGCTAGCGGATAACCCTTGTTGAAACTGGCTCCAGAACGACGCGATGCTGGTCAATGGGAAGAAGTAGATCGCCAGACTCTGCACAAACAGATACCATTCCCCAACCGAAACCGACCCACCAAGCGCCAACCGTCCGCCGAAGTAGATAATTGTGGCAATGGCAATACCGGAGAGCAGGTTCAATATCGGAAAGATACTGCTGAAGACGAGTCCCTGGCGCAAACGCACCTGAAACGCCAGTTCGTTCGTCTGGCGGAACTGCTGATAGATCGCCGCTTCCTGGCGGAAACTTTTAGCGACTGCAATGCCGCTGACCGTTTCCTGGATCGAAGCGTTGACATTCGCCAGCGCGCGTTGCGCCTGGCGCGTCGTCAGTCGCGCAACATGGCGGAACGTCAGCGCCGCCGCAATGACAATCGGACCGGTCGCCAGCGTGATCAGCGCCAGTTGCCAGTTGATCGTGACCATGACCACTGCGATGATCACGACCAGCAACAACTGGCTGAGCAGATCGATTGTCAGCGTCACGACCGTTGCAAAATCCTGCGTATCCGAGGTTACCCGGCTGACGATGCGCCCCGAGGCGTACTGGTCGTAGAACGACATATCGCGCTGCAACACGGCGCGATATGCGTCTTCGCGCAGCGCCAGCACCACATCGCCAACCGCGCGCGCCGAGAAGGTCTGCCGCACGAAGTTGAAGAACCACCCCAACGCGCCCATAACGGCGATGATGGCGGCGAGTCCGATCAACACCTGAGCCGCCGGGTCGCCTGTCAGCAGTTCGATGCTGCGCGAAATCGTGATCGGAATGACCGTTGCGACGAGTGATCCGAGGACAACCATGAGCGCCACCAGCGCGACGCGCCCGCTGTGGGGGCGGAAATAGCGCCAGATGCGCCGGATCAGCGCCCGATCACTGTAACTGCGGTCGTATGCCTCGGCCGCCAGGCCGTCCATGAGGAAACCCATAACGTACTCCGAGAACCGAGAACCGAGAACCGAGAACCAAGAACCGGGGACTGATACGCATCGCGGTCGTTCGTACAATACTGCCAGAGCGCTGCGGGCGAAAGCCCTCGCTAAGGACGCGGTTCGACTGCGCTCACCGCAAGTGCAAGCTCCGTTGGGGCTGCTGATGCCAGGGCGTTGCGGATTGTTACGCATTGCGAACCGGGCGTTCGAACATCTTGTCTGACTGACCGCGAGTTAGTATGAGAACTGAGAACCGAGAACCGAGAACTGAGAATCGAGAACTGAGAACCAGGGGTTAGGGGTTAGACGCGCCATGTTCAACCCTCTGCAATCTCAGGGCATCGTGTTCACGACGTGGAACGTCATCTTTCTTCCTGCAACCTGCAATCCTTTTGCCCCTCTCCTTGCCTTATCTCCCCCGCCCGCAACCGGCGCCCCGCGATACACCCGTGGGCGTGCCGGCGGCCCGTGTGGGCGCGTTGGCGGCACGCACCGACCGGCAACCAACAATTGCCCCTTGCCCATCAGTCCAACAACAGTCGCCGTAATCCATCGCGCTGGGCATCGGTCAGCCCGATGGCGGCAAGGTACGATTCGATCCCGCCATACCGTTCGTTCAGGTATGTCATCGTTGACATCATCGCCTCGCGCGGCGCTGGCGAAAGTCGGTCGAACCGCTCAACATCGTATCCCAGGCGAATCAGCGTCGCGCGAATTTCTGCAATCAGCGATATGGTGAGCGGCGCGCTCAGCGCATAATCGTCGGCAATGGTCTCAACCGGCACGCCAGCCGCGCCAAGTGCCAGCGCCGTGATCAGTCCGGTGCGATCCTTGCCGATGAAGCAATGAACCAGCACCGGCGCCTCCGTTTCCGCCATCGTCGCCAGTGTCTGGCGGATCGGTTCCTGGCACTCGTCCAGCATCAACCGATAGAGTTCGCCGACCGAACGCGCGCGTGATTCGATACTGGTCTCACTGCGCTCGGTGATCAGCGGCAGGTTGAGATACTGCACATCACTCGCCGTGGCGAACACATTCGGATTATACGTCACCTCAAACGGCAACCGCAGATCGATGATCGTGCGCACGCCGTAAGCACGCAATCGCTGCTGATCCTCGGCAGTCAGGCGGTGCAGACTGTCGGCGCGCAGCAATCGGCGCCACCGCGTTATCCGACCGTCGAGGGTCGGGTAGCCGCCGACATCACGCACATTATGCGCGCCTTCAAGCCGGATATGGCGTTGTTCCAGGGTCATACGCCCTCCTGTCGCCTGCCGCGAACCGCAACCGGCACGGTATGGCTTGCATCATACCGCAGAAAAATGCGACGGTAGGCTTCGCTCGTTTCAAGCAGTTCATCGTGTGTTCCCTGCGCGACCAGTTCACCATTCTTCAGCACCAGAATCCGATCCGCCCACCGAATCTGCGAAATGCGATGCGTTATCAGCAATGTTGTGCGTCCGGTGAGGATGCGGCGCATCGCGCGCTGAATCTGGTCTTCCGTCGCGCTGTCAATGGCGCTGGTCGAGTCGTCGAGGATCAGGATCCGCGGGTTGGTCAGAAACGCGCGGGCAATGGCGATGCGCTGGCGCTGCCCGCCGGAGAGGGTCATGCCGCGCTCACCGATGATGGTGTCGTACCCATCCGGGAACGACAGAATGAAATCGTGCGCCTGCGCCTGTCGCGCTGCCCACTCGATCTCCTCGCGGGTCGCATTGCCTGCCGCCCCAAACGCGATGTTTTCGGCGATTGTGCGCGAGAAGAGGAAAATATCCTGTTCGATAGTCGAAATCTGCGAGCGCAGCGCATCGAGATTCCACTCGCGAACATCGACACCATCGATCAACACGCGCCCTTCGGTGGTGTCGTAGATGCGATTGACCAGCCGTGTCAGGGTCGTTTTTCCGGCGCCGGTCTGTCCCACAATGGCAATCGTTTCGCCAGGGTGCGCCGTAAAGGTGATGTTGCGCAGCACCGGCGGCAGTCGTTGCGCATTGCCAGAGATGCGATACGCAGGCGCCGACTCATACCCGAAACTGACATGCTCGAAGCGGATTTCACCTCGGATCGGCGCGCTATGCCCGCCGATATTCTCGTCGAGCTCAGTCTTTGCAGTGATGGTCGAGAGCATCCGTTCCGCGCCAGCGATGCCGAGTTGCACCAACGAAAACGTGAAGAGCGAAATGAAGGTCGGGAAGCGCAACACTTCGAGCAGCCCCATGTAGCCGATGATCTGCCCGACCGAAATTTCGCCGGCGCGCCAGAGGAGCAGCGCATGACCAAACGCGAGACCGAGCATCACGCCGTAGAGGAGCAGTGGCAGATACCGCGCCTGAACGCCGCCTTCGCGCACGAACAGATCGCGGTAACGGCGCGCATTGGCGGAAAACTTTCGCTCCTCCGCCGGTTCCTGTGCATACCCTTTCACCACCTCGATACCGCTGACCGTCTCGGCAAGCCCGGCGTTCAACACGCCAAATTGCTGGCGCAGCGCCCCTGCCACCGGCTTCAACTGGTTGTTGTAGCGTCGTAGCGCCCACGCAAAACTGACGAGAAACAGCACCGGCATAAAGAGCAGGTGCGGATGGATGGTGGTGATGGCAATGAGCGGAACCGTCAGACTCACCAGCGACTCGAGAATCAGACTGATCCCCGGATTGATCATCGAATTGATCTGCTGCACATCATTCGTCGCCCGCGCCATAATGTCGCCAGTGCGCTGGCGATTGTGGAAGGTCAGGCTTTTGCCGAGCAGACTGACGTACAGCTCCTCGCGCGTGTTACGCTCGGTCAGTTGCGCCAACAGTTGCACCACAAAACTGTTGGCAAGATCGATGACGCCGAATGCGACGCGCACCCCCAGAATGATCAACGCCAATCGTGTCAACTGTTCCGGCGTAATGCCGCCGACCACTGCGTCGAAAGCATTGCCGACCAGCACAGCGCTCCAGCTTTGCAGCGTTGCCATGCCGATCACTGTCACCACGAAGGCGACTGGCAACCACGGGTAGCGCATCACATGCGACCATACCCAGCGCGCCGGCGACCGGTGATCATACGCATACGCGCCGGTGACGGTAAATTCTTTGCCAGACAAACGACGGCTCCTTGCGCGCGCAGGGCGCAGTGTGCAAGCGGAAGACCGGATCACTTACGGTATACGGCGTACAACAGGATATGGATGAATACATTGATCCCAAAAATCTGAGGGCAGGCTGATTTCATCAATGCTATGGTTATGGCGCCAATTCTTCCCATTGCAAATCCTTGTAAAGGCGATTGCAAATATCTACCATTCGTGTGCGTATTTGGCGAGGATCATCGACGCGGTAACCGTGATACATTCTTTTATTACCTCGATGTCCATGAAAGGAAAAAATGTAAATAAATCCTCTATAGCGTGCGAAGAGGCGACGCTCCCCTTAATCTCGACAGCCCGATCAAGAACTTGCTGGGCTTCCTCGTCACTCAGATCCATTGCTGAGACATACCCTTGTAGTGTCGGATCTGGCAGGTGCTTTCGATGAGCTTCGTACCAGCGTCGTTGAGCAATAACGTGATCGGGATGCGCCACATTCCAAACCAGGCGACGCTCATCAGTATGCAAGCGTTGTACCTCGATTGCCATCGTGTCGTACTTTGCGATACCACTAATGCTGACAACCGCTGCGCCACCGCCGGTTGCCTCGCATACCAGCGACGTAAAATGAGCTGCATAGCCCAAAGCTGTCCATGATATGTCTTCATTATTGTCAACACGTTGCCACTGTGTATTAACGCTAGAGAAAACTTCTGATGCTAATGGTAAACTTGTCAGGTGTAGGGTAAATTTGCGAAAGCGATCCAGTGCAAGATCAGGCGAGTTTCGCAAATGATTTAGCCAGTATCTGACAATATCCTTGAAGGTGTGTGTAGCGGTCAGTCGCTGACTTTCAAAAGGTCCGTCTCGATAGTACCCATGAAGGTTGTCGCGTACATGGGGATCACGATTTGTGAGAATAGAGTCATGATCTGATCTCTCAATTGCATCCAGCTGTTCTACGGTTTCCATCATCTGGTTGAGCAATATTCCGGCATCGTGTTGGCTTGGAGCCTGAGAATTGCACGACTGACTATTGAAGAAAACGCGAATCATAGTAATTCCGTGAGATCGGCGTCGAACTGATCAAAGAAACCGATGGGCCATGGCATAATACCACCGCTTGCGTAAATGGTCGGCGTGTCGACGCGATGTGGTCGTGTCTCATCACCAGGAATAAAAAACTGAATGGATATGTGCCCTGCTGCAATTCGACGTCCCCATGCACCTTTGCGCACAGCAATCCTGATTCCATTGAGAATATGGTCACTATGAGTTTCAATGATAACCTGCACGCCAGTTGCTGCAATACATGCCAGGAAACGACCGAGCATCGACTGGCTGAAAGGATGGAGATGCGCTTCTGGATTTTCAATAATCAGGAGCGAGTTTGTGGGCGCTACCAGAGCGGCGACGACAACGGGCAGGGTATAGATCAAACCAAACCCAATGTTTGTGGGACGCACCAATCTCTGACCTGGCAAATTGCCGAACATGGTTTGCACCAGATCAGCATCCGTTAGCACTGTGATAGCATATTCGAAGCCAGGAAAGATTTGCCGCATCCAGTATCGCACTTGTTGGTAGAGCTCGCGACGTGTTTCACCAGTCTCTTCATTAGTATATGCCAGGTTTTCGTTGGCTATTAACTCCTGCTGGTTGCGACCGGCAACAAATGCGGCATACTCGCCATGAATACCAACATTGTGCGATTCATGCTCGTCTTCTGGCATCTGAAAGATTGTTCGAGGACCAAGACGTTCGGCGCTGAGATAGTTGAACTGCGGATAGAAAAGATTAATCGCTTCGTAGTGCTGTAGGGATTGACCTCTAAGTACGCGCTGTGTCGGCTCGCCTCGCTCAAACATAAACTTGAATCTTATATCTTCAGACGCTTCAATTTCGATCGAGAGATCGTTATCCTGGGCGTTTTGGTAGAAAATATCGGTTACTGTCCCTAAAGTGGCGAGCGAACCATTCAAAAGAAGGACGCCATCACGCAGAGTATCGCGTTGGTGTGATTGGCGTAACAGAAGGAGCGCCTGAATGACGCTCGACTTTCCAGTAGCGTTAGCGCCTGTGAGAATGGTCAGAGGAGCGCAGTGAATGCTCTGGTCTCCAAAGCATTTGAAGTTATGGAGATGAATTGTCTTGATCATCGCAGAGTTTCTCGAAGCATTCTATTGATTCGGTCAAAGCGATACTTAACTGCCCTTACGCTTCCTGTACCATATGAGATAGACTTGATGAAGTCAAAATCATGTTGCATAATTTCGATAAAACCATCGATTAATTGTTCACGGCGCTGTTCCAGAATTTCGATTGGCCAATCGCGGAGCAGTGTGCTCCAGACCTCGAAAAGCGGTTTGCTAATCGGTTGACGTTTCTGATTGCGTCCGTATATCTTGCGAAAAGCATGGCGACCGAATACGAGATGCGCCTTACACATGCTATCGCGGAACACCTCTTTGAGCCTATCATGTTCCTCAAAGGGCAGTGCATTCAGGTCTGCCATGGTACGATTCAGCAATCCATCAAGGTTTGGCGGTTCGCCAACGCTCATGTTTCGACCGAACTGCTCGTATGGATAACGCACAAACGTAAGAAAACGCAGAACACATTCACGATCATCCATCCGTCGCGGACTGATCGAACGATCAGTCGCATCGAGAAATTCCGGGCTTTCAGCGAGGTTCTTGAGCAAACGAGAAGCGCGTCCATCATTTCCTTGATAGAGCGCATGTCTGATCTCCTGATTGGTCAAGACTAAACCGCCAGTATTGATACGGCGAAAGATAATGAATTTGACCTGCAAAGGGGTTTCTGGTCGAATGATGTGCATCGTGAGGCGTGTTTCTTCAAGGCGGGATCGCATATGGGAAGGGAGATCGCTAAACCCGTGATTCTCAAACTCGCGCAGGTATTCCAAACCAGTTAGTTTGAGCGATTTTTCATTGCAAAAGCGGTCGAGAGTTTTCAGACGTTGGAGACCATCAATGACGACGTAGGTGTCTTCCCTCGGAGCATCAAGATAAAATGCTGGCAGCGCGATACGAAGAAGAATAGACTCAATAAGACGGCTTTGACGAACTTCGTCCCAAATAAAATTGCGCTGAAATTCTGGCTGAAGAACGAGTCTTTGCTCACGAATAAGCTTAAGGGCGTGATAGATATGCATCTGATCGACATCGACCTTGATCAGTGCTGGATTGAAAGGCGCGCCTTTAGGCTCAAGCGCTTCATCAGTTTCTGAAATGTCCACGAGCTCTTCAGGCTCAATGCTGATCTGACGTGCGTAAGCGCGCCCTTCAGGTGTGATTGTCCAGGTTCGGTCTTTGGCAGACCAGAGGATGTACATGTTCCCGTTCTGGTAGAGACATTCTCTTAAGTCCCCTATTTCATCATCTGTCAGTTGAACGCCACCACGTCGTTTGCTGATGCTTTTGGCGATCTCGCTAAACGTCATTGGTGTATTGGTCTCTTCAATCGCAAGCAACGCCTCCACCAACAACTCATCCGTTACTATGCTCATTGTGTTCCTCTCCCACCGCCGGTCCGGCAGTCACCACGACATAATTGTCGGTCGCCAGATAGCGACGTGCCACATCCATAACCTGCTCACGGTCGATGCGCCGAATGATCGACGGATAGCGCTCGACATAATCGAGACCAAGGTGATACCGTTCGATGCCGAGCAGCGTCCCGGCGATGCTGTCATTCGTTTCGAGGCTGATCGCCAGGCTGCCGGTCATAAAGTCGTGCACATCGGCAAGTTCCTGTTCCGTCGGTCCTTCAGCGGCAAACTGTTTAATTTCGGCAATGATCGCCGCGATTGCTCGCTCGACGTGTGTGGGGTTGACCCCTGCCATCGCTGCCCACGGACCGGCGCCGAGGTCGGCGTCGAGGCTGCTGCCGCAGGAATAGGCAAGCCCCTGTTCTTCGCGCACCCGCTCGCCGAGACGCCCGCCAATGCCGATGCGTCCCAGGATCATATTGGCAACGCTGGCGGCGTAGTAATCCGGCGAACAGCGGTCGAGTCCATGGACCGCCCAGATAACGTCCGTCTGACTCTTTCCTTCGAGGGCGACGTGGACACGCCGCTGATCGGGCAACGGTTGCAGGTCGGGCAGCGTCATGTGGGGCGGATTTCCAGGCGCCTGCCAGTCGCCGAAGAACCGTTCGATCAGATCGATGACGTCAGCCGGTTCGATATCGCCGACCACGGCAATCGTTGTGACTGCCGGGTGGTAGCGAGTGTGGAAACGCACCAGGTCATCGCGCGTCAACGCCGAGATCGTCTCGGTCGTGCCGCTGCTCAGGCGACTGTAGGGATGCGCTGGCGGAAACATCAGCGACCGCAGCGCGCGTGAGGCGCGCACCGAGGTATCCTGCTCATATTCGCGTAGCATCATCAGAAACTGACCGCGCAGGCGCTCGACTTCTTCGTCGGGAAAGGAGGGCGTGCGCAGCATATCTGCCAGAAGATCGAGGATCAGCGCCAGGTCTTCGCTCAATGATCGCCCGCCGAAATGGGTGGCGTGCAGACCGCCGCCGGCGTTGACGCTTGCGCCAACCGCTTCCGTGGTGGCGACAATCTCCTGGAAGCTGCGTCGCTGTGTGCCACGGATCAATGCGGCGCCGGTGAATGCAGCCACACCATTCTGTGCGGCAGGCTCATGCACTGCTCCAACACGCACCTCGCCGTAGACACTCACCGTTGGAGCGGTCGGGTTGCGCTGCACCAGCGCTACCATGCCGTTCGGCAGCGTATAGCGAATTGCAGTTGCAATGGTGCTGGCGCGGTTGGCAGGAAATTGATTCATACACGAACCACTCTGAAGTGTAGAGCCACTACCTATCTGTGAAAAGACGAGCCGCTATCGGTGGGATGTGGTATGCGGAACCTGTTTAGATCGGAAGAAAATAGCCGACTGTTCTCCGGCGTTCCGTCAAATACGTCTGCGCAACGCGCCGGACATCATCCGCCTGAACCGCTGCTATCTCATCGAGCAGCGTATCAGCGCGAGAATAGCAGTCGAGCATCTCCCACATACCGAGCATCAGCGCCTGGTTCGTGACACTCTCCCGCGCATACGCGATCTGCGCTCGCATCTGTTTGATGACCTTTATCATCTCATCAGGGCGAGGACCATCCTCCTGAAGTCTGGCAACTTCAGCCAACAACGCGCGCTCTACCTCTTCGGCAGTATGCTTGTCCTGCACCATGGCATGAAACTCGAACAGATGCGGATCGCGAGTAGGGCGGAAACTGCTAGAGGCATACGCAGCCAAACGTGTCTCAACCAGGGCGCGGTACAGGCGGGCGCTCCGATTCATCTGCGCGCCGCCGCTAAACGCGGGTGATTTAGCGCCCGAAAGCACCGCATCGAGCACGAGCAGCGGCGCAAAATCGGGGCTGCGGCAATCCACTGCATGGTACGCAATCTGCACATACTGCGCCGGTCCTGGTCGGCGCACCACCACGCGACGTTCCGCCTGCTGCTCTGGTTCGACCCATGATACCGGCGGCAGCGGCGGTCCGGCTGGCAGGTCGCCGAAGTAGCGTTCGATGCGCGCCATCAATGAGGATGCATCAAAATCGCCCACCAGCACCAGCGCCGCATTGTTCGGGCGATAGAACGTTTGATAGTGTGCCACGAGGCGGTCGCGGGTGAGCGCCAGCAGATCGTCGCGCGAACCGATCACCTCGTTGCGGTACGGATGAACCTGGAATGCAGTGGTCATGACTGCTTCGTTGAGCCACCACTCAGGGTCATTTTCGTGCCCCTCACGTTCCGCCAAAATAACGGTGCGCTCGTGTTCGATCTCTTCTTCCTCGAACAGGGTGTTGATCATCCGGTCGGACTCGATCTGAAGAGCGAGATCGATTCGATCGGCGGGCAATGTCTCGAAGTAGGCGGTGAAATCGTGCGCGGTAAAGCCGTTGAACGTCCCGCCATTGCGAGCGATCAGGCGGTCGAGGTCGCGCCCTGGAATGTGCGGTGTGCCTTTGAAGAGCATATGCTCGACCCAATGCGACACTCCGGTGATTCCGGGCGTCTCGTTGCGGGCGCCGACGCGATACCAGAGCCAACTCGTGGCAAGGGGAGCGCTATGCGTCTCGCGCAACAACACCAGCATGCCGTTCCGAAGTGTGTACGAACATGTTGCTTCCATTGATTGCATCGAACCTCGTGATGCCGCATCATCGAGCGGTTGCGGAGCATCTTTTGAATCCACTGCAAAAAGGCTTAACCACAAAGGACACGAAGCGCACGAAGGTGAATAAAAATGAAGCGTATTTCCTTTGTGTCCCTTTATGACCTTCGTAGTTCCAGCTTTTTGCAGTAAAGTCATCTTTTTCATTATAGCCGAGATCCGGCGCGAGTGGATGGCGTGCTGTGACACACGCGGATTCTGCGTCGCCTCTCGGTAACTGTTCACACTCGGAAGGAGCGCAGGCGCTATGTGCGGCGTTCTGGGGCGGCGGGGCGCCGTGCATTGGCGCTTGCTGAGACCATTCCGCCGCCGCTTCTCCTTTTCGGGGCTGCCCCTGAACCCCCGTTTTGGGTGACCGGCGGCATCTTTCCCCCAACTGTGGACAGGTACGCCTCTCGTCCGTTGTGCGCTATCACAACCACCTGTGCTATAATTTTCTCACCGCTATGGTTTGTGAATGTCAGAGCGGCAGTTGTTGCGCCGTTCTGTCGAGTGAACAGGGAATGTGTGATGCCACCTAAGCAATGGTCTTCCCCCCCGCCGATGCAGATCGATCCGCAGCGCCAATACCGCGCGCGCATGGTGACCTCCAAAGGCGAGATCGTCATTGACCTTGCCGCCGCCTATGCGCCGAAAACGGTCAACAACTTCGTCTTCCTGGCAAACGAGGGGTTCTATAACGGCGTTGTCTTTCACCGTGTGATCAGCAACTTTGTCATTCAGGGCGGCGACCCGACCGGTACCGGGCGTGGCGGTCCCGGCTATAAGTTCGAGGATGAGGTGGACCCAAAAAAGAATCCGCTCAAACACGAGACTGGCGTGTTGTCGATGGCGAATGCCGGACCAAACACCAACGGCAGTCAGTTTTTTATCACCCATTCGCCGCAACCGCACCTTGATGGAAAGCACACCGTCTTCGGCAAGGTGATCAGCGGGATGGATGTGGTCAACGCCATTCGACAGGGCGACCAGATTCTGAGTGTAGCGATCGAAGTCTTGTAGCAGTGCATGGACGAAACGCTCAGGAATGTCGCTCACCGGTCGGCGCCGTCGCAGGTGCAACGTCTGGCGCCAGTTGCGGGAATAAACGCTCCTCCGCTTTCAACCGATGGTCCTGATGGCCTGGGAACGTCTGCAACACGGAAGTCACGGTTGCAGATCGCGCGCTCGCCGGGTCCGCATAATGCGCTCTGGTATTTTCCGCAGGTCACCGGCGGTTATCTGCGGGTTGCGCGCAATGCAGTCGTCATTCAGATTGCGCGTTACACGCCGTCGCTGGCGCTCAAAAACGTTCTGTATCGCCTGATCGGTGTGCGGGTTGGCAGGTATGCGTCGGTCGGATTGATGGTCATGTTCGATATTTTCTTTCCCCAGGATATTACGCTTGGCAACAACTGCATCATTGGCTACCATTCGACGGTGCTCTGCCACGAGTTCACCCGCCATGAATGGCGGCGGGGTCCGGTCTGGATCGGGCATGATGTTACGATTGGCGCCAATACGACGATTCTGCCCGGTGTGGTCATTGGCGATGGCGCGACGGTTTCGGCGATGAGCCTGGTCAACCGCGATATACCGCCGGGTGCGTTCGTCGGCGGTGTGCCGGTGCGAAGGTTGCGGTTGGACGGTTGAACGCTTGATTGTTGAATGTGGTGTGTGGCGCGTCGTACACGTGGCACCATGGTGCAGGTAAAGGTAAGCCACCGGCGCCCTTACGCGTGCGTCGCAGGCATTCGGTCTCTGGAGCGCAATCATGTACAGCGCACCGCTGGCGCTTCTGTGGGAACGTTATGGATTGCAGGTGAAGGAAGATTGATGGCAGGCTGGACGCCGGCAACGTTGCAGATAACAGGCTTTCTTCGCATCTTTGTGTTTTTGTGAGCATCAGGGAAGGGCATAACCATTATGATCCGTCTCTTACACTGGCTCTTCGATTTCATCCTGCGCACGCCAATCATCTTCTGGAGCTGCGTTATCGCCAACCTGATCGGCGCGGTCTGGGGCGCGGCGGTCTGGTACGGTCCGATGCTGGCGGCATCGCCGCTGTGGGCGTGGCTCTTCATTCCTGATTGCCCGCTGGCGGCGTTTCTGGGCACGATTGCGCTCTTCGGCATGCGCGCCGGGAGGCGCTGGTCCTTCTTCTATGCGTTGACGGCGTTCGCCTGTATTCACTACGGCATCTGGACGCTGGCGTTCTGGCTGCGGCAGTGGACCGGGGCAGGCGTCATTGATCCGTTCGAGGTGGTCCTGTTCGTCACGCATATCGGGTTGCTCTGCGAGGGGATCCTGTTTGCCACACGCCTGGGTGAGGTGACCGTTCTACAGCGTGTTGCGGTCGTTGGTTGGTTCGTGCTGGCGTTCGGCGTTGATTATGGGCTGGGGTATCACCCTCCGCTGGCGAGCCATGTCACCTTCGATTTCATTATGTGGCTGACGGTGGCGCTAACCGGTGGGTTGAGCATCGCACTGCTGGCATTGCCACGCCGCGCTGCTCAACCGGTGCGCCTGTCGACGGCGGCGTGAGGGTTTGAAGATTGGATGTCGCGGGTTCAGCAGTGCATGTTCCGCGTGCCGTGTGGCGCGTTGCGGTCAGGGGTACACGCTGCCGGTGAGTCTGCGGCGCTTGGGACCACCTCGATCAACCAGTGGTGCGGACATTCAGCGTGCTCACAGGCGCGGTCTATGGTGGATGGGAACGGTTCCAGATTTCAGGGGCAGGCGGAAGACTATTTCGACTTGTGAGGTCTGCACTGCCTCAAGTCCCGATTCTCAGTTCCTGGTTCTCAAAAGTGGCGGGGAGGGTGGGATTCGAACCCACGTGGGCTTTCAGACCCAACTCGTTTTCGAGACGAGCACGTTCAACCACTCCGTCACCTCCCCATCTCGAGGGCTATATGAAGGGCGGCTCGCCAGCCGGCAGCCGCCCCTGTTGTGCTGGCGACTCTGGGGCGATTCGAACGCCCGACCTCTTCCTCCGCAGGGAAGCGCTCTAATCCGCTGAGCTACAGAGTCAAATTGTTCCGCTGCTACTATACCACGAATCGCTTGCTTGCGCAACCGGGGATCGGAGAACAGGCGCACGCATGAAGCGGGACGCCTGCGCCCCCAGGGATGCCCGCGTTCCTGGTGGGCAGGCGGGACGCCTGCGCCCCAGGGATGCCCGCGTTCCTGGTGGGCAGGCGGGACGCCTGCGCCCCAGGGATGCCCGCGTTTTTGGTGGGCGGGCGGGACGCCTGCGCCTCCAGGGATGCCCGCGTTTTTGGTGGGCGGGCGGGACGCCTGCGCCTCCAGGGATGCCCGCGTTCAGGTCGCGGAAGCCCGTCTGGTGCAGCGTATAAGGTCGATGGTCCGACACGCTCTGCACTGTAGCCCATATAGAGCAGACCAAGGCATCGCCTTGGTCTGCCTGTCGGCGCCTGTCATTTCGATTATGGCGTTGTATTCCCGCCACCAAAGTCGTCAAAAAGCGCCCCTGACGTCTGATGGAACCAAACGCCGATCCGCCCGCCGCGATTAACGAAGAAGGGCGAGGTCGTCGCTGTTCCGATCTGCACACCGTTCCGATACACCTTCACCGATCCGTCCGCCAGCGCCTGCGCGCCGAGCACGTCGCCATGGTTGAACAC
This sequence comes from Roseiflexus castenholzii DSM 13941, assembly GCF_000017805.1. Classification (GTDB taxonomy): domain Bacteria; phylum Chloroflexota; class Chloroflexia; order Chloroflexales; family Roseiflexaceae; genus Roseiflexus; species Roseiflexus castenholzii. Next base: position 4,619,675 of record NC_009767.1, on the reverse strand, counting down.
GACCGGAACGTTCAGTCGCGTCGTCCATCCCGACTGTCCCGGCTCGACGGTCTCGACAATGACCTGCTGAGATGTGGCATCGTAGCTGACCAGGATCATGCCGCGCGTGTAATTGGTGACCGATTGCGCTTTCAGGATAAGGGTATGGTGCTTGCCGTTCGGATCGATCTGCGCCAGAGTGACGCACGCTGCCTGATCAGCGCCAAAGACGCGCGGTTGTGCATTCCAGAAGATCGTGCCGGCGGTGGTAAACGGTTGCGCCTGATTACCGGCAATGCGGTAGGTGTTGGTGGCCCCGGTCCAGTTCCTGCCCAGTCCTTTCGTAGTATTGGCGCGGTTGAAGTCGTCGAGCAGGATGTCGATGCACCTGAACGCCGGATCAGGCTCGAAGTTGGCGTGGACCTCATCATTGCTCCAGCGTGCCGTCACATTATCGACGAACCCGCGGAACGTCGCGCCCCATCCTGAGCCAACGCCAACATTGATACCGAACACGAGCGTATTGGCATCAATGTTGATCGGCGCCGGATCGCCCGGTTGACCGACCGGCGAACCGGTGATCCAGTCGTTGAGCGTCACATTGTAGTTCTGAACCACACCGCTGGGGATGGATTGACCAGACGGCACGAACAGCCAAAACTTGCCATTCAGGATGTCCTGGGTGATCCATTGATCGGTGGGGACCGGCGGTGTTGGCGTTGTTCCATTGTACGCCGGTTCCCAGATCAGGAGCGCGTATTTGCCAAAGGTTGGCGAAGTGGGAGTGACATCTACTACATACAACCGCAACACCGGCGCCAGATGGGCAAGGGTTGTGCTGCTGCTGTCGCGGTAATACTCGTAGCTCAGCGCCGTCAGCCCGGATAGTGTGCGTGCCGGAAAGTCGGTCGGAGTCCACGTTTTCTCATAGTCCGCCTTATCCTGCCCTGGCGTGATAGTATTGGTTGTGAATTCGAGCGAACCGGCGCCGGAACGGGGTTGCGCCGTGGTGATGGCGACGGTGGCATTGGTGCGCACATTGGCAGGCGCCCAACCGTCGGGAGTTGTTGGCGTGACCACCACTGCCGCTGCTGGCGTGACGAATCCCAATGCGATCCATCCTGCGATCAGGGTAAGCAGCGCCCTTACAAAAAGCGATCGTTGTCTCATTCGGTTCACCTCGCTGTATTGTTTTCCGCGTCGTCGTCGTGTATGCCGCTCCTGTATCGTGTCCGCTCGTCCAATGTCCGATGGTTGTTGCCGTCGTCTGATGCGGCATACCTCCTTTTGTGATCGTTGCTGCCGATGTAATCCGTGCTGTGGAAAGCGCGCACTATCTCCAGCATCGATGGCGACAAATAGCCATGAACGCACCCGCATACCGGGCACATTCAGAACAGTTTGGTCACAATCCGGCGATACTGCAATCATAAACGCTTGTATGCAAATGTGTCAATGAGATATAGAGGAGCATTTGTATACAATCTTTTCATCTGACGGTTGCACTTGTGCTACTCACGATGGTATACTGACCATACTGCTCTTGTGATGGATAGAGAATGCTGCGCACGCTCGCAGGCGTGTGATGCGTTGAATGGTGCAGGTTGAAAGCAGAAAAGTGTGCAGGCGGGCGCCGGTTGTGAGGGAGGAAGAACGCACTGATGCAACAAGGACGTTGCGATGGCAAGTGTTGAGTTTGAAACAATCGAGCATGATATGACGAATCTGGCCACTGCTTCGCCGTATTTCAACCGAGAACTCAGCTGGCTTGAATTTAACCGTCGGGTGCTGGAAGAGGCGATGGATGAGCGCCATCCATTGCTAGAGCGGGTGAAGTTTCTGTCGATCTTCAGCACGAATCTCGACGAGTTCTTCATGATCCGCGTGGCAGGCTTGAAACAACAGGTCGCTGCCGGTGTCGTCAGTCGTTCGCTGGATGGAATGACCCCAGCCGAGCAATTGGCTGCTATTCGCCGCGCGGTGATTCCACTTGTGGAACAGCACCGCGCATGCTGGCTCGACGATGTCAGACCCAAACTGTGTCAACAGGGCATCCACGTTCTTGATTATCACGAACTGACGCCGGAGCAGCGCGCGAAATGCGCCGAGTATTTCGAACGCGAAGTCTTTCCGGTGCTGACGCCGTTGGCGATCGATCCGGCGCATCCGTTCCCGCATATCTCGAACCTGAGCCTGAATCTGGCAGTCGTGATCAACGACCCGGAGGAAGGTGAACTCTTTGCGCGCGTCAAGGTGCCGGCCGTTCTGCCGCGTTTTGTGCCAATTGAGGGTGGTCACTGTGATACGCCGGATGATGTTCCGCCGGAGCGACGCCACTGCTTCACATGGCTCGAACAGGTCATCACTGCCAACGTCTCGTCGCTCTTCCCTGGCGAGGAGATCGTCGAGTGTTACCTGTTCCGCATTACGCGCAACGCCGACATGGAGATCGAGGAAGAGGAAGCCGACGATCTCCTGCGTGTGATCGAAGAAGGGGTGCGACAACGACGTTTTGGCGCCGTCGTGCGCTTACAGGTGCAGTACGATATGCCCGAACGGGTGCGCAATCTGCTGCTCAATCATCTGAAACTGACGCCCGATGATGTGTATGAGATGCGTGGACCGCTCGGACTGTCAGATCTCGTGCAGTTGATGAAGATCGACCGCCCCGATCTGAAGGACCCGCCGTTTTATCCCATCCTGCCGGCGCCCTTGCAGCATGCACGCAGTACTGAGGAATTGTTCGCAGCAATTCGCCAGCACGACATTCTGCTGCACCATCCCTTTCATTCGTTTCAGCCGTTGGTGGCGCTGATCCAGGCGGCTGCCGAAGACCCGAATGTGCTGGCGATCAAGCAGACACTGTACCGCGTCGGGTCGAATTCGCCGATTGTGAAGGCGCTTATGCATGCGCGCGAGCAGGATAAGCAGGTGACGGTGCTGGTCGAGTTGAAGGCGCGCTTCGATGAGGAAAACAATATTATCTGGGCAAAACAACTCGAACGGGCAGGAGTTCACGTGGTCTATGGTTTGGTGGGATTGAAGACGCACGCCAAACTGGCGCTGATCGTGCGCCGCGAACACGATGGATTGCGTCGCTACGTCCATCTTGGAACCGGCAACTACAACGCCACAACGGCGCGTATCTATACCGACCTTGGGCTGTTGACGGCGCGCACCGATATTGCTGCCGATGTTTCGGAGTTGTTCAATCATCTCACCGGCTTTTCACGCCAGCGGCGCTACCGCAAGCTGCTCGTCGCGCCGGTGAGTATGCGCGAGTGTCTGGCAGAGTTGATCGAGCGCGAGATTGCCCATGCGCAGGCAGGACGACCGGCGCATTTGATCTTCAAGTGTAATTCAATCGTCGATAAGAAAATGATCGATCTGCTCTATCGCGCTTCTCAGGCGGGTGTGACGATTGAGTTGATTGTGCGTGGCATCTGCTGCCTGCGTCCCGGTGTGCCCGGTTTGAGCGAGCGCATTACTGTGCGCAGCATCGTTGGGCGGTTCCTGGAGCATAGTCGTATCTACTACTTTGGGAATAACGGCAACCCGGACATCTACCTTGGCAGCGCCGATCTGATGGAACGTAACCTTGATCGCCGTGTCGAAACACTGTTTCCTGTTGAGTCGCCGGGGTTGAAGGAAGAGATCCGTCATCTGCTCGATGTGTATATGCGCGATACGTCGCGGGCGCGCCTTCTCATGCCCGATGGCTCATACGCGCGCGCGCGCCCGCGTGATGGGGAAGAGCCGTTCGACAGTCAGGCGTTCCTCAGTCGCGATAATATGACACCGAGGTAGGGAGGAGGCGAGGGGCGAGAGGGGGTGAGGCGAGAGGCGAGAGGCGAGAGGCGAGCGGGGCGAGAGGCGAGCGGGGCGAGAGGCGAGAGGCGTGAGTGGAAAGGTTAAATGAATACAGCGACCTGCCGTTTATTCATTGCGGTAGAACTGCCCAATGCTCTCCGCGAAGAGCTGACAGTGCTGCAACAGCGGCTCAAGCGCGATCAACCGCCGGTGCGCTGGGTGGAACCAAACGCGATGCACCTGACGCTCTGGTTTCTGGGGGATGTTTCAGGCGATCAGGTGGCGCATTTGAGAGTTGCACTGATGCTGGCGTTCGCCGGGCAACAGGCGGTGCGCGTACAACTTGGCGCTCCCGGCGCTTTTCCCAACCTGCAACGTCCGCAGGTCATCTGGATCGGACTGGCGGAAGGAGAGATGCACCTGCGTGTGTGGTACGATGCACTGGCGCGTCGACTGCCTTCTCTTGGGTTTCAACCTGACCCTCGACCGTTTCGACCGCATCTGACCCTGGGGCGGGTGCGCCGCGATGCGTCGGCGGAACAGCAGCAGCGCCTTGGCGCCGCGCTTCGCTCCCTCAAACTCCCTTCCGACCATGTGTGGGATCTTCAGCGTGTCGTGCTGTTTCGTAGCGACCTGCGCCCCGAAGGACCCCGCTACACGGCGCTGGCAGAGGTGGATGTGCAGGGGTCAGGGGTTAGGGGCGTTGCTTAACCATTCTCCAATCTGAACTACTTTCATCTCGCCTCTCACCTCGCGCCTCGCGCCTCGCGCCTCGCGCCTCACCACAAACGCGAGATAAATCTCGCGCTACGCCATTGCCGGGCCCCTCGCCTCTCTCGCCTCGCGCCTCGCGCCTCTCACCTCGCGCCTCGCGCCTCACCACAAACGCGAGATACATCTCGCGCGACGCCATTGCCGGGCCCCTCGCCTCTCTCGCCTCGCGCCTCACCCCTCTCGCCTCTCACCTCTCCACAAATGCGAGATAAATCTCGCGCGACGCCATGGTCGGGACCCGCTCCCCGCTCGCCTCTCCCCGCTCACCTCTCGCCCTTCGCCTCTTGCCTCTCGCCTCGCGCCTCACCACAAACGCGAGATACATCTCGCGCGACGCCATTGCCGGGCCCCTCGCCTCTCTCGCCTCGCGCCTCGCGCCTCGCGCCTCTCGCCTCGCGCCTCGCGCCTCTCACCTCGCGCCTCGCGCCTCGCGCCTCTCACCTCGCGCCTCGCGCCTCGCGCCTCTCACCTCGCGCCTCGCGCCTCACCACAAACGCGAGATAAATCTCGCGCTACGCCATGGTCGGGCCCCTCCCCCCTCGCGCCTCTCACCTCGTGCCTCGCGCCTCGCGCCTCGCGCCTCGCGCCTCGCGCCTCGCGCCTCACCACAAACGCGAGATAAATCTCGCGCTACGCCATTGCCGGGCCCCTCGCCTCTCTCGCCTCGCGCCTCGCGCCTCGCGCCTCGCGCCTCTCACCTCGTGCCTCGCGCCTCTCACCTCGCGCCTCGCGCCTCGCGCCTCTCACCTCGCGCCTCTCACCTCGCGCCTCGCGCCTCGCGCCTCTCACCTCGCGCCTCGCGCCTCGCGCCTCGCGCCTCTCACCTCGCGCCTCGCGCCTCGCGCCTCTCACCTCGCGCCTCGCGCCTCGCGTCTCTCACCTCGCGCCTCGCGCCTCTCGCCTCTCACCTCGCGCCTCGCGCCTCGCGCCTCACCCCTCTCGCCTCTCGCCTCTCGCCTCTCGCCTCTCGCCTCGCCCCTCGCCCCCCTCTCGCCTCTCGCCTCTCGCCTCACCCCTCTCATCGCTTGCCTCTGATGGTATAATGGCGTTATGTTATCTGGACGACTTGGAACCGTAGCACTGTGGCTGCTGATCGTCTGCGCAGCGGTTTTTCTGTTTGAACGCGCCGTGGTTGTGGTCAGTTTTTTCGCCACACCGCTCCTTCTCTTCGCCCTTGCCTGGCTGATCGCCGTTGTGCTACAACCGCTGGTGTCGCACTTGACGGCGCTCGATCTGCCGACGATTACCATTCGCGCGCACAGCGTCCCGGTTCCGCCGCGCCATCTGTCGCGCGTGCTCTCAGTGGCGCTGATCTACCTGGCGCTCTTCGCTATTCTCCTGGTCGTCATTCTGTCGTTCGTGCCGACAATTACGCAACAACTGACGACGTTGACCGGATCGGCGCCGACCACGGTCGAATCGGTTGTCCGGTGGATCGGTCGGCTGGAAGAAGGGCTGCAACGGTTCGGCTTTCGCGGCGACCTGACAGCCATCGTTCAACCCGAAGCCATTACCCGGCAACTTACCGGTATCGGCAGTGCGATGTTGCAGCAATCGCTTGGCATTGCCGGCAGCATCGCCACGGTGCTGTTCAATATTTTCCTGGTGCTGATCCTCAGTTTCTATATTACGCTCGACGGTCCGCGCATTGGCAAGAGTTTCATTATGCTCCTTCCCCGATCCTGGCACGATGAGATGGACGGTCTGTTTGCCGTTGTTGATCGCGTGTTTGGCGGCTTTATGCGCGCGCAGTTTGTCAACTCGCTGCTCTATGGCATCGCCAACGCGATTGTAATGGCGCTGTTCGGATTGAGCGACATTGCCCTTGCCAGCGTGATTGCCGCGATCCTGGTATTCATTCCGCTCGTAGGCGGATTTTTTGCGCTGATTCCTCCGGCGTTGTTCGCCATTCTGTTTGTGCCGGATCGGGTAGGGTGGCTGGTCCTGGTGTTGCTGGCGGTGCAGCAGGTGCAGTTCAATGTGATCATGCCGCGCCTCGTCGGGCAGGCCATCGGACTGCATCCGCTACTCGTCTTTGCCGCACTGCTCCTCGGCGGAACCGTTGCCGGCGGATGGGGAGTCCTCTTTGGCATCCCGGTCGCTGGTGTCATTGCGTCGATTGCCCAGTTCTTCTATGAGCGCGCCCGCCGCACCATGATCATCGTTCCTTCCACAGTCGATGAATCGTTGCCGTCAGCCTCTGCCACGGTTGCGGCGTCTTCCGTCGATCCTGCGCCGGGCAGCCCGCAATCGTCGCGCTTGACGCAGTAGCGGCTCTCCTCTACAATACCGCCGTCGAGAGTCAGCGTCGCTCCTCATATGCGACTCCGGGTCGAGTGCTGTGCCGCGTTATGGAGAACCGCACTGCCGAGAAGCGTTCCCCCTGTCTGACGTATGCCCTCATTGGCGCTTTGAGCCTGGTGAGCGGTATAGTCGGCGTGATGATCGGCGGTGCGCTGATCTGGTTCTTCATTGCGCGTCCGCTGGCGGACCAGGCGGCTCTGGCGCCATCTGCCACTCCTGCGCCGCCGACCCCTCCTCCACTTCAGCCGACTGTGGGCGCCGGTGATCCGGTGCGCCTGGCGCCAGCGCGCGTCGCGCGCGAGGTTGGTCCGTCGGTCGTGACGGTGGTATCACAGTTGCCGTCACAGGGTGGGTTTTTCGGCACGTTTCAGCCGCCGCCTGCCCGTGGTTCGGGTGTCATCATCGATGCGCGCGGGTATATCATCACGAACTATCACGTTGTCGAGGGCGCGCGTCAGTTGTATGTCATTCTCGCCGATGGTCGGCAGCAACCGGCGCAACTGGTCGGAAGCGATTACCCGTTCAGCGATCTGGCGCTGGTCAAGATCGATGGCGACGCCTACCCTGCGGCGCGTTTGGGAGACTCCGACGCCGTGCAACCGGGGGAATGGGTGATCGCTATTGGCAGCGCGCTGGGAGACTTGCGCAATTCAGTGACGATTGGCGTGGTCAGTGGGCTTGGTCGCTCGCTTCAGACGCGCGATGTTGTGCTGGATGACCTGATCCAGACCGATGCCTCGATTAATCGTGGGAACTCCGGCGGTCCGCTGGTCAACCTCGATGGTGAGGTCATCGGGATCAACACGGCCATTATTCGCGGCGGCACAGAGCAGGCGGAAGGGATCGGGTTTGCGATTCCGAGCAACACGGTGCGCTATGTTGCCGATCAATTGATTACGCGCGGCAGGGTGGCGCGTCCCTACCTGCCAATCGAGTTTGTTCCGATCACGCCGCGCCTGGCAGCATGGTACAACCTGCCGGTCGATTATGGGTTGTTTCTTCGAGGAGTCGGACGAGGATCGGGGTTGGAGCGAGCAGGGGTGCGACCGGGCGATATTCTGTTGTCGCTTGGCGGCCAGCGTATCGACGAAGAACATCCACTGTTGCGCATCCTGGCGCGGCATCAGGTCGGCGAAGAGGTTGAGATCGAGATCTGGCGCGAGAATACAGTCCAGGCGCTGCGTGTGACGCTCGAGGAATTGCCGCGATAGCGGCGTTCTGGCGCAGGTATCCGCGTGTCCAGGCGCTGCTTCATCATTGTCTCTGGCGCCAGCCAGCGGACTGATGAAGAGTCATGGTTTGGTAACATCCCCATCACTCGTGTATCAGGAACTCATCAGGCACTGAGGCTATACTTGTGCCTGGGCACTGGTTGAAATCGTGTTATGTGACAAGTGTGAGGAGTGTATGTTCCAGCTGTCGAAGACCGCCATGCTCCGCCTTCTGTCGCTGGCGACCCTGACCGCCATCGTTGTCGGCATGGTCGCCTGGCCCCGCCAGAGTAGCGCTGCGGCGCGCAGCCCCTCCGAGGTGCCCGATACCTATCCGCCCTATCTTGCCGAGTACTACCCGCAGACCGGTCATTCCGCCGTCAATTCGTTCGAGTTGTTCTGGCGCAACACGCCGAATGCGCTCTTCGTGCTCGGCTATCCGATTTCGCGCCCGTTCATTGAAGAGAGTTTCACCAACCCCGGCGAGTACTACCGCGTGCAATATTTCGAGCGCGCCATTCTCGAAGAGCACCCGCAAAATTACGGCACTCCCTACTACATCCTTGGGCGCCTGCTCGGAACGCAACTGGCGAAGGGGCGCGAGAACGAACCGCCGTTCCAACCGGTTCCCGACACGCGCGACGGCACGTGGGACAGTGTAACGCGCCATACGTTGCGCAACTCGCCGGCGCCGTTCCGCAATTTCTGGCTCAACAACGGCGGTCTGGCGGTCTTCGGTCGCCCGATCTCCGAGCAGTTTCAGGAGGTCAATCAGGCAGACGGCAGAACCTACTGGGTGCAATACTTCGAGCGGCAGCGCATGGAGTGGCATCCCGACGAACCTGATCCGCGATATCGCATTCTGCTTGGTCTGCTCGGCAATGAGTACCGCGACGCCAATCATCGTAATAATCCGGCGTTCACTCCCGCCCCCCGTGACGATGCGCGCTCGCTGCCGCGCCCATTCATCTACGGCTACAATGCGCACCTCTACCAGGATCGCGAACCCTGGCAGGACCGCAAGCGCGTTCTGCAACTGGTGAAGAACAGCGGCTTCGGTTGGGTGCGCCAGCAGGTGCGCTGGATGGACCTGCACGACCGCTCCGGTGCGATCTATTGGGAAGAACTCGATGACATCGTGCGCGACGCCAACGAAATGGGCGTGAAACTGTTCATCAGCGTCGTTGCCGCTCCTGGTTGGGCGACGGACAACGGACGCAACGGATTGCCCAACCGCGCGAATATCGATCAGTTCGCCTATTTCATGGGCGAGATGGCGAAACGTTACCGCGGCAGGGTCGGCGCCTATCAGATCTGGAACGAACAGAACCTGGCAGTCGAAAATGGTGGACGGGTCGCGTCGGCGGCGCTCTACATGGACGTGCTTGTTGCGGGGGCGCGGGCGATTAAGGCGAACGACCCCTACGCCATCGTGGTGTCGGGTCCGCCAGCCGCCACCGAGACCAACAACCCGAATATCGCCATCAGCGACCTGGCGTTCTTCCGGCAGATGTTCGCCGACCCGCGCTTCCGTCAGGTGGTTGATGCGATTGGCGTCCACGCCGGCGGCACATCGAATCCGCCCGACAGCATGTGGCCCGACCGTCCTGGTCCAGGACCGAATTTTGTGACCAGCCGCGAGTTCTATTTCCGCCGCGTCGAGGATTACCGTGCACTGGCGTTGCAGTTCGGGCTTGGCGACCGGCAGATGTGGATTACCGAATTCGGTTGGGCGACGCGCAACAACACGCCGGGGTATGAATTTGGCAATCAGATTTCGTTCGAGCAACAGGCGGAGTGGATCGTGCGCGCCTTTCAGATTGGGCGACGCGAGTATGCGCCATGGATGGGAGCGATGTTCCTGTGGAACCTGAACTTTGCGGTACCCTGGGCGCAGCGTGAAGGGAATCCGCTCCACGAACAGGCGTCGTTTGGCATCCTCAACGGCGACTGGAGTCCGCGCCCGGCGTATCTGGCGCTGCAACGGATGCCGAAGGATTAGTCCTGAGAAGGAGAACCTTATGCCTGCCCGTAAATATTGCTCATTGTTGCTCCTGATCGTGCTGGCAGGCGCGCTGCTGTTGCCATTGCGCACTCAGGCGGCGGCGCGCAGCCCGGAAGAAGTGCCGCCGACGCAACCGCCGTTTCGGGCGCGCCTCTTCCCGGAAACCGGGCACACGGCGGTGAATTCGTTCCTCTCCTTCTGGGAACGGACGCCGAATGCTCTGTTTGTGCTCGGCTATCCGATTTCGGCGCCATTCATCGAGGAAAGCTTTACGAATCCCGGTGAGTATTACCGTGTGCAGTATTTTGAACGCGCCATTCTCGAAGAGCACCCGGAAAACTACGGGACCCCCTACTATATCCTTGGGCGGTTGCTGGGCACGGAAATCGTGAAGGGCCGCGAGAGCGAAGCGCCGTTCCAGCCGGTTCCCGACCCGCGCGACGGCACGTGGGACGAGTTCACCCGCCATACCCTGCGCAATTCGCCGGCGCCATTCCGCAGTTTCTGGCTCAACAACGGCGGCCTGGCGGTCTTTGGACGTCCCCTTTCCGAACAGTTTCAGGAAGTGAACCAGGCGGACGGCAATGTCTACTGGGTGCAGTACTTCGAGCGGCAGCGCATGGAATGGCATCCCGACGAGCCTGATCCGCGCTACCGCATTCTGCTTGGTCTCCTCGGCAATGAATATCGTGATGCGCATCATCAAGGCGCCCCGGCATTCATCCCCGGCGCAACTGCGCCTGATCAACCGCAACCGCCGCCTGCGAGCGATTTTGCCTACGGGTATAACGTGATTCTGTACGGTCAGGGGTCAACCTCGTGGCAGGATCGACCGCGTGTGCTGCGTTTGGTGAAAGAGAGCGGCTTTGGTTGGGTGCGCCAGCAGGTGCGCTGGATGGATCTGCACGACCGTTCTGGCGCGATCTACTGGGGTGAACTCGATACTATCGTCGAAGATTGCCATCGGGAGGGGGTGAAGGTCTTGTTGAGCGTCGTCGCGGCGCCTTCATGGGCGACGCCCAACGGCAGGAATGGTCTGCCGTCGCGCGAGCATTTCGGCACCTTCGCTTCTTTCATGGGCGAAATGGCAAAACGTTACCGCGGTAAGGTTCAGGCGTACGAAATCTGGAACGAGCAGAACCTGGCGGTCGAGAATGGCGGGCGTGTGCCGAATGCGTCTTTCTACATGGACATGCTGGTGCAGGCGTCGCAGGCGATCAAGGCGAATGACCCGGCGGCGCTGATCGTTTCTGGCGCGCCGTCGAGCACCGAGACGAACGCACCGACTATCGCCGTCAGCGACCTGGTCTTTTTGCAGCAGATGTTCGCCGACTCGCGCTTCCGCGCGAATGTCGATATTGTTGGCGTCCATCCCGGCGGCGCCGCCAACCCGCCCGATACTTTCTGGCCCGACAATCCGGGACCGGGACCGGGATGGACGAATAGCCGCGAGTTCTACTTCCGCCGCGTTGAGGATGTGCGTGCTCTGATGGTGCGTTCCGGGTTGGGGGATATGCCGATGTGGGTGACGGAATTTGGATGGGCGACGCGCAACAATACGCCAGGGTATGGCTTTGGCAATCAGATCTCGTTTGAAAAACAGGCGCAGTATATTGTGCGCGCATACGAGATGGCGCGCACGAACTACTCTCCCTGGATGACCGGCATGTTCCTGTGGCAGCTCAACTTCGCCGTCCCATGGCGCGCTCAGGGCAATGAGTTGCACGAACAGGCAAGCTACGGCGTGATCAATGGCGACTGGAGTCCACGCCCGGCTTATCTGGCGCTCAAGGCGATGCCAAAGTAGATGACCGCTGGAGAGGTGGCGCGAATGGGACGCGGATTGCCATGGGGGAGTGTGAATGGGACACGGATCGCCACGGATGGGACGGATTGTCGCGGATGGGGGCGAATGGGACACGGATCGCCACGGGTGGAACGGATTGCCGCGGATGGGGGCGGATGATCCGTGGTCATCCGTTCGGATCGGTGAGTATCCGAGTGCTTCCTCCCGCTCGCTTGGATGGGTGCGGATGGAACGCGGATTGCCACGGATGGGACGGATTGGCGCGGATGAGTGTAGGTAATCCGGGTGCTTCCTCCCGCTCGCTTGGATGGGTGCGAATGGGACGCGGATTGTCGCGGATAGGACGGATTGGCGCGGATGAGTGTAGGTGATCCGGGTGCTTCCTCCCGCTTGCCTGGACGTGAAGTCATGACAACCACCACTCCCCAACCGACGCCTTCTACTGAGCCTCCAGCCGAGGACCCGTTCCGCTATGGGTGACGCATTGTGCGCCGTGACCTCGGCGACGGCTCCTTCGATGAGGAACTGGTTCCGTTGCGCCTCATCGACCTGTTGCACCCTGAAGAAGGTGACCAGGTACTGTGTAATTACGACCATCAGCGGCGCGTCCGCTATCTCACGAATGTCTTCCTCGCGTGCACGGCGGATCGCCCCCCGATGCTGTCGTCCTCAGCGATGTGCGTATCGCCTGGGAGGTGCCTGACCTGCGCCCGCACAGTCCCGACATTATGGTGATCTTCGGCGCGCAGACGATTCGCAATTGGAGCACCTTTGATGTGGGGCAGGAAGGGGTGCGTCCGATACTGATCGTCGAAGTGACCTCGCCGGAGACACGCCGGTTCGATCTGTACGAGAAAGTGGATCACTATGACCTGGCAGGAGTGCCGTACTACGTGATAGTCGACACTTTCGAGCGCCGAGGGCAGGTACAGGTGCGTATCGTCAGTTATGAGCGGGCAGGCGCAGCGTACCGTGCTATGATGCCGGATGAACGCGGGTGGCTCTGGCTGGAACCGCTGCGGGTCTGGATCGGGGGGCAGGAGAATGAGGTGTGCTGTTTCGACGAGCAGGGGCGGCGAATGGAAGATTACGCTGATCTCGTCGAAATCGTTATTGAGTCGGAGGAGCGTGTGGCGGAGACGCTGGCGGAAGCCAAAGCACAGGCGCGGGCGCGAATGGACGCCGAGGCGCGGGCAGAAGCCGAAGCCAGAGTGCGGGCAGAAGCCGAAGCGCGTGTGCGCGAACTCGAGGCTCAATTGCGCCGGTTGCGCGGCGAAGACGTGTAGATAGACCTCGACCTTACACCCTCGATCTTCACACTGCAAACGGCAGTTCGATCACCCTTCCCGTTGCTGTGAACCCGTCCACTCCAACGACCGTCCCCGGCTCGGCATACGCCGTGCGCACATATGCCAGTGCAATCGGTCCGAATCGTGGCGACACGACGGCGCTCGTCAGGTCGCCGGCATCCCTGCCATCGACCTGGAGTTTTGCCGGCGCCACGACGGGATGACTCAACCGAAGACCGCACAACCGCTTTGCCAGGCGCCCACGGCTCTCCATGCGCGCAATAATTTCCTGCCCGACGTAGCATCCCTTGGTGAAACTCACGGCGTCCAGCAGCCCGGTTTCCAGCGGAATGTACTCCTGGCTCAGTTCACGTCCGAATGCGCCATACCCCTGTTCGACTCGTAGCACATCGAGCGTTTCGGCGTCCAGTGCTGCTGCGCCGGCGGTGAGAAGTGCAGCATACACAGCATCGGCGCCATCGGACGGGACGTAGAGCGTGAAACTATCGCCGCCGATCGGTTTGCGACGCGCAAGCAGCAGGCTTACCCCCGCGAGGGTGGCGGGTGTGATACCATGCAATGGCAGATGGATCTCCGCGCCGATCAGTTCTGCGAGCGTGCGCGCCGCCTGCGGACCGTACACTGCCACCTGCGTATAGGTGCGTCCCGCAGGTTCCAGCGTCACCTGGTCGTTGAAGAAGATGTTGCGGCGCAGATGCCCGAACACCGGCGGTCCCTGGTCGGGGCTGGTAACGATGAGGAGCGTATCGTCGAGCGCATGCACGGTGAGCAGATCGATGATCCGTCCGATTGGTGTCGTAAGCGCGGTCAGCGTCCCCTCGCCTGGATTCAGGCGCTCGATGTCGTTGGTAGAGAGGCGGTGCAGCAACGCAGCGCGGTCGCGCCCGCGCATGAAGATGCGCCCGGCGGCGCGTTCATCCGCAATGGCGACGTGTTCGAGCGCGCCTGTATAGGAAGTTTCGTTTACGGGCATGATCATCTCCAGACATTCGGTGTTATACCAATGACCGGTGAACATCCGGCATGGTCACCCCGAGCAGCGCGAGGGGTCGTGCGCGACCCGTGCAGATTCCGCGCTGCGTTTACCCTGAGCGAAGCGAAGGGCTCGGAATGACCAGCATGCGGCATCGTCAATCGTCATTGGTGTTATGGCGTCGGCATATGCCTGTGGCCTTATGTGATGTGATGGTCATGATACAGAAAGCACGGTCGCTGATGCAAACATTCATCGAACGCGGCGGATGGTGGGTGAGCGCGCAGTTCGGGCTGCTCTTTGCGCTTGTGCTGGCGCCATCGGAATTGCCGTGGTTGCCGGCGTTGTCATTTTTGCGGGAACAGGGTGCGCTGATCGCTGGCTTCATCCTGGGAGGGTGTGGCGTGGCGCTGGCAGGCGCAGGACTGCTGCACCTCGGGGCAAACCTGACCCCTTTCCCCCGACCGCGTGATAATGGCGCACTCGTTCAGCATGGCGTCTACGCCATCGTGCGCCATCCCATTTACAGCGGCATCATCCTTGGCGCCTTCGGATGGTCGCTGGTGCGCGGCAGCAGCGTCGCGCTGGCGTTGAGCGCGGCGCTCCTGATCTTCTTCCACTTCAAATCGCGCCGCGAGGAGCGCTGGCTTGTCGAGCGCTACCCGGAGTACGCCGACTATCAGCAGCGCGTGAAGAAGATCATCCCGTTCATCTGGTGATGCTACCCACCGCCAATGCGCGCCAGTTTTTGCAGTTCATACAGTTTGTTCAGCGCCTCCAGCGGCGTCAACTGATTGATGTCGAGCCGCCGCAGCATCTCGATCACCGGTCCCGGCGTCAGATCGAAGAGCGACAGTTGACCATCCGGCGCGCGCGGTGGATCGCCGCGCGCCGCGCTGTGGCTGCGCGCCGTGGGGCGCCCTGCCGCTGGGCGTTCCTCTGTGCGCTCAGGCGCCGGTTGGGGCGTACTGCGCGGCGCGCGGCGCTCGAGTTCCGCCAGCAACTCGGTGGCGCGGCGAATAACCGGTTGTGGAATGCCCGCCAGTTCTGCCACATGAATGCCATATGACCGGTCGGCGCCGCCGGGTCGCAGTTCGTGCAGGAACACTACCCGCCCATCTTGCTCGGTCGCCGCCATGTGGTAGTTTTTCAGGCGCGGCAGGGTACGCTCCAGATCGGTCAGTTCGTGGTAGTGGGTCGCAAAGAGGGTGCGGCAGCCAAGACGCGGTTCGTTGTGAATGTACTCGATAACCGCCTGCGCAATCGCCATGCCGTCGTAGGTGCTGGTGCCGCGCCCGACTTCGTCCAGAATGATCAGGCTGCGGTGCGTGCTCTGCGCCAGCAGCGCCGCCGTTTCGGTCATTTCGACCATAAACGTGCTGCGCCCGGTGGCGATATCGTCCTGTGCGCCAATACGGGTAAAGATACGATCCACCACCCCGATCTCGGCGGCATCGGCAGGCACGAATGAGCCGATCTGCGCCATGAGTGCAATCAGCGCCACCTGACGCAAGACGGTGCTCTTGCCGCTCATGTTTGGACCGGTGATCAGGCAGATCTGGCGCGTCTCGGTATCCATCTCGATGTCGTTCGGAATGAAGGTTTCATCGAGAGTCTGCTCGACCACCGGATGACGTCCGCCGATGATGCGCAGGCGGGTATCGTCGTACAGTTCGGGGCGCACGTAGCGACCGCGCACCGCCGCTTCCGCCAGCGCCGCGAAGACATCGATCGTCGCAATCGTTCGCGCTGTGCGCAACAGGCGCACTCCTGCGCCCGCCAAAGTTTCGCAAATGCGGGCGAAGGCGCGACGTTCAAGGTCGATCAGGCGTTGTTGTGCCTGTTCGACGATCTCTTCGTAGCGTTTGAGTTCGTCGGTAAAGTAGCGCTCGCCGGTCGTCAGCGTCTGCTTGCGGATGTAGTGTTTCGGCACCTGATCGGCGTAGGTTTTGGGCACCTCGATATAATAGCCAAAGACACGGTTGTAATCGACGCGCAGTGATTTGATGCCGGTGCGCTCACGTTCTTTTGGTTCGAGTTCACTGATCCAGCGTTGCGCATCACGACTTGCCGCCACTACCCGATCGATCTCCGGCTCGAAGCCAGGGCGGATCACGCGGCGTGGCAGTTCGCCATTATCCCCCGCGCGGAGGTAGTTGGACGCGCCAAGCAATGCGGGTGGATCATCGTCGATGGCGGTTTCCAGAAACGCCAGGATGTCGGCGCACGCATCGAGTGTCGGACTCTCGCCATGCCCATGAAGCGACGGCATTTCAAAAGATGGTCTGGCGGATTCGCCGGATGCACGGACCGTTTCAGTCGTTGGCAGGGGAGCAGGTTGACCAGCGTTCTCCTGCTCCTCTTCCTCATCGAACAGATCGTCTCCGGTGAGGCGCGCCGATACCCGCCGGCGCGCTTCGCGCTGCGCGCGCAGGCTGATGGTCGTCGGTTCCTGCTCAGTGTGGTCATCGTCCGGCGGTGTGATGCCATCAAGCGGCGCAGCCGCCAATGCCGCAGACTCCTGGAGGGCGCTCATCCCGCTCAGATCGACATCCTCCTGCGGGGGCGTCCAGTCTTCCAGCGCAGCGACCAAGTCGGGCAGGGCGCGCAACGCATCGCGCAGCCGCGCCATGTCGCGCGGTGTGGCTACCCCGCTTCCCTGGATAATCCGGTTGACCACTCGCTCCATATCGCCGACGCGCCGTAGCGTTTCGCGCACCGACGCACGCAGGATGGCATCATTGACGAAGTGGTCCACCGCATCGTGACGCGCGCGCAACCGTGCCAGATCACAGAGCGGCTGTGAAATCCAGCGGCGCAGCAGGCGCGCCCCCATTGGCGTGCGCGTCTGGTCGAGCACGCCGATAAGCGAACCGCGTGTTGTGCCGCTGTTCCCTTCCAGCAATTCCAGGTTTCGCTGCGTCTGCGGATCGAGGACCATGGCATCGCCGGGGGTGTAAACGCGGATTGCGCGGAGGTTGGCGACCGTTCCCTGCTGCGTTTCGCGCGCATACTGCACAATCGCGCCAGCGGCACGGATCGCCAGCGGACGATCCGCCAGCCCGAAGCCGGCGAGCGAGTGGACGCCAAACTGGTGGAGCAGCGTATCGCGCGCATTACGCAAGTCCCAGCGTTGTTCGGACCAGGCAGTGACATGACCGTGCGCCCAGCGCGCATGGTTTTCGCGTTCGACGCGCCGGGCGATGCGTTCGCCGGGGAGAACCCGTTCCCGCTCCTCGCGGGTGAGGAACTCCAGGTCCTGTTCAAGGCGGGCGCTGGATGGCTCAAGACCGGGCAACCGGAGGTCGGCGCGGTCGGGAACCAGGATTTCTGCTGGATTGAGGCGCGCCAGTTCGCCCTGCGCCTGCTGTGCGGCGCGTTCGCCGCTGAACTCGATGGCGGCAAACTCACCGGTGCTCAAGTCGGCATATGCCAGCCCGATGCGCCCATGGTCGGCAATCAGCGCAGCCAGATAGTTGTTGCGTTCGGCGGGCAGCATCCCGCTTTCGATAATCGTGCCAGGGGTGATGATGCGCACGACCTTGCGTTCGACCATTTTGTGTCCGCCGATGAGCGCCGTCTGCTCGATGCCAGCGGCGAAGATCGAGCGTGGGCGCGTATCGGTGCGGCTTGAGGGGGTTTCGGTCATCTGTTCGGCGATGGCGACGCGGTAGCCAGCGCCGACGAGCCGCGCGACATATCCTTCGACGGCATGGTACGGGATGCCGGCCATCGGGCAGCGCTGTTTCTGGTCGCGCCCCTTCTGGCTGGCGAACTCTTTGTAGGTGAGCGTCACTTCGAGCAGATCGGCGACCAGTTTGGCGTCGTCGTCGAATGTTTCGTAGAAATCGCCCAGGCGATAGAGCAGGATGGCATCGGGGTGCGCCGCTTTGAGGCTGCGATACTGGCGATACCAGGCGTGCAGTTCGAGACCGGGGAACTCCTGTTGCAACTGTCGCTCGAAAGCACGGCGCTCGGCTGGGGTCATACACGGCTCCATATGCACGTCGTTTCTCGTACCGATGTTCTATTATAGCACCGGTTGGCGATCTGTCCAGTATATGCCCCCTCATCCCCATGCCCCCCGCTTCCGCCACCTCGGTAGCGCGGGCTTCAGCCCATGCGCGCCCCCTCATACCAATTACCTGTGACCATCCGGCATTGTCACCCCGAGCAGAGCGAGGGGTCTTGCGCGAACCCGCTCGGAATGACAAGAATGCGGCATCGTCAATCGTAATTGGTATCACTCCCCTTGCCTCCCTGTCACACCAGGGGAGCGGGGGCGGCGCTGCTTCCCTAACCCCCCGTGCCTCCCGCTCCCGCTACTGGGGTGGGGAGGGCGCCCACAAGGGGCGCCCCTACCGCCGCCCTGCCCTCCGCATGCGGGGGGGTGGTGTGGTGTGGTCTCTGCTGCCCGACGCCGAGGGCGCGGGCAGCGGCTTACGGAGGAGTCATAGGCTATAATATACGAGTCGCAGTGGTGTACAGAGGAGGGTTGAGAGGCATGTCATTCCGCATCGAAGCGCCCTTTCAACCGGCCGGCGATCAGCCGAAGGCGATCGCGCAACTGGTCGAGGGGATTCGCGCAGGATATAAACATCAGACATTGCTCGGCGCGACCGGCACCGGCAAGACGCTCACCATGGCGCATGTCTTCAGTCAGTTGGAGCGTCCGGCGCTGGTCATGGCGCACAACAAAACACTGGTCAGTCAGTTGTACGCCGAGTTTCGCGAACTGCTGCCCGACGCGGCGGTGGAAATGTTCATTTCGTACTACGACATGTACACCCCCGAAGCGTATGTGCCGAGCAAAGACCTGTACATTGAGAAGGAAGCCGAGATCAACGAAGAGATCGACCGCCTGCGCCACGCGGCGACGCAGGCTCTCTTCACCCGGCGCGATGTCCTGATTGTCGCGTCGGTGTCGGCGATCTACGGTCTCGGTTCGCCCCATGAGTATGGTCAGGTCGTCATTCCTATCCGCGTCGGCGAGGTGCGCAACCGCGATAAACTGCTGCGTCAGTTGCTCGACCTGCAATTCGAGCGCAACGATATGGACTTTCATCGCGGCACGTTCCGTGTGCGTGGCGATACCCTCGACATCTTCCCCGCCAATCAGGAGATTGCGCTTCGCGTCGAGTTCTGGGGCGATGATGTCGAGCGTATTACCGAGTTCGACCCACTGACCGGCGAGGTGCTGATCGAGCGCACGGCGGTGAATATCTATCCGGCGAAGCACTTCATTACAACCGCCGAAACGCTCAAACTGGCGATCACCGACATTCAGGCGGAACTGGCAGTGCGTCTTGCCGAACTCGAGCAGCAGGGGAAACTGCTCGAAGCAGCGCGCCTCAAGCAGCGCACCAACTACGACCTCGAAATGCTCTCCGAGGTCGGCTACTGTTCCGGTATCGAGAACTACTCGCGGCACCTCGACCGTCGCGCGCCCGGGCAGACGCCGTGGACGCTGCTGGACTATTTTCCCGATGATTTCATTCTCTTCATCGATGAGTCGCACATAACGCTGCCGCAGATTCGCGGCATGTACGCCGGCGACCGATCGCGCAAGGAGACGCTCGTCGACTACGGCTTCCGCCTCCCCTCCGCGCTCGACAACCGACCGCTGCGATTCGATGAGTTCGAGCGCCATATCCATCAGGTGATCTATGTCTCGGCGACGCCGGGACCCTATGAATATGAACATTCGCAGCAGATCGTCGAGCAGATCATTCGCCCGACCGGTCTGCTCGATCCGACGGTCGAGGTGCGCCCGACGCGCGGACAGATTGACGATCTGGTCGGCGAGATCAAGCGGCGGGTGCAGAAAGGGCAGCGCGCACTGGTCACGACGCTGACCAAGCGCATGGCGGAGGACCTGGCGGATTACCTGAAGGAAATGGGCATCCGCACCAGTTATCTGCACTCCGACATCGAGACGCTCGAACGGGTCGAAATTCTGCGCGACCTGCGGCTTGGCGTGTACGATGTGGTTGTTGGCATCAACCTGCTGCGCGAAGGTCTCGACCTGCCGGAAGTATCGCTGGTCGCTATTCTCGACGCCGACAAGGAAGGATACCTGCGCAGCGGATCGTCGCTCATTCAGATTATCGGGCGCGCCGCGCGGCACATCGAGGGCGCGGTGATTATGTACGCCGATACGATCACGCCATCGATGAAGTTCGCCATCGACGAAACCAACCGTCGTCGTGCCATCCAGGAAGCGTACAACCGCGAGCACAACATCACGCCGGTCGGCATCTCGAAAGCCGTGCGCGACCTGACCGACCGGGTGCGTAAAGTCGCCGAGGAGCGTGGTGTCTACCAGGCTGCCGTACCAGGGGAAGAATTGCCCATTCCGAAGGACGAGATCGTCAAACTGATCAAGGAACTGGAGAAGCAGATGAAGCAGGCGGCGAAGGAGTTGGCGTTCGAGAAGGCTGCTGCCCTGCGTGATCAGATCATCGAACTGCGGCGCACCCTGGCGCTTGATGAGGAGCAGGCGCCGGCGCACTCGTAGAGGAAACGCTACGCTGGCGCTTGCATTCCTTTACTGTCGCACACAGACTCCTGGCGTATGATTGCTCTCAGCAACGTCAGTGCGAAGCGACGGCGCAACGCGCGCCGTCGTTCTGTTTTCAGGAGGCTGTCATGATCCGCATTCGGTTTGCTGATGGAGGCGCAACGCTGGAGACCGACCGCATCCGCCATGAGGCGCTCAACACGCCGGTCATCAATAAAGGCAGCGCCTGGAGCGCCGAAGAGCGCGAAGAATTGGGATTGCTGGGGTTGTTGCCATACCACGTTTCGACCATCGAGGAACAACTGGCGCGTGTGTACCGCAATTATCAGCAGCGGAAAGACGACCTGGACCGCTACCTGTATCTGACCGATTTGCAGGATCGAAATGAGACGCTCTTCTACCGATTGCTGCTTGAGCATATCACCGAGATGATGCCGATCGTCTACACGCCGGAGGTTGGCGTCGCCTGTCAACGCTACAGTCACCTGTTCCACCGACCACGCGGGTTGTTCATCGACTATCCGCACCGCGATCAGATCGAGACGATGCTGCGCGGCTGGCCCCTGGCAGAGCACACGCGCGCCATTGTCGTCACCGATGGGGAACGCATTCTGGGGCTTGGCGATCAGGGCATCGGCGGCATAGGCATTCCCATTGGCAAACTGACGCTCTACACCCTTTGCGCCGGCATTCATCCGGCGACAACGCTACCGATTGTGCTCGATGTCGGCACGAATAACCCGGCGCTGCTCAATGACCCGCTCTACCTGGGGTGGCGTCACGAACGGGTGCGCGGCGAGGAGTACGACGAGTTCATCGAACAGTTCGTGACGGCGGTTGAGAAGGTGTTTCCGAATGTGTTGCTGCAATGGGAGGATTTTGCCAAGGACAACGCGCGCCGCCTTCTTGACCGTTACCGTGACCGGATTCTCAGTTTCAACGATGACATTCAGGGCACCGGCGCGGTGACGCTGGCGGGATGGCTGGCAGCGGTCGAGATTTCCGGCGTGCCGCTGGCGGAACAGCGGATCGTGATGTTGGGCGCAGGGTCGGCAGCGACCGGCATTGCCGATCAGATCGTCGCCGTCATGGTCGAGGCTGGCATACCGCTGGAACAGGCGCGCCGGACGATCTGGCTGATCGACAGCCGCGACCTGGTGCATACCCGGCGCACCGGTCTCGAAGAGGCGAAAATGGTCTATGCTCAACCGTATGAAGCCCTGGAAGGATGGGCGCGCGAAGGGGATGGACCGTTCACCTTGTATGAGGTTGTCGCTCATGTGCGTCCAACCTGTCTCATCGGCGCCTCAGCGCAGCCGGGCGTGTTCGACGAGCGCACGGTACGCGAAATGGCGCGGCATGTCGAGCGCCCGGTGATCTTCCCGCTTTCCAATCCCACCTCAAAGAGTGAAGCGGTTCCTGCCGATCTGATCGCCTGGACGGAAGGGCGGGCGCTGGTCGCCACCGGCAGTCCGTTCGAGCCGGTGGTGTATGGCGGGAGAACCTATGTCATCGGGCAGTGCAATAATGTCTTCATCTTCCCTGGCGTCGGGTTGGGGGTTCTGGCAGTGAACGCCCGGCGCGTCAGCGATGCCATGTTCGTGGCGGCGGCGCGCGCATTGAGCGCCTTCTCGCCAGCACGGCAGGACCCAACGGCATCGCTCTATCCGTCGCTTACCAGCGTGCGTGATGTTTCACGCGCTGTTGCGCAGGCTGTGGCGGCTGAGGCAGTGCGTTCCGGGTTGGCGGCGCCGCTCAGCGCCGATGAACAGGCGGCACGCATTGCGGCGACCATGTGGACGCCGGCGTACCCACGGGTGCGAAAGATGTCGTAATCTATCCGTCCTGCCGCCCGGCGGCTGATGGACGTTGAATACATACACCGCTATCTGCCTGCTTGCTCGTGCGCCTGGCGTCTCACAAACACGAAGCGATGCAACCGGTCTGCTGGCGCTGCGGGCTGAAGCCCTGGCTGAGATCGTGCAAGCCCCTGCGGGGCTTCCACATGCTGAGCGAAAGCTTTCGCCCGCAGCGCAGAGGATGCGTGGCACGGCAGCGCAGGTTTACCGGATTCATTGCTCAATCCTCATACGTCGCGGGCTATGGAAAGCGGATCCCGCGACGCGACTCAAAGACGACAATTGTATCATCAGCGGGCAGCAACGGTACGGTGCGTGCGCATGTGGTATACTGTTTAATGGGTGCGGCATGAACCGCACCACCATTTTTGTTGGTCCTGCGTGCATATCGATGGAATATCAACCCGACCTGAAACGGATTACCGGCGAGGGGGGCGAAATTGCGTCGGTCGTTCCCGGAAGCATTGCTGCCGAAATCGGTCTCCAACCAGGTGATGTGATACTGGCAGTGGATGACCTGCGCCTGCGCGATGTGATCGACTATCGCTTTGCAATTGCCGAGGACTCGGTTGAATTGCTGGTGCGTCGCGGCGATGAGGAGTTCATCTGCGAGATCGAAAAGGATGCTGATGAGGACCTTGGCATCGAATTCGTCGAACCGCTCTTCGACCGCCTGCGCACCTGCAACAATAAATGTCCCTTCTGCTTTCTGACCCAGATGCCGAAGGGGTTGCGGCGTTCGCTCTATCTGAAGGACGACGATTACCGTTTGGGTTTTCTGTACGGTAATTTCGTCACGTTCACCAACCTGACCGAAGACGACTGGCGTCGCATCGAGCAGCAGCGCCTTAGCCCGCAGTATCTTTCGGTGCATGCGACCGATCGCGCATTGCGCGCCGTGCTGCTGGGGAAGCCGGATGTGCCGGATGTGTTGGAGCAGATCCGGCGTCTTGGTCGCATCGGCATCACGGTTCACACGCAGATCGTGGCGCTGCCGGAGATCAACGATGGCGCGGCCCTGCACCAGAGCATCCGCGATCTGGCAGACCTCTATCCGATTGTGCAGACCATTGCGGTTGTGCCGGTGGGGTTGACGAAGTATCGCTTCGACGGAAAACGTCCGCAGACGATCAAAGCCGCAATTGCGATTCACGAAACGCCCGAATGGGTCGATGCCACGTGGGAACGACAGCCGCGTTGGGACGACGCCGTGCGTTTGAATGAGGCGCAGGTGGCGAACCTTGGGTACTGTGCGCGCCAGATCGTTGCTGCCGATGTGCCGATGCGCTGTTATCGTCCTGATGAAGCGTCGCGGATCATCGATCTGGTCGAGGCGTATCAGCAGGAGTTTCGCCGTTGCCACGGCGTTGGCATTGTGTATGCTTCCGACGAATTCTACCTGCTGTGCGGGCGCGATCTGCCGCCGGCCGCCGATTATGACGGTATGCCGCAGTATTCCAATGGTGTTGGCATGACGCGCGATTTTCTCGATGGATGGGCGAAAGCGCAGCGTCGGCTGCCCGCGCGTCTGCCCCAACGTACCGAACTGACGATCGTGTGCGGGACGTTGATCGCGCCGATCCTGCAACGGGTTGTTGATCGCCTGAACCGAATTGGCAACCTGGAGGTTCGCTTACTGCCGGTGGTGAACCGGTTCTTCGGCGAAACGGTGACCGTTTCGGGATTGCTCATGGGACAGGATGTTGCGCCTGCCATCCGTGAGGCAGGCGCGCGACGAGCGCTGTTGCCGCGAGTGATGTTCGATCACGCCGGTGTGCGCACCATTGACGAATACACCGTCGAACGCATCAGCGCCGAGAGTGGCGCTGCCGTCGCCGTCGCCAGCGAGCCGGATGAAATTGTACGGTACGTGCGGGCATTAAGGGTCGCGCGATGAAGGCGCCCGTATCGGTGTAAGGGAGGTGACATCGTGGATCACGACCTGACGATACACCGCGTCTTGAATGTGATTCAGCGCGCCACCCAAACGGCTTCACAAACTCACCTGACTGCGCTGCTCGACCGCACCCTCGATCTGTTTGTTGAAGAAGCGCATGCCGAAGCCGGAACGCTCTATCTGTACGACCCGGAACATGATGCGCTCGTCTTTCACGTTGTCAAGGGTGACGCGGCGAGCCAGCGATTGCTTGGCATGCGCATTCCGGCGAGCCGTGGGGTAGCGGGCGCTGCGCTGCGTGCGCGTGAGCCGATCTTCGTCCACAATGTTGCCGAAGACCCGCGTTGGGACCGGAGCATCGGCGAACTGGCATCACTCCAGTTGCGCACCATGTACTGCCTGCCGTTGATCATCGATGATCGACCGGTTGGTGTGGTGCAGGTCTTCAATCTGCCCGCTGACGCAATCGATGCCGATGAAGAACTGATACTGCTCCGCATCCTGGGCAATGTGATGGTGAATGTCATCGACAAGACGCGCCTGCTCGATGAGACCCATCGCCGTGAACGGCGGCAGCGCGCGCTGGCGGATATTGCCGCGCGCTTGACAACGACGCTGGATCGTCAACAGTTATTGACCCTGATCATGGACTATGCCCGTGACCTGCTCAACTGCGAGGCGACGTCGGTATGGGAAATCGACGATGAAGACGAGCCGAACCCGGTGCTGCGCTCTCATGTCGCCACCGGATCGCGCGGCGAAAAAGTCACCGGCGTCACGGTGCCGTTTGGGCAGGGGATCATCGGGCATGTCGTTGCGACCGGCGCAATCATCCGGTTGGACGATGTGCGCAACGACGCGCGTCATTACCAGGGGGTCGATCAGCAGAGCGGCTTTGAGACGCGCTCGATCCTCTGTGTGCCGCTCCACGCGCCGAGCATCGAACTCGGCGCGGAGCGTGGTCGTGTCGAAGCGCGCATCATCGGCGGCGCCCAGGCGCTCAACAAAATCGGCGGTCCGTTCACCGATGATGACGTCGCCTTGTTCGAGGCGTTTGCCAACCTTGCGGCGACGGTGTTGCAACTCTCGCGTCTGTATGCCGATACGCAAAACCTGCTGCTCGGCATGATCAAGGCGCTCGTCGAAGCTGTGGATGCGCGTGACCGCAACAATCAGCGCCACTCGCGCCGTGTCTCCGATTTTTCGGTTGCTATCGCGGAAGAATTGGGGTTGTCCGATGAGCAAATCTTCCATGTGCGCCTTGGCAGCCTGCTCCACGACATCGGGAAGATTGGCGTGCCGGACGCGATCCTCGACAAGCCGGGGCGCCTGACCGACGAAGAATTGGTCGAGATGCGCAGCCACACGACAAAGGGCTATGAGATCATGAGCCAGGAGGAACTCAAGCGTCTGCTGCGCGTCGAATTGCCGGCGCTCTTGCAGCACCACGAACGGCTCGACGGTAACGGCTATCCACACGGCATCTCCGGCGACCGGATTTCCTGGATTGCGCGGATTGTTGCCGTCGCCGATGTGTTCGATGCGCTGACCAGCACTCGACCGTACAAGGAACCCTGGAGTGCAGAGCGCGCGATTGCGTATCTTACAGAACGCAAGGGGGTCGAGTTCGATGCCGCCTGCGTCGAGGCGCTTGCGCGCGCGCGCGCAAAGGGGCATCCGCTGGTCAAAACGCAGGTCGAGCGTGCTATGGAAAGGGGGTGAAGGACATGAAACCGATTGTTGCGCTCGTCGGACGCCCGAACGTCGGCAAATCGACCCTGTTCAACCGATTGATCGGCGAACGCCGCGCCATTGTGGAGGATATTCCCGGCACCACGCGCGACCGGCTCTATGGTGATACGGAGTGGAATGGTCGCGTGTTTACCGTCGTCGATACCGCCGGTCTGCTTCTCGACGAAGACGATCTGACGCCGGGCACCCCGCAACTGGAGATTGCGCGCCGGGTGCGCGAACAGGCGGAACTGGCAATCGCCGAATCTGATGCGATTATCTTCATAGTTGACAGTCGTGAAGGATTGACCGCAGCCGATGCCGCTGTCGCCGAGGTGCTGCGCCGCACCGACAAGCCGGTTGTGCTTGCCGCCAATAAAGCCGACAACCACGAACGGGCAATGAATGCGGTTGAGTTCTATGCATTGAACCTGGGCGAACCCATTCCGATGAGCGCCTACCACGGCATTGGCGTCGGTGATGTGCTTGACCGGGTGACCGAGGCGTTGCCTGTGGTTGAAATGGAAGAGGATGAGACGGCGGTCAAGATTGCGATTGTGGGACGCCCGAATGTCGGGAAATCGTCGCTGCTCAACCGCCTGATCGGACAGGAACGCAGCGTCGTGAGCGATATTCCCGGCACCACGCGCGACAGCATCGACACGCCAATCGAGATCGGTGGCGTCCGGGCATTGCTGATCGATACCGCCGGCATCCGACGGCGCGGCAAGATTGATCGTGGTCTGGAGCGATATAGCGTGATGCGCGCGCTACGCGCCATCGAACGCGCTGATGTTGCGCTGCTGCTCATCGATGCGACCGAAGGCGTCACAGCGCAGGATACGCATATTGCCGGCATGATCCTCGAGTCGCTGAAAGGCGTGGCTATTCTGGTCAATAAATGGGACCTGGTTGTGAAGGACGCCTATACCTTCGACCAGTTCAGCCGCCACGTCCGCGAGGCATTCAAGTTCATGTCATACGCGCCGCTGCTCTTTATTTCGGCGAAGACCGGTCAGCGCGTCGATAAGGTGTTGCCGCTGGCGCTGGATATTGCGCGAAACCGGCAGCGCCGCATTCCAACGTCCGAACTCAACACGCTGCTTCGGCGCGCCGTGTATGAACATCCGCCAACAGCAGTCCACAAAGGTGCGCATCTTCGGCTCTACTATGCAACCCAGCCACAGGTTGCGCCGCCGGTCTTTTTGTTTTTCGCCAATCAGGCGGAGCAGGTGCACTGGGGGTATGCGCGCTATCTGGAAAATCGCATCCGCGAGCAATACGATTTCACCGGTACGCCGATCAAGATCGTGTTCCGTACACGCGCGAAGCGCGAGGAACGCGGCAACCTATCGGCGTCCCGCACACGCGCCGTCCCTGCAATCCGCGTCCATCGCGCTGCGTCGCCCGACGAGCGCGTCGAAATCTGGGATCAGGACGATTTCGATGATGAAGCCGAAGTTTACTGGACGAACGAGTAGTTACGATGCCTCAGGCAGCGGAACTGTCGGCAGGGCGCCAATGCGCGACAGCGATCCTGGGGCGTGATAGGTGATCGTATAGGGACCGATAGAGCAAAACATGCTGTCGCGCAGGAGGTGCGGCACATGCGGCGCAAGGCGGCGACCATCGACGAATGTGCCGTTGGCGCTGCCGACATCGACCACCATCACCCCTTCCGGGCAGGGATGGAACTCGGCGTGGCGGCGCGAGACCCCCTCGTAGCTTAACACCAGATCGTTGCTGAGCGCGCGCCCGACCGTGATCACTACCTCACCCAGCACCATCCGACGTTCGATCACGCCATCACGACGGATAACCAGACGCGCCGCTCCAGGTCCTGCCTGCACCGGCAAGTCGCTTCGCGTACTGTCCGGTTGTTGCCCGGAACTATTGTTCATGAGCGTGCTCCTGAACTCCACCGCTGCATGCGATTGTATTCTGGCTCGCGGTGTTCGTCAAATGATGATGCTATGCACGTTTAAAGATCGACGTGCGCACATGAAGGTCAGCGCCGCATGTTCTGCAACGCCCGTCTTCAATGCCTGTCACGCGTGTGATGCCGCCGCTGCGCTCGATAACGACCGACATGCACGATGGGCAGACCGTCGCCTGTCCTGGTTCTGGACCGTACACATAGATCAATCCCGCCTCTGCGCCTATCCGACGCGCGCGCGCGACCGCTGCGGCAGCCGCTGCGCCAGCATCGCCGGGGATGACGTGCCATGGCGTGAACGGGCTGAGCGCCGTGAGGATCCAGTCAACCAGACCGTGAATCTGGTCAGGCGAATCGTTTACGCCGGGATGCAGGCGGGTAACGACTTCGACATGGCAGTGCCAGCGATGAAAGGCGTGGGATGCGACCTCCAGAACGCCGCGCCATCGTTCCACACCGGCAAGGCGTCGATATGCGGCATCGTCGAATGCGCGCAGTTCCAGGCACATGCCATCCAGATAGTGCCCGATCTGATCGAGCGCTTCCATCGTCAGAAACCCGCTGGTTACAAGCCCCGTGTATCGGCTGGTCGCGCGCGCCGTGCGGAGCAGGTCGAACACATACTCGTGCGCCACCGAGGGATCGCTGTAACTCCAGACAATTCCTCGACACAGACGATCCAGGGCAAAGGTCGCAGCGCGCTCCGGTGCAAGACGTCGTTGCTGCCGTTCATCTGATGGGATTGCTCCATATTGCCCGCGATGCTGATCTTCGGGAAACGCATACCCCCAACCGCCAAGCGTCAGCACCTGGGTGCCCGGGAAAAAGTGCCAGAACCGGTGTTCGTCAATTGGTCCAACCGTTGCAACACTGATAAGACCATCATTGTGGATGGCAATGCCATGCGCATCACGGGCGCGCACCCTGCATCGTCCGGCATGGTGCGGCTTCAATTCACAATGCCATTGACAGACATTGCAGCGTAACGTCTCATCATCGAGCGCTTGAACAAGACTGGTATAGCGCATGGGGTCACCTGCTAGCATTCTGGCGCCTGATCGGGTATAATCCTGACCATGCTGCGCCCGGCGCAGCGCTGGCATGAAGTTCAATTATAAATCCTTAGCAACCGGTCTGTTGCTCGACAATCGAGCACAGTCGGCCCGTTCACAAGCGTATGGACGAAACCCCACTGCGTCGCCGGCTTGGATTGGATCGCCCTTCAATAGCCGATCATCCGGTCGAGGCGGTCGATACACCCGCCGTCGCTCCCTCCCCGACGCCAGCAGTTCGCAGTATTGTGCGCGAGATGCTGGAAACTGCCATCTTTATTCTGCTGGTCTTTTTGATTGTGCGCGGAGCGATTCAGAATTTCAAGATCGAGGGCCAGAGTATGGAACCCAATCTGCACAGCGGGCAGTATATTCTGGTCAATAAACTGATCTTCTTCCATGTTGATCTGAATGCGCCGCTTCGCCTGCTGCCCGGCAATGCCGATCTGCCGCCGCGGGTGGTCTATCCCTTTCGCACCCCGCGCCGGGGTGATGTGGTGGTGTTCGAGTATCCGCGCGACATGAGCAAGGATTATATCAAGCGCGTCATCGCGCTGCCGGGCGAAACGGTCGAAATTCGAGACGGTCGCGTGTATATCAATGGCATTCTGCTCGATGAGCCATATCTTCAGGGTATCACCACCGTATGCCGCTTCGAAGACCCGTGCGCTCGTGGTCCGGTAGTGGTTGATCCCGGAACGGTCTTCGTTATGGGAGACAATCGCGCCAACAGCAGTGATTCGCGCGAGTGGGACGACTTGCCGCTGGACCGCATCATTGGACAGGCATGGATTTCGTACTGGCCGCGTGAGCATTGGGGGGTCATCCCTTCACCGACGTATGCTGCGTTGCCGTAACCTATTATAAATGAATCGCGCATGCACGTCGCTATCAATGCGCATCTTCTTGCCCATACGCGCACCTTTCGGCGCGCCGGGGTATCGAACTATGTTGAGGCGCTGCTCATTCATCTGGGAGCGATCGACCGTCAGAACCAGTACACGGTATATACGACGCGCGGCCTCGACAATGGAGCGCTCGGATTGCCGTCCAACTTCTATGTGCAGCCCAGCCGCCTCCCGACGATCAATCCGCGCGTTCGCATTCCGTGGGAGCAACTGTTGGCGCCGGCGCTGCTTCGCTTCGCTCGCGCCGATGTGTACCATGGGGTGCTCAACGTTATGCCCCTCGTCTGCCCGGTTCCATCGGTCGTCACTATTCACGATCTGAGCGCGTTTCTGTTTCCGCAGACCTTTCGCCGCGTCAACCGGATCTATACCCGATGGGCGATCCGGGTTGCCGCGCGCCGCGCCCGCTATCTTCTGGCGGTGTCGGAGTTTACCCGGCGCGAGATTGTGCGCTGGCTCCACGTTCCGCCAGAGCGCGTAGTGGTGACGCCCAACGCTGCGGATGCACGCTTCGCGCCTCCCGATCCAACCACGCTCGAGGCGTTTCGTCGCCGTGCCGGGTTGCCCGACCGGTTTGTGTTGTTCCTCGGCACGCTTGAGCCGCGCAAGAATCTGACACTGCTCCTGGAAGCATATGCCCGGATTGTGCGCGATGTTGATGCGCCGCTGATCATCGGCGGCGCAAAGGGATGGCTGTACGAGCCGATCCTGGCGCGCGCTGAACAACTTGGACTCGGCGACCGGCTCCGCTTCGTCGGGTATATCGACCAGGAGGATCAAGCGCTCTGGTATGCGGCGGCTACGATCTTTGTCTTTCCGTCGTTGTATGAAGGGTTTGGCATGCCGCCGCTCGAGGCGATGGCATGCGGCACGCCGGTGATCGTCAGCAGTAGCAGTAGCCTCCCCGAAGTGGTGGGGGCGATTGATGGACATCCCGATCAGGCGGCAGCGCTCATTGTGCCGCCAACCGACGCCGATGCGCTGGCGGAGGCGATGTTGCGACTGCTCTCCGATGCAGAGTTGCGCGCCGAGTTGCGCGCCCGCGGGCTTGCGCGCGCGCGTTGCTTCTCCTGGCGCACGACGGCGGAGCGAACGCTGGAGGTGTACCGGCAAGCAGCATGTGGGTGAGGAATGAGGAGTGAGGCGTGAGGCGTGAGAGTGGAAGAGGGAGCAGGCCTGACCCTTGAGGTCTGGGGGAAGGCGACAGGTTGAAGGTGGAACCACTCTGAACCCCTCTGCGCCTCTGTGGTTCAAAAATGGGTGCAAACGTTGCAGGTTGGCAGGCGGATAGAGGCACACGGCATTCCCCTGATCATACAGATATGTCTCAAACACACGCGAAGCGTCCCGCTATGAGCGAGTTCCGGCAAGCGCATCACTGGCTTCTTCCAATGGTATATGCCTGGTTTGCTGCATTCTGGCGCCAGCGCTCAGGTGTTCGCCAATTCCCTCTCATCGCCCGGTTTCCCGTGTCCGTGTCCAGGTTCTCTCACCGCAGGCTGAGCATCCCGGTTCTCAGTTCTCAGTTCTCAGTTCTCGGTTCTCAGTTCTCAGTTCTCATCACTCGCATCTTTATCATCATCTCACTCGCCATAGCACTCTCAGGAACACCCGCGTCGTCGGCGGCGGAACCGGCGCATGCTCACCCGTTCGTGCGCCCGGCATTCGCAGCACAGATGGAAACGTTACGTCCCATCATTCTCGATGCAGCGGCGCGTCACAACGATCCGGCAGTTTCAGGAATGGACGATGCGACGTTTGCGGAAATCATGGCACTCGTTCTCTATAATGAGCATTTTGGCTGGCTGGAAGAGGCGGTTCCGCCATTGCGCCCGCTAACGCCGTGGTATCAAGCGGCGCAGATGACGCTCAACGCCTTCGGCGCCAACCTGACCGTCTGGCCCAGCAACATTCGCCCTTCGGTGGCGCTCGAAATGCTGCGCGACGAACTGCCGGTCAAAGGCTCACACGAACCGCTCATCATCACCCTGCATGTTGCGGGAAGTCGGATCGATCCGGCGCGCTATCGCGCGCAGACAGAATTGTACGCCGCCATCAACCGCGAACTGATTCAGCCCACGCTGGCGGTCGAATATCTGGCAGCCAATCTTGAGCGTGGCGTATATCGCGCGCGTCACGAAGGCGTCCCGGTTACGTGGCAGGCACTCGCTGCCTGGCACAATCAGGGGATCGTCGCGCCCGAAGATATCGCCGCCAACCCCACCGCCCGCGATTATGTGCGGCGCGCTGCGGTTTACCGCGATCTGGCACGCATGTTCATTGCCGCAGATCTATCGGCACGGCATAGTCGCGCACTGCCCAATAGATCGCCTTCGGCGTTCCATCAGCCGCAACAAAGTTCCAGTTATCCTGATAGGTGCGCGCCTGCCACGGGGTGCTGAACTGCCAGAGGCACATTGCTTCCAGCCAGGTCCATTCCAGCGCCATCCGGTACGCGCCAATCGTCCAGCGCACCCGTTGCGACGGGCGCACCGCCGCTGACCAGCGCGGGTGGTCGTTCCACCCCCCTTCGGTAATGAAGATCGGTTTGCGTCCGTCCCCCAGATAGGTGAGCAGGTCGTGGATGAGTTCAACGCGCCGGAAATTGACCTCCTCCGGCGCTGGCGGCGCATCGTGCGGTTGCTGCGCGCCATAGTTGTGGACAGCCCAGGCATCGAACCAGGGTGCAGCGCCGGCGGCGTACAATTCGGTGATGTAGCGCAGATCGCCCATTCGCACCTCGGCATTGTCGCCAAGATCGCCGCCGGGTGAGAGCGCTCCGGCAATGACAACGGCATCGGGCACAGCAGATTTGACGCGCGGGTAAACGGCCTTCAGCAACGCGGCGTAGCCGGCCGGATCGGGTGTCCGTCGTCCCCACTCAAATGCCAGGTTTGGTTCGTTCCAGATGATGATGTGGCGCACGCCATCGGCGCGGTAGCGCCGAAGGAATGCCGCCGCATATGCGGCAAAATCAGCATAGTGCGCCTCGTCGAGGTAGCGGTCATTCGAGTCGCGCGGGCGCGCCCACTGCGGCACAATGTCGAGCCGGGCGATCACCTGCAACCCTTGACGCGCCGCATGGCGCACCACCAGATCGGCGCCGGTCCAGTCGAACCCGAAGCGCGAGCGCGGCTGCACATATGCCCAAGGGAAGAGATCAACGATCCAGCGCGCGCCCATCTCACGCACCTGTTCGAGCGTGCGCCGGATATACCCCTCGTCGCCGATGCCAGTGAGGCGCGTATGAATGCCGATCTTCGGGTTAATCGTCACAACCCGTTGTTGCGGCGGCAGGTGCAGGGATCGTGGCGCGCGCACTGCCCAGAACTCAGCGGCGGCTGCGGCGAGCGCCAGCGGTGCAGTGAGGAGCAGCCGGCGGTGACGCTTCCAGGTGGTGGAATTGATAGGAATATTCATCTATGTTCCGTGATGTACGCCTGCTTCGGTCTGGTTCAGTGCACAGGCGCCGGAGCATCGGGCTTCAGCGGTTGCCGGTCGCAAACGCCAGCGCTTTTGCCAACGATACCAATTCCCTGTGACCATCCGGCATGGTCACCCCGATCAGAGCGAGGGGTCTTGCGCGACCCGCTTAGATTCCTCGCTGCGCTCGGAATGACCAGTCGCTGCGCTCGGAATGACCAGTCGCTGCGCTCGGAATGACCAGTCGCTGCGCTCGGAATGACCAGTCGCTGCGCTCGGAATGACCAGTCGCTGCGCTCGGAATGACAAGTCGCTGCGCTCGGAATGACACGCATGCGGCATCTTCAATCGTCATTGGTAGAATTGTATGCCGAAAGTTGTGTCAATTTCGCAGGGGTTGTCGTGCAGAAAGCATCGAGTTCGCACAAGCAGATGAACGAATGGCTACCCCCGCATGGGCCGATGGAGATACCGGCCCTCCGGCGCCCCCACAATCTGACCATTGGCAAACACTGTCTGTCCGCGCACGAAGGTATACTTTACACGACCGGTCAACTCAATGCCCTCGAAGGGGGTATAGCCCTGCGCCGAGAACGAGTTGGCGGCATGGATCGTCCAGCGCTCAGATGGATCGAGCAGAGCAAGATCAGCATCATACCCTGCGGCTATATCGCCTTTGCGGCTCAATCCAAACCGCCGTGCCGGATTGCCGGAAACCAGCGCAGCAACGCGATTGGGCGACAGGCCGCGCCGGACCCCTTCACTATACAGAGCCGGCAACAGATATTCGCTGCCACCAAAACCCGCTTTGGCCAGCCAGATATTGCCGGGATCGGTTGCCGCCACTTTCATATCACGCGGGCAATTAGCGTGGTCGGTCACGACCCACTGCACCGTCCCATCCAACACTTTCTCCCAGAGATATTCGACATCTTCCCGTGGGCGAATGGGCGGATTTACTTTTGCCCAAACCCCCATTGGACAATCGGTGTCGAGCAAAAGATGTCCTGCCGTAACCTCGATCCCAAAGTCCACATCCGGGTAGGCGCTCCGGCAGCGCAGGGTTGCTTCCATCGCCTCGCGCGAACTGATATGCAGAATGTTTACGTGACGCAAACCGGCAGCATGCGCCATAGCGCCGACGATACTGATCGCAATCGCTTCCGAATGCGGCGGTCGGGCTGCGCTATACGCAGCCAAACCCTGGAGATGGTCCTCATGGCGAATCTTCTTCTCATAAGCGCGCAGAATCTCCGGTGTCTCGCAGTGAAAACTAACCTGAATAAGCGGCGCCAATTCTGGATACGCGCGTTGCAACCGTGCCGCCTCACGGCAAATACAGTCGAAGTGGGCCAGATCGTAATGATCGCCCTCTTTGAGCATCAACCACTGCGCCTGCGTATCAGAGCGGCCATGGAGTCCGTGCAGACCATAGAACATAAACACCTCGCCGAAATTCGGCGCGCCGTATGCGCATACGATACGCTCCATTTCGGCAATGTGATCGCTGCTGATCGGCGACACGTGATAGCCGTAATCGCAGTAAAAACGTCCAGAAGAGACGTGCAGCAACTCGTCCATAAAATCGCCGCACGGACCGGACCGGTTCAGATAGAGACTGCCGGTGCGCACATAGGTGAGCAAGGTTGTCACACCACCCGACACCGCAGCGGCCGATTCGGTCGGAGCGTCGATACTGGGATGCTGATAAATGCCGATGTGGGTGTGCGAGTCAATTGCACCGGGGAAGGCCAGCCATTCGTTCCCATCAACAACCGTATACGCTTCGGCCGGATCAAGATAGCGCTCAACAGCCGCAAACATGCCATCCTTGATGCCGATGTCGAGCAATGGCGTTTCATTACTATTGGGACGAACGACACGAACCTTCTTAATGATCGTATCGAACATATTTAGTCTCTCCTTCATTGGCAAACTATCGCTATGAACCGCCATTAGTCATCACAATCACACCGGCCCGACTCAATGCCGCCATTTCAGCATCCGTGTATCCCAACTCAGCCAACACCTCGCCGGTATGGGCGCCAACCGGCGGCAACGATTGATCTGAATGGCAATGATTGCCATCGAGCAGCATGGGCAAACGGGGCAGCCGGGTATGGACGCTGCCGGGCAATTCGACTTCAACGAGGATATTGCTCTGCAACAAGTGCGGATCGGTGAAGAGGTCTTCCGGTCGCGCTACTGGTGCAAAAGGTATCCCTGCCTGTTCACAACGGCGTAGAATCTCGTCACTTGACAATGACACGAAGAACTGCTCGAGCAGCGGCAATAACCGCTCACGCTCATTGATGCGTTGGTTATTCGTGGCTAAGCGCGGATCGTCCAACAAGTCCTCGCGACCAAACGCCATGCAAAACTGTCGCCAATGTTTATCGCTGGTAATACCGATGAAAATCTGTTGTCCATCGGCGCTGGTGAAGGTGCGGTAAACAGACCATGCACTGACGCGGGCCGGCATTGGTGGAACCGGCGTTTTAGTAAGCGCGGCGTAGGCCATATGATGTCCCATCACGAAGGCGGCAGTTTCAAACAGACCACTCTGCACCAAACGGCCACGTCCATCCTGAGCACGCTCGTGCAGCGCTGTGATCACTCCTAGCGCGCCAAATAAGCCACTCATAATATCAATAACCGAAGCGCCGGCGCGCAGCGGTTGGCCCGGCGGACCAGTCATGTAGGCGAGGCCGGACATCATCTGCACCACCTCATCGAGCGCAAGCCGCTTCTCGTAGGGACCCGGCAAAAATCCTTTGAGCGAACAGTAGATCAGACGTGGATTTATCGTAGCGACATCGCGATAGGCGAGTCCCAGTCGCTCCATAACGCCGGGGCTAAAATTTTCGATGATGACATCGGCTTGAGCGACCATGCGCTTCACAATGTCAAGACCGGCGGCAGTTTTGAGATCGATTGCAACACTGCGCTTACCGCGATTAAAGAAAGGAAAATACCCCATTCCGAAGCCTTTGAGCCGGCGCGTATCGTCGCCATCAGGAGCACGCTCAACCCGTGTCACTGTTGCGCCTAATTCGGCGAGCACCAGACCGCACGCTGGGCCAAGCACGGCGTGG
The DNA here is from genome assembly GCF_000017805.1 of Roseiflexus castenholzii DSM 13941. Taxonomy (GTDB): domain Bacteria; phylum Chloroflexota; class Chloroflexia; order Chloroflexales; family Roseiflexaceae; genus Roseiflexus; species Roseiflexus castenholzii. The sequence goes on along the minus strand of NC_009767.1, from coordinate 4,583,081 downwards.
GACAATTCAATCACACGAACACCGCGCAAAAACTGTACGCCTTGATTCACAGACAGCTCCTTTGCTTGTGTTACCGCTGGCAATGATGCCTTGTCGCCGTTAAGTCGCTGCGCATTCCATCTCGTAATCGCCATATTGACGTAGATAGTTGACCAACCCGCCTGCGCGCAAAATCGCCACCATCACCGGCGGCATTCTGGCGCTACGATAGACGCAACCGGAGGTTTCATCAACCACCAGACCTTGCTCAAGATCAACCCATACACAATGGCCGTCCAGAATAGCGTGATCAGGCGCTTCGACCAAAGGTAACCCGATATTGATCGCATTGCGATAAAAGATACCGGCAAAGGAACGAGCAATCACCACACTGATCCCGGCAACTTTCAGAGCGATTGCCGCCTGTTCTCGGGAACTGCCGGCGCCAAAATGATAGCCGGCGACGAACACATCACCCGGACGCACTCGGCTGGCGAAGTTGGGATCAAGGTCCTCGAGCACATGCGCTGCCAGCGTCTGCGCATCGAGCGTCTTGGTGTATTTGCCGGGAATAATGCGATCAGTATCGATGTTATCGCCATAGACGTGGGCGATGCCGCGAAAGACGCTCATTGAGCCTCCTCAGAGTACGTCAGCAGGATCGGTAATGACGCCGCGCAGTGCCGAAGCTGCCACAACTGCCGGCGACGCGAGATAAATGCTGGCGTGCGGATTACCCATACGTCCCCGGAAGTTGCGATTCGTGCTGGTGATGACATTCTCGCCATTACCGGGAATCCCCTGATGGGTACCGACGCAAGGACCACACCCGGCGGTGATGAAGGTTGCGCCCGATTCGGTGAGAGTGGCAATAGTGCCGTCTTGCAGCGCCATCATGAAGACTTGCCGTGATGCAGGCGCGATAATGAGGCGCACGCCGGGGGCGAGTTTGCGCCCTTGTAATACCGCTGCTGCTGCGCGCAGATCTTCGAGACGACTGTTGGTGCAAGAACCGATGAATGCCATCTGGATCGGCGTACCCGCTACTTCATCGATGGGAACCACATTGCTGGGCGCATGCGGAATAGCCACTTGTGGGAGCAGATGGTCCACGTTGAATGAATAGACAACACTATAGACCGCATCCGGATCGGGGTGAATTGGATCGAATCGGTATGGCAAGTCTAATCCTTGCAGGTCGACAAATGCCGTCAGCGCCCCCATTTCAGCAGTCATATTGGCCAGCGTCATTCGCGAAGCGAGGCTCAATGAGCGAATTGCCGAACCGGTGAACTCAACCGCCTGATACCGTGCGCCATCAGCGCCAATCTGCCTGACCAGAAATAAGACGAGATCCTTCGCGCTCACACCGGTGCGCAACGTGCCGTCCAGCACAATCTTGATACTTGCAGGCGTCTTGAGCCACGTCTTTCCGGTCAACCATGCGGCTGCCAGATCGGTTGAGCCGACACCCATAGCAAACGCGCCAAGCGCCCCATACGTTGGAGTATGGGAATCGGCGCCAAGAATGATCTGGCCAGGACGCACGTGATCATATTCAACCATCAACTGATGGCAGATACCCTCGCCAACATCATATAAGACACATCCCATCTCACGCCCAAAGGCGCGCATCAGAGCGTGAAGATTGCTCACCTGCTCATTCGGCGCCGGAGCGGCATGGTCAATCACCAACACAACACGCGACGGATCCCACAAACGAACCCCACCCATCTCACGGAAGGCCTTAATCGCCAATGGAGCGGTTGCGTCGGTTGCCATTGCGCCATCAATCGCAACAATTGCAATCTCGTTCGCCATGACCTGACGCCCTGCATGGTGCGACACAACCTTTTCTGCAATCGTTTGCCCCATATGGTTATCCGGCAATGTATGCGGCGATGCCGCAACTACTGCAATCGATAGAGCTTACCGGGCAAATCGCGGGCAAGGCAGGCACTGATGATCCGCGAACATTCAGCCGCCTTGCGCCAATCGATAGCAGTGGCAATCCCCACCTGTTCGAGCATGTAGACCGTATCTTCAGTTGCAATGTTGCCGGCAGCGCCGGCAATGAACGGGCAACCGCCAAGACCGCCGAAAGCCGTATCGAACCGGGTAACGCCGTACTGCAATGCCATTAATACATTGGCTAACCCCATACCGCGCGTATCGTGGAGATGGAGCGTCACCGGCACATGCACACGCGGCAGCACCGTATCAAGCATGTGCGCTACCTGGCGTGGGTTTGCCATACCGGTCGAGTCGGCCAGCGCTAACTCATCCACACCAAGGCTCAGCACATAATCAACCATTCGCACCACCCGGTCGAGCGGAATATTTCCTTCGTAAACACAACCAAATGCGCACTGCACACCGGCTCGCACGGCAAGACCATGCGCGCGTGCAGCCGTCACCATTGCCGCCACCTGCTCGAGCGCCTCGGTCAGACTCAGACCGGCATTTTTCCGACTGTGCGTGTCACTGGCTGAAATACCGATATCAACCTGCATCAGACCGGCGGCGCCCGCCCGTTCGACCCCGCGCACATTGAGCGCCAAACCTGAATAGATGACGCCGGGTGATCGGGGGAGTTCGGCGCACAACGATTCCGCATCCGCCATTTGCGGCACACGTCGGGGATTCACGAAAGAGGCTACCTGAATATGTCGTACACCGGCTGCGATCAGCCGATGGATCAGCGCAATCTTAGTTGCTGTTGGAATGATGATCGCCTCATTTTGCAAGCCGTCGCGCAAACCGACTTCGATAATATCAACCTGTGCAGGCAGGCGCAATGTCATACCGGCTCCGGCATCGTGTCACTGCTCAAGCGCCGACAACACTTCAGCAGTATGTTCACGCACGTCCACATTCGGAAACACTCGTTGCACAACACCCTGTTCATCAATAATGAACGTGGTGCGCAACACACCGGTGTAGGTCACCTCCGTGCCGTCTTCACGCCGAACCTGATGTGTTCCCCACACGCCATAGAGATCACTCACTCGATGGTCGGCATCGGCGACTAAGAGGTAGGGAAGGTGGTGCTTATCGTGAAATGCCGCCTGCGCCGTCACGGTGTCTGGACTGACCCCGACCACAATCGCGCTACGTGCACGGATTTCGGCATAGCTATCACGAAAACTGCATGCTTCTGTCGTACATGTCGGGGTGTCGGCTTTGGGGTAAAAGAAGAGCACCACCTTCTGTCCACGTAACGAAGAGAGTTGAAACGGTTCGCCGCTCTGTGTCGTTGCGATAAAGTCGGGCGCCTTTTCTCCGATTGCTGGCATACGCATACGCTCCGTAGTGTTGTGTGAGACGAGTTGACGTTTCAGGTAAGTTGTTATAACATTACAACATAGTGTTCACCTTGTCAATAGACGAAGGAGCCGATTGTGCCGGTCGTCGCACATCAAGAGGCAGTTCCACGCCATCGGGTCCTGGCGGTCGTCCTATGCGATGGCGCCGATCTGCACCAGGCGCTGACTGAAATTGCAATGACGCATCACATCACCGCAGCAATCGTCCACATGCTCGGTGGGTTGCGCGAGGTTGCGCTTGTCGAAACCGATGTTGCCACCGGGCTAAAAAAGCCGCCGCTTGTATTTCGCCGTCACCTTGAAATTATCGGCGGCAGTGGCATGATAAGCCTGCACAACCAAACACCGCACATCCATCTGCACCTTACTCTTGCCTATCAAGACGCGGAACACCTGCACGGCGTCACCGTGATTGGCGGTCATGTCGCGTATGCAACGGCCCATGCGGTCGAAGCGCTCATTCATTGTTACGATGGCCTGGCGCTGATCCGCCAACCTGATCGGCGCACCGGCTTGCCGCTCTGGAGTTTGACCGCTGGCGCTTGTTCGTGATGCGTCAGCGCGCCCGGTTTCGATGGCTTATTGGAAATGGAACAAGGAGGGCAGGATGTACGATTATGGCACAGCATCGGAACGGCCTTACCAGTGCTTTATGGGACGCTGGGAGGGTTTGTGCAAGACGTTTGATCCGCAAGGACGCTTTCTCGAAAGCTCAGCGGTTCATATGAACGTCTACTGGATCGGACCGAATACGTGGCATCTCCACGAGCATTTTGAGAATTTGTATGGCGTTGGTGAAACGATCTATGAAACTGACATCACGGTTGAAGGTCTCACCTGTTATGCTGAAAGCCCACAAGTTAAAATCATCGGCGCTCGATTGACTGCTTACAACTACATTTTTACCATTGAAAGTGCGGTCACAAACACCACGGTGTACAACAATCATTACTTTCTCGACCGCAACACCCGTCGCATCATGACCCACAAAGTGCGTGATGGGCAGACCGTCGTGTTCCAGATTCAAGATTTTGTACGGGTCGATGGTATTCAGGAGTAGCGCCGATGATTGTACAGACTGCGTCGGCCGGTGCGCCTCACTTTGTCGTCACCCAGATCGATCACGCTCGGATGTCGGGCGAATTGGCTGCACTGTTCGGCAATGAACAATTTGCTCGCCCTGAACCGTGGGATTTGATCGTCTACACGATTACTCATCATGATGAAGGATGGGCGGATGTCGATGCAGCCCCGGATCGCGATCCGCACACCGGCCTCGTATATCATCTGACCAAAACGCCGTTAGACCGGCTCATGATCACCAGTCAACAATCACCGAATTTCAATGAGCGCCATCATCCTTTCTGCGGCATTCTGTCAAGCATGCACTCGTGGGGACTGTATAACGGCCGCTACGGGCTATCCGATAAGATTTTCATCAATGCGATTGAGCCGGCGCAACGGCCTGCGGTGCAGGCGATGCTTGACGCTGAATTACGTCGCCAAGAGCGTTTGAAGCAGACCTTGCGCAGTAATCCCGTTACTGCGGCATGGGCTGAGGATGGTCGGCTGTTTTGGTCCTACAAACTGCTGCAACTGTTCGACACCCTGGCCCTCTTTTTTCAGACAACGCATGCCGCAGCGCGTGTGCCAACACAGTTTCTCCATGTTCCGGTTAACGGCGTGCGTGATACAACGCTGACTGTCACACCGGTCGCATCTGATGTCGCTACTGTCGCGCCCTGGCCCTTCGCAACAGCACAAGTAACTGTGTGTTGTCGCGGTCGTCTGATGACGCCACAGCCGGCCGACGTCGATGTCGCGGCGCTCTTTGCTTCATTGCCGTTGACCGAGCAATGGTACACGCTGATACCGGCATAAGGAGCAACGGGCTATGCAGAGTTTTCAGCAGGGGATCGGACAATGGTCGGGCAGCGCCGAGGTTTTCGACGGATCGGGTCGCTTCCTCGGCAACGGTGTCGATATGCGCCATGTGCAGCGCCTCGATGAGAACCGTGTTCAAATCGATGTCGCCTTCATTGGTCCCTTCAAACACGTCGGAACGTACTCCATCAGCGACCATGGGGATTACCGCCGGTACCTTGGGCCGGCTAATGTGGGGTATGCCGAAGTCATTGATAGGAATATCGTAGACGCGAACGCTTACTGGCCAGCACTTGGGCTAAGCCAGCGGTTCGTGCTTTTCATCTTACCGGACGGCAATACGCAACTCTCGTTGGCTTTGATGAGTCGTGGTGAGCAGATGCTCTATACAGTGGTTGGCCAACATGAGCGGATGACCGCTGGCCATCCCCTCATACCGGCGTTAGTTAGTGGGACATCGCACGATCTGGCTGCCGACCCAACCGCCGGTCGCGGCGCCATCCTGCTCCACCGCGCCGGCACATGGCGCGGCACGCTCACTGCGCGCGACCAATCTCGGCAACTGATCGGTGCGAGCGAGGTTGTTGAACAGGTGCAGCCACGGGCCGACGGGTTGCACATGGTATGGAGCGGCGGTATCGTTCATCCAGAACCGGTGAGCTGCGATCTGCACACCGATGGTTACCTCGCGTGGTCGCTCCAGGATCAGGCATTGGCCGGCAGCTACAGTCTGAGCGGCGGACGCGCCCGCAGCGGCTGCTTGCACATCCTGTCCAGCGGCTTGCGGTGTTGGCTCCGCGAGGTCGTTCTGCACGATGGCAGCGCCAAAGCGGTATTGCGTTATTGGTATCGCGGCAGCGAACGGATCGGCATCGAATACGGCTTCTTATCATTTACGCCATCATCGTAATCGTAATGGCACGCACATGGGATCGTCAGATCAATTTGTCGGTGATTGGCTCGTCAGCGAGTACGTGTACTCGTCTGATGGGCAAGCGATTGGCATCGTTCGCCAGCGTCGCACCTTGCAGCTCCTCACTGAGGGGCGGATTCGAGTGTTTCAGCAGTGCGACCCTGGTCCGACTTTTCATACGCATCCTATGGCGGATTTTGCCGGTGAATGGGTCTTTGATCTGAGCATCGATGGGCGATTACGTCGCTACCTTGGTCCTGATGTGATCGGACACGGTGAAACATGGGGCGATGGACTCCTGATAGGGCGCGGATGCTGGCCCCGATTTGGCAAGCTGTTCCGTTCTTTCTCGCTGTTCGTGACCCCAGAGCGCCAGCTCACCGGAGGGCGCTTTTTTGTTGGACCGGCGCCGATTGCTTGCATTGTCGGCGTAGCCATCCCGACTGCCGCCCAGAGCGACTGGCCGGTGCTCCCAGATAGACCAGCCGAAACTATTGCGACCGATTGGTATGGCCAGACGCAGCACCTGTCGCCAGATGGCGCGGTGATGGCGACCATGCCGCTCACGCGCAGGTATTGTTTGCCGTACATCACCGAAACAACACCGGCCGGCGACATGACGCTACGCTTTGATTCCGAGGGGCGCACGGCGCAGATAAGCGGCGATGGCAGCGGTTTCGTATGGCGGATCGGGGCGTTGATGGAAGGAGAGATATTTGCGGCGCCTGAACAGAGTATGCACTTTGTGGAAATTTGCGATGGCGCTACTGAGACGATCAACGGCTGGCGACAGTATTATCGCGCCGGTCGCTTAGAACGAGTAGAGACATTCCGTCTGTACGTTCACCGTCATAGCGCGTGTCGTTAACGGCTGCGTCAAGGCTATTCTGCATTCGGCAGAATGATTTGATACTTAAACTGATTGCCGCAGTAGAGCGCTTCCATGAGTTCGATCGGTATCCCATCGCTGTCGCACAACAGACGCTGGATTAACAGCAATGGTTCGCCTTCACTGATGCCGAGCAATTCAGCTTCGGCGGCCTCAGCAGCAATCGCTTCGATGGTACGGATGGTATGTCCACGCGCTACTGCCGGCAAGTGTCGTAAATAGGCCAGCGAGTCCCCCTCTTGTAACGCGTCGTGATTGATCTGTCCGGCGATACCGGGGGGCAGCCACACCTGGTGGTATCCAATCGGTTGGTCGCTGGCCAAACGCAACCGGCGAATATACAGGGCTTGGGTATCGGGTTCGATCTGCAATAGATGCTGCACCTCGTAAGGCGGCGTTGTCCATTCAAGGCTCAGCACTCGCCAGCCGGGGCGCAACCCACGATCGATCATTAAGCGCACAAGCCCCTGTGGCTTTTGCGGCGTGTGGGTCAACTTATTCTGGACGATAAATGTGCCTCGTCCACGTTGACGCACCAAACGTCCCTCGATGACCAGCTCGCTCAATGCCTGCCGCACCGTCGTGCGGCTCAACCCATACGTATCTTGCAATTCCTGTTCGCTGGGGATTGGTTGACCGGGATCCCATTCGTTATGCTCAATCTTCTCAATGATGATCTGCTTGAGCTGAAAGTAGAGCGGCACCGGCGAGGCGCGGTCAAGAGTATTCGTCATATGCCTGATCGATCCTTTTGCAATTGCTGAATCCACGCTCAATTAATTTGTTATAATGTTATTACATATTCTGCCAGAGATCAAGTCAAAGGAGCGCACAATGGTAGATGAGCAACCGCTCTTGGTGTTCGTTCAGAGCCGACTCAATCCCGACGCTGATGACCTCTTCACCGAATATCTGGCAAAATCGCGGTCTGTGATGGAAGAGTACGGGATCGAGGTGATCGCTTCCGGCGCCGGGATCGAACATCCGCAAGCACATGACGTATGGCCGCGCAACAGTCTCTTGCGCTATCCCTCCTTCGATGCATTTCAGCGCTACCTCGCCGACCCTCGCTATTCAGAGTTAAGAGCCATTCGCGAACGCGCGTATGCAGCCAATCGGGTGAGCATGTTTACTCCCCTGTCACCCGATCCGCGCAACGTGGCTATGCGCGCTTTCCAGCACTTCTGCACCGGTCTCGCTTCTGGGCAATGGGAGCCATTCCTTGCGATGCTGAGCGATGATTTTAGTTTCTGGTTTCCGCGTGGCAAGTACAAGGGTCTCAACGTCGGTAAAGATCGCGCTCGCGAGTTCTTTACCTATGTCTCGTCGGTCTTCTCCGAAGGATTGTCGGTCACGCTTGATCGCGTTGTCGGCAGCGGTTCGACCTATATTTTCGAGTTTCGTGATGAAGGCAAACTCCGTGGTCAGCCATACACCAATCGGGTCGCTCTTGCACTTGATGTGCGCGGTCGCCAGATCTGCGCCTACCGTGAATATTTCGGCTTAGATGTGTAGGCGTGCCATGGACCCGGTACAAGCCCTTACCGCGTTTTTTGACGCCATTGTCTCCGGTTGCCTCGAGGAAGTGACCGCCATGTATCGTCCTGGCTCAACGACCTATGTTTTCGTAGAGGGTCCGCGCTGGAGTACACGGGGGTATGAGCAGGTTGCCGCAGGCTGGCGCGCTTATCTGAACTCGCCAATTCGCATCACCCATTGGCAATGGAGCGAAGGTCCGCTCAGTGAGGTATGGAGCGATAGCGCCTTCATCGCCGGTCTGCTTGATCTACACGTCTGTATTGGTGAAACAAGCCGTACCGTGCGCTTGCGCGCTACGTTTGTGCTCCATCGCGATCCGGACAACCAATGGCAAATTGTCCACGAGCATGTCTCACAACCGATGGTCGATCCCTATGGAATTGGCGATTGGCTGGAGATAGCCAACGATGCATCGAGTAATGGCCCTCTTGCATAACAATCGATCATGATGTTATAATGTTATAACATCTAAAGCCGTACCCAATGACCATGAACCAACAGGCTTGATGCAACGATTGCGCTGCGCCGCCGAAACAGGCGGTGGCGGCACACTTCATATCGTTCACGCTCTCGTATGGTTATGACTCATTGCAAGAAGAGCATCGCATGAGCCAGTTTGATTCGTATCGCGCGCTGGCGCTGCAAGTTACCTGCCATGCTGTTAACGCCCTGAACAATCGGGTGGCTGTCCGTGAGCAGATGTTGGCGACTATTGTGCGGCTGCGTGAACAGATACGCGCCAGTATCGCCTTTATCGGCAATGATGTGCGGCTCGTGGTTTTGCCCGAATATTTCCTGACCGGCTTTCCGTTGGGTGAAAGCATCGCTGTATGGTCGGAAAAAGCCGCGATTGATCCGGATGGTCCCGAATATGCTGCACTTGGTCAGATTGCGTGTGATCTGCAAATCTTTCTTGCCGGTAATTGCTATGAACGTGATCCGCACTTTCCCGGTCTCTATTTTCAGGTGAGCTTTGTCATTGACCCTTCCGGTCAGTGTGTGCTGCGCTACCGACGCTTAAACTCGATGTTTGCGCCGACGCCGCACGATGTGTGGGATCGATTTTGCCAAATGTACGGTCCTGATGCGCTCTTCCCGGTCGCCGACACTGCAATCGGGCGGTTGGCCTGCATCGCCTCAGAAGAGATTCTCTTCCCCGAAGTTGCGCGTTGTCTTGCGATGCGTGGCGCCGAAGTATTTCTCCATTCATCTTCGGAAGTGAGCAGCCCGGAATTAACCCCGAAGCACATCGCCAAACGAGCGCGCGCGTTAGAAAATCTGGCCTATGTCATTTCGGCGAACTCTGCCGGTATTAGTGGCATTCCAATCCCTGCTGCCTCGGTTGAGGGCGGTTCGCAGATTGTTGATTACACAGGGCGCGTGTTAGTCGAAGCCGGCCAGGGCGAGAGCATGGCGGCCCACGCTGAGATCGATCTTGCCGCGCTCCGGCGCTACCGTCGTCGCCCTGGCATGAACAACCTGCTGAGTCGTCAACGGTTTGATCTGTATGCCAGCAGTTATGCGACTGCCGGCTTTTACCCGCCGAATACGTTGTTGACCGGTGTTGCGGAACGGCAACATTTTCTGCGTGTGCAACAAGAGACGATTGAGCGCCTGGCGCAGAAGGGGATAATTTGATGGCGCTTGTTTCTGTTCGTAATCCGCGCACCGGGCAGTACGATTATCAGTTTCTCCCTCCCAGGCGCGACGAGTTAGCAGATGTGTGTCGCCGCCTCCGTGATGCGCAACCGGCATGGGAAGCGCTGGGGATTGATGCCCGTGTTGCCGTTCTTGATGATTGGCGCCGCGCGCTGGCAGCACATCGCAGCGACATTATCACGGCGTTGATCGCCGATACGGGACGCTATTACGAAAGTGTGCTCGAGTTCGAGTCGGTCGTGTCGAGTATCGAACGCTGGCGACGGCTGGCTCCCGATCTCCTGCGCTATGGAGAAAGTCGCTCCAGCGCTCTTCCGTTTATTCGTCTGGAAGGCCGCCTTGTGCCGTACCCGCTTGTGGGAGTGATCAGCCCGTGGAACTTTCCTCTCTTACTGAGCCTGATCGATGCTTTACCCGCGCTCTTGACCGGCTGCGCGGCGCTGATTAAGCCCAGTGAAATCGCCCCTCGTTTTATCGAACCGTTGCAGCGCACCATCGCTGATGTGCCTGCGTTAAGCGACGTTTTGCAGTATGTCGCCGGCGATGGCGCTACCGGCGCTGCGATGATCGATCTGGTTGATCTGGTCTGCTTTACCGGCAGCGTACCAACCGGTCGGCGAGTGGCAGAAGCGGCGGCGCAGCGGTTTATCCCGGCTTTCCTCGAACTTGGCGGCAAGGACCCGGCCATTGTCCTGGCTGATGCCGACATCGAACGGGCCGCTGCTGCTATCTTGTGGGGAGGCATGGTTAATGCCGGTCAGTCGTGTCTCTCGATAGAGCGGGTGTATGTCGAAGCGCCGGTTTTCGCATCGTTTGTGGAAGCGCTTACCGACCAAGCACGGCGACTGCGCCTCGCATTTCCCGAACCGCAAAGCGGCGAGATTGGTCCAATCATTTCGGCGCGACAGGCTGATGTCATTGCCGATCATCTTGCCGATGCGTTTGCGCACGGCGCCGTTGCGCCGTGCGGCGGTGCGCTGGTTGAGTATGGTGGCGGCATCTATTGCTTGCCGACAGTGCTCACGAACGTCAATCATACGATGAAGGTGATGCGCGAAGAGACCTTTGCTCCGATCTTGCCGGTCATGCCGGTCGCCGATGCTGATGAGGCAGTCGCGTTGGCGAATGACAGCCATTTTGGTCTGAGCGCCGCAGTTTTCTCCGGCAACCTCGCCATGGCTCGCGCCATTGCCGCCCGTTTGCATGCCGGTGCGATCAGCATTAACGATGCGGCGCTCACTGCACTTATTCACGACGGTGAAAAACAGTCGTTCAAGTTCTCCGGACTTGGCGGCTCGCGCATGGGTCCAGCAGCACTGCACCGGTTTGCCCGCAAACAGGCGCTGCTGGTGAATACCAATTCAGGATACGATCCATGGTGGTTTCAAAGGGAGGCGCAGTAATGATTAAACAAGAGATGCCGGTATTAGCTCGCCACGAAGGCGTATGGGAAGGCGTCTACATCCACGTTGATGCGGATGGACATGAGATCGATCGCCATTACTGCCGGCTTGAACACTGTTTTCCCGACGAAGGACCGTACCCGTACTACCAGGTCAATACCTACCGCTGGACCGATGGTCGCGAAGAGGTAACACGCTACGATGCGCGCTATGCCGATAAGAAGATCTGGTTTGAGCATCCCCGCATCACCGGCTATGCGTGGGAGGTTGATCCACGCACGATTATCTTGACGTGGAGTTATAACCATGCCCCTGAACAGTATCTGTACGAGATTATTCATATTAGCGACGATAGCAAGCATCGCACCCGCACATGGCATTGGTATCGCAACGGTGAAGTGTTTAAGCGGACATTGATCAAGGAGCGACGGGTTGAGTAATTTCGCTTTGGAATGTCGTAACATTGTAACGTTTTGACCGGAATGAGCCATGCGCCCGCATATCGAGTTCATTCACGTTGACGATGTTCCCTGGCAACCGTGGCCATTCGGCTCGACAGGCGCCTGCACACGCACCCTCAGTTGCGATCCAGATACCGGTGCGACAACGCTGCTCGTGAGTCTGCCGGCAGGTTGGGCAGCGCCGGAAGGGTTTTTCACCGCCGATGTTGAATTCTACATTATGCAGGGTGAATTAGTATCCAACGGGTATCGGCTTGCGCGCCATACCTATGGCTTCTTGCCGGCAGGCGTGGTGTACGGACGCTTACAGGCCAGTTCACCCGTCACCCTGCTCTGGTTTACGCATGGTGAATCTCGCTTTGCGATCAGTGCGACCGATGCGCCGGGTGCACGCCGTCGCGGTCTCATTCACGCGATGGACAGTTCGGCGGCGCCCTGGAGCAACACGATCACTCCCGGTTTTCCCCCCGGAGCGATGCGAAAATCACTGCGCATCGATCCCGATACCGGCGCCGGTACATGGCTGCTCGGCGTGCTTCCTCAGTGGCGTGAGCCGCGTGTCGAGATCCATCCGGTGGCGGAAGAAGCGTTCATCATCTCTGGCGAGATGGTCACCGATCGCGGTGTCATGGTTGCCGGTTGCTACTTTTGGCGCCCGCCCCATATTCCCCATGGTCCGTTTGCAACCGAAACCGGCGTCTTGATTCTGTTTCGGACTGATGGTCATTTGCACACGTTCTACCGCTGGCCGGATCAACCGTCCGGGTCATCATCAGGTTCGCCAGGCTATTGAAGGCTCGTCATTCGTATCGTAGTTGGCAGAAGGAGTCATGATCATGGCACTGAATCGTCTCGGAATCAAGGTCATTACGCTGGTGCTGCTCACACTGCTCATTGTCGGTTGCGCTGGAGGGCGAGGTACAGGCGTCCAACCGACCGCCGCGCCATCGGCGCCGACCGCCGCGCCATCGGCGCCGACCGCTGCACCATCGGCGCCGACCGCCGCGCCGGTTCAACCGACCAATGCCCCGGCTGCGCCGACGGCGGCTCAGCCTGCTGGTGAACCGATCAAGATCGGCCTTGTGTCACCATTTAGCGGACCTCTTGGCATCCTTGGGCAATGGATGCAAGCCAGCGCTCAAACGGAAGTTGATCGCATTAATGCGGAGGGTGGATTGCTTGGCCGGCCGGTGATATTGATCAGCCGCGATGATGAACTCAATCCGGCCAAGACGGTCGAGATCGTGCGTGAGTTTATCGAGCGCGAGCAAGTGAGCATGATCATTGGGCCATCATTGACTGCTTTCGCACTGGCGACGAAAGACCTCGTCACCCAGAGTAAGACAATCCAATTCCTGCCGACAGTATCGGGTATGGCTGCCCTCGACAATGCCCCCTACACCTTTCGCACGCTCGAGTCGATCCAGCTGCAGATGACTGAGATCGCCCGCTACCTGGGTGCATCTGGGGCAACCAGGGTAGGTATGGTTGTGCTCGATGATGCGACCGGCGCTGAGTATATGGCATTACTGCCCGATGCGGTCAAGGCGGCTGGCATGACCTATGTCGGGCATGAACTCTTTCGCAATGACGATCAAGACCTGACGACTCAGGTGCTTAAGGTGCGTGAATTGGGCGCTGATGCGTTGGTCGTCGGCACCGGCAATAGTGCGCAGGCGGCCAAGGTCATTATTGCGGCGCGCCAGATCGGATGGAACGCAACCCTGATCGGCGTCTCCGGGCTTGAGAGCACCCTGCTTGGTCAATTGGTCGGTGATGCGCTCGACGGCGTTGTATTTGTCAACACCTTCCGCGGCTATCAGGCAGGTGTGCCGGCAGCCGAGATGCCGGCCGGCTATGCACGTCACGTCGCCTCCGTGTTGAAGTTGAACAGTATTCCGGAACCGGATCAACGTGATCTCAGCCGGGTTGGCATGTCTACTTCAACGGCGGATGCGATCTACATCTGGTCCGAGGCGGTGAAACGTGCCGGAACTCTTGATAGCGATGCGGTAAAGGCCGAGATTGAGCGCACGAACATCCCGGCTGACGAATCGCCATCAGGCGGAGATCTGACGATTTCGGCAGACAATCACGAAGCGTACCGTGAGGGATCGCTCTTCTTCTACCAATGGCGCAAGCTTGCGAATGGCCAGTTTCGCTACACGACCATCAACCGATAGTTCACGCAGCACATGCGGCGGTGTGGCGCACCATCGGCAGAGGCCGCAGACCGTGCGCCACACCGATCGGCACAAGACGCACGCAGCGGGCAATAGAGAGCAGGAGCGGATATGACCGTCTTTTGGCAGGCGCTGGCCAGCGGCATTGCTGTTGGTGTCGTCTATGCGTTGATTGCGCTCGGTTTCAACATCATCTTTCAAACCACTCGCATTATCAACTTCGCGCAGGGTGAATTTGTGATGATTGGCGCATTGGTTGGCTACACCCTGACAGTGGTGCTGGGCTGGCCGATCGTGCTGGCATTGGCAGGAGTAGCGTTGATATCGGCACTGGTCGGTATTGTAAGCGAACGATTGATTATGTTGCCGATTCAGCGCTCATCGTACCGCTATAGCTGGATTATCACCACTCTGGCAGTGGCTATTATCTTCCGTAACCTGATGGGCGCCGAATGGCTCTACGGTCGTGAAGACTATCGTGTGCCGCCGCTCATACCCGGCGTATTCTTTGTCGGACCGGCAGTTGTCGCTTACCAGCAGGTTATTATTCTCGTGATTGCAGTCATATTATTGATCCTGATCGAGGTGTTCTACCGGCGAACCTTCTTTGGTAAGGCCATTCGGGCGACCGCGTTCAACTACAATATTGCCGGATTAATGGGGATTCCCGTGCCGATGATGATCCGGCTCAGCTTTGCTCTCAGCGCCGTTCTCAGCGGTATCGCCGGCGTGTTGGTCGCGCCGCTGATCTTCGCCAATGTCAGCATGGGCATCCTGATTGGGCTTAAAGGGTTTGTGGCCATCATCCTTGGCGGGCTGGGCAGCCCGCGCGGCGCAGTCATTGGTGGGCTGATCGTTGGTCTGCTCGACACCTCCGTCCGCGCATTAGCCCCTGAAGGGTGGGGAAACTTTATCGTCTTCGGCGTACTTGCGCTGGTCTTGCTGATCCGGCCAACCGGACTGTTTGGCAAACCTGGCGCGCATTGAAGGAGTGTGCAGTATGCTTGCTCATGTGCGCGAACGGATCTGGATCATCGCGCTCTGTGGATCGGCGCTGATCTTTCCGCTCATCTTTCCATCAACCGAGCGCAACTTCTGGACCTATTATAGCGCCACAATCGGTGTCACCATTCTGCTCGCTTCAGCGCTCAATCTGTCGTTGGGATATACCGGTCTCTTTTCAATGGCGCATAGTGCACTGTATGCTGTTGCCGCGTATACCTCAGCCGTGTTGGTGACACGCGCCGGATGGCCGTTTTGGCTCTCGCTGCCGGTGGCTGTCTGCCTTACCGCGCTGGTCGGAGCATTAATGGCAGTGACGACATTGCGGGCCTCGAACCTTTATTTCGCTGTGATTACGTTGGCCTTTGCTCTGCTTATCCAAGAACTGGCCCGTGTTTGGACGCCGATCACCGGCGGGCTGTTCGGCTTACACAGTGTGCCACGTCCGTCATTCGGCGATCAACCGATGAGCCTGGCGACATATTTCTTTTTCATCTGGTTCATGGTGGGCATCGCTCTCTGGGGATTGGCAAATATTGTCGATTCGCGTTACGGACGCGCCTTTCGTGCTCTTAAGTTGCGTGAAGAGGCGGCTGCGGCTTTAGGGGTCGCCCCTTTACGCTACAAATTGATCGCTTTCAGCTTGAGTGCGGCGCTGGCAGGGGTCGCCGGCGTGTTATTCGTGCATCTTGCCGGTTTTGTCGCCCCTGAGATTGCCGGTCTCGACGCCGGATTATTGCTCTTCGTCAGCGTTTTCATTGGCGGCGTCGGAACCCTTACCGGACCGGTGATCGGCGTCCTCTTTGCCAGCGGATTGCAACAGGCGATTGGCAATACACTCGATGCCGCTTATCAACAGTTGATCTTCGGCGCCGTGATGTTGTTGACCATGCTGGTATTGCCTGCCGGTCTGATCGGAACGCTGCGCGCGTGGCAAGCCCGACGCGCCGCCCGCGCTATCTCGGTTACGGAGCCGTCTACGCCTGAACGACTGCTTGATGCCGATGTCATTCGCCAGATTATTGGCTTTGAAGAGATGGTTGTAACCGATACCACCCCACTACTCAGCGCGCGCGGCGTCGTCAAATCGTTTGGCGGGTTGCAAGCGCTTAAGGGGGTTGATCTTGACATCACTCCCGGCACCATCCACGGCTTGATCGGCCCGAATGGTTCTGGAAAATCCACACTGGTCGGGTGCCTGACGGCGTACCATCGTTGCGATCAAGGAACGATCCGATACGCAGAGGCGCCTTTGCCGAAGCAGATGCATCAAGTGGCTGCTGCTGGGATTGTGCGCGTGTTCCAGACCCCGCACCTGTTCGGCGATATGAGTGTGCTTGACAACGTGCTGGCCGGATTTCATCTGCGCTCACGCCAGCGTTTCTTCGGTACGCTGCTCCAACTGCCTGCCGACCGTCAGGACGAGCAGACTCTACGCGATGCTGCATTGAAGTTGCTTGCGATTGCCGGCATGGCCGACAAGGCGCACCTGCTGGCCAGCCAGTTACCGCATGGCCAACAGCGGATGCTCGAAGTCATTCGCGCGCTGGCGATGCGTCCGCGTCTTCTCATTCTCGATGAACCGGCTACCGGTCTGGTCGCGCAAGAGATTCAGGCTTTGGCGACATTACTGTTACGCTTACGTGAAATTGGTCTGACCATTCTGCTCATTGAGCACAACATGTCGTTTGTCATGGGTATATGTGATCGAGTCACTGTTTTGGAAGAGGGGAGCAAAATCGCCGATGGCGTGCCGCACGATGTGCAACGCGATCCCGAGGTTATTCTGGCATATCTTGGTGAAAGCGCTGAACAGGCGCACCTGAATCTGCCGGCGCCGGTGGAATGATGCTTGAACGATCAGAGGAGAGCGCTATGCTTGAGCTGGAAATGGTCAGTGCCGGTTATGGCGCGGTTGTGGCAGTGCGTGACATCACGCTGCACATCAATCGCGGTGAGTTTGTCACTCTGATTGGCAGCAACGGCGCCGGCAAGAGTACGATTCTGCGCACGATTTCGGGCTTGATCAAACCGAGGCAGGGGACTATCCGCTTTGAAGGCAAGCGCATTGATGGTTTGGCGCCACACTCAATTGTGCGCGCTGGCATTGCGCACGTGCCTGAAGGCCGGCATGTCTTCCCCGATCTGTCGGTAGCCGAGAATCTCGAAATGGGTGGATTTATTTGGCGGCGCGAACCGGCCCAATTTCGTGAAGCGCTTGATCTCGTCTACAGTATGTTTCCCAAATTGGCTCAACGGCGTGCGCAAATGGCAGGAACATTGAGCGGCGGCGAACAGCAGATGCTTGCTGTTGGCCGCGCTTTGATGTCCCGACCTCGCCTGCTCTTGCTCGATGAACCATCGCTCGGACTTGCACCGAAGATCGTGCTCGAAATGTTCAATCTCTTTGCCCACCTGCATCGAACAACCGGTTTGACCATTCTGCTGGTCGAGCAACTGGCCGCACTGACGCTTGAATACACTCAACGCGGTTATGTGCTCGAACGCGGCGAGATTAAGTTGTCGGACAGCAGCGCAGCACTGCGCTCGAATCCGCGTGTGCAACAAATCTACCTGGGAGCATAACGATGATCAGTGTACCGACAGAATGGCATCATCTCTTGTCCGAGTTTTGCCAGGCGTGGCGCACACACGACCAAGACCGGCTCACCGCACTGTGGGACGACAGCTACCCCGATCTCATCTATATCGCCGAAGAGCGGCGCCATCCGATCATCGGCTGGGAGGCCATTTGCAGCTACTATCGTGAGACGCTGGCGCTCATGGAGTGGATGAATGTCAAAATTAAGCCTATTCGATGCAGTGCTCTTGGTGAAGTTATGTGGCTGATCGGCAAGGGTACATGGGCTGGACAAAACCGTACCCGCTCTTTTATCTCTGGCGGTTTTTCGACTGTTTGCTTCCTCGCGCGGAAACGAGAAGATCGGTTGCGCCTGATTCAATACATCGAGGCGCCACTTAACGCGCGCTACGCGCGACCGGTGCGCTACAAGGCAACTGACCCCTCATCGTAGCCATATCGGCGATCCTTTTGTCCGTCGCAGCGATTTCCGTATGAGACCACGGAACATCAGGTAGAACTTCTAAGCATCTTGTGACGCGCTGCCGGTGAGTGGGGTGACGCACAAGCCAGTACGCGCATCCCACTTGCGCATTCATTCGCTCCCCTTTTTCCCTTCGTTTATCCGTTCCCCTTGGTTGACACTCTCCTTGACATCCCATGCCTCCACTGCTATATTGTATACAATCTTTAGCAATAACCGATAGACACATCGGTATAACCACGTTTTGATCCTTACGGATAAGCGCCATATCAGGCTTCTCTGTGGCGTTCTGCTATACATTGAAATGGCGACGGATAAATTGTATACAACAAGCGACTCGTCATCTGCCGATCAGGTCTACCAGAGTCTGCGTCGCCTGCTGATCGAAGGCTTCTACCCGCCTGGCACACGACTGGTCGAAGAACGGCTGGCCCAAGACCTTGGCGTCAGCCGCACACCGGTGCGACAAGCGCTCGTGCGCGCCGCCGCCGAAGGGTTGGTGCAGATCTTTCCCAACCGTGGCGCAGTGGCCCGTAGTTTTACGGTTGATGATCTTCTAGAGATGTACGACCTCCGTGCCCTACTTGAGGGTCATGCCGCGTATCTGGCAGCCCAACGGATTTCGCCCGCACAGTTGGCCCGAATGGAAGCGGCTGCGACCGCGCTGGAAGAATCGCTCACCCGCACCTTTGAATGTCGCGAAGACGAGGTGCATTTTCTGGTCGAGCAGAATGCCATCTTTCATCAAACGATTGCCGAGGCCGCCGGCAATCAACGTCTGATCGCAATGCTCAACCAGATCGTGGCCGTGCCGCTACAGTTTCGGTCGTTTTATTGGTATCGCAGCGAAGAGCGCCGGATATCCAACTTTTTTCACCGCAGTATCCTCAATGCGCTCATGCTTGGTGATGGTGATCGCGCCCGCGCCATGATGCGCGAGCACATTTTCTACGGTCGAGATGTATTGTTACAGAGCCGACGCGCAGAACCCGAATCTGCTGCGTCCGGCGAGGAGTAAGGATCGTGAGCCGTCAACGTCCACCACGACCACTCGATGATATCCGTGTATTGGAACTGGGTGCGTTTTTGGCCGGGCCGTTCTGTGGCCAACTCCTGGCCGATTTCGGCGCCGAGGTGATTAAGGTCGAACCACCCGGCAAGGGTGATCCGATGCGTGAATGGGGCCGCCATCGCTACAAGGGGCGCACGTTGTGGTGGCCGATACTGGCTCGTAATAAGAAATCGATCACCATCGATCTGCGCACTCCTGAAGGGCAGGCACTGGTCAAACGGATCGTGCCCCACGTCGATATGGTGCTCGAAAACTTTCGCCCCGGTACGCTCGAAGCGTGGGGGTTGGGTTGGGAAGCATTGAGTGCATTGAATCCCGGCTTGATCATGATCCGTGTCAGCGGGTTTGGGCAGACCGGACCATACCGCGACAAAGCCGGCTTTGGTTCCATTGGCGAAGCAATGGGTGGCATTCGCGCGATCACCGGCTTCCCCGACCGCCCTCCCACTCGTATTGGGATCAGTATCGGCGATTCGCTGGCGGCGACGTTTGCTGCGCTCGGTGCGCTGGTGGCGTTGCATCAGCGCCAACGCAACGGGCAAGGGCAGGTGGTCGACATCGGTATCTACGAAGGGGTGCTTGCCTTGATGGAGAGTATGATCCCCGAATACCAACTGACGGGCCATATCCGTGAACGCACCGGCAATATTCTGCCCAATGTCGCTCCTTCCAATATCTATCCCACGGCCGACGGTGGATGGTTGGTGATCGGCGCCAACGCGGATACGATCTTCGCTCGACTGGCGCAGGCAATGGGGCAACCCGAATTGGCGACCGATCCCCGCTTCGCCACCCATAGTGCGCGTGGTGAGCATCAAGCCGAACTCGATGATCTGATCGCCGCATGGACGATCAAATACACCGCCGATCAGTTGCAAGCGATGATGGACGAGTATGGCGTCCCCGCCGGTCGCATCTACACCGCTAAAGAGATGCTGAGCGATCCCCATTTCATTGCCCGCCGCTCGATCATCGGCGTTCACGATCCCGAATTGGGTGAGATCAAGATGCAGAATGTGGCGCCGCACCTTTCGGCCACACCCGGCGGTATCGATTGGACCGGACCGGCGCTTGGTGCGCATAACCGTGAGGTGTTTGTCGATCTGCTTGGGCTGAGTGAGGATGAATTGGCGGCGTTGCAAGCGAAGCGGGTGATCTGATGGAAGCGGTCACGATTATTGATGTCGCCCCGCGCGATGGCCTGCAGAATGAGCCTGAGATTCTCGATCCGATAACACGGGTTGAACTGATCGAGCGCCTGCTCGCGGCTGGCGTGCCGCGGGTTGAGATCGGTTCGTTCGTCAATCCACGGCAGGTGCCGCAGATGGCCGGCGCCGGTGAGATTGCTCGCCTGCTCACCGAGCGAGGGCATCATCTGGCTGAGCGTACCACGAACGATGCGTTTCGCTTCACCGCACTTGTCCCTAATCAACGCGGCTACGAGTTAGCGGCTAATGCCGGTCTGCGTCACGTTCGTTTGGTACTGGCTGCCAGTGACGGGTTGAATCAGGCCAACTTCAAACGCACGACTGCCGAATCGCTAGCCGAGTTTAGTCAACTCGCCTTACGTATCTACCGGGACGGCCTTGCATTTGGCGTCGCCATCGGTGCGGCGTTTGGCTGTCCATTTGATGGCTACGTTTCCCCTGAACGGGTCATTTCAATTGCCGAACATGCCGCCGATCTCGGCGCCAACGAGATTATTTTCGCCGACACCACCGGTATGGCGGCGCCGACGCAGGTAGCAATGTTGTGCAAGCTGGCAATGCACCGGTTGCCGTATGTCACCCTCACAATCCATCTCCACAATACGCGCAATACCGGCTACGCCAACGCCTTTGCCGCATGGCAGGCCGGTATCCGTTCATTTGATGCGGCTTTGGGCGGGATCGGCGGCTGCCCCTTCGCCCCTCGTGCCGTCGGCAATATTGCCAGCGAGGATTTGGTTCATATGTTCAACGGTATCGGTGTACCCACCGGGATCGACCTGCCGACTCTTTTGCACACCTCTGATTGGCTGAGTACAACCCTCGGTCGACCACTACCGGCCCTCACCGGTAAGGCCGGCCCGATCTATACCTATGTCACTACGGCGACACATCACACGACCTAGCGGATTCTTCGGGGAGCGATTGGCTTAATAGGGAGGAATGGCGACATGAGTTACCGTATTGGAGTCGACGTCGGCGGTACCTTCACCGACCTCATGCTCTTCGACGAGGAGAGCGGGCGCTACTGGCGCCACAAGACCCCTTCTACACCACATGATCCGTCAGAGGCAGTGCTGGCCGGTATCGCGGCCATCTGCCAACAGGCCGGGATTGACCCCTCGCAAGTAGCCCAGATTATGCATGGTACGACCGTCGCGACGAACGTCATTCTTGAGGGCAAGGGAGCGCGCGTCGGTCTGATCACGACCGAAGGCTTCAAGCAAATTTTGCACCTTGCCCGCTCGCAGACGCCGGGGCCGTTGGCAGGCTGGATGATTATGATCAAGCCGGAACCACCGGCAACGCTGGCCGATACCCGCGAGGTATCCGAGCGCATGAGCGCACGCGGCGAGGTGGTGCGCCCGCTCGATGAGGCCCAAGCTGAAGCGGTTATTCGCGAGCTGGTCGATTCGGGGATCGAGTCGCTGACGATTTCGCTGATCAATTCGTATGCCAACCCCGACCACGAGCGCCGCCTCAAGGCGATCGCTCAGCACGTTGCTCCTCATCTGCCGGTGACAATTTCATACGATGTGTTGCCGGAGTTCCGCGAGTATGAGCGCACCCTCACCGCAACTATGAACGCTTATGTCAAACCAAAGGTCAAAACCTACGTTCACAACCTCGATCAGCACTTGTGCCAGCAAGGGGTGCAAGCCAAACTCAACATTCTCCGCTCGGACGCCGGCCTGATGACCGCCGAGACGACCGAGGAGAACCCGGTCTACACGCTGCTCTCCGGCCCGTCGGGCGGCGTGGCCGGCGCGTTGCACATCGCCATCCGTGCCGGGTATCCCAATATCTTGACCTTCGATATGGGTGGCACCTCAACCGATGTCTCGCTCTGTATGGGTGAACCGAACATTGCCCGTGAGACGGTGCTCGGCTATTTCCCGGTAAAAGTGCCCTCGGTTGATGTGCGCTCGGTTGGCGCCGGCGGCGGCTCCATAGCCCACGTGCCTACCCTCACTCGCGCCCTCCGAGTCGGCCCGCAAAGCGCCGGAGCAGTGCCCGGCCCGGCCTGCTATGGCAAAGGCGGTACCGAACCGACCGTTACCGATGCTAATCTGGTCTGCGGCTACCTACCGCCGCGAATACTCGGCGGAGCGATGCAGCTCGATGTGGCTGCCGCTAAAGCGGCGATACAGAAGATCGCCGATGCTACCGGTCTTGGTCTGATGGAGGCTGCTGAAGGCATTTTACGCATCGTTAACGAGAATATGTTCGGCGCACTCCGGTTGGTCAGCGTGCAACGCGGTTTCGACCCGCGTCAGTTTGCGTTGATGGCCTTCGGCGGAGCCGGCCCACTGCACGGCAATGCGCTGGCCGAATTGCTCGGCTGCTATCCGGTGATCGTACCACCCGCACCCGGCTTGCTCTGCGCGCTCGGCGATCTTAGTGCCGACTACCGCGACGAGTTTGCCCGCACCTACATCCGCACCGTCGATCGGGTTGAGCAAGAGGAGATGGTCGGTATGCTGCGTGAACTGGGCCGCGAAGCCCGCGCGATGCTGACCGAAGAGGCCATCCCGCTCGCCCGCCAAGAGATTCGGTATTTCGTCGATATGCGTTATTACCGCCAAGGCTACGAAATGCCGATTGCCATCAGCGAAACCGAGTTTGAGGGCGACCTCATCCCGCTGCTTGTGCAACGCTTTAACGAACTCCACGACCGTACCTACGGCTTCATGCTCGATAGCAATGTTGAGATTGTTAACCTGCGCGCAGTGGGCATTGGTCACGTGACGAAAGTGGAGTTGCCGGAGGCCGAACCGGGCGATCCCGATGCTAGTGTGGCCTACACCGGCGACCACCAAATCTACCGCCATGGTGAATGGATCACGGCCAAACTCTACGACCGCGGCAAACTGCGCCCCGGTATGCAGATCGAAGGGCCGGCTGTTATCACTGAAGTTGATAGCACGACAGTGGTGCTGCCCCACCACACCGCAACCGTCGATCGCTACTTCAACCTGTTGATCAATCGCAGCTAACCGCCGGTGCGGTCTTGCGCCAAGACGAATAGCGAGGAGCAACGATGGCAACCAATCTCAAAATCGCATCGATTCCCCAGATCGAGATCGATCCGGTCACGCTCGACATTATCGAAAACGCGCTCAAGAACACCCGCTACGAGATGGACGCCGTGCTCTACCGCACGGCGATGAGCCCGGTGATCCGCGAGCAGCACGACCAGTTTCCGATGATTACCGATCCGCACGGGCGGATGATCGTCGGCCAGTTCGGTTCGTATATCGCCGGCCTGCTCGACCATTGGAATCAGACGATCGAACCCGGCGATGTGATTTTACTCTCCGATCCGTATCTCTGTGGCGGCGCGATCAGCCACATCAACGACTTGCTGGTGATGCTGCCGATCTTCTACGGCGAGGGTGAGCATCGCGAACTGATCGGCTGGGCCAGCATGTTCGGCCATGCCCAAGATGTGGGTGGTCCATTGCCCGGCTCGCTGCCTACTAACGCCACCACCATCTTCGGCGAAGGGCTGCGCTTGCCACCGGTCAAGATTTACGAACGCGGCAAACTCAACCGAGCCGTGCTCGACATCATGCTCAACAACGTCCGCCAGCCTGAAATGAACCGCGCCGACCTGATGGCGATCATCGCCAGTTGCCGCACCGCCGAGAAGCGGGTGATCGAGCTGTGCGACCGCTTCGGCAAAGATGTCTATCTGGCAGCCACTCAAGCCCTGCTCGATCGCACCTATCGGGCGATGAAAGAGCTTATCGTGCGCAACTTGCCTGAAGAACCACAGTCGTTTGAAGACTACGTCGATGACGACGGTTTGGGCAATGGACCATTTAAGATGAAACTAACCATTTGGCGTGAAGGGCACGAAGCCTACTTTGACTGGACGGGTACCGACCCGCAGGCGATGGGGCCGATCAACTTCTACCTCAACGAGTCGATGTTCAAGATGTTCATCGGCGTCTACCTGATTATGGTTTTTGACCCACAAATCCTGTTCAACGACGGCTTCTACCCGCTGCTGCACGTCACCATGCCCAAAGGCAGTCTTATCCAGCCGGAGTTTCCGGCTGCACTGGGATGCCGCACCCATGCCCTCACCCGCCTCTTCGACGTGCTCGGCGGTGCGCTGGCCAAGCGGGCGCCGGAGTTTACCACCGCTGCTGGCTATGGCACCTCGCCCTACCTGCTCTATTCCGGCTACGACAAAGACGGCGAATTCTTCTATCTCATGGAGATCAACTACGGTGGTATTCCCGGTCGCCCGATTGGCGACGGAATGGACGGACACTCGTGGTGGCCGCTCTTCACCAACATCCCCACCGAATACCTTGAGAGCTACTACCCGATCCGGATCGAACGCTACACCAGCATCATGGACTCAGGCGGGGCCGGCTTCCACCGTGGCGGGAATGGTATCGAGAAGATCTACACCTTCCTCGAGCCGGGCGAAATCTCGATCCACGACGACCGCTGGTTAACACCGCCGTGGGGCAACGTCGGCGGTAAGCCGGGTAGTCGGTCAACGAAGATTCTTGTGCGTACCGATGGCACACGCAAGGTACTGCCCAGCAAGT
This sequence comes from Roseiflexus castenholzii DSM 13941, assembly GCF_000017805.1. GTDB lineage: Bacteria > Chloroflexota > Chloroflexia > Chloroflexales > Roseiflexaceae > Roseiflexus > Roseiflexus castenholzii. The sequence goes on along the minus strand of NC_009767.1, from coordinate 4,557,930 downwards.
GCGACCAAATTGCGGTTGAGCCAGGTGATCAATTGATTTACCGCACTGCCGGTGGCGGCGGTTGGAAAGACTCGCTCACCCGCCCGGCAGAAGCGGTGCAGCGTGATGTACGCTACGGGTTGGTCAGCCGTGAGAAGGCCCTGAATGACTACGGCGTCGTACTGATCGACACGTTAGACATCGACATGGCCGCTACCGAAGCCAAACGCGCCGAGCTGGCTGCTGCCCGTGGCGAAATCAAAGGCTTCGACTTCGGACCGCCGCTGGAAGAGTTGCTGGCCAATGCCGAAGTCGAGACCGGCCTGCCCGCGCCGCGCAAACCGCAACCGGTGCGGTGGGCCATGGCCCGTGCCGCCCGGCGCGAACGCATGGCCCAACCCGCCGAACAACGCGAGGTCACAGTAGACTAGCAGGAGCGCGGCATACCTCGACCACCCAACCCGGCACGACGTAGATAGGGGCGCAGCATGCCGCGCCCCCCTTACCCTAACAATTGAGAGGCGGACAGCACTTGTGATTGAGTACAACTGTTGATCGCTTTGCAATGACTCCCGGTTCGGCTCTGCACTCCCCTCTCCGGCGCCAGTGGGAGAGGGGCTAGGGGTGAGGACGCACCAAAGCATCGCAAAGCCATCAACCGCATCTGCGCTCATACGAACGGTCTGCCCTTTAATCTAACAACGAGGCCCTATGACATCCTTCGACCACCTCGCCGACGACTACCGTCAGCACGGCTTAGCCGGCCGAGTTGGCTTCGGCGAACAGCCGGCGCTGCTGGTAATTGACTTCATCAAGGCCTACACTACACCCGGCTCACCATTGTACGCCGCACCCGGCGTACCGGACGCAGTGCGCGCCAGCCAGCCGGTTCTGGCTGTGGCCCGCACTGCCGGTATCCCGATCATCTACACTACTGTCGCCTATGCAGCCGATGGTCGCGACGGCGGTATCTTCGTACAAAAAGTGCCGGCGCTACGCCAACTCACCCATGACTCGCCGCTGATTGAGATTGTTGATGAGCTGCACCCGCAAGCCGGCGAACTGGTGATCGAAAAGAAATATGCCAGCGCCTTCTTCGGCACCCACCTCGCCGCCACCCTGACCGCCCTCCGCATCGACACCGTGATCATGGTCGGCTGTTCGACCAGCGGCTGCATTCGGGCCAGTGCGGTCGATGGGATGCAACACGGGTTTCGTGTGATCGTCCCGCGTGAATGTGTCGGTGACCGCGCACCCGAACCGCATCTCGCCAATCTCTTCGACATCGATGGCAAATACGGTGATGTGGTATCCGTAGCAGGAGTGATCCGCTATCTGAGCAGGTTCTGTAAGTGATAACTCTTGACATAGCGCGAATGGGCGCTATAATCGGCTCAGGTGTCTCCGTCAGGCGCTCATCCGCACAATCCGACGTTTCGCTGTCCCGGTTTCCGGCAGAGACTAGCAGAAGGACCTCACGATGCGCCATACTGCACGCCTGACCGTTCTTGCGCTGCTGATCGCCGGACTCTTCTCCTCATCGATGGCGATTCCCCTCTACGCACAGGCGGCGGCGCTCTATTTCCTGCGCACCGGGCACCATCTCACCGATGAGCACGGTTTCTTGAGTTTCTGGCGCAGCCACGACGGACCGCGCACGCTCGGCTTCCCCGTCACCGAAGTATTGATGATCGAAGGGATTGGACCGGCGCAGTACTTCGAGAAGGGTCGCCTGGAGCGCGTCGCTGCCGCCGATGGCGCGCCAATTGTGCGCACCGGTGCTGTCGCCGCCGAATATGTCGCGGCGCTCTACCGCACCTTCCCGCCGCGCCCGGATCGTCCGCCGGTCGATGGCGAACTGTTCTTCGGCGAAACCGGATACAGCGTTCGGGAGCCGTTCATCGGCTTCTGGCAGGCATCGGGTGGCGTCGATTTCTTCGGTATGCCGATCAGCGAACCGGTGTGGGAGCAGACCGCCGGAGGATACCGGCATGTGCAGTATTTTGAGCGCGCCCGGTTGGAGCGCGTTCCGGCGAGTGCAGGAACGACCGACGACATTCAGGTTGCTGATCTGGGGCGCGCGTTGGCGGAACTGCGCGGGCTGAACATTGCTCCTGTGCCCAACCGCGGATTCGAGACGTTCGGACCGCCTGCGCCTGCTGCACCCGATGTTGCGCCGCTTAACGGTGCGCCTGCTGCTTCAGCGCCGCTGCCAATGCAACCTGCGACGCCTCGCGCAACTGCAACACCGCGTTCACCAGCGCCGCCTCCGGCGAGCCGCGCTCTAACCGCCACAACACGCGCCGCAAAGCGGATTGTCGTCAATCTATCGAAACAGTGGCTCTACGCCTACGAAGATGACCGCCTCGTCTTCGATGCGCCGGTGGCCACCGGGCGCGATGGGATGAACACGCCAACCGGCGCATTCCAGATTTACGCCAAACTGCCGATGCAAACCATGGATGGCGTCACCGAAGGCAAATATTGGGTTGTACCGAATGTCCCGCACGTCATGTACTTCTACGGCGGCGTCGCTCTGCACGGCACCTACTGGCACAACCTCTTCGGCACCGGCGCGCGCCCATCGCATGGCTGCGTAAACCTGCCGCTGAAATCGGCAGCGTGGCTGTACGAATGGGCGCCCATCGGCACGCCGGTGCGCGTGACCTACTGACCTACCTGGACGTCTACGATGAACCACTGCGCACAGCCCGATAAAGCGTCACGCCCGCATCACGACCGGCGGCGGCGAGTTGTGCGCCATCAGGGCTGAACGTCAGCGCCAGCACGCCGAATTGCTGCTGAACCTGCGCCATCTCTGCGCCGTTCGCCGGATTCCAGAACTGCACCACGCCGGTGGGTGTGCCGGTCGCAAGGATTGCGCCATCGGGAGAGAATGCCAGTGCAGTAAACCAACCATTTTCCGGCGCAGCCTTAATATTTCGCTCCGAAGCGCCCGTGCGATAATTCCACATACGCAGCACACCATCGGTCCCCGTTGCTGCAAACAACGTCCCTCTCGGTTGGAACGCAATGCTGGTGATGGAGTTTTGCATGCCGCTCAACGTCTGGACGCGCTGCCCATCGGCGACACGCCAGATTTCGATGCGTGGATCATTCGGCGTGCCGGCAGCAGCCACGAATGCCCCATCATCGCTGACCGCCACCAGAAACACCGCCGGGAGATCGGTCTTGAGCGACCGGAGGAACTGACCATCGGCGCCATTCCAGATCGCCACCGTGCCATCGTTTGCGCCGGCGGCAACCACTTTTCCACCCGGATCGGCAGCAATGCAGAGCGGATCGCCGGTCGATCCGGTCAGATCGCTGGATGTTTCGCGCAGAAAATCCAGGATAACCACCGTATCCTGCTCGGTAATCGTTGCCAGACGACCATTGGGCAGGAATGCCAGTGATTGCACCGACGTGGAAGAGCCTGCAAACTGACGGATTTGATCATTCGCCAGCAACCGCAACTGAATGATGCCATTGTACCCGACGGCGCCAAGTACCTCACTATCGGGTGAGAAGACGAGCGAGGTTACCAATCCCAGCCCGATCCGCAGGTTCATGTCGGGGCGCTGCTGTGTCAGGTCCCAGACGATCATGCGCCCTTCCTGATCGCTGACCGACGCCAGGCGCTCACCATTCGGACTGATAGCAATGCTGAAAATGTCGAGACGGTGAACATCGAGTACACCGGTCTGCACGCCGCGTTCCACATCCCATATGCGCACAGTTGCGTCCAGCCCGGCTGAGTAGAGGGTCTTTCCATCAGGAGCGAACGCCAGTCCGCGAATGACGATCCAGTTCGTATGACCGCGCAACTGATGAATGACCTGACCGGTGGCGGCATCGAGCAGATAGACGACCCCCTCGGTCGATCCGACTGCCAGCGCCTTGCCGTCAGGCGAAAACGCGACACCGGTCGCCCAGTAGCGCAGGTTGGTGTCCGGGTCGAGCGGAGTGCGAAAATTGAAGCCACTGATTTCACGCCCGGATGCCACGTCCCAGAGGCGCACGCTGCCATCACGCGAGGCGGATGCCAGCGTCGTGCTGTCAGGGGAAAAGACCACACCGCCAATGAAGCCGGTGTGTCCGCTCAGGGTCGCCAGCAGTTGACCGGTTGCGGCATCCCATATACGCACTGTTTGATCGGTGCTCCCCGATGCTAGCAGCGTGCCATTGGGAGCGAAGGCGATGCTGCGAATCCAGCCGGTATGACCGCTCAGACGCCGAACCACCCGTCCGGTCGATACGTCCCATATGCGAATTTCGTTATCGTCGCTGGCGCCCGACGCCAGCAAGGTGCTGTCGGCAGACCAGGCGAGTGATGTGATTTTGCCCGTGTGGTCAAACCAGGTTCCAAGGTCATCGAGCGTTGTAGCATCATGCAGGCTGACCGCTTCGCTTATCCCCACGGCGAGCAGCCGTCCATCAGGCGAGTAAGCGACAGGACCAAATACCGACATGGACAGCTGGCGTGTTGCTGTGATGGCCGTGACATTCTGTGGCGAGATAGCATCCGGTCCAGGCGCAGATGATCCATTGGCAGGTATTGGCGTAGGGGGCGGGACGGTCGGTTCCACGTTCGCAGCGCTCGTTGCAGTCGGCGCCACCGTTGCTGCGGGTGACGCTTCCGTTGGCGCCAATGTTGGCGCAGCGGCGGCGCCGCTCATGCCGAGCATCTGGCGCAGCGGACTGCCCGGCAGAAAGACCGCAATCGCCAGACAGACCCCAATCGCAGCAACGGTCAGCAGCACCGCAGAAGTGACGAGACAGCCGGTGCTCAAACCCTGCCGTGGGGGAGCAGGCGCATAGCCGGTTGGATACCCTGGCGGCGGATAGGGCGCCGGCGCTGCAGGCGGTGGAGCAACCGAAGCCACGGGAACAGGCGCTGGCGCCGCGGGCGGCGCAATGCCCGGTGCCGCATGCACGACATTCTCTGCCGTTTGCTGCGGCTGTTCTTCATAAGGAGGGGATGGCGTTGCGTGCGTCAGCACATCAGGACCAAGACCAAGCGAACGTCCGCCCATCATCTGCGCGGTTTCGAGCGCAATGCGCATTTCGCGCGCCTGCTGAAACCGATTGACCGGGCGCAATTGCAGAGCGCGCAGCAACACCTGCTCGACCAGCGGCGAGATGTGCGGATTGAGCGATCGCGGACCCGCCAGCGGCATCCCGGCTTCCTGTTGCGCGGGCGTCGGCGGCGCCCAGCCGGTCAGTGCGTGGTACATCAGCGCGCCGATGGTATACACATCGCTCACCGTTGTAGGCTCTGCATCGGGGCGCGAGAGTTCAGGCGCGCGGTACGGCGACGGCGACTGACCGATTGGCGTCGCTAATGTAAAGGGAGTAATCAGAAAGGAGCCTTTGTCGTTGACCCAAACATCGACAACCGCCAGATCGCCCAGAAACAACGGCGGACGCTGGTTGTGCAGATGTTCCAGCAGCAAGAGCAATCGGGTCGCCTGCGTCAGCACGTCGGTTTCCGGCAGCGGACCGCCGCGCGCGCGTATCGCTCGTTCAACATCCTGCCCGCCGGGATCGGCGCAAACCATGTAGTAGAGCGCACCCTCGGCAAAATGGTCGCGTAGCGGCAACAGTGCCTCGTGGCGCACCGCCGCGATCTGCTTTGCAAGAATGTCCAGATCGCTGAGCGCCCCTTCGGGCGGCGCAAACCCGGCTACCAGCAACAACTCACCGCTCTGATCATCGCGGCAACGATAGATTTTCACGCCGGGACGCTCATCGACGGTGTAGATCACGCGGTAGCGATCACGGATGACTTGCTCGCCTGAACTCATGGAAGCCTCGTGGTGATGCAGATCATTCGTCCATGGCACGCTGCGCCTGCCCCATCACGCGCACTCATACCATCTGAAGCGATTCCGGCACGCGCCGGACGATTGAGTCGGGAATGCCGTAGTCCTTTGCAATAACCCGCGCCGTCATTTTTGCCGACATCATGACCGACGGCGTGCCTCCACCCGGTTGAACGCTGGCGCCGACCAGGTAAAGTCGCTCAATGTCCTCGCTCCGGTTGTGCGGGCGAAAGTATGCCGACTGGATCAATAGCGGCTCGACGCCAAAACCGTTCCCCAGCCAACTGTTGAGCGTTCCCTCGAAGTAATCGGGCGTAATATAACTCTTATGCACCAGACGATCCATCAACCCTGGCAAATAGCCGCGCTCGTCGAGAAACCGGAGCACTTTATCGACGAAAGGTTCCGCCAGTTGTGACCAGTTCAACCCGGAACCGTTGTGGGGCACGGGCACGAGCGTGTAGGCCGCGTGATGACCGGGAGGCGCCAGGCTTGGGTCGGTAAGCGTTGGAATGTGCAGATATTGCGAGAAATCATCTGCCAGCGTCTTGCGGTTGAAAATATCTTCCAGCAACCCCTCGTAGCGTGGTCCCAGAATAATGTTGTGATGGCGCAGCTGCGCATCGCGCGGATCGGCGCGGAACCCGAAGTAGATGACAATCAGCGACATCGACTGCCGCGCCAGGCGCACCCGCAGATCATTGTTGATCCGACGGTGCTTCCGGTCAATCAGGCGGAGATAGGTCGTGGCATAATCGCCGTTCGAGACCACCAGATCCGCCTCGAGGCGCGTACCATCAGCCAGTTCGACGCCGCGCGCAATGCGCCGCGCGCGCAAACCGCGCGGCTCTCGCCCGTGCTCATCGGTCACAATAATCCGGCGCACCTCGCTGTTGTAACGCATGACCCCGCCTAAATCCTCAAACTTCCGCACCAACCCCTGCACCAGCGCACCGGTGCCGCCGCGAGCGAAATGAATGCCCCAGGTTTTCTCAACAAAGTGAATCATGGCATAGATCGCCGGAACCTGCAACGGATTGCCGCCGATCAGTAACGGCTCGAAACTGAACACCTGCTGCATCTTGGGGTTGCGGAAGTAGCGTTTGACGAACGAGAAGAGTGGGCGCACCGCATCGAGACGCACCAGATCGGGGACGACGCGCAACATCGTTCCAATATCGCCGAAGTATGTGTACCCTAGTTCGAGGAATCCGCGCTTGAAGATTGCCTCGGCGGCGGCATGGAACCGCTCGTATCCTTCGAGATCTTCCGGCGCCAGCGCGCGAATCTGTTCGCGCGTGCGCTCTGGATCGCCGTCGTAGTCGAAGAAAGTTCCATCGTCGAAATAGATGCGATAGAAGGGAAGGATCGGCGTAAGTGTCACATACTTTGAGGTGGCGGGACCGCTGCTGATGCCGCTGGTGACGCGCGCTTCGGGGACCAGCGTCTCCGGTGGAAAATCAGGAGCAGCAAGATTCGCTGCGTCGCGTTCTAGCGCGAATAGTTCTTCGATAAAATGCGGCACCGTAATGACGGTTGGACCCATGTCGAAGGTAAATCCGTCAACTTTTCGCACATACGCGCGGCCTCCGGGTCCGTCCAGTTTTTCGACAATGGTGGTGTCGAACCCCAGGCTTTGCAGACGAATGCCCATCGCCAGACCGCCAAATCCGGCGCCGATAACAATTGCGCGTTTGCGTTCCATACGTGTTGTCTATTCGTTATGTGCGGTTTTCATCTTTATCTTTTACGCGCCCTGGCGCAGCACGGATGCGACAGGTGCATCATACCACGAAACGCGCCTGACACGCTGCGACATCTGGTACAATACGATGTGACCAGCACGACTGCCTGCTCCTGATGTCCCGGTTGACGTTGCGCGCGCGATGCGCGCGTAAGGGGACGCGGATGCACACAGATGAAAACGGATTCTCGCGGAACCGTACCATTTGATGTCAAGGAGGAAGATCATGCCCGCAACATCAGAAACATCGCTGACGTTGACGTTGGGCGCCATTGCGCCCGATTTCACCCTGACTGATACGGTATCGGGCAAAACGATGTCGCTGAGCGATCTGAAATCGCCCAAGGCGACGGTTATTCTGTTCATCTGCAATCACTGCCCGTATGTCAAGCATGTTGATCGGGCGCTTGTTCGCCTGGCGCAGGACTATATGCCGCAGGGGGTGTCGTTCATCGCTATCAGTTCTAATGATCCAATCCAGTACCCGGAAGACTCGCCGGAGAGGATGCGCGAGGAGGCGCTGCGCGTCGGCTATCCCTTCCCCTATCTGTTCGATGAGACACAGGATGTCGCGCGCGCGTATGGCGCCGCCTGCACCCCCGACACTTTCATCTTCGACGGCGACCTGCGTCTTGTCTACCGCGGACAACTCGACGATACCCGTCCGAGCAGCGGCAGAGAGGCGACCGCCGCCGATGTGCGCGCCGCGCTCGATGCTATTCTGTCCGGTCAACCGGTGAACGCAGTGCAGAAGCCGAGCGTCGGGTGCAGTATCAAGTGGAAGCGGTAGGCTGCGCGTGGTGATGGATTATTTGCTATACTGACGTCATGACGACTGCATCGACCAAACCGGTTCCTGCTGCCGATGTGCCCGCCGAGGACCCGTTCCGCTACGGCTGGCGCTTTGTGCCCCGCCCGACCCCCGACGATCCCCATCACCTCGAACAGGTTCCGCTCACGCTGGAGGACGTCCTGCACCCTGAAACGGGAGATTTCATTGTGCATAGCGACCGCCACGAGACCGACCGGATGTACCTCACTGCTGTGCTGCGCGCCCGTCTGGAGGAGGCGGGGGTCGCCATCGTCCTGAGCGATGTGCGCATTGCGTGGGACATCCCCGACCTGCGCCCGCACGGACCGGATGTGATGGTCATTCCCGGCATCCGCGAACGGCAGGACTGGAGCACATTCGAGGTGGCGGTCGAAGGCGCGCGTCCGGCGCTGATCATCGAGATCACCTCGCCGGAGACGCGCGAGAACGACCTGGAGCGCAAGGTGGAGCACTACGCGCGCGCGGGGGTGGCGCAGTACGTGATTGTGGATGACGCCGGAAAAGGTCGGGGGAAGCGGCGGCTGCGATTGCTCGACTACCGGTTGGAGGCGGGGATGTACCGCCTGCATCCATTGGATGCTGCGGGACGGGTGCATCTGGCGATTGCCGATGTGTGGCTGGGGGTGGAGGGCGATCACGTCGTCTGCTACGACGACCATGGCGTGGCATTCGGCGACTATGCGACGGTGGTGCGGCAGGCGGCGGACGCGGAAGAACGAGCGCGGTTGGAAGCGCAGGCGCGCCAGGAAGCCGAGAAGCGCGCACAACGCGAAGCGGAGCGCGCACGGCGCGAAGCCACAGCGCGGGCTGCTGCGGAAGCACAGGCGCGGCGCGAGGCGGAACGGGCGCAACGTGAAGCGCAGGCGCGGGAAGCCGAAGCGCAGGCGCGGGCTGCTGCGGAAGCACAGGCGCGGCGCGAGGCGGAACGGGCGCAACGTGAAGCGCAGGCGCGCGCCGAAGTTGAAGCGCGCCTGCGCGCCCTCGAAGAAGAACTGCGCAGGCTGCGGAATGGTGCATAGCAGGCGCTGATCGCGCGAACATATGCGCCGATAGCATGCGGAGGAACAGTGATGCGCTCATACCGTGAGGAACTCTGGTTCAACACCCCCACACGGGTAGCGTTTGTGCGCATTACCGATCAGGTCGCGGCAGCCGTGCGCAAATCGGGAGTGCGTGAGGGATTGTGCCTGGTTAACGCCATGCACATCACCGCCAGCGTTTTTGTCAATGACAACGAATCCGGGTTATGGCACGATTTCGAGCATTGGCTGGAAAAACTTGCGCCGCATGCGCCGATCTCACAGTATCGCCACAACGATACCGGCGAAGACAACGCCGACGCGCACCTGAAACGCACCATCATGGGGCGCGAGGTGGTGCTGGCGATCACCGACGGCAAGCTCGACCTCGGACCATGGGAAGAGGTGTTCTACGGTGAGTTCGACGGTCAGCGGCGCAAACGTGTGCTGATAAAGATTATCGGCGAATAGTAACAATCAGCGCGTCACCAGTGGCAGGTTCACCCGCTGTGGTCGTTCAATCGTCTCGCCGGGAGCATAGGCGAGACCGAGCGGTGAGCCGCTGAAACCGGGAAACACCTGATCGACCGCCTGGTGTCCGCCACGCTTGACCAGGATTTCTGACAGCACCGCGCGATAGTCAGTAGTGATCGCCAGATCAACGCCATTGTCGAGTTGCTCAGTTGCCAGTCCGGGCCAAACGCCGTACATCTTCCCGCCACGGATTCCTTCGCCAAGCGCCAGCATCACATTGCCATGCCCGTGGTCGGTGCCGCTGCTGCGGTTGGCTTTGAGCCGCCGCCCAAACTCGCTCATCACCACAATCGTCAGCCGGTGGTGATAGCGCCAGAGATCGTTGTAGAAGGCATAGAGCGCCTCAGAAAGCCCGGCAACCAGTTCGGGAAAGATCCAGCTCTGCCCTTCATGCGTGTCCCATCCGCCATAGTCGACGGTTGCTGCGATCAGCCCGACATCCATTTTAATCAAACCGGCGACGGTGCGCAGGGCACTGCCCAGGCTGGCGCCGCGCCCTCCCGGATAAACGGCGCCGTTCTCCGGCGTGTAGGGGATAACCCTGCCTTGTGAATCGCGCGGCAGGCGTTCATTGATCCGGGCAATCGTCGTCAGCGTGGTGCGTCCTGCCCGCTGCACAGGCGAGTCGCCGGAGTAGAACGAGTCGAGCGCCTGGTCGAGTTGTGAGCGGTAGCGCCATGAGTTCCAGCTCAGGTTGAATGCGCCCGGATCGGTTAGCGCCGCCGCGTCGTTGAACCCGGTCATCGAGAATGGAATGCGCGCGCTGGCTGAGACTGCTGGCAAGTAACCGCTGGCGTTGATGCCGTTCAGGTAGCGCGCGAGCCAGCCATTGGCTGGAACACCGCTCTCTGGAATCCCGCCTTCCATATAGTCCATCGCTTCGAAGTGGCTGCGAGTGCCATTTCTCAGTCCACATGCATGCACAATCGCCAGCGAGCGATTAATATAGAGCGACAGCAGCGGCGTGGCGCGTGGGTGCAGGCGAAAATCGGCTCCCGGGATCGGGTTGCCGAAGCGCAGCCCGGCGTTCTGTCCGCTTTCCTCGACCCGCAGATCGCCACGCGCTCCACGGTAGAACGGATCGTTCACCGGCGCGACTAGGCTGAGACCGTCGCACCCTCCGCGCAGGAAAACGACCACCAGAATATCGCGGTGGGTTGTATCTCCCGGCTGCGCAAATGCCAGACCGCGGACGGCGCCGCCGGTCAGCGCGGCAATTGCTGCGCTGCACCCGACTACAAAGTTGCGTCGTGAGAGTGTCATGTGCTCCTCTATCGTAGTTGAAACTCAGGCGTCATCGCAATCAGCGTCACCACACTCCTGATGCGGTCGGTCATCTCTTCGGCGCTGCCGGTTGGCGGCGCGTCCGCCGACCCATTCTGGCGCATCAGATCGACCAGGCGGTTGATCGTGGACGGTGGCGGGGCAATCGCCAGCAGGCGCGCAATCCAGAACTCCACGATCTGCCGTGAGGTCAGTCCGGCTGGCGTCTGACCCGGTAGATCAAACGTAGCCGCCTTGAGCCAGGTACTCTGTAACTGGTTGATGATATTCCAGCGTCGCAGCATGCCATTCGTGCTCAACCATGCCGCGCTCTCCTCTGGGTGGCCCGTCGGAGGTCCCCAGTTGAACATCCGGTACCCCATTTCCTGCAACTGCCAGAACAGACCGGAGTTGGGCGTGACATCAGCATTGGTAGCGCGCAAGAATGAAACGATTACCTCGAACGGTCGCTTGACCTTGCTGCCAAAGGTGTTGGCGAATTCGTCCGACAGTAGCAGGGCGCGCACCGTTCTGGCAATCTGGTCAGGCGCATTCTTGTGAGTCAGCCAGACGCTCGCCAGTGCATTTACCAGCGAGTCGGGCGGGTCATCGGCGAGCAGGCGGCGGCAGAGTTTGCGGCAGATGTGGCGTGCTGTGCCAGGGTGCTCGCTCACCAGGCGAATGACCGTTTCCCCATCCGACAATGGAGGCTGGTTCGGATCGATCTCGAAGGCAAGCACCCGTTTCTGGGCGTTGTCGTGCCAGAGATCGACATAGGCGAACTCACCGGTGTCCGGCAGGCGGATATTACCGCTCACCGTCTGACCGTGGGCAATCGTCCAGCCGGTGAATGCGCGCGCTGCTTCGTACACGTCCTGGTCGATGTACCCGACAGGGTTGCCTTCCAGTGCGCCAGGAACGTCGCGCCAGCGATTGTACAGATGATTGAGATAGTTCTCCTGTCCCAACGTGTGCAGTTCGAACAATTCGCGGGCATAGTTCTCATTCGCGGGACCATCACGACTGAAGGCGTTGTCGAGGTAGAACCCCATAGCGATACTCTTCGCCACGTCCCGCACCATGCTCCGGAAATTGCCCAGACAGTGCCGTCGGATCACATCGCGGTCGTAGAGGGTCCAGGTTGCGCTGATGCGCGAGTCGGAGTAGGCATCGACATTGAAATGGTTGTGCCAGAACTCGACCAGCACCTCGCGCAATTGCCATTTGCTGTACACCGCGCGGAGCAGCGTCGCTGCGCGGACTTCTTCAACAGGACGGATCCGCTCCTGATACGCTGGATTCTTTGAGAGGGACCAGAGTTGCGTGAGACTCCAGTTCTCGACAATCGTGCGCAGGGGACGCATTTCATCGACTGCGGGATACCCCATTCCGGCGTTGTACTGAATACGCAGGCGCGCTTCGGCAATCTTCTGGTTACACAACGCATCATCAGCATCATTCGGATTCAATTGCTCATCGACATAGGCTGCAAACCCCATTCCCTGCACTCGCCCAATATCACCGGGGCGTGGTCCATATGCTATGCGATTGAGTGCGATGAGTTCAATGGGGGGTAGTGTCGAGGGAGTGACCTGCGTGGGAACACCTGACATCCTGGCGCCGGCGAGCGTCGCGCCGGCGCCCAGGAAGCGACGCCGTGAAAACGTCATAGCGTGTCTTCTCCTTGCAGTTCAAAGTGATGACGTACCCGTTCAGGAGCGTGCCTGCTCATCGGAGTCGGGCTGAAGAACGCTGTCGAAGTTACTCCAGCAACGCTTTCAGTGTATAGGGAGATGCGGTTGTTGAAGATGACAGGTGTATCACAACTCAGCACCTGTCGAGGAAGAGCCGGGACCAGAATCCATCAAGAGGCAATATCCTGTACCAGGAGATGATGGCGTCCTGATGCCCGAACTGCACGCCACACGATGTGGATGGGCTGAGAAGTCTGCCTGTGCGATCCTCCGCCGGGAAGCCGTTCGCGCCTTTTTTCGGCGAGCGCAGGGGCGGATCGCCCGTATGAGCAGAGCGGGCATGCATGGCGTTGAGATGCGCCGTTTTCCCCTCACCTCCCGCCCCGCTCCCGCGCGCGGGATCGGGGAGACCGGCGCCGCGCGCGTGGCTGTCCCATGGTCCCACGGTGGGAGTGCCGGGATGCGCGCGGGTGTTCGGTCCGCCCTTAAACTCCGGCGAGAGAGGGCATGGGTGGGAGCGAAACCGGTGAGCGCGGAACGCCTGACGCAGCGCTCGCAGGCTGAACGTATCACCCCTGACCGGCGTACACCAACGACACGGGGAACGGTCATCTCCTACTGCTCGCGCAACACATCGATTTGTCTGCCGCCGACGGTGACGATCAGGCGACGATACTGCCACACGCCCTCACGGTGCACGGCTTCGATCATCATCTCGCCCGACCCGCGCGGTCCTGCGACCGAGAGCGTAAGATTGGCGTTACCGCTGCCATCACCGGTGCTTATAGAACCCATAGGAAACCAACCCGCCTCAAGCGGCGCGCCGAGCGCCGCCGCCACCTGCGGATCGCGCTCAGCGCGCACCAGCGCTTCCTGCACAACATCTGAGTCGCGGATAGAACGTATCACGACAAAGAACACACCGCCAACACAGGCGCCGATCAGGACAAAGAGCAGCGCGCTGATAAAGCACGAAATAGGGTTACATCCCCGCACGCTCACCACGGCATTCTCCTCCTGGGTGTCGGTGAACTGAGCGCGATCGCAATGGCGATTGCCAGTCCGTGGTCGTGGGAAAGGCTCAGGCGGATGCTGTCGATACCCAACTCGCGGGCGCGCGCCTGTGCTGCGCCGCGCAGGATGACCATCGGGCGCCCGTGGGCGTCGGCGAGCGCCTCGATATCGTGGAATGCGACGCCGCCTGCGCCGCCGATGCCGCGCAGACCGACGCCGAGGAGTTTGGCGACCGCTTCCTTAGCAGCCCAGCGCGCCGCCAGCGATTCGGTTCGTCCGTGGCACAGCGCCGTCTCAGCCGTCGAAAAGATGCGCTGGATGAAGCGATCACCCCAACGCTCGACTGCTCGCCGGATCCGGTCTACTGCAACAATATCGATGCCGGTGTAGATCACGCCGTCACTGCCTGCCGATCAGCGAAATTGCCGTCACTTCCGAGAGATAATCGTGCCCGCGCGCTTCAATGCGAATACTCTGGATATAGCGCGCCTGGCGCAGGAGCGAGTCGTCGCGCAACTCGACATTCAGGCGATACCACTGAAACTGCGGCACCTGCCGATAGCGGATTTCGCCGGCGTCTTCACTGTTCGACACCTCACCGTTGCCGGTATAGATGCAAAAATAGCGGCTCAACTCCTGATCGGTCGGGCTGGTGGGCTTGTACGTGATCCGCACCATGATCGGGCACTCGGAGCCAGCCACTCCGGCGAGTTGCACCGTCTGGGTCAGTACTCGCACCCACATCGTCAGGCGTAGCGACGGAAACTCCGACACATCGGCATCGATCGTCTGCTCGATGCCGACGGTAAACGGACGGGTCTGCAAACCATCGCGGCGAAACTGCCCGATGGCGACCTGATCGTCCGGCGAGCAGAAATCGGGCGTTTCCGGGCGACAGGAGCGCACAACGGCAAACCGCCCGTTGTGCTCTTCAGGAGTCATGCCAGGGGCGTTCGGAATGGCATATTTGCGCCATGTCTGGGAAGTCTGATCGTACTGGTTCTGCGCCAGGTACTGCTCAAACCCGCCATCGCGGATCAACTCCCAGCGCGCTTCACCGGGTTCAGCAAGCGTGCCGGCGGCATCGATCTGCGCCAGTTGCCCGGGTTGCACCTCCACCGATCCGCCCTGATGGTCAACAATCGCGCGACCAGAACGGGTAGCGACTTCGATCCACAATGGCTCGCCGTTAAGAGCGAGAGGCGGCAAGGGTCTTGCCGATCCGTTCAACACATTGACAGAATAACTTCCGCCGGGATCGAGGCGAATGCGCGTCCCATCTCCGACCTCAACGACATACTCAACCTGATCATACGGTTGACCGGCAGCGATGTCATAGCGGAGGTATCCCGCATTCTGCCGCAGCGTCACGTCCAGGCGCCCGTTGTGCCATGTCGTGGCGCGGTAACTGACAAGCGCCAATTCAGCGCCATCGGGATGCGCCCAAAAGTCGATCTGCGTCCGATCCACAAGAACCAGTGATGCAACCGGTCCATACCCTGCTTCGGCTTTCGTGCGAATGACGCTTCCTTCGGCAACGATTGCGCAAATGTCGAGTTCACCGGGGCAGGGATCGCGCTCTGGCGGCAGGCGTTCGATACTCTCGGCAACCAGGCGACCGCGCGGCTGGATCGAAACGCCAGCGTTCACGTGGCTGCGCAGGATCGCCCCCTCAACCGGCGTCGTCGCCGTCTCATAGGAGCGCCAGCCGCTATACCCGACGACCGCAACCAATGCGCAGAACAACCCAAAGAACGCCAGCATCCACGTCCATGCGACGCGCTGGTAATAGGTCTGTTCCGGTGATGGTTTCGCAATTGGCGCCATACTTCTCACACACTCAAGTCATGAGGAGATTCCTCGCTGCGCTCGGAATGACGACGCGCTGCGCTCGGAATGACGACGGTGGCGCTGCGCGAGGAGATTCCTCGCTGCGCTCGGAATGACGACGCGCTGCGCTCGGCATGACGACGGTGGCGCTGCGCGAGGAGATTCCTCGCTGCGCTCGGAATGACGACGCGCTGCGCTCGGCATGACGACCTTCATTGTCACACTAATACGTCGGCAAATACCGGTCGAGTTCCCACTGGCTGATCGAATGGCTGTACTCTTCCCATTCGCGCGCGCGCGCCTCGACGAAGCGTTCGAGAATGTGCGGACCAAGGGTTTCGGTGATCACCTCGTCGCGCTGCAACTCTTCGAGCGCCACACCAAGCGTTGAAGGCAGGACGTCGAACTGGCGCGCGCGCAGATCGACCTCGAATAAATCCTCTTCGACCGGCGGTGGCAGCGGCAGTTCGCGCCGGATGCCGTCGAGACCGGCAGCCAGAATGACCGCCAGCGCCAGGTACGGATTACACGACGGATCGGCACAGCGCAACTCCACCCGCGCCGACTGTGGGCGATTCGTGCTGATGCGCGGCACCCGCACCAACTGTGCGCGATTGGTGCGCCCCCAGATCAGATAGACCGGCGCCTCGAAACCGGGCACCAGGCGCTTATACGAATTCACGAGCGGCGCAAGGACGGCGATCATACCGCGCGCGTGCGCCAGCAGCCCGGCGATAAAATGGCGCGCCAGCTTTGAGATGGAGTATGGGTCGTGGGCGTCGAAAAAGAGATTCTTGCCGCTGGTTGCATCGGCAAGACTCAGGTGCATATGCAGACCATTGCCGTTCAGATGGGCGATTGGCTTGGGCATGAACGTTGCATACAGATTGTGATGCTGCGCCACTGCCTTAAGCGTCGCGCGCGTCGTCACCAGGTGATCGGCGGCGCGCAGCCCTTCGGTATGTCGCAGATCGATCTCGTGCTGACCGAGCGCGCCTTCGTGGTGCGTGGCCTCGACCTCGATGCCGAAGGCGCTGAGCGCGCGCACCATACGACGGCGGATGTGCGTTGCGGCATCGGTCGTCGCGTCGAAATACCCGGCGACATCGTGCGGGATCAGCGCCGGACGCCCATCGGGACCGGCGCGGAACAGAAAAAACTCAACTTCTGGACCGACGTAGAAGGTCATGCCCATGCGCTGCGCGGCATCGAGCGCGCGCCGCAGCGCATACCGCGGATCGCCGGCGAACGGTTTGCCTTCCGGCGTCTGCACATCGCAGATCATGCGCGCCGTGACAAAACCGGCTGCTTCGTCCCACGGAATGATTGCGAAGGTTTCAAGATCGGGAACGAGATACATATCGCTCTCGGCGACGCGGGCGAACCCTTCGAGCGATGAGCCGTCGAACCAGACCCCATGATCGAGGCAATCGGGCAGTTCGGATATCGGAATAGTGACATTCTTCACCATACCGACGATGTCGGTATACTGAAGGCTGACAAACTCGACATTCCGTTCGGCAGCTTGTTTGAGAACAGTTTCACGAGAGACCGTCATTGATCATTCCCACTCCGCACTCGCTGATACAATATCTGATATGCGCCATCGCGCGCGCCACGGGTGATAACGCGGTAACGCAGCGTCCCGGTTTCATCGAGTCGAACAGCGCCAACCCGCGAAACCTGATCGCCGGGGCGACTCTGAACGGCAAAGGCGACGCTTCCGCCGGGATTCAGCATTTCGAGGCGCATCTCACCCTGTTGCACCTCAAGGATGACGATGGTTCGCAGCGTCGCCGCGCCGCCGCCGATGGGGAGCGCGTATTCTTCCGACCCCTCAGCGCCAAGGAAGGCGCGGGTCACATTCCCCGCATCAGGGCGCACATCGGCAGACAGGCGATCGCCGGAGACGAGCATGCACGCCGATGCGAACAGTGAGGCCAGGATGCCGATCAGCGCCATGCGCATCGGAGCGAACCACCACGACCATCGCGCGCCCTTATCCATACGACTCAGGGCGATCATTGGCATTGTACGTCGCCTCTTCCGGCACCGGTTTCAGGCGCAGCGGACGGCGCGCTTCAACATACAGATTGCTTTCGCAGTCGGTGCAGACCAGGCGCGTGCCGGGTGTCACGTACTCCTGGAGCGCCAGTTTCCGCCCGCAGACCGGGCACTTCGTCGTTTCAAGCGGCATAGTCAACATCGCGGTGCAGCATGGTTTAATCCTGCGCAAACAACGACTCAACGAACGTTTCCGCATCGAAGAGCGCCAGATCGGTCATTTTCTCGCCAGTGCCGACATAACGGATCGGGCGCTCGATGTCCTGCGCGATGGCGAATGCAATCCCCCCCTTGGCAGTGCCGTCGAGTTTCGTTACTGCCACATCAGTCACATCCACCGCTTTCAAGAACGATTTCGCCTGAAGCACACCATTCTGTCCGGTTGTGGCGTCGATAACCAGCAGCACCTCGTGCGGGGCATCGGGGAACTTTCGCCGGATGATATTGCGCAACTTTTGCAATTCCAGCATCAGGTTCGTTTTAGCATGCAGGCGCCCGGCAGTGTCGATGATCAACACATCGAAATCGCCGCCGCTAACGGCTTCGATGGCATCGTACACCACAGCGCCGGGGTCGGCGCCCTGACCGCGTGAAATAACCGGCACACCCACCCGTTCCGCCCAGGTTTCGAGTTGCTCGGTCGCAGCAGCGCGGAAGGTGTCACCTGCCGCCAGCAGCACGCGTTTACCGAATTGATTCTTCAGGCGATACGCCAGTTTTGCAATCAGGGTCGTTTTGCCTGCACCATTGACGCCGACCACCAGCACAATAGAGGGATTCGCATTGACCGGTTGGCGCCGCTCCTGTTCCTGCAACACGCGCACCATCTCCGCCTTCAGCATATCGCGCGCCTCACGCGCCCGTTTGACGCCGTAGCGGTTGCAGCGGTCCTTCGTGCGGTTGACCAGGTACATGGTCGTTTCGACGCCGACATCCGCCTGAATCAGCAGCGCTTCGAGGTCGTCCCATAGTTCATCGGTGATCGGTTCGTCGGTGGCGAACAGGCTGGCAATTTGACCGAAAAGACCGTGGCGTGCTTTCGCAGTCGCCCGGTCGATCTTCTGTTCTTCCTGTCTGGCTTCTTCCTCACTGCGCGGCGCGTCCTGTCCGCGCCCAAACATGCGTTTGAAAAATCCCATGCCATCCTCTCGATCCGCCTTCGCCGGCGCAACTCTCTGTGCGGTATTGTACCACGCCCCCGCCAGGAAGTGGCGGGTATGGCAGGATGATGACCGCGCGGATCGGATCGGATCGGGCGGGGATCGGAACGGAACGCGGATCGGATCGGGCGGGGATCGGAACGGAACGCGGATCGGGGCGGGGATTGGGACAGAGATGGGATCGAGGCGGGGATGGGATCGAGGCGGGGATGGGATCGAGGCGGGGATGGGATCGAGGCGGACGGGACGGTAGTAGGGGCGGGTCTCAGACCCGCCCCCACCGGAACGGACCGGGGATCGGAACGGAACGCGGATCGGGGCGGGGATCGAGGCGGGGATGGGATCGAGGCGGGGATGGGATCGAGGCGGACGGGACGGTAGGGGCGGGTCTCAGCCCCGCCCCTCACCCGGTGGTCGCCGGGGCTTCTTCTTCACTGTAACTCTTCAGGGTCGAAAGATCGCGGATGCGCTCGGTGAAAAGAACGCCGTCCAGGTGATCGATCTCGTGCTGCAATGCGCGCGCCAGCAATCCCGTTGCCCGCCGGATGCGCTGCCGCCTCCCGTTCAGGTCAGTATACTCGACGGTGACCCACGCAGCGCGCGGCACTTCGCCGTACCACCCCGGCAGGCTCAAGCATCCTTCAAGCCCAACGTCCTCCTGATCGCTGGCTTTCACGATCTCCGGGTTGATCAGCACAAATGTCTGCTCCGGCGCGACCTCGACCTTCGTGCCATCCGGGCGCTCTTCCATCATTGGCGGGATTGCAATGACCGCCAGGCGCTGCGTGACGCCAATCTGCGGCGCCGCCAGACCAACGCCATTGGCGGCGTGCATGGTTTCAAACATATCGGCGACCAGTTGCTTCAGCGACGGATTAGGCATCCGCACCGGGTGGCAGCGGGTCGTCAGGATTTTCTTTTCGTCCGGGTTATCAATGCGCAAAATGTGGCGCAGCCCCATAGCGTCTTGTCCTCCGGCAATCGCAATACGTCTTTGTGCATTATAGCACAGGGAAGGGTTGAGGGGGCGCGCTGCGCGATCGCGTTATACCAATGACCGGTGACCATCCGGCATGGTCACCCCGAGCAGCGCGAGGGGTCGTGCGCGACCCGCTCAGATTCCGAGCGCAGCGAGGAATGACACGCATGCGGCATCTTCAATCGTCATTGGTATTACGTCACAGACACGCCGGCGTGTGTAATCCTTCCTCCGGTGACAGGACTATTCGCTTCTGAGACCAATTGCCTATTGACTTGTGAAGGCGCGAATGTGTATAGTCTCGATCAGATTCCTGACACTCGAAACGCGCCATGCCGCAGGAGAACCTCCATGACGAACAGCAACCCGCTCGGCAATTTTGCCTATCTGTGCAGCGACTTTATCCGCCTCAATCTCAAAACAGGGCACGATCTCTACAAAGCGAGGGAAATCGAGTTCCGTCTTGGCGAAGACGCTGTCACCGACATAAACCTGCTCGATATAGCGTCCCGTCACCCGGATCGGGTGATAGTCATACGCTTTAATCGCAAGCAGGAGAGTGAAGGTGGCGCTGATTGGGCGTGGTGGTTTTTAGATCATCGAACTAAAGAAGCCGTAGGATTTCGCATTCAGGCGAAAATCTTGAACTGGAAGAGCAACGAATTTGACTATCTCCACTATAAAAATGGCGATCAAACCGAAACATTGATAAAAAATGCCAAACAATCCAACGAAACCCCGCTGTATTGCCTGTTCGCCGACGTGTGGGACGCGGAAATGTGGCAAACAGCTGCAAACTGTGCAATCCCTCAAGCGACGCAGAACCGGGGATCGAATAGCACATCGGCAGCGCTCCAGTGGATGGTAGCAGCGTGCATATGGACGAAGGCAACCCGAAGAAAGGCGGCGGCGTGGCGGGCAGCGGCGGCGGCGTGGCAGCGGGCAGCGGAGGCGAGGCGGGCAGCGGCGGCGGCGGGGCAGTGGGAAGCGGCGGCGGCGGGGCAGTGGGCAGCGGCGGCGGGGCAGTGGGAAGAGGCGGCGTGGCAGTGGAGAAAGGCGGCGTGGCAGTGGGAAGAGGCGGCGGCGGGGCAGTGGGAAGAGGCGGCGTGGCAGTGGAGAAAGGCGGCGGGGCAGTGGGAAGAGGCGGCGTGGCAGTGGATAAAGGCGGCGGGGCAGTGGGAAGAGGCGGCGTGGCAGTGGATAAAGGCGGCGGCGGGGCAGTGGGAAGAGGCGGCGTGGCAGTGGGACAAGGCGCAACAATGCGAAGATCGGGCGCAGTGGTATGAGGACGAAGCATGGCGCACGTTGCTCACAAACGGCTCAGGGACTGCCTGCTATGGCTGCCAGGTGTCGAATCAGTGCGGTTGCGCGCAGCGCCTGAGCAATTCTTCAAACACCGGTTCATCCTGCTCACAGTTTCCGGCTTGCTTTGCGCCATTTATCGACGCCGGGTGCTGGCTGCTTCACGCCAGCATCGTGCAAAGCAAATCATCAAAAAAGTCGCTCCAGGATTTCGTTCAACACGTGTTTCCCTGGCACTGTCTGGTGTGTTGTGGGAGGTTTGCGTTCACTAGCCAAGAAGGAAAATTGCCCGATTATGTCAGGCAGGCGTTAGGCGCAACGCGCGGAGATCAACAGACCGCCGGGTCGCCTCCACTCGATGCCGAGAGCGGCGGCGCGCAAAACGCCACAGAGGATGCACAGAGGATAACAGCCGCCGGGTCGCCTCCACTCGATGCCGAGAGCGGCGGTGGCGCAGGAGAAAGTTCTGGCGCCAATCGTCCGGCAGTATTGGTGATTTTTAGAGCGAGTTCTGCCGGTGAAGCGCGCTTAGAAAACGAGGACCGTTGGACTTTCTACCAACTGGAAGGGGGGGCGGCACAAGCCGGATAATCGTCGTTTGACAGCCGCGCGCTTCGGTGGTACACTGCGCGCAGTCCAGGAAACAATGGTACACGCTATGCCATCCCTGATCACCAAGCAGGTCAAGCGCAGCAAAAAACCGGCCCTCTGGTCTGGTTAGGCTCGCTTGTCCCGCAACGGTTGGTTGACAGGCGCCCGCTTCGCCAGACCAGGCGAGCGGGCTTTTCGTTTGCGCTTCAGGAGGGAATTGTGGGGCAGACGCTTGCAGAACAGATTCTTTCGCGCGCCGCCGGAAGACCGGTCTCCGCCGGCGAGAATATCGTCGCCAGGGTCGATCTGGCAATGATGCACGACAGTATTTCGCCCAGCATCATTAAGATTCTGCACCAGGAATTGGGCGCCGAACAGGTGTGGGACCGCGACCGGGTGGCGGTGGTGGTGGACCACGTGGCGCCGGCGGCGACCATCCAGAATGCCGAACATCAACTCGCGCTGCGGCGCTGGGTGCGGCAGCAGCAGATCACGCACTTCTTCGATGTCGGGCGCGGCATTTCGCATCCGGTGCTGGTCGAAGAAGGGTTGGCGCGCCCCGGTATGCTGATCCTCGGCAGCGACTCGCACTCGACGGCGTATGGGGCGGTCGGCGCCTTCGGCGCTGGCATGGGTTCGACCGATATGGCGCTGGCGCTGGCGACCGGGCAGACGTGGCTGCGTGTGCCGGAAACGGTGCGCATTCTGGCGCGCGGTCGCTTTCGCCCCGGCGTCGGTGCGAAGGACCTGGGGTTGCGCGTGGCGCGCCTGATCGGCGCCGATGGCGCAACCTATCAGTCGGTGGAGTGGCATGGCGTCGAGGAACTGAGCGTTGGTGAACGGATGACGCTCGCTACACTCTCGATTGAGATCGGCGGCAAAGCGGGCATTATTCCGCCGACCGGTCCTGGTTGGGAGGAACACGCCGCGCGTCGCGGCATCATTGCGCCGTCGTGGTTGTGCGTTGAGGAAGGGGCGCGTTATAGCCGGACGGTCGAGGTTGATCTCGATACGCTCGAACCGCAGATCAGCGTGCCGCACTTTGTTGACAATGTGCGCGATCTGAGTGAACTCGGACGCGTTGAGGTCGATGTGGTCTA